>NZ_ALWX01000022.1 GCF_000297495.1 Janibacter hoylei PVAS-1 | reverse complement strand
CAGCCGCCGTGAGTTGCGCGGGAGAATGGGCGAGCCCGCGAAACCAGAGCTCACCGCCTCAGCCTCGGTGCGGATCAACACGAACTCCACCGGAACATCGCCCCGTCCGATCGAGTCGAGCACCAGCCGTACTCGATCGCCCGCCTCCTGCCAATTCGGGCAATCCTCGATATGCAGCACCTGGATCTTCACACGCCCATTCTCCCGCGCAACTCACGGCGGCTGGCCACCCCGCACCTTCTTGATCAACACGCCCTAGGGGGTCCGGCACATCTCATAATCCGTCGGTCCTGGGTTCAAGCCCCAGTCGCCCCACCGAGTGGATTCCAGCACAGTGGTGCACGACGGACCAGAAGTCGGCGCTGCGCACTACGCTGCCCGGGGCGATCCATACGACCGACGTCGTCCGGCTCCCCATCACCCGCGGCGCAGGACTTCTCAGGAGAAGCGATGAGTTCCACCGATCCCGTCCGTCCGGGCTGGCGGCAGGTGCTGCCTCCAGCTGTCGCCGTGCTCCTGGCCGTCGTCGTGATCGGCGAGATCGCGTGGGCCGCCTACATCATCACCGGCTCCGACGATCTGGAGCCGCACGCCGTGCCCGCGGTCGTCGCCGCTGATCCTGTCGTGGCGGAGAGCGTGGCCCGGCACTACGACGCGCTGCCGGGCCGACCCGTCGACCTGCGTGCCGTGGCCGACGAGGACGCGGCACGGGCAGCCTTGGCCGACGGGTCCTCACGGGCGGCCCTCGTGGTCGATCTCGACGGGTCGACGGACCGACTGCTCCTGGCCTCGGCCAACGACGACGTCCTCGACGACGCCATCCGTGACCGCGTCGAGCGAAGCGAGCAGCGCATCAACCGGGAGGTCTCCGTCGAGACCGTCGGGTCGGCCGACGCGGACGAGCGACGAGAGGCGGCCCGCCTCGCCGTCGCTCTCGCCCTGCTCCTCGGCTTCCTCGTCGCCGTGGGCACGAGCCTGCGTGCGGGGCCGGTGGCCAGCGGCCTGCGGCAGGGGCTACGACGCCTCCTGGTCGTCGGCGTCCTGTCGGCCCTCGGCGGCGCCGTCATCGGGGTGCTCGCGCTGCGCGGCGACACGTGGGCCGTGGTGCTCGTACCGGCCACGGTGGCCGGGGCGAGCGCGGCGACCGCGCTCGCGCTCGAGGCGCTCTTCGGGTGGGCTGGCCTCGGGCTGGCCGTCGTCGCCTTCTTCGCCACGGGCGCACCCGTGCTCACCCGCGTGGACCGCTACCTCGTCGGCGAACCCTGGTCCAGCATCGCGACCCTCGGGCTGCCCGGAGCCGGGCTCGAGACCGCGACCGAGCTGAGCCTCCACGGGCGGCTCGCGCCGGAGCCGTCCGCCGTGGTCCTCGTGTGGCTCGTCACCGCACCGCTCGTCATCCTCCTCGCCCGGGTCGTGCGCCGGCGCCAGGAGGTGCCCTCCCCGGTCGACGACGACGGGATGCGCCACATCGGTGGGATGAATGGCTGGCGCATCCGGGTACTCGGGGTCGTCGCTCCGCTCACGGCGGCGATGCTCGTGCTCTCCTTCGTCGTGCCACGCGCCGAGGTCTCCGCTGCACCGCGGCTCGCCTCGCTCGCCGCCAGCGCGGACTGTGTGAGGTCAGACAGCGTGACGTCGGTCGCCGATCTCAACCGGATCGCCGCGATGCGCGGCACCGATGACTTCCGCGGGGGTGACGTCGGCGCCGACGCCCTGCTTCAGGACGGCCGGCGTGCCTGGCTCTTCGGCGACACCCTGCAGGACGGGGTGACGGGGTCCGGTTACGTCCGCAACTCGATGCTCGTCACGGACGAGAAGTGCATCCGGGCCGTCGTTCCGGAGAGCGGCGGGGCCCTCATCCCTGACCGGACAGGCGCGGGCGAGAACCCGGTCGGGTACTGGCCCATGTCGACGGTCGTCGACGAGCGCGCCGGCTACGACCTGCTCTACGTGACGACCCAACGCGTGCGCACCACCGGCTCGGACGCCTTCGGCTTCGAGAACCTCGGGCTGTCCGTCGCCGTCTTCGTCGTGCCCATCGGTGGGACCCCACAGCTCCTCGAGCGCCGTGACATCGGCCCGGACAGAGACGACCGAGACCACCCGACGTGGGGTGCGGCGACCACGCTCACCGGGCGTGGCGACGACCGGTGGCTGTACGTCTTCGGCACCGCGAACCCCGGCACCGACAAGGCGTGGGGCTACTCCCTTCGCGTGGCGAGGGTACGACCTGACGACTTCCTGGACCAGGACCGCTGGCGCTACTGGGACGGCTCGGAATGGTCCCGCGAGGAGGACGACGCCACCGAGATGATCCCCGCCAAGGACGGGGTCTCGCAGACGTTGAGCGTCTTCACCCAGGGCGACCGGTGGTACGCGCTCAGCAAGCGCAACGACCTGCTCGGCAGCGACATCACCGTGTGGAGCGCTGACTCCCCGACCGGCCTCTGGTCCTCGGGCACCGCGGTCAAGAGGATCCCGAAGGGCGGGACCGGCCAGGTGCGCTACATGCCTCTGGCCCACCCGACCCTCTTCCCGAAGGAGGGCAGCGTCGTCGCCTCGTACAGCACCAACGACACCAACAGCGAGCGGGTCGCCGCCGACCCGCTGCGGTACCGTCCCCAGTTCGTGGAGGTGCCACTTCCCCGATGATGTCCCTGCGGCGGGCTCCCACCCGATCCAGTGCGCGGGCCTGCGAGGATGGAGCCGTCCGACGAAGGGGGTAGATGTGCGCCGCACCGCCGTGCTGGCCTCGGCCGCGATCACCGCTGCCCTGGTGACGGGCTGCGTCCGCCCCGTCGACGTCGAGCCGACCGGCACCACCAGCGCGAGCCCGGGGTCGACCTCCACCCCGGCCCCCACGACGAGCCAGACGTCCGCGCTCCACCAGACCGACGCGCCGAGCTCGCTGCGGGTGGCCATCACCTTCGACCAGCCGGGGGTCGGGCTGCGCGAGGGCGACACCTACAGCGGGCTCGACGTCGACGTGGCCCGCTACGTCGCGCGCTACATCGGCGTGACCCGGATCAGCTTCGTCGAGGCGGTCACCGAACAGCGCGAGACCCTGCTCGCGACCGGGCAGGCCGACCTCGTGCTCGCGGCCTACTCGATCACCCCGGACCGGTCCGACGACGTGACCTTTGCCGGGCCCTACCTGTCCACCGGTCAGGGGCTGCTCGTGCGCTCCCGCAGTCGGATCCGCACGCCCGAGCAGCTCCCCGGTTTCACCGTGTGCAGCGTGCAGGGCTCGACCTCGACCGAGGAGCTCGTCGACAACCACCCCGGCCTGCACCTGACGGTTCAGCCTCGTCTGTCGGACTGCGTGGACCTGCTCAAGGAGAGCAAGGTCAACGCCGTGACGGCGGACGCCGCCGTGCTCTCCGGCTACGCCCGGGAGTCGTCCGCGCCCGACGTGCTCCGCACGAGCAGCACGACCTTCACCACGGAGCGCTGGGGTGTGGCGATGCGCCGCGACGACACGGACCTGTGCGAGGACGTCAACGATGCGTTGGCCGACATGGTCGAGACCGGGGCGTGGAAGCGCGCGGTCCGCAGCAACCTCGGCACGAGCTCTACGCTCCCCCGCCGGACCCTCACCCCGCCGAAGCTGCAGGCCTGCCCGGAGCCTCGTCCGTCGACCACCTCGAGCGACGGGTCGACCCCGACGTCGAGCTGAGCCCGCCCCGGCACGCCGAAGGCCCGCGGTCCGATCGGACCGCGGGCCTTCGTCTGGGGCTCCCCCACTTGGACTCGAACCAAGAACCCTCCGATTAACAGTCGAATGCTCTGCCAATTGAGCTATAGGGGATCGCGCCGAAGCGCTGCGCCACCATAGCAAGAAGGTGGCGCGGATACGAAAACGAGGGGGTCGATCAGCCCTCGCCCGCCAGCAGGTCGGCGTGGTGCCGGGCCGCGACGTCGGGGTGGGCCCGCAGCCGCGCCTTGAGCAGGTTGTCCCCGTAGCGCGCGGAGATGACGTTGGAGGCGTCCTGGGTGACCCCGCGAGCGCGCTCCGCGTACTCGGGACGAAGGGGGACGACCGGCACCTCGGCCGCGAGACCGGGGTTGAAGAAGAAGGGGATCGACAGCCGCTCGGTCCCGAGCGCGGGCGCGGTGACCCGGTGGGAGGTCGCCTGCAGGTAGCCGTCGGTCACCGCCTCCATGAGCTCGCCGATGTTGACGACGAAGCAGTCGTCGGTGGGCGGCACGTCGATCCACCCGTCGTCGGTCTGCACCTGCAGGCCGCCCTGGCCGGGCTCGATGAGGAGCAGGGTGAGGAAGCCGGGGTCCTTGTGGTCGCCGACGCCCTGGGAGGTCTCGACGGTGCCGGGATAGCGCACGATCTTCAGCAGCGTCGACGCGTCGTCGAAGGTCGCGTCGAAGTGGTCGGCGGGCGCGCCGAGCGCAAGCGCCCACTGCGACATCAGCCGGCGGCCGATGATGCCGAGCCGCTCGGTCCACGCCTCGATGACGGTGCGCAGCTGCGGCAGCGCGGCGGGCCACTGGTTGGGCCCGTCGAGCCGCAGGTAGGGCGGGTCGACGACGGTCCGCTCGGGCATCTCGGGGCCGATGTCGATCTGCTCGCGGTAGTCGACCTGCCCCTGGGTGAGCTCGCCGCCCAGCCGCGTCCATCCACGGAAGTGGGGGCTGTGGGTCATCTCGATCGCCCGCTTGTCCTCCTCCGGGAGGGCGAAGAAGGCCCGACCGGTGTCGAAGAGCTCGTCGACGACCGCGCGGTCGATGCCGTGGCGCAGGTGGAAGAAGCCGACCTCGTGCGTCGCGACCCGCAGCTGCTCCCGGAATCGCTCCTGCGCCTCGGGACCTGCGTCGAGGTCGGCCAGGTCGAGGACGGGCAGGGCATCACGCGTCATGTCCCCACCATAGGAAGGGCACCCCCGGCGATCGAGACCCGGTCAGCCCTCGGACGGCCGGGCGCACCGGTCAGGCCTGCCGGCCCACCTGCTCCGCGAGCCGGTCGGCGACCGCCTCCGTCGCCGCGACGAGCTCCGGGTCGTCGGGGTCGCACCCGCGTCCGACGATCGTCTGGGCCAGCACCACGTCGGAGGCGAGGTCACGACGCAGCACGACCCGCGCGCGGCGGGTGCGGTCGAGAGCGACCTCCTCGACGAGGACGATGCTCGCCTGCACGCGCTCTCGGAAGAGGTCCGGCACTCCCCCGGGCCGGGTGAGCCGCCACCGCCCGGCAGGCGATCCGTCGACCCAGGTGACGGACAGGACGTCGGTGTCGGGGTCCCAGCGGCCGCGGTCGACGAGGTGCCAGGGACGCCCTTCGTCGAGGTCTCCGCCGGGGACGACCAACCGCTGGGTCGTGATGACCACGACCTCCTCGTCGGCAGTCGCGGCCGTCGCGAGGACCCTCTCCCCCGCGAGCGTCGTCAGCCCCTCGGGCACGGGCACGGCCCGGGCTCGCGGTAGGCGGCTCCACAGGGCCATCACTGGACTCCTTCGCGCAGGGCGGCCCGCTCGCGCTCGAGGGACTGCAGGCTCAGCGACAGCTCGCGCAGCAACGCCTGGTCGGCCGTCGGGTCGGCGGCCAGGCGGCGCATCTGCGCCATGCCGTCGGAGATGCGCCGGCCGACGGCGACCTCCCGCACGCGCACGAGGAGCGAGCGGGTGTAGTGCGGCGGCGGCATCCTCGGTCGACGGGTCGTGGACCACCGGCAGCGGCGCGACCGACAGCTCGGCGACGAGCGAGGAGACGGCCAAGGGCGTCGCCTCGTCGATCCGCGCGTGCCACGCCGACAGGCTCTCGGACTCGCGCAGCGGCCCCACCTCGCGCACCGCGTCGAAGACCGCGCGGTGCGCCGGCGCGACGAAACCCTCGGGCTCGACGGCGTCGAGGTCCGCCGGGGTGAAGAGCGAGGGGTGCTGGAGCATCGACTGGAGCAGCTGGCGCTCGGCCAGGACGATCGGGTCGCGCAGGTCCGGGCTCGGTACCCCGGAGGCGGCCTCCCCGGCCGTCGGCTCGGGTGACTCGACCTCGCCGTGGCGGGCCTCCCCCTTCGCCTCCTCACGCGCCTGGATGCGACCGGCGCGGCTCACCGCGTCGCGCATCTGCTCGACCTCGACGCCGACCCAGCCGGCGACGGTCCGGACGTACTCCGGCCGCAGGGAGGAGTCACGGATGCTGTTGATGATCGGGGCGACGGCACCCATGCCCCGCACCCGCCCCTCGGCGGTGTCGAGGTCGAAGCGCGCCAAGGTCGTGCGGACCGCGAACTCGAACATCGGGACGGCGTCGGCGACCAGCTCACGCACCGCGAGGTCCCCCCTCGCGCAGCCGCAGATCGCAGGGGTCCATGCCCTCCCGGGCCACGGCCACGAAGCTCTGGCTGGCCCACTTGTCGTCCTGGGCGTAGGCCTTCATCGCCGCCTTCTGCCCCGCGGCATCACCGTCGAAGGTGAAGACCACCTTGGCCGGGGCGAGGTCGGCCTCGTCACGGACGATCCGCCGGATGACCTTGATGTGGTCCTCGCCGAAGGCCGTGCCGCACGTCGCGACCGCCCCCTCGACCCCCGACAGGTGCGCCGCCATGACGTCGGTGTAGCCCTCGACGACGACGACCTGGCGCTCGTCACGGATCGCCTTTTTGGCCAGGTCGAGCCCGTAGAGGACGGTGGACTTCTTGTAGATCGGCGTCTCGGTCGTGTTGAGGTACTTCGCCGCGATGCGGTCGTTGTCCCACAGCCGGCGCGCGCCGAAGCCGATCGTGTCGCCGGTGATGTCGCGTATCGGCCAGATGAGCCGTCCGCGGAAGCGGTCGTAGAGCCCGCGCGAGCCACGACCGCACAGACCGCCGACGGTCAGCTCCTCGTCGGTGAACCCCTTGGCCCGCAGGTGCCGGGCGAGCTCCTCGCCACCGCGCGGTGCGTAGCCGATGCCGAAGAGCTTGGCCTCCGGCGAGGCGAAGCCCCGCTCGCGCAGGAAGTCGCGCCCGATGCGCGCCTCGGGCGTCTCGAGGAGACGGGAGTGGTAGTACTCCGCGGCCACGCGGTGGGCCTCGAGCAGCCGCGACCGCTTGCCGAGCCCGACGCCGTCACGGGGGCCGCCCCCTTCGTCGTAGCGCAGCTCCATGCCGAGCTTGCCGGCGAGCCGCTCGACGGCCTCGGCGAAGGTCAGGTGGTCGAGCTTTTGCACGAAGGAGATGACGTCGCCGCCCTCGCCACAGCCGAAGCAGTGGTAGGCACCGACGGTCTCGCGCACGGTGAAGCTCGGCGTCTTTTCGTCGTGGAAGGGGCACAGGCCCTTCATCGACCCGATGCCGGCGGGGCGCAGCGAGACGTGCTCACGGACGACATCGGTGATCGAGGAGCGCTCCTTGACCGCCTGCACGTCCTCCGCGCGGATCCGTCCCGCCACTGCTCACCTCACACGCTCGACCCGGGTGCCGTCGAGTCTAGGTGGCCCGTCCGACAGCAGCCGCCCCAGGCCGAGGGCGGCCGCTCGTCAGCAGTGGGCCGCGTGCAGGGCGAGCGCGCGCACGTCGGTCAGGCCGGCGACCTGGTCGACGACGACCCGCAGCCGAGCCGTGTCGTCCGCGGCGAGGGCCAGGTCCGCGCTGAGGTCGGCGTCGAGCCGGCCCTCGGGGTCGGCCGCGAACCACGAGACCAGGTCAGCGACGACGGCCCGCTGGTGGGCGTACTCGCCGTCGCGCTCGCCGGAGAACATGACGAAGTGGGCGGCCACCGCCTTGAGCACCGCCACCTCGGCCCGCGAGTCGTCCGGCACGACGAGTCGGGCGTCGTAGCGCCCGAGGTCCCCCGGGCCGTGGACGGCCCGCGTCGCCTGCTCGGCGGCGTGGACGAAACGACCGATGAGCCGCGAGGTCATGTCCTTGAGCGCTGCGAGGTCGACCCGCGACCCGTCGTGCCGCTCGGGGACCGCGCCGGTCGCGAGGATCCGCTCGAGACCCTCACCGACGGCGTCACGGCCGAGGTCGGCGGCGAAGTGCCGCACCGCGGTGTCGAGGACGTCGTCGGTGTCGGCCGCGTCGCGCAGCCGCCGCAGGTCGAGCCGCCTCGAGGCGACTGCGTCCTCCACGTCGTGCACCGAGTAGGCGACGTCGTCGGACCAGTCCATGACATCGGCCTCGAGGCAGCGCACGAAGCCGCCGGGGCTCCCAGCACGCATCCAGTCGAAGACCGGCAGATCGTCCTCGTACACCCCGAACTTGGGGGTGGGCACGGGGCCACGACCGCGGCGCCACGGGTACTTGGTCGCCGCGTCGAGGCTGGCACGGGTGAGGTTGAGCCCGGCCGGGCGGCCGTCTGGGTGGACCCGCTTGGGCTCGAGGCGGGTGAGGATGCGCAGGGTCTGCGCATTGCCCTCGAAGCCGCCGATGTCGGCCGCGACCTCGTCGAGGGCCGTCTCGCCGTTGTGGCCGAAGGGAGGATGCCCCAGGTCGTGCGCGAGGCAGGCCACCTCGACGACGTCGGCGCGGCACCCCAGTGCGCCACCGAACTCCCGGCCGATCTGGGCCACCTCGAGGCTGTGTGTGAGTCGGTTGCGCACGAAGTCGTCGCTGCCCGGCCCCAGGACCTGGGTCTTCGCCGACAGGCGCCGCAGCGCAGCAGAGTGGATGAGGCGGCCGCGGTCCCGGGCGAAGTCGTCCCGGTCGGCGCGCTTGTGCACCGGGTCCTCGGAGACCCAACGCTCGCGATCGCTGAGGTTGCTCACGACTGTGAGCCTATGCGCACCTGGGGCTCAGCCGCCGTCGGCGACCGACTGCTCGGCGGCAGCGACCTGGGCGCGCTGGGCCTCGTCGAGGTCCTGCGAGGCCAGCCAGTTCTCCGGGAGCGCGACGACCCGGGAGGACCCGGCGCGACCACGCTGACCCTCCGCGGCGTCACCGGGCCACGGGCTGGACGCGTCCATCGTCTCGATGAGCCGGTCGAGGGCGGCGAGCGAGTCGACGAGCGCAAGCTGGTTGCGCACGGTCGAGCCGGCCGGGAAGCCCTTGAGGTACCACGCGATGTGCTTGCGGATGTCGCGGCAGGCGCGCAGCTCGTCGCCCCCGTAGAAGTCGGTGAGCAGCTCCGCGTGGCGTCGCAGGGTGGCGGTCACCTCGCCCAGGGTCGGGCGCACCCGCACCTGCGCACCGGCGAAGGCCGCGGACAGGTCGGCGAAGAGCCAGGGACGGCCGAGGCAGCCGCGACCGACGACGACGCCGTCGCAGCCGGTCTCCTCGACCATGCGCAGGGCGTCCTCGGCCGACCAGATGTCGCCGTTGCCGAGGACGGGCACCGACGTGACCGTCTCCTTGAGCAGCTTGATCGCCGACCAGTCGGCCTGCCCGGAGTAGGCCTGCGAGGCGGTACGGCCGTGCAGCGCGACGGCGGCGACGCCCTCCTCCACGGCGGCCGTCGCGGCCTCGAGGTAGGTGAGGTGCTCGTCGTCGATGCCCTTGCGCATCTTGACGGTGACGGGGACCTCCCCCTTCGCCCCCTCGGTGACCGCGGCGGAGACGATGGCCCGGAAGAGGTCGCGCTTCCACGGCAGGGCGGCGCCGCCGCCCTTGCGGGTCACCTTGGGCACCGGGCAGCCGAAGTTGAGGTCGATGTGGTCCGCGCGGTCCTCGGTGACGAGCATCCGCACGGCGGCGGCGGTCGTCGCCGGGTCGACGCTGTAGAGCTGCACGCTCCGCGGGCGCTCGTCCCCGTCGTGCTCGATGAGACGCATCGACTCGGGGGTGCGCTCGACGAGCGCGCGCGAGGTGACCATCTCGTTGACGTAGAGGCTGCTCGCGCCGGTGAGGCCGCTCGCGGCGAGTCCCGCGTCACCGGCTTCGCGGCACAGCCGGCGGAAGGCGCGGTTGGTGATGCCGGCCATCGGCGCGAGGACGACCGGCGAGTCGATGACGTGCCGGCCGATGCGAAGGGGAGGCAGCACGCGCTCCCCCGGGGTCGCCGGGGTGGTCTGGGCAAGGGCGGAGGTCGTCATCGCACCTCCCAGTGTCGCACCGGCGGGGCCGGCAGGGACAATCGTGGTCATGGCTCCGATCACCCCCGGGTACCGCCCCGTCATCGGCTGGGCGCTGCTGTGCCTGGCCCTCGGAGTGGTCGCCGTCGTCGTCGCGGTTGCCCGGTTCGCGGACCTGCCGGACCCGTACCCGACCCACTTCGGGCTCGGTGGCCGGGCGGACCGGTTCTCCCCCAGGTCGCGGGGTGCGGTGCTCGGCCCCGTCGTCGTGGGGCAGCTGAGCGGACTGGTCGTCACCGCCATGACGCTCGCCCTCCCCGACCGGGCGGCCCGCCTGCGCACCCCGCTGGCCGCCCTCGGGTGCGCGATCGGTGGTGGCATCGCCCTGATGTCGATCCAGCAGTACCTCGCTGCCGATGGCACGCCCGCGGCGTGGGGCTTCTGGGCCTTCCTCGTCCTCGTCCTGGCCACCACGGTGTGGCTCGTCGTCGTCAGCCTGCGGGTCGCGCGCACGGAGCTCGCCGACTCCCCCGACCGGGACCACTGGCGACTCGGCGGTCTCGTGTACGTGAACGCCGAGGACCCCGACGTCTTCGTCAGCAAGGCCGTCGGCCTCGGCACGACGCTCAACCTCGGCCGACCGATGGGGTGGATCGTCCTGGCCCTGGTGCTCGCACCCGCAGTCCTCCTCGTCGTGCTCGTCGGGACCCTGACGTGAGCCCCACCCCGCGCACCCACCTGGAGAGGTACGCCTGGCTGTCGATCGCCGCTGCCCTCGCGACGATCACGATGAAGACCGGCGCCTGGTGGGTCACCGGCTCGGTCGGCCTGCTCGCCGACGCCGCCGAGTCGATCGTCAACCTCGTCGCGGCGGTCGCGGCGCTCGTCGCCCTGCGCGTCGCCGCCCGGGCGGCGGACGACAACCACCACTTCGGTCACAGCAAGGCGGAGTACTTCTCCGCGGCGATCGAGGGCGCGATGATCTTCGTCGCCGCCTCCTTCATCATCTGGCAGTCGATCGGGCGCCTGCTCGACCCGCAACCCGTGGAGCGGGCTGGCGTGGGTCTGGCGATCTCGGTCGTCGCCTCCGTCGTCAACGGCGCGGTGGCGTGGGTCCTGCTACGTGCCGGCCGCCGTCACCGCTCGATCACCCTGCGGGCCGACGGCCAGCACCTGCTCACCGACGTGTGGACCTCCGTGGGCGTCGTCGTCGGCGTGCTCCTCGTCGTGCTCACCGGCCTCGACTGGCTCGACCCCGTCGTCGCGCTGCTCGTCGGGGCCAACATCATCTGGACCGGGTGGAGGCTCGTCTCCGAGTCCGGCCGCGGCCTCATGGACGAGGCGCTCGACCCGCAGGTCAACGCCCGCATCGCCGATGCACTCGCCCGGCACCGCACCGACGAGGTCGACATCCACGGCCTGCGCACCCGGGGAGCCGGTCACCTCTCCTTCGCCGACATGCACGTCCTCGTCCCCGGCGCCTGGTCCGTGCGCCGCGCCCACGACACCGTCGAGGAGATCGAGCACGCACTCGCGGAGGAGTTCGACGACCTCACGGTGACGATCCACATCGAGCCGCGCGAGGACCCGCGCGCCTACGACGACTTCGGTGACTACGAGGTCCCGATCCAGACCCTGCCCCATGACCCCGAGGAGCCCGCATGACCGCCCTGATCAACGCCGCCGACCTGCTGCACGAGATCGACGACGAGGACCTCGTCGTCCTCGACGTCCAGTACACCCTGACCGGCGACGGTCCCCGTCTGTACACCGAGGGCCACCTGCCGGGCGCTCCCTTCGTCGACGTCGACACGGTCCTGGCCGGCCCCGCCGGCGAAGGGGGACGACACCCCCTGCCCGACGTGGCGACGCTGCAGGCCGGACTGCGCACGGCCGGCCTCGGCGACGACTCCCGCGTCGTCGTCTACGACCAAGGCACCTCCCTGGGCGCCGCTCGCGCCTGGTGGGTGCTGCGCTGGGCCGGCGTCGAGGACGTGCGCGTCCTCGACGGTGGTCTCGCGGCGTGGCGGGCAGCAGGTGGCCCGGTCGTCACCCAGCCGGCGGCTCCCGAGGAGGGCGAGATCCACCTCGAGGCCGACCACCTCGTCGAGCTCGACGCCGAGGACGCCGTCGCCACGGCCAAGCTCGGCGTGCTCGTCGACGCGCGCTCGCCGGAGCGGTACCGCGGCGAGGCCGAGCCGATCGACCCGGTCGCCGGCCACATCCCCGGCGCGGTCAACGTCCCGATGAGCGACCTCGTCCAGCCCGACGGGCGGCTGCGGCCGGCCCGCGAGCTGCGCGAGCGGTTTGCCCGCGAGGGCATCGACGAGGTGACCGTCGTCGGCACGTACTGCGGCTCCGGCATCACCGCCGCCCACACCGCCCTGGCCCTGCACGAGGCGGGCGTCGACGCCGACGTCTACGTCGGCAGCTGGAGCGAGTGGATCACCGACCCGAGCCGCCCGGTGGCGACGGGCGCCTGATCCCGCCCTCCGCATTTCCCTAGGGAAATGCGCAGTGGCGACCGAAAGGGCCGCATTTCCCTAGGGAAATGCGGTCCTTTGGGGTGGCGACTCAGGCCGGCAGGCCGGAGACGAACTCCGCGATCGCCCGGGCCACGGGCAGCGGGTGGGTCATCGGCGCGAAGTGGGTGGCGCCGGGCACGTGGACGATCTCGAGGTCCTGCCGGAGGCGACGGGCCCTCCCTTCGCCGACCCGGAACTGGTCGAACTCACCGTTGATCGCGAGGATCGGCACGTCGACGTGCGTCAGGGACCGCAGGTCGACGCCGTCGATGACCGCGTCCCAGGCATCGGGGATCGCCTTGAGCCCGGGGCCCCGATCGATCACGCCGGTCGCCGTGCGCGCGCCGATGATGCGGCGCAGGGAGGCGGCATCGGTCTCCCCCAGCCGGTCGGCACGACGCTCGTCCTCGAGCCCGGCGCGCAGCGCGCTGCCGAAGGCGCGGTAGATCCCGGCCAGGCGTGAGCTCGGCTGGGCCGTCGAGCCCATGAGCACGAGACCGGCGATGACCATGTGGTGCCGCGCGGCCCACTCCATCGCGACGTACCCGCCGAGGCTGTGGCCGGCGACGACGACACGGTGCTGCGACGGGTCGAGGTCGGCGACTCCGGCGCCGACGACCTCGAGTGCCGCCTCCATCGTGAAGGGGACGTCGCTGCGGGTGCCGTGACCGGGCAGGTCGACGTGGTCGCAGACGATCCGCCCGAGCAGGGCCTCCTCGAGCGGGAGCCAGGCCGCCGCGTTGAGGCGGCTGCCGTGGACGAGGAGCAGCCGGATCGGCCGGGCCGACCCGCTCACGGGATCAGGACCCGAGCAGCTTGGGCGCGAGCCAGGCCTCGACCTGGTCGATCGAGACCCGCTCCTGGGCCATCGAGTCCCGCTCGCGGATCGTCACCGCGTTGTCCTCGAGGGTGTCGAAGTCGACGGTGATGCAGTACGGGGTGCCGATCTCGTCCTGACGGCGGTAGCGCTTGCCGATCGCCTGCGCGTCGTCGAAGTCGACATTCCAGTTCTTGCGCAGCTGGGCGGCGAGGTCGCGGGCCTTGGGCGAGAGGTCGGCATTGCGCGACAGGGGCAGCACGGCCGCCTTGACCGGCGCCAGCCGGTGGTCGAGCCGCAGGACGGTGCGCTTGTCCACCCCACCCTTGGCGTTGGGGGCCTCGTCCTCGGCGTAGGCGTCGACGAGGAAGGTCATGATCGAGCGGGAGAGGCCGGCCGCCGGCTCGATGACGTAGGGGGTGTAGCGCTCGTTGTTGGCCTGGTCGTAGAAGACGAGGTCGGTGCCCGAGTGCTTGCTGTGGCTCGTCAGGTCGAAGTCGGTGCGGTTGGCGATGCCCTCGAGCTCACCCCACTCGCTGCCGGCGAAGTTGAAGCGGTACTCGATGTCGACGGTGCGCTTGGAGTAGTGGCTGAGCTTTTCTTGCGCGTGCTCGTAGTGGCGCAGGTTGTCGGGGTTGATGCCGAGGTCGGTGTACCAGCGGGTGCGCTCGTCGATCCAGTACTGGTGCCAGTCCTCGTCCTCGCCCGGCTTGACGAAGAACTCCATCTCCATCTGCTCGAACTCACGGGTGCGGAAGATGAAGTTGCCCGGCGTGATCTCGTTGCGGAAGGACTTGCCCGTCTGCGCGATGCCGAAGGGCGGCTTCTTGCGCGAGGTCTGCAGGACGTTGTTGAAGTTGATGAAGATGCCCTGCGCGGTCTCCGGGCGCAGGTAGTGCAGCCCGGACTCGTCCTCGATGACGCCGAGGTAGGTCTTGAGCATCATGTTGAACTCGCGGGCCTCGGTCCACTGACCGCGGGTGCCGCAGTCGGGGCAGACGATCTCGCTCATGGGGATGCTGTCGGGGTCGACCTCCTCCCCCTTCTTCGCCGCCTTGTCTGCCACGGCCTCCTGGAGGTGGTCCTGGCGGTGGCGCTTGTGGCAGTTGAGGCACTCGGTCAGCGGGTCGCTGAAGGTGCCGACGTGACCCGAGGCGACCCAGGTCTCACGCGGCAGGATGATCGAGGAGTCGAGACCGACGACGTCGTCGCGGCCGGTGACCATCGACTTCCACCACTGGCGCTTGATGTTTTCCTTCAGCTCGACGCCGAGGGGTCCGTAGTCCCACGCGGAGCGCGTCCCGCCGTAGATCTCGCCGCAGGGGAAGACGAAGCCCCTGCGCTTGCACAGGTTGACGACGGTGTCCACGGTGGAGGTCTGCTTGGCCATGTGGGAGAGGTTATCCGCCGCGGTGGCGTGGGGCCGCATCGGCCCGCTTACCCTGTGGGGGTGCCCAGCAGTCCCCAGCCCCGCCCCGAGCCCGTCGCGACCAACGCCGTCGAGCGGGCGAGCCTGCCCCTGACCCGTCTCATCGCGCGGCTGCCCCCGCTGGTCCCGATCGCCGTGGTCTTCCTCCTCGTGCTCGTCGGGTCCTTCCTCGGCCCCTGGGGCGCGATCCCGCTCGGCCTCGTCGTGCTCTTCCTCGTGTGGATGCTCGCGCTGAGCTGGCCCCGCCTCACCCGCAGCGAGGTGCTCATGCGGGTCGCCGTCATCGTGCTCGTCCTCGGCCTGACGGTCATCAAGATCTTCCCCCGCTGAGCGGGTTTGACAACGGTTCTCACCTTCACTGAGAATCGTTCTCATGAAGATGCGCCACCGCCTCCCGCTCCTCGTCTCCGCCGCGATCCTCGCCGTCACCGGCTGCGCTACCGGCGATGACGGGGGCAGCGGCAGTGACGGGCGCCTGTCCGTCGCGACGAGCTTCTACCCCCTCCAGCACGCGGCCGAGCAGGTCGGCGGCGAGCACGTCGAGGTCACCAACCTCACCAAGCCCGGCGCCGAGCCGCACGACCTCGAGCTGACCCCCAAGCAGGTCCTCGAGGCGACCAAGGCCGACGCCCTCGTCTACCTGGCGGACTTCCAGCCGTCGGTCGACGACGCCGCCGCCGAGGCCGGCGACAGCGCGATGGACGTCTCCCCCTTCGCCCGGCTCGACATCGAGAGCGACGAGCACGAGGGGCACGACCACGAGGAAGGCGAGGAGGGACACGCCGGACATGATCATGGCGGCACCGACCCGCACTTCTGGCTCGACCCGACGCGGTACGCCGACGTCGTCGACGCGATCGGCGAGCGCTTCGCCGAGGCCGACCCGGAGCACGCCGCGGACTACCGCGCCAACGCCGAGGCCTTCTCGAAGCAGCTGACGCAGCTCGACGAGGACCTGACCGAGGGCCTCCAGGACTGCACGAGCACCGACCTGGTGACGGGGCACTCGGCCTTCGCCTACTTCGCCGACCGCTACGGTTTCCACCAGGAGTCGGTGAGCGGGCTGACCCCCGGCGCCGAGCCCAGCCCGACCGCGCTCGCCGACCTCATCCAGCACATCAAGGACGAGAAGATCACCACTGTGTACGCCGAGACGCTCGTGCCCCAGGACACCGCGGACACCATCGCCCGCGACACCGACGCCGAGGTCGCCGTCCTCGACCCGCTCGAGGGGCTGACCGATGCCTCCGCCGGCGACGACTACCTGTCGGTCATGCGCAGCAACCTCGCGACCGTCCAGCAGGGCCAGGGGTGCTCGTGACCGACCCCGCACCCGTCATCGAGCTCGAGGGCGCCGCCTTCGGCTACGACGACCGCACCATCGTCAGCGGTCTCGACCTCACCGTCCGTCGCGGTGAGGTCGTCGCCGTGCTCGGCCCCAACGGCGCCGGCAAGTCGACGCTCGTCAAGGGGCTGCTCGGCCTCTCCGACCTCCACGGTGGCCGGGCCCGGGTGCTCGGGCACGACATCGGCACCCCGGGCGCCCGCGCCGGCATCGGCTACGTGCCGCAGCGGCACACCCTCGCCTCGGCGGTGCGGGCCACGGCCGCCGAGATCGTCACCATGGGCCGCACCGTGCGCACCCCGTGGTGGGCGCCGTGGCGCATCCGCGACGGGGCGAGCCGCGAGACGGTGCGCGGGGCCCTGTCCGTCGTCGGCCTCGCCGACCTCGCCGACCACGACGTCGCCACGCTCTCCGGTGGCCAGCAGCGCCGCGTGCTCATCGCCCGCGCCATCGCGAGCCAGCCCGACGTCTTCCTCATGGACGAGCCGACCGCCGGCGTCGACCGCGGCCACCAGGCCGTGCTCGTCGCCGTGATGCGCCGCCTCGTCGAGCGCGGCGCGACCCTCGTCATCGTCACCCACGAGCTCGACGCCCTCGCCGACATCGTCACCCGCACCGTCGTCGTGCGCGGCGGCGGCATCCAGCAGGACTGCGCGCCGGCGCAGCTCGCCGCCGGCGAGCAAGCGCACACGCACCACTCCGACGAGGGGGCGGCACCCCCTTCGACCGTGCCGACGACGATCATCACGACGAAGGGGGGACCCCGGTGACCGACCTGCTCGCCCTGGAGTTCATGCGCAACTCGCTCATCGCAGCCCTGCTCGTCGGGGCATCGGCACCGCTCGTCGGGGTCTTCCTCGTCCAGCGCGGCATGTCGCTCATCGGTGACGGCATGGGGCACGTCGCCCTCGCCGGCGTCGGCATCGGGGTGCTCACGAGTACCTCCCCCGTGCTCACCGCCCTCGTCGTGGTCGTCGTCGCCGCCGTCGCCATCGAGGTGCTGCGCCACGTCGGGCGCACCGGGGGCGACCTCGCGCTCGCGGTGATGTTCTACGGCGGCCTGGCTGCCGGCGTCGTCATCATCGCCAAGGCACCCGAAGGGTCGGCGTCCAACCTGCAGGGCTACCTCTTCGGCGCGCTGACGACCGTCTCGCCGAGCGACCTCGTCCAGTTCGCCGTGCTCGCCGCCGTCGTCGTCGTCACGGTGCTCGTGCTGCGCGAGCGGCTCTTCGCCGTCGCCCAGGACGACGAGTACGCCCGCGCCTCCGGGCTGCCCGTGCTCGCGACCAACATCCTGCTCGCCGTGCTCACCGGTGTCACCGTCGTCATCTCGATGCGGGTCATCGGCCTGCTGCTCATCAGCGCGCTGATGATCCTGCCCAATGCGACCGGCCAGCAGCTCGGCCGATCCTTCCGCGGCGGTCTGGTGTGGGCGGTGCTCGTCGGCATGCTCACGAGCGTCGGCGGCGTCGTCACGAGCTTCTACGCCGACACCCCCTCCGGCGCGACGATCGTGCTGCTCGCCATCGCCGTCTTCGTCACCTCGGCCGCCGCCGGCGGGACCGCTCGCGCGCTCGCCCGGCGCCGGCACCACACCGCCGAGGCGCACGAGCACGTGCACTGGGAGGAGTGCGGCCACGAGGTCGTCCTCCACGGAGACCACGTCGACTACCTGCACGACGGCCACCGGCACGCCCGCCACGGCGACCACTGGGACGAGCACGACCCCGACCACACCGACAGCGAGCTCGAAGGGAGCCACCGATGACCGACACCCGCACCCGCCGCCCCACCCGGCAGCGCACCGCGATCGAGGCCGACGTCGACCGGTCCGACGAGTTCCGCTCCGCCCAGGAGATCCATGCCAGCCTCGTCGCCGGCGGCGACAAGATCGGTCTGGCGACGGTCTACCGGACCCTCCAGGCCATGGTCGACGAGGAGGCGCTGGACTCCCTGCGCACCGACGACGGCGAGATCGTCTACCGCCGGTGCAGCACCGGGCACCACCACCACCTCGTCTGCCGCGACTGCGCCCGGACCGTCGAGGTCGAGGGTCCGGCCGTCGAGCGCTGGGCCGACAAGGTGAGCGCCGAGCACGGCTTCAGCGACGTGTCGCACACGCTCGAGCTCTTCGGCCGCTGCGGGGACTGCGGCTAGGGCGCCGGCGGCAGGCTCAGCTCGCGCACCGAGCGCGTGACGCGCCCCTCCTCCCTCGTGAGGAACATGATCGAGCCGTAGTCCAGCGGCAGCCAATCCTCGCCGTCCTCGGTGAGGGGCTCGGAGGCGAAGATCGCCGCGGTGGCGTCGTCCTGCGTGCACTCCTCGAAGCCGTACGATCCCTCGGCCTGCTCGAAGTTGCGGCCGAGCAGCACGTACATCGGCTCCAAGAGCATGCCGAGGTCGAAGTCGTCGGTGCCCGCAGGTGCCGTGCGCAGCTCGCGCCAGTCGCCCGCCGGGTCCACCTCGCCGTGGTGCCCGAGACCCCAGTTGATCCCGATGATGCGCCCCGGCGAGACCAGGGCCATCTTGAGCTTGGTCAGGCCCGGCAGCTGCAGCGTCGACATCGCGTCGGCGACGAGCCGGACCAGCTGCTCGACGGCCCGCTGGACGTGCTCGTCGCTCTCGCCCTCGAGCAGGGACAGCAGCAGCACGGCGAGGAACTCGGTGTCCGTCGTGCCGCGCATCTGCGTGAGGTACTCGTCGCGGCAGTGCTCCAGCAGCTCGCGCTGCAGCACCTGCCAGCCCGGCAGATAGCCGTTCTGCGCGACGAGCCAGGGCGCCCCCTCGAAGAAGAAAGGGTGGCAGTTTTCGTCAGCCAGCACGACCTGGGAGTCGTAGGCCGCGGCCCGCACGTGCGCGAGCATGGTGTTGGCCAGGAGGCTCGGGATCAGGCTCGCCGCGTTGTCATCGTAGAAGGCCGCCATCGGCCGGCGGTAGATGAGGGGCTCGTCCGGCTTGAGCAGGTGGTCTCCCCACGCTCCGAAGCCCCAGCCCGCGAGTTGGAGCTCGGGGTGACGCTCCGGGTCGAGCGCCTGGTTGACCAGGCTGTTGTCCGGCGTGAGCAGCAGGCTCTCGAGCGGGATCTCCGGCCCGACGTAGGCAAGGACTCGGCACATGTGCGACCTCTCGGTGGTGGATCACCGTGCAGCGGTGCACGGGTCTCGTCACCCTAGGCGACCCTCAGGTGCCGTCCGTCGGCGCGTCCACCGCGCCGCCGTACCGGCGTTCGCGCCGGGCATACGTCT
Organism: Janibacter hoylei PVAS-1; assembly: GCF_000297495.1. Classification (GTDB taxonomy): domain Bacteria; phylum Actinomycetota; class Actinomycetes; order Actinomycetales; family Dermatophilaceae; genus Janibacter; species Janibacter hoylei. Next base: position 193,011 of record NZ_ALWX01000022.1, on the reverse strand, counting down.
CGATGGCCTCCCACAGGTGCCGCCGGTCGTAGTCGGGCCACAGGGTGTCCTGGAAGACCATCTCGGCGTAGGCCGACTGCCACAGCAGGAAGTTGCTCGTGCGCTGCTCCCCCGAGCTGCGCAGGAAGAGGTCGACGTCGGGCATGGTCGGCTCGGTGAGGTAGCGCGCGATGGTGCGCTCGTCGATGCCCGAGCCCTTGAGCCGGCCCGCCTTGACGTCCTCGGCGATCCGCCGCACGCCGTCGGCGATCTCGGCGCGACCGCCGTAGTTGACGCAGAAGTACAGCGTCATCGCGTCGTTGTCCCGGGTCATCTCCTGGGCGATCTCGAGCTCCTTGATGACCGAACTCCACAGCCGCGGGCGGCGGCCGACCCACCGCATGCGCACCCCCCAGGCGTGCAGCTGGTCGCGCCGGCGGCGGATGACGTCCCGGTTGAAGCCCATGAGGAAGCGCACTTCCTCGGGCGAGCGACGCCAGTTTTCCGTCGAGAAGGCGTAGGTCGAGAGGTGCTTGACCCCGATGTCGAGCGCGCCGGCGACGACGTCGAGCAGCGCCCCCTCACCGGCCTCGTGCCCCTTGGTCCGCGGCAGGCCGCGCTGGTTGGCCCACCGGCCGTTGCCGTCCATGACGATCGCGACGTGCCCGGGCACGAGATCGGCAGGCACGGGCGGGGGCGTCGCTCCGCTCGGGTGGGCGAAGGGGGTCTCGTAGCGGCTCATCCGGTCCTCTGCGCTGGGGTGGGGTGGGTGGGCGTGCGGTCGACGTGACGAAGGGAGAGCACCCCACGCTCGAGGTGCCACTGGAGGTAGGCGGCGGTCAGGCCAGCGCCCTCGCGGCGGTGCCGCTGCTCGGAGGCATCCGCGACGACCCAGTCGCCGACGAGCAGCGCGGCGAGGAGCTCGAGGGTCTCGGGGGCGGGCGCGGACGACCCGGGCACACGACAGCTGCGGCAGAGCACGCCGCCGTGCGCGACGTGGAAGGCGCGGTGCGGGCCCTCGTCGCCGCACTGGGCGCAGTCGTGGAAGCTCGGCGCCCAGCCCGCGATCGCGAGAGCGCGCAGCAGGTAGGCGTCGAGGACGAGCTCGGCCGCGTGGTCGCCCTGGGCGAGGGTCCGCAGCGCTCCCGCGAGCAGGCGGTACTGCTGCACGGACGGCTCGCGCTCCTCGGTGAGCCGGTCGGCGGTCTCGAGGATCGCGGTCGCTGCCGTCCACCGCGAGTAGTCCCGGGCCAAGGCATCGCCCCACGGGTCGAGCGACTCGGTCTGGGTCACGGTGTCGAGGTTGCGGCCCTCGTAGCACTGGAGGTCGACGTGCATGCCCGGCTCGAGGCGGGCGCCGAACTTCGACTTCGTCCGGCGCACCCCCTTGGCCACCGTGCGGATCTTGCCACGGCCCCGCGTGAGCACGGTGATGATCCGGTCGGCCTCACCCAGCTTGTGGGTGCGCAGCACGACTCCGGAGTCGCGGTAGAGGGGCATGGCTCCATTGTCTCCCTTCGCCCTGACAGCGCGCCGACCCCACGCCGCGCCCGCACAACAAGTCGAACATTTGTTCGACCCACTGCTATGGTCTGAACATGCAGGCGCTCCAGTCCTCGCTCTTCGACACAGCCGACTCCCCCACGCTCGGTGACCTCGCGCGGCGCCATCGGCGCTACCTCGACGGCACGGCGTGGGTCGACCTGCTGCCCGGGTGGGCGTGCGGCAGCGACGAGGTCCTCGACGCCCTGCTCCACGACGTCCCGTGGCGGGCCGAGCGCCGTCGGATGTACGACTCGGTCGTCGACGTCCCTCGTCTGACCTGCTTCTACGCCGCAGGCGAGAGCCTCCCCCACCCACTGCTCACCGAGATGCGTGAGCAGCTCTCGGCGCACTACGCGACCGAGCTGGGTGAGCCCTTCGTCACAGCGGGGCTGTGCCTCTACCGCGACGGGCAGGACTCCGTCGCCTGGCACGGGGATCGCATCGGCCGCAGCCGCGAGCAGGACACGATGATCGCCATCGTCTCCCTCGGCTCCGCGCGGCACCTCTGCCTGCGCCCACGCGAGGGCGGGCCCTCGCAGCGGGTCGCGCTCGGCCACGGCGACCTCGTCGTCATGGGCGGCGCCTGCCAGCGCACCTGGGAGCACGCGGTACCCAAGACGAGCGCTCGGGTCGGGCCGAGGGTGTCGATCCAGTTCCGCGTCGCCGGGGTGCGCTGAGCCGGACCCAGTCGACGAGTCCGCGCAGGTCCGCGACGAGGTCGTCGGGCTGCTCGAGCGCCGCGACGTGGCCCCCGTGGTCGAGGTCGGTCCAGCGCACGATCGCGTTGCTCTGCTCGGCGCAGCGCCGGATCGAGATGTCCTCGGCCGCCACGAGCACCCCGGTCGGCACGCCCGAGGGGGCGAAGGCTGTGGGGTCGGCGAAGAGGCTCCCGTACTGCGCGTAGACGACGTCCGCCGCCGACGCCGCCGTGCGGGTGAGCCAGAAGAGCAGCACGCCGGCCAGGTGCCGGGCGCGGAGGTGCGGCTCCTCGAGCGGGGCCTCGTCGTGGGTCCACTCGACGACCTTGTCGACGATCCAGGCCAGTTGCCCGGCCGGCGAGTCCTCGAGCACGTCGCTCGGAGCGCACGTGGACGAAGTGGATGCGGGCGCCGTCGATGCGGATCGTCAACTGCGGCAGGCGGTTGAGGTCCGCAGCGACCCGGTGCGGGTCGAGTGCCGCCAGGTCGTCGCCCACCGCCTCTCCTCGGCGACGGGCACTCCCTTCGCCCGGCCGTGGTCGCCGGGCAGCTGCTGCGGCCAGCCGCTCACGCAGGTCGCGCACGGCGTCGTCGTCGATCTCGAGGGTGAAGCGGTCCATCGGTGGGTCCGCCCGTGGGGTGCTGGTGCGCACGACGCCAGGCAGGCATGCGGACACGATCTGTCACCGTCGCCGGGCCCTCAGGAGTCACTCTCGACAAGAGAAACCCCAGCTTCGCAAGGGTTCGGGACCCTTGCGAAGCCGGGGTTCCTCGGGTGACCCGGAAACCGTGGGGCGGGTGGGCGTCAGACCTTCGCCGCGTCCCGCTCGGCGCGGTTGACCGCCGACAGGATCGCGCGGAGCGAGGCCTTGACGATCGAGTCGTGCAGGCCGACGCCCCACAGGACCCGTTCGCCGACGGCGCACTCCACGTAGGCGGCGGCGCGGGCGTCGCCACCGGCGGAGAGGGCATGCTCGGCGTAGTCGAGGACCCGCACGTCCACACCGAGGGGAGAAAGGGCGTCGAGGAAGGCGGCGATCGGGCCGTTGCCGCTGCCGGAGATCTCGACCTCCTGGCCGGCGTCGAGGATGTGCCCTTCGATGCGGTCCAGACCGGAGTCCTCACCGGTGAGCGTGGAGCGCACGGGCTGGAAGCGTCCCCAGCCGTCCTTGTCCTCGCTGTGCAGGTACTCGTCGTTGAAGACCTCCCACAGCGCGAGACCGCTCATCTCGCCGCCGTCGCTGTCGGTCTTGCGCTGGACGACGGCCGAGAACTCCATCTGCAGGCGACGCGGCAGGTCGAGGCCGTGCTCGGACTTCAGCAGGTAGGCGACGCCACCCTTGCCCGACTGGGAGTTGACGCGGACGACCGCCTCATAGGACCTGCCGATGTCGTGCGGGTCGATGGGCAGGTAGGGCACGCCCCAGTCGATGCCGTTGACGTCGGTGCCGGCCTCCTTGGCCCGCACCTCCATGTCCTCGAAGCCCTTCTTGATCGCGTCCTGGTGCGAGCCGGAGAAGGCGGTGTAGACGAGGTCGCCACCCCACGGGTGCCGCGGGTGCACCGGGAGCTGGGTGCAGTGCTCGACGGTGCGCCGGATCTCGTCCATCTGCGAGAAGTCGACCTGCGGGTCGATGCCCTGGCTGAAGAGGTTCATGCCCAGCGTCACCAGGTCGACGTTGCCGGTGCGCTCGCCGTTGCCGAAGAGGCAGCCCTCGATGCGGTCGGCGCCGGCGAGATAGCCGAGCTCGGCGGCCGCCACCCCTTCGCCGCGATCGTTGTGCGGGTGGAGCGACAGCACGACCGACTCGCGACGCTCGAGGTGACGGCTCATCCACTCGATGGAGTCGGCGTAGACGTTGGGCGTGGCCATCTCGACCGTCGCCGGCAGGTTGATGATCATCTTGTGGTCCGGCGTCGGGTCGATGATGTCGATGACCTCGTTGCAGATCCGCGCGGCGAAGTCGAGCTCGGTGCCCGTGTAGGACTCCGGCGAGTACTGGTAGTAGACGTCGGTGTCGGGGATGGTCTCCTCGAGCTTCTTGCACAGCCGCGCACCCTGCAGGGCGATGTCGACGATGCCGTCCTGGTCGGAGTTGAAGACCACGCGCCGCTGCAGGACGGACGTCGAGTTGTAGAAGTGGACGATCGCGGTCTTGCTGCCGGCGATGGCGTCGAAGGTCTTTTCGATGAGGTGGTCGCGGCACTGCGTGAGCACCTGGATCGTCACGTCATCGGGGATGTGCCCGCCGTCGATGAGCTGACGACAGAAGTTGTAGTCGGTCTCGCTCGCGCTCGGGAAGCCGACCTCGATCTCCTTGTAGCCCATCTTGACGAGCAGCTGGAACATCTGCAGCTTGCGGTCGGCGTCCATCGGGTCGATGAGAGCCTGGTTGCCGTCGCGCAGATCGACCGCGCACCAGCGCGGGGCCTGCGTCATGACCCGGTCGGGCCAGGTGCGGTCGGGAAGCTCGACGGAGATCTGGTCCTGAAAGGGGACGTACTTGCGCACCGGCATCGAGGTGGGCTGCTGGGGGTGGATCATGCTCTGTCCTTCGTCACGTGTGGTCTGTGCTGGTCGGCACCACGAACTCCGCGACGAGGTGGCCGTGCGTCAGGCCTCGCCGCGGCAGAGAAGGAGGAGGTTCGCCCGCATGCCCAGCACGATACTCCTCACCTCACGAGACCATGACGCCGGTCACCATGCGGACGAAACACGATCGTTTCACCCGGAAACAGTCCTGCATTCCGAGTGAAACCAGTCCGAAACGGGCCGACCGTGTACTTGCCGCATGGCCCCGAACCCGACACCGAACCCCGACCGCGTTTCCACCCGTGTCGACATCGCGATCCTCGGCGTCCGTAGCGACGCACCGGTCCGCCGTACGGGCGGTGCGGGCCCGAGCGATGACGGCCATTTTGCCATCGATGGCCTCGGAGCCGCACTCCGGCTCGACAGCAGCAGCCCCTACGTCGTCGATCCGGCCGGCCGTCTGACGCTTGACGGCGCGGACCTGGGCCTCGACATCTCCCCCGTCGCCCGCCCCCGCTTCTACGACCTGTCGACGGCGGACGGCGTCGCCTACGACAAGATCGGCAAGCTCCACGGCACCAACGTGCTCGCCACCACCGTCGTGCAGACGTGCGTGCGGTACGCGGAGAGCGAGCGCTGTCGCTTCTGCGCGATCGAGGCCTCCCTCGACGCCGGCTCGACGATCGCCGTCAAGACCCCGGCGATGCTCGCCGAGGTCGCCGAGGCGGCGGTCCGCCTCGACGGCGTGACGAGCATGGTGATGACCACCGGGACGTCGAACGGGTGGGACCGCGGAGCCAAGCACCTCGCCCGATGCGTCCGGGCGGTCAAGGACGCGGTGCCCTCGCTGGAGATCCAGGTCCAGTGCGAGCCACCCGCGGACCTGCAGGCGATCACCGACCTCTACGACGCCGGCGCCCGATCCATCGGCATCCACGTCGAGTCGATGGACGACGCCGTACGGTCCCGCTGGATGCCGGGCAAGTCACGCGTGACCATGGCCGAGTACCGCACGGCCTGGCGGGAGGCGGTCCGGGTCTTCGGCCGGAACCAGGTCTCGACCTACCTGCTCGTCGGGCTCGGGGAGGACCCGGACGAACTCGTCGACGGAGCACGGGAGCTCGTCGACATGGGCGTCTACCCCTTCGTCGTCCCCTTCCGCCCGCTCGCTGGGACCCTCGCGACCGACGTCGACCACGTCCCGGCCCCCGACCGACAGGTCGTCAACGACGTCACGGCCCGCGTGGCGACACTGCTGCGGGACGCCGGGATGCGCGGCGCCGACCAGCGAGCCGGGTGCGCCGCCTGCGGCGCCTGCAGCGCACTGCAGACGGCAGGTGCCTGATGCGGCTCGAGATCCCCTCGCTCATGGGCCCGACGGTGGCCCACGACACGCGAGCCTGGACCATCGGCCGTGCCGACCCCCGTGAGACGGCGGACTACCGGGCCCTGCGCCGCGAGGTCTTCGTCGCCGAGCAACGCGTCCTCGACGTCGACCACGACGATCTCGACGACGACCCGCGCACGATCGTCCTCGTCGCCCGCAGCGCAGACGGCCGAGTGCTCGGCGGCGTCAGGCTGGCCCCCGCCACTCCGGGGCGCGACATCGGCTGGTGGACGGGCAGCCGGCTCGTGGTCCGTCGGGACGCTCGCCAGTCCGGTGGCATCGGGCCCGCCCTCGTCCGCGAGGCCTGCGCCACCGCGCTGCGGATGGGCGTACTGCGCTTCGAGGCGACCGTCCAGGAGCCCAACGAGGTCCTCTTCCGCAGACTCGGGTGGACGGCCTGGGGGGCGACGCGCATCCAGGGCACGCCGCACGTGCGGATGCGCTGGCCCATCACCCGGATCCGCGACCTCGTGGCGGCCACCAAGAGCGAGCTGGGCTCTCTCGTCGGCGACCTGCGGCAGGACAGCCCGTTCGCCCTCGGCGGGGCCGAGTTCCTCGGCGACGACGGAGCCCCTGTCCCCGGCACCGACGTCGTCGCCGCCTGCGACGCGATCCTCCCGGCCCTCGTCGACCGGGACCCCGAGTGGGCTGGCTGGTGCGCCGTGCTCGTCAACGTCAACGACCTCGCCGCGATGGGCGCCTTGCCGGTCGGCCTCCTCGACGCGATCGGCGCACCCTCCCCCGAGATCGCCCGGCGGGTCGTCGGTGGCATCCGCAGCGCCGCCCAGGCGTGGGGTGTGCCCGTCCTGGGCGGCCACACCCAGATCGGTGTGCCCTCCGCGCTCACCGTCACCGCCCTCGGCCGGACGGACGCCCCGGTCCCCGGTGGTGGCGCGCGCCGTGGGGACGACATCTCGCTCACCGTCGACCTGCACGGTCGCTGGCGTCCCGGATTCGAGGGCCGTCAGTGGGACAGCACCTCCACCCGCACCGGCGCCGACCTGCGCGCACTGGGGTCGCTCGTCGCGGGTGCTCGTCCCGCAGCGGCCAAGGACGTCAGCATGGCCGGCATCGTCGGCACGGCCGCGATGCTCGCCGAGGCGTCGGCCGTCGGGGCAACCCTCGAACCGGACTCGATCCCCGCACCGGACGGCGTCCCCTTCGGCGACTGGCTCACCTGCTTCCCCGGCTTCGCCATGCTCACCGCCGACCGCCCCGGGCAGGAGCGGATGACCTCCCCGATCGCGCGGACCGCGCGCATCGGCACCGCCACCGCCGAGCCCGGCGTGCGCCTCCTCTGGCCGGACGGCGTCGAGACCGACGCCGCCTGCCCCACAGCCACCGGGCTCCTGCCCGGTTGATCACCCACCGCACCCCCCACGAAAGGCACCACCATGACCAACGACATCGACGCCCAGATCGCCGACAACATCGCCAAGTCGCTCGGCGAGATCCCCCACCCCGCCCTGCCCAAGGGCAGCAACGTGTACGGCTCGACGAAGATCTTCCCCGACTATCAGGCCGAGGACGGGGAGAGCTACTTCACCCTCATCCACGGGATCCCGCACGAGTCGTCGGTGAGCTTCGTCGCCGTCCTCCAGGCCACCCGCGCCCTGCGCAAGGGCTTCGAGTCCGCGATCTACCTATACGGACCGGGCACCCTGGCGGCCACCGCGAACCGCGGGTTCCCGACCTCGGGTGACTCGGGCTTCCCGGGTGAGCTCAACATGAACGACTCGCTCGAGACCTTCATCAAGGAGGGCGGCACGGTCTACTGCTGTCGCTTCGGGCTCGCGCTCCACGGCATCCGCGAGGAGGACCTCATCGAGGGCGTCATCCCCGCGCACCCCCTGGACGTGCAGGACGCCCTCATCCACTACGCCCGCAAGGGCGCCATCATCAACTCCACCTACAACCTCTGAGGCCTGCGATGACCATCAAAATCGCGTCCGTGTCCGCGAACTTCACCCGGGACCTGGAGCAGAACTACGCCCTCATCGCCCAGCTGCTCGACGACGCCCGCGCCGAGGGGGTCTCCTTCGTCGCCTTCCCCGAGGCCGCGATCGGCGGCTACCTCTCGTCGCTCGGCAACCACGGGGACACCCTGCAGACGACCAGCAGGTCCCTGCCGCCGGCGATCCGGCTGGACGGACCGGAGATCCGACGCGTGCAGGAGCTCGCGGGTGACATCGTGCTGACGATCGGCTTCTGCGAGCTCGCCGACGACGGGAGCACCCGCTACAACGCCGCGGTGTGTCTCGACGGCAGCACGATCTACGGCTCCTACCGCAAGGTGCACCAGCCGCTCGGCGAGAACATGTCGTACTCCGCGGGTGACAGCTACCACGCCTTCGACACCCCGGTCGGCCGCGTCGGCATGCAGATCTGCTACGACAAGGCCTTCCCCGAGGCCGCCCGCATGCTCGCCCTCGACGGTGCCGAGATCGTCGTGAGCATGTCCGCATGGCCCGCCGCCCGGACCGCGACGGCGGACAACCTGCAGGAGGACCGCTGGACCTACCGGTTCAACCAGTTCGACATCGCGCGTGCCCTGGACAACCAGGTCTTCTGGATGGCGTCGAACCAGTCCGGCACCTTCGGCTCGCTGCGCTACGTCGGCAACGCCAAGGTCGTCGACCCGGGCGGCAACATCCTCGCCACCACCCTGCTCGGGACCGGGCTGGCGATCGCGGAGATCGACGTCGACGCGACCTTCCGGACCATGCGTGCCGGGATGTTCCACCTGCGCGACCGGTGCCCGCACGTGTACGGCCCGGTGGCCGAGGTCTCGGCGCCGCACGTCGACCGGTGGCGGGAGCTCGCCCATGCCTGAGATGACCTTCTCCGTGCGCTGGCCGGACGGCGCCGAGACCTCGCACTACTCCCCCAGCCTGGTGATGCACGACCACCTCGAGGCGGGTGCCCGGTACCCGCTTGCGGACTTCGTCGCCCGGACGGGCGCGGCCCTGGGCGAGGCCAGCGAGCGCGTGCGCGCGAAGTACGGCATGGCCTGCACCTCGGCCATGCAGTCGCAGCAGACGATCGCGGCCACGGCCGCCCACTACCCGGCCGACGTCCACCCGACGGCCGAGGTCGAGGTGCTCACCATGGAACCGCAGCTCGAGAGGACCGGATCATGATCCCGACCCCAGTCATCGCAGGTGACCACTACGACGCCGTCATCGTGGGAGGCGGGCAGGCCGGCCTCTCGCTCAGCCGCCACCTCGTCGAGAGGGGCATCCGGCACATCGTCATCGAGCGTGACGAGGTCGGCCACGAGTGGCGCGACGGACGGTGGGACGCCTTCACGCTCGTCACGCCGAACTGGCACTGCCGGCTCCCGGGATACGCGTACGACGGCCCGGACCCCGACGGGTTCATGACGCGCGACGAGGTCCACGCCTGGGTGCGGGCGTATGCCGACACCTTCGACGCCCCCGTCGCGCAGGGCGTCGAGGTCGTCCGGGTCGAGCAGCGACCGGAGGGCGGCTTCACCGTCGTCACCTCGGCCGGGGTGCTCACCGCCGACACCGTCACCTCCGCCACCGGTGGGTACCACGAGCCCGTGGTGCCCGACTGGGCGAAGGACGTCCCGGTGTCGGTCACGCAGGTGCACTCGCACGAGTACCGCAACGCGCGCCAGTTGCCGGAGGGGCCGGTGCTCGTCGTCGGCACCGGGCAGTCGGGCACCCAGATCGCCGAGGACCTGCACATCGAGGGCCGCAACGTGCATCTCGCCGTGGGCCGGGCACCCCGTGTCGCCCGGTTCTACCGGGGCAGGGACTGTATGACCTGGCTCGCCGAGATGGGCCTGTACGACGTGCCGGTCACGACGCGCGGCCTCACCAAGCGGGAGTCCACCAACCACTACGTCACGGGGCGCGACGGCGGCCGCGACATCGATCTGCGGCAGTTCGCCGTCGGCGGCATGGCGTTGCACGGCCGGGCGCTCGCGGTCGTCGACGGGGCAGTCCACTTCGACGACTCCCTGGCGAGCAACCTCGACCACGCCGACTCGGTCGCCGAGTCCATCAAGGACGACATCGACCGGTACATCGAGCGCGAAGGCATCGACGCCCCCGTGGAGGCACGCCACACCCCCGTGTGGCAACCACGGCCCGGGGGCAGCAGCCTGGACCTCCGCGACAGCGGCAGCATCGTCTGGGCCGTCGGCTTCCGGGCGGACTGGGGCTGGCTCGGCGAGCTCGGCGTCCTCGACGAGGATGGCCACCCGAGGCACGAGCGCGGTGCCACGTCCGTGCCCGGCTTCCACTTCCTCGGGCTGCCGTGGCTCCACACATGGGGCTCCGGGCGGTTCCACGCGATCGCCCGCGACGCGGAGCACGTGGCATCGCTCGTCGCCGAGGGCGCGGCCGCCCGCGCGGCCTGACGCGTCCCTAGTCTGGGCCGATGAGCACCGTGACGATGGCGGCCGTGGCCGCACACTTCGGACGCGACGTCGAGCGCACTCTCACCAAGCTGTCCAGCATCGTCCAGCAGGCCCGCGAACGCGGCGTCGACCTGCTCGTCCTCCCGGACGCCACGATCGGCGGTTACCTCGGCGATCTGAGGCATCCGGGAAGCACGGGGGTCGACCTCCCTCCGGCCATCGCGCTCGACGGGCCCGAGCTCGCCACCGTCGTGTCGCTGGCGGGCGGGATGACGGTCTGCTTCGGCCTCACGGAGCGCGCCGTCGTCGACGGCGAGGAGGTGCGCTTCAACACCGCGGCCTGCGTGAGCGGCGACGGCCTGCTCGGCGTGCACCGCAAGGTGCACCTACCGCTCGGCGAGGCCGAGGCCTATCGCCCCGGCGACAGCTTCCGGGCCTTCGACACCCCTGTCGGACGGATCGGCATGCTCATCGACTTCGACAAGACCTTCCCCGAGGCCGCCCGCACGCTGGCCCTCGACGGCGCCGAGGTGGTGACCTGCCTCAGCGCGTGGCCCGCCAGCGTCACCGACCGGTCGGACCGGATCCGCAACGACCGCCAGGCCCACCTCTTCGACCTCTACGACTGCGCCCGGGCCGCCGAGAACCAGGTGTACCTCGTGTCGTCGAACCAGACCGGGGTGCTCGGGGGCCTGCGCTTCCTCGGTCAGGCCAAGGTCGTCGACCCCGCCGGCGAGATCGTCGCCAAGACCTGGGCGAAGGGGGGACTGGCCGTCGCCGAGGCCGACGTCAGCACTGCCGTGGCGCGGGCCCGCCGCTCCCTCGACCACATCCACCAGCGCGTGGAGCACGCCTACCGACTCACCACCACCAGCGCCTGACCGTCACCGGCGGCGCACGATCGGACGACCCATGCGTATCGCCCAGCTCACCTACTCCACCAAGCCCCGTGGCGGGGTCGTCCACACGCTCGCCCTGTCGGAGGCACTCGCGGCCCGCGGGCACGACGTCGAGATCTGGACCCTGGGACGGGGCGGTGACCGCGCCTTCTTCCGGGACCTCGACCCGCGCGTGCAGGTGCGGGTCGTCCCCTTCGTCTCTCGCGAGGACGAGAGCGTCGGTGACCGCATCGAGCGGTCCATCGCGGCTCTGGCCGCGGCCTTCGACACCGGCGCGGACGTCGTGCACGCGCAGGACTGCATCTCGGCCAATGCCGTGCTCGACGCCGGCGTCGCGCCCATCCGCACCATCCACCACCTGGACGCCTTCACGACACCTCGTCTGGTCTCCTGCCACGAGCGTGCCATCCACGCCCCGGCCGCGCGCATCTGCGTCTCGCGGGCGGTTGCCGACGAGGTCGAGGCCGCCTACGGCTACCGCGCGGCGGTGATTCCCAACGGGGTCGACGCGGGCCGGTTCGCCCGCGCTGCCGGCCCCGAGGGTGCGCCCGCCCGCGACGCCTGGACCGCCCGGCTGGGCGGCTACGTCCTGGCGCTCGGTGGCATCGAGCCGCGCAAGGGCACGATCGACCTGCTCGAGGCCTTCGCCCGGCTCGACCGCCGCGATCTGCAGCTCGTCATCGGTGGTGGGGAGACGCTCTTCGACTACCGCGACTACCGCGCCCGATGTGAAGCCCGCGCCCGCGAGCTCGGCGTCAGCCCGCTCGTGCTGGGGCCGGTCGACGACGACGAGCTGCCAGCACTCGTCGCCGGCGCACAGGTGCTCGGCTTCCCCTCGACGAAGGAGGGGTTCGGGCTCGCGGCGATGGAAGCACTCGCCGCCGGGGTACCTGTCGTCGCCCGTGACCTCCCGGTGCTGCGGGAGGTCTTCGGGGACACCGTGCGCTACGGCAGCGACGTCGACGGTCTGGCGGCGGCGCTCGACGCTGCGCTGTCCGACCCCCCGTGCCACGCCGAGCCCGGGCGGGAGCTGGCGGCCGGCTACACCTGGGCCGCGGCGGCCTCCGCGCACGAGGACTTCTACGTCCGCCACCTCGACGCGACGACGGCCCGAGCGGTCCTCCCTTCGCGCTGAGCAAGAGAAACCCCGGCTTCGCAGGAGTACCAAACCCTTGCGAAGCCGGGGTTCATCGGGTGACCCGAGAATCGGGTGACGGGTGGGACGAGGCGCCGTCAGCCCTTGCGCGCGACGATCGCCTCGGCGATCTGCACGGCGTTGAGCGCTGCGCCCTTGCGCAGGTTGTCCCCGACGACGAAGAGCGTCAGGCCCTTGCCGTCGGCGACGGACTGGTCGGCGCGGATGCGCCCGACGTAGACGTCGTCCTTGCCGGTCGCCTCGAGCGGGTTGGGCACGGCCGTGACGACGACGCCGTCGGCGGCCTCGAGGATCTCGGTGGCCCGCTCGGGGCTGATCTCCCGCTCGAACTCCGCGTGGATCGCCAGCGCGTGGCCGGAGAAGACCGGGACGCGCACGCACGTGCCCGAGACCCGCAGGTCGGGGATGTGCAGGATCTTGCGCGACTCGTTGCGCAGCTTTTGCTCCTCGTCGGTCTCGAGGGTGCCGTCGTCCTGGACGGACCCGGCGATCGCGACGACGTTGAAGCCGACGGGCACCTCGTAGACCTGCGGGGCCGGCAGCGTCAGGGCGCTGCCGTCGCGGGCGAGGTCCTTGGGGTCGCCGGAGGCGTAACCGCCGCGCAGCTGGCTGTCGAGCTCGGTCAGCCCGGCGCCGCCCGAGCCGGAGACAGCCTGATAGGTGGCGACGCGAAGGGCGACGAGCCCCGCCTCGTCGTGCAGCGGCTTGAGGACCGGCATCGCGGCCATCGTCGTGCAGTTGGGGTTGGCGATGATGCCCTTGGGCAGGTCGTCGAGGTCGGTGGGGTTGACCTCGGAGACCACGAGCGGGACCTCCGGGTCCTTGCGCCAGGCGCTCGAGTTGTCGACGACGGTCGCGCCGGCGGCGGCGACCTTGGGCGCCCACTCCTTGCTCGTGGACCCGCCGTTGGAAAACAGCGCGATGTCCAGGCCGGAGAAGTCGGCGGTCGCGGTGTCCTCGACCGTCACCTCCTCGCCCTTCCACGGCAGGGTCGTGCCGGCGGACCGGGCAGAGGCGAAGTAGCGGATCGAGGTGACGGGGAAGTCCCGCTCCTCGAGCAGCGTGCGCATGACCTGTCCGACCTGGCCGGTGGCTCCAAAGACTCCGATGTGCATGGGCCCAAGGATAGGCGTCGGGGCCTGAACACCCACATCGTGTTCAGGCCCCGGACGCGGTGGAGCAGGTCAGGCGGTCGGCGTCTCGCCCGGCCGCGGGTCCGTCTCTGCCTGCTCGGTGGCTGCCTCTCCCTGCTCGGTGGCCGTCGCCGAGCCACCGTTGCTGGCGTGCAGCACCTTGTCCCGGTCGATGCCCTCGCCGGGCTCGGCGTGGTCGATCGACAGGACGAAGTCGTCCCCGTGCTCCTTGACACCCGCGACGACGGCCTGCTTGAGGGCCTCGACGGCGTAGGCGCGCCGCACCGCCATCGGGTCGGACTGCAGGTCCTTCACGAGCGCGACCGCCATGCCGATCATGATGAGCACGAAGGGCAGGGCCGCGATGATCGTGATCTGCTGCAGACCGGTCAGCGAGTCCTCGCCGCCGATCGTCAGCATGATCGCGGCCACGGCACCGGTGGCCACACCCCAGAAGATCACGGTGAACCTGTTGGGCTCGAGGGTGCCGCGCTCGCTGAGCGAACCCATGACGATCGAGGCGGCATCGGCGCCGGACACGAAGAAGATCGCGACGAGCACCATGACGAGGATCGAGGTGACCCCGGCCCACGGCATCGAGTCGAGCAGCGCGAAGAGCGTGCTCTCCTCGCCGTCGCCGAACTTGTCGAGCGTCGCGCCCATCTCCTGCGCCTTGATCGCGGCACCACCGAAGATCGCGAACCACACGAGGCTGACGGTGCTCGGGACGAGGAGCACGCCGGTGACGAACTCACGGATGGTGCGCCCCCGCGAGATGCGGGCGATGAACATGCCGACGAAGGGGGTCCAGCTGACCCACCACGCCCAGTAGAAGATCGTCCAGCCGGACAGCCACCCCTTGATGCCGGACTCGCCCTGCGCGTTGGTCCGCGCGGCGTACTCCATGAGGTGCTGCATGTAGGTCCCGAGCGAGGTCGGGACGAGGTTGAGGATGAAGATCGTCGGGCCGACGACGAAGACGAAGGCGGCCAAGACGAAGGCCAGCACCATGTTGGTGTTGGACAGCCACTGGATGCCCTTTTCGACACCGGAGACGGCCGAGAAGATGAAGCAGATCGTCAGCACGACGATGATGAGGACGAGGACCGTGTTGGTCACGTCGTCGGCCCAGCCGACGATCTTGGCGCCGGAGGCGATCTGCAGGGCACCGAGGCCGAGCGAGGTCGCGGAGCCGAAGAGCGTGGCGAAGATGGCGAAGATGTCGATGACCTTGCCCACCGGACCGTTGACCTGGCGCTTGCCGATGAGCGGCTCGAAGACCGCACTGATCGTCAGGCCGCGACCCTTGCGGAAGACGCCGTAGCCGATGGCCAGACCCGCGACGGTGTAGATCGCCCAGGGGTGGAGCGTCCAGTGGAAGAGGGTCGTCGCCATCGCGGTACGCGTCGAGCTGTCGTTGCCCGCCTCACCGGTGCCGGGCGGCGGCGTGAGGTAGTGCGCGAGCGGCTCGGCGGCACCCCAGAACATCAGGCCGATGCCCATGCCGGCCGAGAACATCATCGCGATCCACGAGATGGTGCGGAACTCCGGCTCCTCGCCGTCGGCGCCCAGGGGGATGTTGCCGTACTTGCTGGCGGCCAGCCAGATGACGAAGAAGACGAAGCCGGTCGAGGCCAGAGCGAAGAGCCAGCCGGTGTTGGTCACGACCCAGTCGAGTCCGCTCTCCGAGGCGCTGGACAGCGACGAGGTGCTGATGACACCCCACAGGACGAAGGCGACGGACAGCACGGCGGTGATGCCGAAGACGATCCAGTCGATGCCCAGCTTGTCCTGCTTGCGCAGGATGCGCGGCTCGAGGGCCGGGTGGTCCACCCGACGGGTGTCGCGCGGCGGGGCGTTCTTGCCAGAGGGTGGCGGTTGCGTAGGTGCAGTCACGTGTCGTCCGACCCGGACATCGCTGGAGCCGCCCGGGCCGCTCCTCCCAAGTCAGAGTCGGTGGCGTTAGCGGGCAGCATGCTGCCCAGCCACTCACTTTGACCCAAAGCGCACCCGGAGCCCAAATGCCTGTGACCGAGTCGTGACCTCAGAAGCCGAGGCGCTGCAGCTGCTTGGGGTCGCGCTGCCAGTCCTTGGCCACCTTGACGTGCAGGTCGAGGAAGACCTTCTGACCGAGCAGCTCCTCGATCCCGACCCGCGCGGTCGTCCCGACCTCGCGCAGTCGTGAGCCACCGCGACCGATGATGATCGCCTTCTGGCTGTCCCGCTCGACGAAGACGTTGACCCGCACGTCGAGCATCGGATCGTCGTCGGGTCGACCCTCGCGCGGGACGAGCTCCTCGACGACGACGGCCAGGCTGTGCGGGAGCTCGTCGCGGACCCCTTCGAGGGCGGCCTCGCGCACGAGCTCGGCGATCATCTTCTCGTCGTCCTCGTCGCTCACCTGGTCGACGGGGTAGAGCGGCGCGGGCGAGGGCGGCAGGTAGCCACCCAGCACGGCGAGCACGTCGTCGACCTGGTCCCCACGGACCGCGGAGCACGGGACGATGGCGGCCCAGTCGCCGAGCTGGTCGATGGCGATGAGGTGCTCGGCGAGGCGCTCGCGGTCGACCGCGTCGGCCTTCGTCGCGATGGCGACGACCGGCACCCGCTTGGCCCGCTGCAGCTCGGCGAGGTCCTTGGCGATGTAGGTGTCGCCGGGGCCGATCCGCTGGTCGGCGGGCATGCAGAAGCCGATGACGTCGACCTCGAGCAAGGTCTCGCGGACGAGGTCGTTGAGCCGCTCGCCGAGCAGGGTGCGGGGCTTGTGCAGGCCCGGCGTGTCGACGAGCACGAGCTGCTGGTGCTCGCGCGTGACGATGCCACGGATCGTGTGCCGCGTCGTCTGAGGCTTGCTCGAGGTGATGGCGACCTTGTCGCCGACGAGCGCATTGGTCAGCGTCGACTTGCCGGCATTGGGCCGGCCCACCAGGCAGGCGAAGCCCGCCCGCCACTGGGTCTCGTCGGTCATGCGTCGACCTCCTCGTGCTCGTGCCCGTCGCGCACCGGTGCCGTCCTCTCGACGATGACGGTCGCGATCCGGTGCTGTCGTCCGGACATCTTCTCAGCCGTGAGCCGCAGGCCGGCGACCTCGCAGGTCGTGCCGACGATCGGCACCCGGCCGGTGATCTTGCCGATGAGGCCACCGACGGTGTCGACCTCCTCGTCCTCGAGGTCGACGTCGAGCAGCTCGGCGAGGTCGTCGACGTGCAGCCCCGCCGGCACCCGGTATCGGCCGTCGTCGAGCTCCTCGACACCGGGCCCCTCGCGGTCGTACTCATCGGTGATCTCGCCGACGATCTCCTCGAGGATGTCCTCGATCGTCACCAGGCCGGCAGTGCCGCCGTACTCGTCGACGACGATCGCGGCGTGGATCTGGTCGCGCTGCATCTCGCGCAGCAGGTGGTCGACGGGCTTGCTCTCGGGGACGAAGGGAGCCGGCCGCATGAACTGCGAGACCGGCAGATCACGGCTCGTCTCGTCGGCCAGCAGGCGGCGCACGACGTCCTTGAGGTAGAGCAGGCCGACGATGTCGTCGCTCGACTCCCCCACGACGGGGACGCGGGAGAAGCCGGAGCGGATGAAGAGGTTGAGCCCCTTGCGCGCCGGCTTGTCCGACTCGATAGTGATCATGTCGGTGCGCGGGACCATGACCTCGCTGGCCATGGTGTCGCCGAGCTCGAAGACCGAGTGGAGCATGTCGCGCTCCTCGTCCTCGATGAGCGCGGACTCCCCCGCGAGGTCGAGCAGGTCGCGCAGCTCGGCCTCGGAGCGGAAGGGCCCGTCGCGGTAGCCGCGCCCCGGCGTCACCGCGTTGCCGAAGGTGACGAGCAGCCGGGCGAAGGGGCCCAGCACGCGACGCAGCCCGATGACCGCGGGCGCCGCGGCGAGCGCGATCGGCGTGCTGTGCTGCTGCCCGAGGGTCCGTGGGGAGACCCCGACGAGGACGAAGGTGACGACGACCATGATCCCGGCGGAGACGAGCAGCGCGACCCAGGTCCGCTCGACCTGCCCGACGACGACGAGGGTGATGAGCACGGCCGCGCTCGCCTCGGCGATGGCCCGGAGGAAGGCGATGACGGAGATCGGTCCCGCGCTGTCGGCGAGGATCTGGCGCAGGGCGGGTGCCCCCCTTCGTCCCGCGCTGTCGGCCTCCTCCGCGGCGACGCGGGAGGCCGAGCCGATGGCGGCGTCGACGAGGGTGAGGACGAAGGCGGCGACGATCGCGACGACCGCGCCGATGATCAGGGTGGTCACCCCTGGGCCTCCCGGCCGCGGCCGGCGAGGAAGGTGAGCAGCAGCTGGCGTTGCAGCTCGAACATCTCCTTTTCCTCGTCGGGCTCCGCGTGGTCGTAGCCGAGCAGGTGGAGGATCCCGTGCGTCGTCAGCAGGAGCATCTCCTCGATGGCGGCGTGGCCCGCTGCGGCGGCCTGCCGCTCCGCGACCGACGGGCACACGACGATGTCGCCGAGGACCCCCTCGGCGGAGGTCTCGCCCTCGCGACCGGGCCGCAGCTCGTCCATCGGGAAGCTCATGACGTCGGTCGGGCCGGCGAGGTCCATCCACTGCTCGTGCAGGACGGTCATCGTCGCCTCGTCGACGAAGCGGATGCACAGCTCGGCCTGCGGGTGCACGCGCATCTGCTCGAGCACGTAGCGGCTGAGGTCGACGAACTCGACCTCGTCGACGTCGTGGTCGGTCTCGTTGAGCACGTCGATGCTCATCGGCGCTGCCCCTTCGTCGCGTCGTATCGGTCGTAGGCCCCGACGATCTCCCCGACGAGCCGGTGGCGGACGACGTCGGAGGCGTCGAGGTGGGCGAAGTGGACGCCCTCGATGTCGGTGAGGATGCGCTGGACGACCTTGAGGCCGGACTCCATCCCGCCGGGCAGGTCGACCTGGCTCGTGTCGCCGGTGACGACCATCTTCGAGCCGAAGCCGAGGCGGGTGAGGAACATCTTCATCTGCTCGGGCGAGGTGTTCTGCGCCTCGTCGAGGATGATGAAGGAGTCGTTGAGGGTGCGGCCGCGCATGAAGGCCAGGGGGGCGACCTCGATGGTGCCGGCGGCCATGAGCCGCGGGATCGAGTCGGGGTCGATCATGTCGTGCAGGGCGTCGTAGAGCGGCCGCAGGTAGGGGTCGATCTTGTCGCCGAGGGTGCCCGGGAGGAAGCCGAGCTTTTCGCCGGCCTCGACCGCGGGCCTGGTGAGGATGATCCGGCTGACCTCCTTGGCCTGCAGTGCCGCGACCGCCTTGGCCATCGCCAGGTAGGTCTTGCCGGTGCCGGCCGGCCCGATGCCGAAGATCACCGTGTTGTCGCCGATGGCGTCGACGTAGTGCTTCTGCCCGAGGGTCTTGGGCCGGATGGTGCGGCCGCGGTTGGAGACGATGTTCATCGTCAGCACGTCAGCGGGCCGCTCCCGGGTCTGCCCCCGCAGCATGGTGATCGAGCGCTCGATGGCATCGCGGTTGAGCGGCTGGCCGGCCTCGACGATCTCCATGACCTCGTCGAGGAGACGGTCGATGATCGCGAGGTCCTCGGTCGGCCCCTCGAGGCGGAACTCGTTGCCGCGCACGAGGATCTCGGTCTTGGGGAAGGCGCGCTCCATGGTCCGCAGGAGCTCGTCCGTCGGACCGAGGATGTTGACCATCGGCACGTTGTCCGGCAGGACGATCGTCTGCCGGGAGCGGGTGCCGCGCTCGTGCGCGGTGGCGCGCGGGTCGTCGGAGATCGCGTCGAGGGCGCGCAGGTCGGGCTGGTCTGATGGAGGCATCGTGCCGCCGATTCTACGGGCGGCGCCGCGCCGGGACGACCGGATCGGCCTCAGCCCTGCGGCAGCCCCACGACCGGGTCGACGAGGGCCCGCTCCCGCTGCAGCTCAGGGGCGCGGCGCAGGTCACCGGCACGCACCCTGCGGGCGAGGACGAAGGGGGTCAGTCCCGCCGCGGGGTAGCCGTCGGCGACCATCGCCGCCTCGACCGCCTGGAGGAAGGCTCGCGGGTCGCTCGGCCCGAGCTGCCACCAGCCGAAGGGGCTGTCGGTGGGAGCCGGTTGGTACCGGTACCCCTGGGAGAGCGCCTCGGCGACCGGCAGCGACCCGAGTGGGCGGTCGGTCCAGGCGTTGACGACGACGCCCGGGGGCAGGACCGCCTGCTGGCGGGGCAGGGCGAGCGGCATCCGCGTCATCGCGCGGACGCTCGTCGCGATGAAGATGCGGCCGGGGTCCATCGACTCCCAGGGCAGCGCCTCGGCCCGACTCCCCGGGCCGCGGACGACGAGCCCGTGGCGGTGGACGTCCTGCCGGGTGCGGCGGGCGGCCAGGTGGACGACGAGCATGGCCGGGAGGTACACCGCGGCCGCGACGCACCACGCCCCGACGACGAGCGCGAGCGAGGGCCCGCCGGGGGCGAGCCCGGCCACCATCGCGCCGAGCCCGACGCAGACGAGCGCGAGGAGGGCGAGCGAGCGCCCCAGGGCCCGGGCGCCGACCCCGCCCCGGAAGGACGCGAGCAGCGGCCCCATGTCGGCCGGGCCGGCAGCTGACATGCGGGCCAGCGCGGCGTGGTCGTCCGGGGTCCCGCCGGCCCAGGCGTAGTACTGGCGCGTCACGTCCAGCGGCCTCGTGCGCTGATGACCGCGATGGCGGCCGGCCCGGCGGTCGAGGCGCGCAGGACCTGCGCCCCCAGCCGCACGGGCGTGGCGCCAGCGGCGACGAAGGCCTCGAGCTCCTGGGGCGAGATCCCCCCTTCGGGCCCGACGACGAGCAAGACCTCGCCGGAGTCCGGGAGCGGCGCGGTGGCCAGCGGGGTCGTCGCGTCCTCGTGCAGCACGAAGGTCGTCGCGCCCGCGCAGCGCTGGGCGAGGGCGGAGCTCGTGACGAGCCCGTCGACCTGGGGCCACCGGCCGCGCCGCGACTGCTTCGCGGCCCGCTCGACGACATTGGCCCACTTGCGCAGGCCCTTGTCGACCTTGGGGCCCTTCCACCGCACGATCGACCGGTCGGCCTGCCACGGGACGACGGTGTCGACGCCGAGCTCGGTGGCGGCCTCGACGGCGTCCTCGTCCCGCCCGTCCTTGGCCAGGGCCTGCACGAGCGTCAGGCGGAGGGAAGGCTCCGGCTCGTCGGCGCGCTGGAGCACCCGCAGCCGCACCAGCTCTCGGGCGACCTCGGTGACCTCGGTGAGCACGCGGGCGCCCTGCCGGTCGGCGACGAGCACGTGCTCCCCCACCGCGAGCCGCACGACGGCCGCGGCGTGGTGGGCCTCCGGCCCGGTGAGGTCGACGACGTCGGCGACCCCGAGACGGTCGAGGGCACCGGGGTCGACGACGAAGAGTGGTGCGGTCATGGCCCCAATCCTGCCCCTGGTCGGGCCCGCCACAGCGGCGGGTCGTGCGGCGCCCGGCGCGGGAGGGCCTCGCGACCGGCCGGCACGTCGGTCCGGTGCCGCGCCAGGTGGTCGGCGAGCCCGTGCACGGGGTAGCCGTCGGCGACCATCGCCGCCTCGAGGTCACGGACGAAGGCGCCGACGTCGCGCGGGCCGAGCGCCCACCAGACGAAGGGGGTGTCCAGCCGCGGGGCCCGCGGCAACGGGTCGTACCTGCCCCCGAGGCCTCGCCAGTCGTCGACGGCGTCGGGCCCGTCGGTGCCGTTGAGCAGCAGGCACTCCCCGCCGGCCACCCGGCGGCGCCGGGCGAGCGTGACGACGGAGCGGGCAGCCCGGGCGGACGTCGCCCACACCATGCGGCCGGGGTCCATCGTCGCGAAGGGGACCGGGCGCGAGCCGACGATCAGGCCGTGGGCGCGCACCTCGATGCCCCGGCTGTCGTGGGTGGCCGCGAGACCCACCCCGACGAGCACGGCCACGGCCACCCCGATGGCCAGAGGGCACAGGACGGCGGCCGCCGGCAGCGCGCCGAGCACCACGAGCACGGTCGCGGTCGCGACGGCCAGGACCACCACGACCCCGACGACCGCGAGCAGGGCCGCCACGGGACGCGAGGCGGCGGGCACGGTGTGCCGGGCGCGCACCGGCCCGAGCTGCTCAGGGGTGGTGCGCAGCGACGTCTCGAGCGCCGCCGACGCCTGCGGTGTGCCGTCGAGGCCGACGAAGCGGCGCAACATCGCGCGGCGTCCGGGCCGTCAGCGCTTGAAGGCGTGCCGCAGGCGTCCGACGAAGCCGGAGTCGACGTCGTGGAGCTCGCCGTCGGGCTGCTCCTCGTCACGCAGCCGCGCGAGGTCGCGCAGCAGCTGCTCCTGCTCGGCATCGAGCTTGGTCGGGGTGCGCACGTCGACGTGGATGACGAGGTCGCCACGCCCTTCGTGCCGCAGATGGGTCACGCCGAGCCCGGGCAGGACGATCGTGTCGCCGGGCTGGGTGCCCCGCTTGATGGTGATCTCCTGCTCGCCGTCGAGGGTGGCAAAGCTCATCGTCACGCCGAGGGCGGCTGCCGTCATCGGTACCGCGACCGATGCGTGCAGGTCGTCGCCGCGCCGGGTGAAGGTCTCGTGCTCGGCGACCCGCAGCTCGACGTAGAGGTCGCCGGCCGGCCCACCACCGGGACCGACTTCCCCTTCGCCGGCGAGGTGGATGCGGGTGCCGGTGTCGACACCGGCGGGGATGCGCACCTTCATCGTGCGGCGGCTGCGCACGCGGCCCTGGCCGGAGCACTCGTGGCAGGGGCTCGGGATGACCTCGCCGAAGCCCTGGCAGGTCGGGCACGGACGGCTCGTCATCACCTGGCCGAGGAAGGAGCGCTGCACCTGCTGGACCTCACCGCGTCCACCACAGGTGTCGCACGTGCGGCGACCGGTGCCGGGCTGGGCCCCGTCGCCGGAGCACGAGCCGCACACCGCCGCGGTGTCGATCGTCAGGTCCTGCTCGCCGCCGAAGACCGCCGTCGCGAGGTCGATCTCGAGACCCACGAGGCCGTCCTGCCCACGTGAGGAGCGCGAGCGCGGCCCACGACCGCCGCCCGCGGCCTGGCCGAAGAACTGCTCCATGATGTCGCTGAAGCTGAAGCCGGCACCGAAGCCCTCGTGCGCACCGCCGTAGGGGTCACCGCCCATGTCGTACTGGCGGCGCTTCGTCTCGTCGGAGAGGACGTCGTAGGCCTGCGAGACCCGCTTGAACTGCTCCTCCGCCTCGGGGCCGGGGTTGACGTCAGGGTGCAGGGTGCGGGCGAGCTTGCGGTACGCCCGCTTGATCTCCTCGGGCGTGGCCTCGCGGCTGACGCCCAGATCCTCGTAGTAGTCGTTCACGCGTGAGGTCCTCGTGGGTCGTGGTCGATGTCGGTCGGGTGCGGGGTGGCGCCGGTCAGGCGTCCACGATCCGCGAGAGGTAGGCGGCCACAGCGCGCACCTGCGCCATGGTCGCCGGGTAGTCCATGCGGGTCGGGCCGAGCACGCCGACGGCACCGACGTGCTCGTCGCCCGCGCCGTAGCCCGAGGTGATGAAGGAGGTCGACTGCAGGCTCGAGACCGGGTTTTCGGCGCCGATGCGCACCGAGACGCCCGTCGACGCGTCGTGGGCCTCGGCGCTCAGCAGGCGCAGCAGCACCACGTGCTGCTCGAGGGCGTCGAGCACCGGCTCGAGCGTCATCGGGAAGTCGCCGGAGCTGCGGGCGAGGTTGGCGGTGCCGGCGAGCGTCACCTTGGTCGCCCGCTCCTCCGCGAGCGCCGCGTCGAGCGCGGCGAGCACGCCCGCCGTCAGGGCGTCCTCGGTCTCACGGTCGTCCTCGTGGAGGGTCGCGAGCGAGGTGAGCGCCTCGGCGAGGCGCCGGTCGTGGGTCGCGGCGTTGATCCGCGCACGCGCGCTGGCGAGGGCCTCGGCCCCCACCGCGGTCGTGTAGTCGACGTTGATCGGGATGATCCGCTGCTCGACGCGGCCGCTGCCCATGATGACGACGACCATGAGCCGCGTCCGGCTCATCGGGACGAGCTCGACGTGCCGGACGGTGCTGCGGGTCAGCGAGGGGTACTGCACGACGGCGACCTGACGGGTGAGCGTCGACAGCAGACGCACCGTCCGGTCGAGGACGGTGTCGAGGTCGTCGGCGCCCTCGAGGTAGCTCGTGATGGCGGCCCGCTCGCCCTTCGACATCGGGCGGACGGCTGCCAGGCGGTCGACGAAGAGCCGGTAGCCGGCATCGGTGGGGATCCGCCCGGCGGAGGTGTGCGGCGCCGCGATGAGGCCCTCGTCCTCGAGCGCGGCCATGTCGTTGCGCACCGTCGCGGCCGAGACGTTGAGCTGGTGCCGGTCCAGGAGGGCCTTGGAACCCACCGGCTCGGAGGTCTGCACGTAGTCCTCGATGATGGCGCTCAGCACGGCCATGCGCCGCTGCTCCTGGCTCATGCGGACCTCCCTTCGACACGATGCTCGGACCGCTGGCACTCGGTCCACCTGAGTGCCAAGTCTACGACCGGGGCGGGCATTCCCCGGAATCCGGCGTGCCGCCTGCGCCGGCGACCGCCCTTCGGCCTACCGTCCCTGCGTGAGCGATCGATACGGCAAGGACGTCCTCTCGGCCGGCTGGCAGTCGAAGGGGAGGCTGGCGCGGCCCACCTCCCGCGCCCTCGAGGCGGTGACCGGCACCGTCGTCGAGGACGTCGAGACCGGCTGGGTCGGCGCCGTGGTCGCGGTGGAGAAGGCCGGCGGCGTCCACGTCGTCCACCTCGAGGACCGCCGTGGCAAGGTCAAGGCCTTCCCGCTCGGGCCGGGCTTCCACGTCGACGGCGCCCCCGTGACTCTCACCCCGCCGAAGGCTGCGCAGCGCGCGGCCCTCGCCGCCGCCCAGCAGCAGGCCTCGCGCACCGCGAGCGGCTCCGTCGCCGTCCACGACGGCAAGGCCCGCGTCGCCCGAGGCTCGCGGATCTTCGTCGAGGGGCGCCACGACGCCGAGCTCGTCGAAAAGGTCTGGGGCCACGACCTGCGCGTCGAGGGTGTCGTCGTCGAGCCGCTCGACGGCGTCGACGACCTGGCTGCCGCGATCCGCGACTTCGCTCCCGGCCCCGGCCGCCGGATGGGCGTGCTCGTCGACCACCTCGTGCCGGGCAGCAAGGAGTCGCGCATCGTCGAGAAGGCCAACCGGGTCGCCCCTGAGCACGTGCTCGTCCTCGGCCACCCCTACGTCGACGTCTGGCAGTCGGTCCGGCCCCAGCGTCTCGGCATGGACACCTGGCCGACGATCCCCCGCTCGATCGAGTGGAAGAAGGGCATCTGCCAGCACCTCGGCTGGGCCCACGACACCCAGGCCGACATCGCCCGTGCCTGGAAGCAGATCCTCGCCACCGTGCGCACCTACGCCGACCTCGAGCCGGCGCTGCTCGGCCGCGTCGAGGAGCTCATCGACTTCGTCACGGCCGAGTAGCGGGTCAGTCGCGCGGGCCGCCGGCGACGTAGATGACCTGGCCGGAGACGAAGCCGGCCTCCTCGGACAGCAGGAAGGATGCGGTGGCGGCGATGTCCTCGGGCTGGCCGACGCGACCGACGGGGGTCTCCTTGGCGGCGTGGGCGAGGAAGTCCTCGAAGGGCACGCCGATCCGCTCGGCGGTGGCCGCGGTCATGTCGGTCTGGATGAAGCCGGGAGCGATGGCATTGGCGGTGACACCGAACTTGCCGAGCTCGATGGCGAGGGTCTTGGTGAAGCCCTGCATGCCGGCCTTGGCGGCGGAGTAGTTGGCCTGGCCCCGGTTGCCGAGGGCGGAGGTCGAGGAGAGGTTGACGATGCGGCCGTACTTCTCCGCGGTCATGTGGGCCTGGGCCGCCTTGGTCATGAGGAAGGCGCCGCGCAGGTGGACCGCCATGACGGAGTCCCAGTCGTCGACCGACATCTTGAAGAGCATGTTGTCGCGGATGATGCCCGCGTTGTTGACGAGCAGGGTCGGGGCGCCGAGCTCTGCGGCGACCCGAGCGACGCCCGCCTCGACCTGCTCGGCGTCGGAGACGTCCACGCCCACGGCGAGAGCGGTCCCGCCCCCTTCGGTGATCTCGTCGACGACCACCTGGCAGGCGGACTCGTCGAGGTCGAGGACGGCGACGTGGTGGCCGTCCGTGGCGAGGCGAAGGGCGATGGCCCGGCCGATCCCGCGGGCGGCTCCGGTGACGATGGCGGTACGAGTCGTGGTCATGCCCTCATCGTGCGCCATGGGGTAAGCGCCCGCACACCTGCGTCCGCGAAGCGGTCATCGACACCGGGTCAGCGGCGGTGCACCCGGCTCGGGCGCCACTTCGGCTCGGTCGGCAGCATCCACCCACGCCGTCGAGCGAGGTCGCACACGCCGCCGCCAATGAGCAGTGCGCCCAACGAGGCGAGCGGATCAGTGGTCACCAGCTGGAGCAGGACGAAGGAGGCGCCGCCGGCGAAGGCCGCGGTCGCGTAGAGCTCGGAGCGCTGCAGGATCGCAGGCACGCTGCCGAGCATGACGTCGCGCACGACTCCTCCCCCGCACGCGGTGAGTACGCCGAGCAGGATCGCCGGGAACCAGTGGATGTCGAGCAGCAGCGCCTTCTGGGTGCCGACGACGGCCCAGGTGCCGAGCGCCACGGCGTCCACCCAGGGGAAGACCTGCCGCCAGCGGCGCCCGTCGAGCGGGACGAGGAAGGCGATGAGGGCGGCCGTGAGCGCCACCGTGAGGTACCGCAGGTCGGTCAGCGCCACCGGCTGGACGTCGAGCAGCACGTCGCGGATCGCGCCACCCCCGAGGGCGGAGACGACGGCGAGCACGCAGAAGCCGACCGGGTCGAGCTGGTAGCGCCGGGCGACGGCCCCACCGAGCAGCCCGTTGGCGAAGACGCCGAGCAGGTCGAAGGCGGCGATGAGGTCGGGGATCTGCGGGACGTCAGGCACCTGCGCTCCCGACGAGGTGGTGGACGACGGTGTCGGCCAGCAGTCGTCCACGGCGGGTGAGGACGACGCGGCCGCCGATCGCGGCCCGGCCCTCGACGAGGCCGTCGGCGACGAGGCCCGCGACGGCCCGACGCCCCTGCGGCGTCAAGCGATCGGTCGGCAGCCCGTCGACGAGACGCACCCCGAGCAGGACGTCCTCGTCGGCGCGCTGCTCGGCCGTCAGGACCTCACGCTCGGCGGCCGGGTCCCCCTCGGCCAGCGCCTTGGCCCATGTCGCCGGGTGCTTGAGGTTCCACCAGCGCTCGCCGTCGACGTGGCTGTGCGCGCCCGGGCCGACGCCCCACCAGTCGTGGCTGCGCCAGTAGGCCTCGTTGTGCCGGCAGCGGTCGGCGGGCGTGCGGGCCCAGTTGCTGATCTCGTACCAGCCGTAGCCGGCCGCGGCGAGCAGCTCGTCGGCCAGCTCGTACTTGTCCGCCTCGTCGTCACCCGTCGGCATCGGCAGCTCGCCCCGACGCACCCGGGCGGCCATCTTGGTGCCGTCCTCGACGGTCAGGGCATAGGCGGACAGGTGGTCGGGCTCGAGGGCGACGGCGGTCTCGAGCGAGGTGCGCCACTGGTCGAGGGTCTCCCCCGGCGTGCCGTAGATGAGGTCCAGGCTCACCGCGAGACCCGCGGCACGGGCCGCGGCCAGGGCACGGGCGACGTTGGCAGGGTCATGGGTGCGGTCGAGCGTCGCGAGCACCTGCGGCACGGCCGACTGCATGCCGATGCTCACCCGGCTGAAACCGCCGTCGGCGAGCACCCGCAGCGACTCCTCGGTGACGCTGTCGGGGTTGGCCTCCGTCGTCACCTCGGCATCGTCGTCCAGGCCCCACCGCTCCCGCACGGCATCGAGGAAGCGCACGAGGTCCTGCGGGGGCAGCAGCGTCGGCGTGCCGCCCCCGACGAAGACCGTCGAGACCGGGCGGTCCGTGCCCACGGACCGCGCCGCCAGGTCGAGCTCGCCGATCGCGGCGTCGACGAAGGTGGCGACGCTCGCCCCCTTCGCGCCGCCGACGGGGCCCAGCTCGGTGGCCGTGTAGGTGTTGAAGTCGCAGTACCCGCATCGGACCGTGCAGAAGGGCACGTGCAGGTAGATGCCGAAGGGGGGACGCACCGTCCCATCCTCCCACCGATACCGTGGGCGGCATGACCCGGTGGATCGAGCTCGACGGCGTCGTCAACATGCGTGACCTCGGTGGCCTGCCCACCCGCGACGGCCGCACCACCCGCGAGGGGCGGCTCATCCGCAGCGACAACCTCCAGGACCTGAGCGAAGGGGACGTCCGTCACCTCGTCGAGGTGCTCGGGGTGACCGACGTCGTCGACCTGCGCAGCCACGTCGAGCACGAGGTCACCGGCGCCGGGCCGCTGCGCTCCACCCCGCTGACCCACCACCACCACAGCCTGCTGCGCGAGGACCTCGGGGCCGATGAGACGGTCGAGGAGGCACTGGCGGTCCGGTGGGGTCGCGGGGACCCCGCGCCGCGGGACGGGGCCTTCTGGGCCCGGCACTACACGGGCTACCTCACGCGGCGCCCCGACTCCGTCGCCGCGGCACTCGCCGCGATCCGGGACAGCGCCGGAGGCACCGTCGTCCACTGCGCCGCGGGCAAGGACCGCACGGGCACGGTCGTCGGGATGGCTCTGGCGGTCGCCGGGGTCCCCGACGAGGAGATCGTCGCCGACTACGTCCTGACCGCCGGGCGGCTCGAGCGGATCATCGATCGCCTCATCGAGGTCGAGCCCTACCGCAGGTCACTGCCCACCCACACCCTCGAGGAGCAGCTGCCCCGCGCGGAGTCGATGGCGGCGGTGCTCGCCCACCTCGACGAGGAGTTCGGCGGGACGATCGGCTGGCTGGAGGCCGCCGGGTGGACCCAGGAGGAGGTCACGCGGCTGCGCGACCGGCTCGTGGGGTGAGGCTCAGGCCTTCTTCGGCTTGGCAGTGACGTAGACGGGGATGACGCCCTCGACGACGACGACGCCGTCGGTGCGCACCGCCTTGACCCGGATGTCGACGTCGTAGGGAGCCTCGCCCGTCCACTGCTCGGGGTCGGTCTCGGCGACGCACAGCAGGTCGGTCGTCGACTTGGCGAGGTAGCTCACCCGCAGGCCCCGCGGCAGCCATCGCTGGTCGCTCGGGCAGGTTGCCTCGGCGAGCAGACCCATCGCGGCCTCGAGCCCGTTGCACACGGCGATCGCGTGGAGGGTGCCGATGTGGTTGTGCACCCGCTTGCGGTTGCGGATCGACAGCTCGGCGTGGTTGGCGCGGACCTCGCGCACCTTCGGTCGGACGGTGGCGAAGTACGGCGCCTTGACGGCGTAGAGCAGGGAGAAGATCCGCTTGCCGGCCGGGAGGCTCGTGACGCGCTGGTAGAGGTCGAAGGTCTGCTGTGCCATGACCGCCACACTAAGCCAGCGCTTAGTGGCCGGGAAGGGTCCCCGGCGTCGGCTGCGTCACGTCAGCATCGCGCCGTTACTTCTTGGCCTTGTCCACGGCGCTGTCGTCAGAGGAGAGCGCAGCGATGAAGGCCTCCTGGGGCACCTCGACGGTGCCGATGTTCTTCATCCGCTTCTTGCCCTCCTTCTGCTTCTCGAGCAGCTTGCGCTTGCGGGAGATGTCACCGCCGTAGCACTTGGCGAGCACGTCCTTGCGGATGGCGCGGATGGTCTCGCGGGCGATGATCCGCGCGCCGATGGCGGCCTGGATCGGCACCTCGAACTGCTGGCGCGGGATGAGTTCCTTGAGCTTGCCGGCCATCATCGTGCCGTAGGCATAGGCCTTGTCCTTGTGGACGACCGCGCTGAAGGCGTCGACGGTCTCGCCCTGCAGGAGGATGTCGACCTTGACCAGGTCGGCGGCCTGGTCGCCCGCCTCCTGGTAGTCGAGGGAGGCGTAGCCGCGGGTCTTGGACTTCAGCTGGTCGAAGAAGTCGAAGACGATCTCGGCGAGCGGCAGCGTGTAGCGCATCTCGACGCGGTCCTCGGAGAGGTAGTCCATGCCGCCGAGCTGGCCGCGCTTGCCCTGGCACAACTCCATGATCGCGCCGATGAACTCGCTCGGCGCGAGGATCGTCGCCTTGACGACCGGCTCGCGGACCTCGGCAACCTTGCCGTAGGGGAACTCGCTGGGGTTGGTCACGAGGATCTCGGAGCCGTCGTCCATCGTCACCTCGTAGACCACGTTGGGCTGGGTGGAGATGAGGTCGAGGTCGAACTCGCGCTCGAGGCGCTCGCGCACGATCTCCAGGTGGAGCAGGCCGAGGAAGCCGCAGCGGAAGCCGAAGCCGAGGGCAGCGGAGGTCTCCGGCTCGTAGACGAGTGCGGCGTCGTTGAGCTTGAGCTTGTCGAGGGCGTCGCGCAGCGTCGGGTAGTCGGAGCCGTCGATCGGGTAGAGCCCCGAGAAGACCATGGGGTTGGGGTCCTTGTAGCCACCGATCGCGTCGGCCGCGGGCGCCGCGGCATTGGTCACGGTGTCACCGACCTTGGACTGGCGCACGTCCTTGACCCCGGTGATGAGGTAGCCGACCTCGCCGACGCCCAGCCCCTTGCTCGGCAGCATCTCCGGCGAGATGACGCCGATCTCGAGCAGCTCGTGGGTCGCCTTGGTCGACATCATCGCGATCTTCTCGCGGGGGTGCAGGGCCCCGTCGACGACACGCACGTAGGTGACGACGCCGCGGTAGTTGTCGTACACGGAGTCGAAGATCATCGCGCGGGCCGGGGCGCTCGCGTCGCCCTCGGGAGCGGGCAGCTTGGCGACGATCTCGTCGAGCAGCTCCTCGACCCCTTCGCCCGTCTTGCCGCTCACCTTGAGCACGTCCTCGGGCTCGCACCCGATGAGGCCGGCGATCTCCTCCGCGTACTTCTCCGGCTGTGCCGCCGGGAGGTCGATCTTGTTGAGCACCGGGATGATCGTCAGGTCGTTTTCCATCGCCAGGTAGAGGTTGGCGAGGGTCTGCGCCTCGATCCCCTGGGCGGCGTCGACGAGGAGGATCGCTCCCTCGCACGCGGCGAGGGAGCGGGAGACCTCGTAGGTGAAGTCGACGTGCCCCGGGGTGTCGATCATGTTGAGGCAGAAGGTCTCCCCCTCCTGCTCCCACGGCATGCGCACGGCCTGCGACTTGATGGTGATGCCGCGCTCGCGCTCGATGTCCATGCGGTCGAGGTACTGCGCGCGCATCTGCCGGGCCTCGACCACGCCGGTGATCTGCAGCATCCGGTCGGCCAGCGTCGACTTGCCGTGGTCGATGTGGGCGATGATGCAGAAGTTGCGGATCTGCGCCGGCGGGGTCGCGTTCGGCGGGAGGGCCTCACGGGCCTGGGGTGACACGGGTTGCGGACCTCGGGTTCGTCGGGACAGGGCTCAGTGGCCCATCCTCTCAGACCAGACGCGATCTCCCGTCATATCCCGTCGTCGGCAGGCCGAAGTACTGCGCGATCGTCGGCGCGACGTCCATCGTGTGCGCGACCGCGGTGCGCACCCCGGGCCTCACCTGGGCGGCTCCGCCGGCCACGATGAAGGGGATCGGCTTGGTCACCGGGTGCCCGTGGTTGCCCGGGATGGGGTTGTTGAAGATCGTCGGGTCGGAGAAGCGCCACCCCGCCTTGCAGTAGACGACGAGGTCGCCGGCGTTGGGGCTCAGACGCAGCTCGGCGGGCGTGTGCACGGACAGCACGCCCTGCTGCTTGAGGACGAGCTCGCGCAGGCGCTTCAGCCCGGCCGCCCTGCCACCGGCGGGCCCGGTCCAGTAGAGGCAGTCCGCTCCGCCGTTCTGCGCGATCTCGACGTTGTCGCGCAGCGTGCGGTCGAACCAGATCGGCGCCCCGAGCGAGATGACCCGGTGGCCCATGGACCAGTCCATCGAGTGGTCCGCGAGGACGATGACGAGCGAGTCCTTCCACCGGTTGGTCGACTTGAGGTAGCTGACGAAGTTGCCGATCAGACGGTCGGTGTTGTTGAGGGCCGCGTAGCGCATGGCCGGGACGGTGACCGTGCCACCGGGGTCTGCGTGCCCGACCCGGTCGATGTCGCCGAAGTTGGCGAAGACGAGGTTGGGGTCGGCGGCGCCGATCATCTTGACCAGGGCGTCGTAGGTGTAGCCGTCGGGCGCGTGGTCGGTGATCGGCATGAGCGGCTTGGGCTCCCAGCGGTACATCGCCTTTTCGCCGAAGATCCCGTAGAGGTAGTCCTTGGACAGGACGGTGCCGCCGGTCACCCCCTTCGTCTCGAGCTGCTCGAAGATCGTCGGGGCCTTGATGTCGCTCTCGCGGTCCATGTCGCGGACCTCGCCGAGCGTGCGGTCGTAGATCTTGTTGGCCGGCACGCCGTTACGGTCCGGTCGCACCCCCGTCATCATCATGACGTGGTTGGGGATCGTCTCCATGATGGGCAGCGATCGCGCGTTGGGGTACCAGGCTCCCGTCGAGCGCAGCTGGTGGAGGTTGGGCGTGCGCGCGACGGTGATCTCGTCCGGGCGCAGCCCGTCGGTGACGAGCACGTAGACCCGCTTGCGGCTGCGGGTGGTGGCCGCGGAGGCGGCACTCGCACCAGCCGCAGCCGAGAGGGTGATCGTCGCGCCGCTCGCGGCGGCGACGCGCATGACGGTACGGCGGGTGGGGGTGCTCATGAGGCGGCCTTCCAGACGCGGCGGACCCGGTTGGTCCCGGGCAGGGTCTCGAACCCGGCGCTCCACCGCGCGGTGGACTGCCGGTCGGTCCGGTCCGCGAGTGCGTACCAGTCCATCTGCGCCCGCGCGGGCGTCAGGGTGAGCACGGAGTAGCCGTGCCGGTCGAAGTCGAGGTAGCGCACGTGGAGGTTGGCCCCACGGATGGCCCCCTCGACGGCGAGCGAGAGGGTGCGCGGCTCGACCTTGAGGATGTCGTCGAGGTTGTTGGAGGTCACCGACGTGCCGACGAACTCGACGGCGACGGACCGGCTCAGCGGGTACGTGCCGACGTTCTTGGGGATGTCGCAGGCCCAGGCCGAGTGGATGTCACCGGTGAGGAAGACGGTGTTGTCGATCGCGTGGTCGGCGATGTGGTCGATGAGCTCGCGGCGGTCGGCCGTGTACCCGTCCCACTGGTCGACGTTGTACGGGATCCCCTCTGGGGGCAGCACCCCACCCATGTCGTGCAGGGCCCGACCCACCTCGACGTCGACCGCGCCGAAGGTCACGGGCGCGATCATCACCGGGTTGCCGACGAGCTTCCACGTCGCCGTGGACCTGCTCAGCGACTGCTTGAGCCAGGTCATCTGGGCATCGCCGGTGATCGTGCGGTCGGCGTCGCCGACGGCACCCAGCCGGGCCGCCGAGGCCTGCTCGCTGCGGTAGGTGCGCAGGTCGAGCATCCGCAGGTCGGCGAGGGTGCCGAAGGAGAACTGCCGGAAGATCTGGCTGCCGTCGCCGATGGCGGCGGTGCCGGAGAGGCGGATCGGCATCCACTCGTCGTAGGCGCGGCGGGCCGCCGCGGCGCGGTCACGCCACCTGCCCTCGGTCAGCGGGTCGTGGTTCTCGGCTCCGCCGATCCAGGCGTCGTTGGCGCTCTCGTGGTCGTCCCACGTCGTGATCCACGCAGCGGCGGCGTGCAGCGCCTGCAGGTCGGGGTCGGTCTTGTAGTGCCCGTGGCGGATGCGGTAGTCGGCGAGGGTGACGATCTCGTGCGCCGGCTCGCTGGTGCGCACTGCCCCCTTCGCCGCCCCGTACTCACCTGTGGGGTACTCGTAGAGGTAGTCGCCCATGTGGAGCACGGCGTCCAGGCCCTGGTGAGCGGCGAGGTGGCGGTAGGCGGCGAAGTAGCCGGCCTCCCAGTTGGAGCACGACACGACACCCAGGCGCAGCCGGCTCGGGGTGGAGCCGGCCGCGGGCGCGGTCTTCGTCCAGCCGGTCGGCGAGACCGAGCCGCCGCTGCGGAAGCGGTAGGCGTAGCGGGTCGCGGGCGTGAGGCCGGTCGCGTCGACCTTGACGGTGTGGTCGCGCTCGGTGCCGGTCGTCATCGAGCCCCGGCGCACGACGGTGCGGAAGGACGCGTCGGTCGCGACCTCCCAGGTGACGGTGACGCGCGCGCCGCGCCCCGAGCCCGGGGTGGCGTCGGCGGTCGGCGTCACGCGGGTCCACAGGACGACGGCGGTGGGCAGCGGGTCGCCGGAGGCGACGCCGTGGAGGAAGCCCGTCGTCGTGGCGGCCTGCGCCGGGCTCGTGGCGAAGGGGGCGACCGTCGCCGTGGCGACGGCGGCACCTGCGGCCGCGCCGCGGACGACGTCGCGCCGGGCGGGTCCGGGCAGGGGTGAGTCGGGTGTGGCGGTCATGTCGGTGAGCCTCTCGAGGCTTGATGACCGGTGGGCAACCTCAAGGTGTCCGCTACGGATGTCGAAGAGGTGATCCTTTTCACCGGCGTCACCGCTAGCGTGACGTGCTATGAGCGAGTACCCCGGAGACTTCACGGGCACGCCTGACCTGCGCTGGGCGCCGACCCCGGACGACCCGAGACCCTCCCCCGGCGAGGTCGTGTGGGCCTGGGTGCCGTACGAGGAGGACCACCGTCAGGGCAAGGACCGCCCGGTGCTGCTCGTCGGCGAGGACGGCGACTGGCTGCTCGGCCTGCAGGTGACCAGCCAGGACCACGACCTCGACGCGGAGCAGGAGGCTCGGGCGGGTCGGCGCTGGATCGACATCGGAGCCGGCGCCTGGGACCGCGAGGGGCGGCGCAGCGAGGTGCGGGTCAACCGCATCGTGCGCCTCGACCCGGCCGCGGTCCGTCGTGAGGGCGCGGTGCTCGACGAGCGGGTCTTCGCCGCCGTCGTGGAGGCGGTGCGCGCCGTCGCCGCCGGCCGGGACTACGACGACGATCCCGTGTGAGTGGTGATTTCCCTAGGGACATGCGGCAGGGGGTGCGCATTCCCCTAGGGAAATACGGCCGGGGGTGCGCATTTCCCTAGGGAGATGCGCACTCTGGCCCATGACGAAGGGGGCCGGTCACCTCGCGGTGACCGGCCCCCTTCGTGCTGCCATGAGGCAGATCAGATCTTGTTGACCCGCTTGGCCAGAGCCGACTTCTTGTTGGCCGCCTGGTTGGCGTGCAGGACGCCCTTGCTGACGGCCTTGTCGAGCTTCTTGCTCGCGGTGACGAGCGCGGTCTGCGCACCGTCGCGGTCGCCGGCGTCGGCGGCCTCGCGGACCTTGCGGATCCACGTGCGCAGCTCCGACTTGTAGGCGCGGTTGCGCTCGGTGCGGGCCGCGTTGGTCTTGACGCGCTTGATCTGGGACTTGATGTTTGCCACAGGAATCTTTCTTGACTGGGTTGGTCGAGCTTCTGCCGTAGAGGGCGGCAAGGCATCTCGGGACCGGCGTGGGGACACCGTGGGAGAGACACCCTGGGTGGTGCTGCGTTGCGCGCACGACCATGCGCGCACGCGAGGAGCAAATCTAGCAGCGGCCAGCGGCCCCAGCCAAACCCGCCAGCTACCCCGTGACGCCCTTGGCCGCGATGACGAGGATCGCCCGCTCGACGGCGTAGACCGGGTCGCGGCCACCGCCCTTGACCTCGAAGTCGGCGGCGGCGACGGCCTGGATGCTGCGACCCAGGCCCTCACCGGTCCAGCCCTGCAGCGAACGGCGAGCCTTGTCGACCTGCCAGGGCGCCATGCCGAGGTCCCTGGCGAGGTCGGCGCTGCGGCCTCGGCCCGCTCCCCCCGACCTTGGCCAGCTGGCGCAGCTGCTGCGCGAGCACCGCGACGATCGGCACCGGGTCGACGCCGACGTTGACCGCGTGCCGCAGCAGGCGCAGGGCCTCACCGGTCTGCCCGGCGACGGCGGCGTCGGCGACCTTGAAGCCGGTGGCCTCGACCCGGCCGCCGTGGTAGCGCTCGACGACCTCGGCGTCGATGACGCCGGTGGTGTCGTCGACGAGCTGCTGGCAGGCCGAGGCCAGCTCACGCACGTCCTTGCCCACCGCCTCGACGAGCGCCTGGACCGCGCCGGCATCCGCCTTGCGCCGGGCCCGGCGAAACTCGTTGGTCACGAAGTCGGCCTTGTCGCGGTCGCTCTTGATCGCCGGCGCCTCGAGCACGAGGGCCTTGGCCTTCTTGAGCGTGTCGAGCACCTTCTTGCCCTTGTTGCCCGAGGCGTGGGTGACGACGAGGGTCACGTCGTCGGCCGGGTCGGCGAGGTAGCCGAGCAGGTCGAGCTGCAGGGCGTCGGGGGCCTGGTGCAGGTCGCGCACGATGATCAGCTTGTCCTCGCCGAAGAGGGAGGGGCTGGCGTGGACACCCAGCTCGCCCTCCTCGTAGCCCTCCGCCCGGAGGGTGACGACCTCGACCTCTGGCGAGGTCACCCGCACGTCGGCGACGACCTGCTCCAGCGCCCGGTCGGCGAGGACCGCCTCGGGCCCCTGGACGAGCACGAGCGACGGGGTGCTCAAAACAGTGCCACCTTGGGCACCCGCGGGAAGATCTCGTCGAGCGCGGCCTCGTCCTCGGCGGTCGGCACCCAGTCGGCCGCCGCGGCATTGGCGACGACCTGCTCGGGCCGGGTCGCGCCCGCGATGACGCTGCTCACCGCCGGGCGGGAGGCGAGCCACGAGAAGGCGACCTGCAGCTCGGTGAGGTCGCGCTCGCGCGCGAAGTCACCGAAGGCCCGCAGCTGGTCGAGGTCGATCTGCTCGAGCAGGTGCTGGCGGGCGTGCGTCAGCCGGCTGCCCTCGGGCGCGGTGCCCTGCGAGTACTTGCCCGTGAGCAGACCGTTGGCCAGCGGGAAGTACGGCAGCACCCCCAGGCCGAAGGCCTCGGCCGCCGGCGTCACCTCGAGCTCGGCCCGCCGGTCGAGGAGGTTGTAGTGGTTCTGGCTCGAGACGAAGCGGCTGCCGCCCCGGGCCCGAGCCACGTGCTCGGCATCGGCGATCTGCCACCCGGCGAAGTTGGAGTGGCCGATGTAGCGCACCTTGCCCGCCCGCACGAGGTCGTCGAGCGCATCGAGCGTCTCCTCGATCGGCGTCGCCGGGTCGGGGGTGTGGAACTGGTACAGGTCGATGTGGTCGGTGCCCAGCCGCTGCAGCGAGGCCTCGACCGCCCGCGTGACGTAGCGCCGCGACCCCCGCGCCCCGAAGTCCCCACCCCCGATGCCACCGACGTCCATGCCGAACTTCGTCGCGAGGACGACCTCGTCGCGCCGCGAGCCCAGGGCCCGCCCGAGCATCGTCTCGGACAGCCCGGCCTCGGCACCGTAGACGTCGGCGACATCGAAGAGGGTGATGCCCGCGTCGAGCGCCGCGTGCACGACGGCGTCGGTGCCCTCCTGCGTCGCGGTCACGGTGCCGGCGCGACCGAGGTTGTTGCACCCCAGCCCGACGACGGAGACGGCGAGTCCGGAGCGGCCCAGGCGTGAGGTCTGCATGTCGACAGGCTATCCGCGGGTGGGGACACGCAGACCGAGCGCCTGCGCGCGGGCCGCGACCGCGGACTCCTCCCGGTCGAGGGATGCGGCCAGCTCCTCGAGGGGCAGCCCGAGGTCGACGCCGTCGCGCAGCTCGTCGTCGTCCTGGACGGACCACCCTTCGCCCTGCACGACCGCGGTCCGCGCACCAGCGGCGGGACCGGGGTCGGCGACCGTGCCGGTCATGCTCCGCTTGCCCGGCTCGGCCACGGGTAGCGGCGGCGGCGCGATCTGGTCGAGGCGGGTCAGCGCGCCGAGGACGAGCTGGCGGTCGGTCGTCGGCCAGAAGGGCGGCAGCGAGCGCTGGAGGAAGCCCGCGTAGCGCGCCTTGATCATCCGGTGGTCGAGGAAGGCGACGACGCCCCGGTCGTCACCGCGCCGGACGAGCCGGCCGGCACCCTGCGCCAGGCGCAGGGCGGCGTGCGTCGCCGAGACCGCCATGAAGCCGTTGCCGCCGCGCCGCGCGATCTCCTGCGTGCGCGCCGAGCTCAGCGGGTCGTCGGGCCGGGGGAAGGGGATGCGGTCGATGATGACGAGCTGGCAGCTGCTGCCGGGCACGTCGACGCCCTGCCACAGGGTGAGCGTCCCGAAGAGGATCGTGCGCGGGTCACGTGCGAAGTCCCGCACCAGCGTGCCGATCATGTCCTCGCCCTGGCAGAGCACGGTGAAGGACTCGTCGAGCCGCTCGCGCATCGCCTCGGAGGCCTCCTTGGCCGCGCGCATCGACGAGAAGAGCCCGAGCGTGCGCCCACCGGCGGCCCGCACGAGCGCCTCGATCTCGTCGAGGGTCTGCGGCGCCAGCCCGTCCCGGCCGGGGGCCGGCAGGTGCTCGGCGACGTAGGCGATGCCCTGCTGCTGGTAGTCGAAGGGGGACCCCACGTCGAGCCCGGTCCACTCCGGTGCTCCCGGCCCCCGCAGACCGAGGGTGCCCGCGACCGCGTCGAAGGTCCCGCCGAGCTCGAGGGTCGCCGAGGTGAGCACGACCGTGCGGTCGCGCACGCCCTCGTCGTCGTCGGTGGCGCCCGTGCCGAAGATCCGCTCGCGCATCCGCATCGCCACGCTCATCGGCGCCACCCGCAGCAGCGGCCCGCGACGCAGGTCGCGGCTGACCCAGATGACGTCGAGCTCGTGCTCCTCGAGCATCCGGCCGGCCGTCTCGTGGACCTCGTCGACCGCCGCGAGGGCGACCTGACGGGTGCCGTCGACCTGCTCCCCCTTCGGCGGCTTCATCTCCGTGAGCAGGTTGCGGCTGACGTCGCGGCAGCGCCCGAGGACGCTGGCGAGCGCGTCGGGGATGCCGGTGGCCAGCCGTCCCTCCGGCGCCTCCTCGAGGACCGCCTCGAGGTCGGAGGCGATGTCGTCGAGGGCGTCGGAGGACTCGGCGTACTTGCGCGCCCGCTTGGCCGCCGCGCGCACGCCACCGGGCGCCAGCTCGTCGGTGACCGTCGAGGTGACCCGGTCGACGAGCTCGTGCGCCTCGTCGATGACGAGCACGTCGTGGTCGGGCAGCATCGGGCGCCCCTCGAAGGCGTCGATGGCCATGAAGGAGTGGTTGGTGACGATGACGTCGACGTCCTTGGCGGCCTCGCGCGAGCGCTCGACGAAGCACTCGGTGACCATCGGGCACTTCGAGCCCAGGCACTCCTGCGCGGAGACGGAGACCTGGCGCCACGCCTTCTCGGAGACGCCCGGGACGAGCTCGTCGCGGTCGCCGGACTCGGTCTCCTCAGCCCACTCGCGGACGCGGACGACCTCCTTGCCCAGCCACCCGGCCTGGGCGTCGGCCTCACCGACGTCGAAGAGCCCGTCCTCGTCGTCGGGGAAGCCGCCTTCGGTCTTGTGCTTGCACACGTAGTTACGCCGGCCCTTGACGATCGCGTAGGTCGGGCGCCGGCGCAGGTGCGGTGTCAGGGCATCGGCGAGGCGGGGCATGTCGCGGTCGACGATCTGCCCCTGGAGGGCGAGCGTCGCCGTCGCGACGACGGCCGGCTTGCCGACCCGCTGGGCGTGCTCGACGGCCGGGACGAGGTAGGCCAGCGACTTGCCGGTGCCGGTGCCGGCCTGGACGAGCAGGTGCTCCTCGGCGTCGATGGCGTGGGCCACGGCCTTGGCCATCTCGACCTGCCCCGGCCGGGTCGACCCACCCACTCCCCCGACGGCAGCAGCGAGCAGGGACTCCACGGACGATGACACGACCCCACCTTATGCGCCCTCACCGACGAGCACGGCGGGCGATCCACAGCCAGCGGACGACGAAGGAGGTCGGCGCAGCGTCAAGTCGAAGTCGAGAACGACAACGTGCCCACACGACAAGGAGGGACTTCGGCAGCGCGCCGGCCTTCTTCGTCGGGAGCGGGCCGGCGCCGACCTCCCCTGCCGTCCGCTCGGTGGTGTCGCCGGGGTCCATCGAAAGGTTGATCGCAGGACCAACCTCCCGCGCGATGTGGCGGGACCCCCTTCGGCGGTGGACTGGATGGCATGACGCCAGACCTGCGCCCTGCACCTTCCCAGCCCTCGCCCACAGCCACCCGCTCCCCCTTCGTCCAGCGCATCCTCGGGCGGCGGGGATCTGCCCTCGTGCTCGTGCTCGCCGTCGTCGTCGTGGGGCAGGCGTCGGTCCTCCTGGGGTCGGCGCAGGCGCCGCCGCGGGGGGCGCGGCGTACCCGGAATCGGCGGAGTCGGCGGTGGTGGCGGAGCAGCTCGAGGGCTTCCCCGGCAGCAACACCGCGCCCGTCCTCCTCGTGGCGACGAAGGGGGACGGCGGCAGCCTGTCGACGGCCGACGAGCGGGGCCTGGCGCAGCTGGCCCACGAGCTCGGGGCCGGCGAGCGCGCCCACGTGCAGGTGAGCGATGACGGGCTGGCGGCGACGGTGACCGTGCCCGTCGCCACGAGCGACGACAGCGCGACGCAGGTCCAGACCATCACCGACCTGCGGGCCGACGTGGCCGACCACGCACCGGCCGACCTGACCGTGCAGGTCACCGGCGGCCCCGCGATCGGCGCCGACATCGCCTCCTCCTTCGACGGGGCGGACTTCACGCTGCTCGCCGTGACCATCGGGGTCGTCGCGCTGCTGCTCCTGCTCACCTACCGCTCCCCCGTCCTGTGGCTCGTGCCGCTGCTCGTCGTCGGCGTCGCCGACCAGCTCGCCGGGACCGTGGCGGCCGCCGT
Source organism: Janibacter hoylei PVAS-1 (assembly GCF_000297495.1). Lineage (GTDB taxonomy): Bacteria > Actinomycetota > Actinomycetes > Actinomycetales > Dermatophilaceae > Janibacter > Janibacter hoylei. Next base: position 152,804 of record NZ_ALWX01000022.1, on the reverse strand, counting down.
CGGTGAGGCGAGCGGCCTCCCCTTCGACGCCGGCATCGTGTCGGTCCTCGTCTTCGGCGCCGGCGCCAACTACGCCCTGCTGCTCATCTCGCGCTACCGCGAGGAGCTGCACGAGCACGACGACCACCGCACGGCGCTGGCCGCAGCATGGCGGGCGACGGTCCCGGCGATCGTCGCGAGCAATGTCACCGTCGTCCTCTCCCTGGCGACCCTCCTCCTCGCGGCCGTGCCCGGCACCCGCGGGCTCGGGCTCGCCTCTGCCGTCGGCCTGCTCGTCGCCCTCGCCGCGGTCGTCCTGCTCCTGCCCGCGGCCCTGGCCCTCGTCGGCCGTCGCGTTTTCCGGCCCTTCGTCCCCCACCCCGGCGACGACCTCGCGCACGCAGGTGTCTGGGCCCGGGTCGCCCGTCGGGTCGTCGCCCGGCCCGCGCTGCACCTCGGCGTCGGCCTGGTCGTGCTCGCGGCGCTCGCCTCCGGCCTGCTCGGCGCCCGCGTCGGGCTGAGCCAGGCCGACTCCTTCCGCACCGCCTCCGAGTCGGCGGCCGGGCTCCAGGTCGTCGCCGAGCACTTCCCGGCCGGGTCGGCCGCTCCCTTCGTCGTGACGACGGACGAAGGGAGCGCCACCCGCCTCACGAGCACCCTCCAGCAGGTGACGGGCGTGACCGCGGTCGCGCCGGCGGGCACGGACGGGCAGGGGCTGGCCCGGCTCACTGTCATCGGTGAACCGGCACCGGGTACGCCGGCCAGCCTCGACCTCGCCGAGCACGTGCGGGAGAGCGCGCACGCCGTGCCCGGCGCCGACGCCCTCGTCGGGGGCGGCTCCGCCGAGCTGCTCGACGCCCGCTCGGCAGCCGAGGCCGACCTCGCCACCGTCGTGCCCCTCGTCCTGCTCGTGAGCCTCGGGGTCCTCGTGGTCCTGCTGCGGGCGCTCGTCGGCCCGCTCGTGCTGCTCGCCCTCAACGCGTCGAGCGCTCTCGCCGCGCTCGGCCTCGGCGCCTGGCTCGACGAGCACCTGCTCGGCCACCCGGCGCTCGACGTGCAGGTGCCGCTCGTGGCCTTCCTCTTCCTCGTCGCGCTGGGCATCGACTACACGATCTTCCTCGTGCACCGGGCCCGGGCCGAGGCCGTCGAGCACGGCACCCGTGACGGGGTCACCCGCGCGGTCGCCCGCACCGGTGCGGTCATCACGAGCGCCGGCATCGTCCTCGCCGCGGTCTTCGCCGCGCTCGGGGTGCTGCCGCTCGTCGTCCTCGGGCAGCTCGGCCTGGTCGTCGGGCTGGGCGTGCTGCTCGACACGCTGCTCGTGCGGACCGTCGTCGTGCCGGCGGCGACCGCGCTCGTCGGGGACCGCTTCTGGTGGCCCAGCCGGGTAGCGTCGCGGTCGTGACGACGAGCACCGACCCGACGGGCACCGGCCGCTGGCTGCGCCTGGGTCAGCACACGCTGCTCGCCGTGCTCGTGCTCGTGTGCGGTGGCCGATCGATCGCCGACGGCGCCCATCCCGTCGCCGAGCTCGCGACGCTCGCGGCCTTCGTCGCGTGGTACGCCGTCGGACCGCGTCTGGCGCGGGCCGGCCGCGGTGGCACGGCGTGGTTCGTCGGGCTCGTGGTCCTGTGGGGCCTGCTCGTGCTCGTCTCGCCGGAAAACGTCTGGCTGGCCTTCCCCCTCTGGCTGCTCGCCGGGCACGTCCTGCCGCTGCTGCCCGCGGTGCTCATCTCGCTCGCCGTCCTCGTGGTCGTCGCCCTCGAGCCGGTGCGGCACACGGGTGAGGCGTCGTACGCGGCGATGATCGGCCCGTGCATCGGCATGGTCGTGGCCCTGGGTGTCGCCAAGGCGCAGCAGGCCCTCGTGCGCGACGGCATCGAACGGCAGCGCCTCATCGCCTCGCTCTACGCGGCGCAGGAGGAGAGCGCGGCGCTCACCGACGAGCTGGCCCGCGTCCAGCGCGCCGAAGGCGCGAGCAGCGAGCGCACCCGCCTCTCCCGCGACATCCACGACGGCATCGCGCAGGGATTTTCGTCGATCGTCCTGCTCGCCCGCGCGGCCCGCACGGAGGAGGACCCGCAGCGGGTGCGTGAGCTGCTCGCCCACCTGGAGGACGGTGCCACCCGCGGGCTCGAGGAGTCGCGGCGGGTCGTCGCCGCGCTCGCGCCCGCCGACCTCGACGAAGGGAGTCTCGCCGGCGCCGTCCGTAGCGTCACCGATCGCTTCGGCACGGAGTCGGGGGTCGACGCCCAGGTCGACGTCATCGGCCAGCTCCCCCCGCTGCCGACGACGACGGAGGTGACCCTGCTGCGCTGCGTCCAGGGAGCCCTGGCCAATGTCCGCACCCACGCCCGGGCCAGGCGGGTCGTCGTCACCCTCGACGCCACCGATGACACCGTGCGGGTCGACGTGGTCGACGACGGCCGAGGCTTCGACACCGACGCGTGGTGGGCATCGGGCGCCGCCCCCTCCGGCGAAGGGGGCTACGGCCTGCGCGCCACCCGGGCCCGCCTGCGAGAGGTCGGCGGCGGCCTGGCCGTCGAGTCCACGCCCGGCGAGGGCACCGCGGTCTCCGCGTGGGCGCCCCTGCCGACGCGTCGGGGGGGAGGGCTCGTGAGCGTGCGCGTCGTCGTCGAGGACCACCCGGTGACCCGCGTGGGCATCGTCGCCCTGCTCGGCCAGGACGACCGGATCACCGTCGTCGGTGAGGCTGCCGATGGCGAGGGCGGCCTCGAGGTGGCCGCGCGAGAGGACCCGGACGTCGTCGTCACCGACCTGCGGCTCGGCGATGGCCTGGACGGGGTGGGTCTGACGCGGGCCCTGCGGTCAGGTCGCGGTGCCCCGGAGGTCCTTGTGCTGACGACCTACGATACCGACCGCGACATCGTCCGCGCCGTCGAGGCGGGCGCCTCGGGGTACCTGCTCAAGGACGCCGCACCGGCCGACATCGTCGAGGCCGTCGTCCGGGCGGCCGGGGGCGAGACGGTGCTGGCACCTGCGCTCGCGCAGCGGGTGGTCGCCCGCATGTCACGCCCGCGACCCGAGCTGTCCGCCCGCGAAGTGGAGATCGTCGCGGCGGTCGCCCGGGGCCTGAGCAACCGCGAGATCGCCCGGACACTCGTCATCTCCGAGGCGACGGTCAAGACGCACCTCGTGCACGTCTTCACCAAGCTCGACGTCGACTCGCGCACCGCGGCCGTGGCCCGGGCGCGCGAGGAGGGGCTCATCCCCTGAGCCGGTAGCCCACGCCGCGCACCGTGACGATCCGCTCGGACCCGATCTTCGACCGCAGGGAGCGGACGAAGACGTCGACGACGTTGGACCCCGGGTCGAAGTCCATGTCCCAGACCATGCCGAGCAGCTGCTCGCGCGAGAGCACCTGCTCGGGGTGCTCGACGAAGGCCTCGAGCAGCGCGAACTCCCGCGCCGTCAGCTCGACCTCGCGGTCGGCCACCCGCGCGGTGCGGCGACGGACGTCGAGGCTGAGGTCACCGACGGTCAGGGCGGAGTCGTCGGCGGGGGCGGCGCCCCCCTTCGCGCAGTCGCAGTCGCACGCGGGCGAGCAGCTCGGCGAACTGGAAGGGCTTGGTCATGTAGTCGTTGGCCCCGCCCTCGAGCCCGGCGACGGTGTCGTCGACGCCGTCACGGGCGGTGAGGATGATGACGGGGACGTCGACACCGTCACCGCGCAGTCGCCGCAGCACCTCGAAGCCGTCGAGCCCGGGCAGGCCGACGTCGAGGATCAGCAGGTCGAAAGCGCCCGTGCCCGCGAGAGCCCAGGCCTGCCGACCGTCGGCGGTGATCGTCGTGCGGTGGCCGTTGGCCCGCAGCCCCTTGTCGATGAAGCTCGAGATCTCCGCGTGGTCCTCGGCGATGAGGATGCTGCTCATGGTGCCTCCTGCTCGTCCGGACCGGTGCGTCCGGTCTCGTCGTCCACGGGGAGCACGAGGGTGAAGACGGCTCCCTCGCCGGGGTGACCCCCGACGTCCACGCGCCCGCCGTGGCCCTCCGCGATGGCGCGCACGATGGCCAGCCCGAGGCCGGCCCCGCTGTGCCGGCGCCCGTCCGGGGGCTCACCGTGGGCGAAGCGCTGGAAGATCCGCTCCCGCTCGCCCTCCGGCACCCCCGGACCGGTGTCGGTGATCGAGACCCGCAGCACGCGCCCGAGCTCGGTGTCGTCGTCGACCTGCGAGCCGAGGATGATCGCGTCGCCCTCGACGGTGTGCTGCACCGCGTTTTGCGCCAGCTGGAGCACGGCCTGGGTGACCCGCTCGGCGTCGAGACGGGCGGTGCCCTCGGCGACCCGGCTGACCTGCCAGCGCCGCTCGGCCAGGGCCGAGATCTTCGCGTCGAGCGAGACCGTGAGCACCGACAGGTCGACATCGGCCGTCGGGCGGATGAAGTCGGGCCGGTCGGCCTTGGCGAGCGCCAGCAGGTCGGTGACGATCCGGCTCATCCGGTCGAGCTCCTGGGTGACGATGCGCATCGTCGCCGCACGCGACTGCGGGTCGTCGTCCATGAGCTCCAGGTGCCCGCGGATCACCGTGATCGGCGTCCGCAGCTCGTGGCCGGCGTCGTCGACGAAGCGCTGCTCGGCCCGGAAGGCCTCCTCGAGCCGGTCGAGCATCCGGTTGAAGGTCGCCGCCAGCCCGGACACGTCGTCGTCGCCGACGTCGATGCGACGGGTGAGGTCCTGCTCGGTGATCTCCTCGGCGGCCTCGTGGACGAGGCGCACCGGGCGCAGCAGCCGCCCGGCGACGAGCCACGAGACGACGCCGGCCAGGAGGAGGGCGACGAAGGAGACGAGGCCGAGGGTGCGCACGGTGCCGTCCGCCTCGGCGCGGGCCTCGTCGGTGAAGACGGCGACGAGCAGCATCGCGTCGTCGCCGCCGGGGACGTCGACGACCGTGCGGGCCCAGCGCATCTCGCCGGCCGCGGTGTCCGTCGTGCCCGAGGTGGAGCGCTCGGCCGCGGCGATGAGCTCCGGGTCGCGGGTCAGGTCGTACTCCGCGACGTCGGGGGTCCGTGGCCCCGGCGAGGTCGTGACGACGCCCGACTGCCCGACGTAGCCGACGATGACCTCGCCCTCCCCCGGGCGCTGCCGGGTGAGGTAGACGGTGAGGAGGCGCTCGGCCGAGGTGAAGGGCTTGGAGGTCTCGGGGTCGACGCCCTCCTGGGTGAAGGTGCGAAACTCCTCGATCTCCTGCGAGACATCGGCATTGGCCCGCTCGGTGACCGACAGGTGCAGGCTCTCGCGCACGATGATGACGACGCTCAGCAGGCTGACGAAGAGCACGAGCAGCATCCAGCCGACGATCGTGTCCCTCGCCAGCCGGGGACGGCGGCGGCGCTCAGCGCGCATCAGTCGTCGTCATCGTCGTCATCGTCGTCGTCGTCATCATCGTCGTCATCGTCGTCATCGTCGTACGAGGGCACCGGTGCCTGGGTGCGGGTGGTCAGCGTCGGCGGAGGCGGGGTCCACGTCGGGCGCGGTGTGGACGCCGGCGGGGTGGTGCGGCGGGGGGCCGAGGTCGAGCTCTTCGACGACGAGGAGGTCTTCGACGTCGTCGCCGAGCTGCTCTTCGACGTCGTCGACGAGCTCGAGGACGACCTCGTCGTCGACGTACCGCTCGGCTCGCTGGTCTCGCTCGTCAGCTGCAGCGGCCGCTCCTGCACCGGCGGCGGGTCGGAGGGCGCTGCCGCGACCCGGAAGCCGAACAGCACGAGCAGCGGCACGCACAGCAGTGCCACGAGCAGCAGGCCGTCCCGGCCGATCAGTCGTCCTGTCCCCATGGCAGTGGACCCTACGGACGGGGCATGACCCGCAGGTGAGGGCTGGATGAGGAGATCTTCATCCGTCGAGCGGCTCGAGCGGGTCCGGCACCGCGCGGGTCAGGAGGTTGACCCCTCGCATGACGTGGAAGCCGACGAGGGCGGCGACCGTCCCGAGCGCGATGCCCGCGAACTGCAGGTCGCCGACATTCCACGTGAAGTCGGCGATGCCGATGATCAGGGCCACGGCGGCGGTCATGAGGTTGATCGGGTTGCCGAAGTCGACCCCGGCCTCGACCCAGATCTTCGCGCCGAGCAGCCCGATCATCCCGTAGAGGACGACGCCCGCCCCGCCGAGCACACCCTGCGGGACGGTGGCGATCGCCTCGCCGAACTTCGGCGAGAAGGACAGCAGCAGGGCGACGGCCGCGGCGACCCAGTAGGCGGCGGTCGAGTACACGCGGGTCGCGGCCATGACGCCGATGTTTTCCGCGTAGGTCGTCGTGCCCGATCCACCGCCGGCACCCGCGAGGGTCGTCGCGAGCCCGTCGGCGATGAGCGCCCGCCCGGCGACGGGGTCGAGGTCCTCCCCCGTCATCGAGGCGACCGAGCGGATGTGCCCGACATTTTCCGCGACGAGCACGAGGACGACGGGGACGAAGAGGCCGGCCACCGCGAGGTCGATGTGCGGCGCGGTGAAGGTCGGCAGGCCCACCCAGTCGGCGGCCTCGACCTTGGTGAAGGCGACCTCGTCGCGCAGCAGCGCGGTGACGTAGCCGGCGGCGACACCGACAAGGATCGCGATGCGGGAGAAGAGGGTTCGCGTCGCGACGGTGACGAGGAGGATGACGACGACCGTCACGAGGGCGGTCACCGGCGAGAGGACGAACTTCTCCTTCGCGGTCGGCGCGAGGTTGAGCCCGATGAGCGCGACGATCGCGCCGGTGACGATCGGGGGCATGAGGGCCCGCAGCCACCGGTCGCCGGCGAGCTGCACGACGACCCCGACGAGCGCGAGGGCGAGGCCGGCCATGACGACGCCGCCGAGGGCGGTGGGCATGTCGTGGCTCTTCGACGCCGCGGCGAGCGGGGCGATGAAGGCGAAGGAGCTGCCGAGGTAGCTCGGGACCCGCCCGGCCGTGATGAGCAGGAAGAGCATCGTGCCGATGCCGCTGAAGAAGAGGGTCGTCGCCGGCGGGAGGCCGGTGATGAGCGGCACGAGGAAGGTCGCGCCGAACATCGCGACGACGTGCTGGGCGCCCAGACCGATCGTCCGCGGCCACGAGAGCCGCTCGCCGGGGAGGACGACCTCGCCGGGCCGGACCCCGCGGCCGTCGCCGTGGACTCGCCACCCCAGGCCGAAGGGGGGTCTGCTCGCGCTGTCGTGATCGGTCTGGGTCATGGCCCGAATGCTAGGTCCTGCGCCGCACCAGCTTCGACCACAGCCAGGGGGTGCGCGAGGGCGCCTCGACCTGCGCAGGCGGGGGTGGGCCCTCGTCGACGTCGTCGAAGAGGAGCGCGTGCCCCGGGACCTCGCCGCTGAGGGTCGTCGGGTCGATGCTCCAGCCGCGCGCGACCGCCATGACGGTCTCCTCGTTGACGTCGAGGACGACCTGGAATCGCGCCTCCTCGTCGGTGATCTCCTCGAGCACGGGGAGCCCGAGACCGGTCTCGGTGGGAGTGGACACCCCGGCCCAGACGAGCTCACCGCTCTCGCCCACGACCTCGACATGGCGCAGCAGTCGCCCGCGGTCCGCCAGGAGCCACCGGTGGGCCTCGACGACCCGGTGGCTCGCGAAGGCCTGGACACGGGTGCCGAGCAGCGCCGACAGCGAGGCGAGCCGGGTGGCCGAGATGTCCGCGAGATCGGAGCTGACCGCCAGGGTCCACCGACCGTCCACCCCGGGCACCGGCGGGAGCAGGCCGACCTCGTCGAAGGCCTCGGCGGCCTCGCCACCCGAGACGTTGCGCCCGCCGGTCAGGCCGAGGGCCTCGGCCACCTGCGCCTGCGAGCGGTCGAGGACCGCCAGCCAGGCGGTCTTGTACCCGAAGGGCTCGAGGTGGGTCACAACGAGCGCGCCATGATGACGCCGTCACGGTCGTCGCCGGGGGCCACCCGGACGCCTCCGGGCACCCGGCCGACCTCCGTGTAGCCGTAGCGGGTGTAGAACTCCCCGAGCCCGGTCCCGCCGCGGTAGTCGAGCGTCACGAGCTCGACCCCCGCCTCGCGGGCCGCGCGGTGCAGCCCCGCCATGAGGAGTGCGCCGTGGTTGGTCCCCCGACGGCCGGGGTCGGTCATGATCCGCTCGAGGTTGGCGGTGTGGGCCACCGTCGCGCCGGTGGGCCGGACGACGAAGCCGAAGCCGAGCAGGTCACCGAGCGGCGAGTTCAGCGCGACGCACCGCACCCCGCCGTCGCCGAGGCGCGCGATGTACCCGTCGAGGACGCGGGCGACCTCCCCTTCGCTCGCACCGGGCGCGAAGCCCACGGCGCCACCGGCGTCGTTGACCTCGACCCACATCCGCAGCATCGCCTCGCGCGCCCGTGCGGGGACCTTGTCGGCGATCCGCACGTAGGGCAGCTCGAGGACCTCCCACGCGTCGCCGTCGACGGTGTGGTCGAGCTCGGGCACGTGCACCATGCCCGCGGCCTCCGCGACGAAGCGGGTCGAGATGTCCTCGGGGGCGACCCGCAGCCGCAGCGGCAGGTCCGGCAGCCACTCGAGGCAGTACGCGACGACGAGCCGCAGCGCCCGCCCGGCGAGGGTGTCGCTCCCTTCGCCCTCGACGACGCGGATCGTCACCCGGATGAAGTCGGCGTGGGCACGCAGCCCGACGAAGCCCACCCGAGCGCCGACGCCGTCCTGCACGATCCAGGCTCCGTAACCGTGCTCGTCCCAGTGCTCGCGCCAGCCCCGCACGATCTGCGCGGGTCGCTCCGCGGAGACGGGCACGTCCATCAGCTCGGCCACGAGCTGCGCGTCGTCGTCGACGGGCGGCTGCAGCGAGAGGTCATCGGTGGTGATCGATCGTGGTGCAGTCACGGGACCCATGGTGACACCCGGATCGGCGCGCTGGGACGATGGCCAGATGAGTGAACCGCTGCACGTACCCGTCGGCACGGGACCCGACGACCTCTTCGAGCGGTTCACCCGGTGGGCGCAGGAGCGGGGCACCCCGCTCTACCCCCATCAGGAGGAGGCGCTCCTCGCGCTCCTGGGCGACGACCACGTCGTGCTCGCCACCCCCACCGGCTCCGGCAAGTCGCTCGTGGCGACCGGCGCCATCGCCCACGCGATGGCCAAGGACGAGGTCGCCTTCTACACCGCGCCGATCAAGGCGCTCGTGTCGGAGAAGTTCTTCGACCTCTGCGCGATCTTCGGTGCCGACAACGTCGGGATGCTCACCGGCGACGCCTCGGTCAACGCCGACGCGCCCGTCATCGTGTGCACCGCCGAGGTCCTCGCCAACCTCGCCCTGCGCGAAGGGAACGAGGCCGACGTCGGTCTCGTCGTCATGGACGAGTTCCACTACTACTCCGAGCCGGAGCGTGGCTGGGCCTGGCAGGTCCCCCTGCTCGAGCTGCCCCAGGCGCAGATGCTCCTCATGTCGGCGACCCTCGGCGACACCCGGGCCATCGAGACCGACCTCGCCGAGCGGACCGGCCGTGACGTCGTCGTCGTCGCGGACGCCGAGCGCCCAGTGCCGCTCACCTTCTCGTGGGCGCTCACCCCGATCCAGGAGACGATCGAGGAGATCATCGAGTGGCGCCGCGCGCCGGTCTACGTCGTCCACCAGACGCAGGCCAATGCCGCCGAGCACGCCCGCCTGCTGCAGACGCTCAAGCTCCTCGACGCGGACGAGAAGCAGGCCATCGCCGACCGGCTCGCCGGCTTCCGCTTCTCCGCGGGCTTCGGTCGCACCCTCGGCGCGATGCTGCGCCGCGGCGTCGGCGTGCACCACGCCGGCATGCTGCCGCGCTACCGCCGGCTCGTCGAGCAGCTCGCCCAGGCCGGCCTGCTCAAGGTCATCTGCGGCACCGACACCCTCGGTGTCGGCATCAACGTCCCGATCCGCACGGTGCTCTTCACCTCGCTGACGAAGTTCGACGGCTCCCGCCACCGCGTGCTCCGGGTCCGCGAGTTCCTCCAGATCGCCGGCCGGGCCGGCCGCGCCGGCTACGACACCGAGGGCTACGTCGTCGTCCAGGCCCCCGAGCACGTCATCGACAACCACCGTGCGCTGCTCAAGGCGGGCGACGACGAGAAGAAGCGCAAGAAGGTCCAGCGCAAGAAGCCGCCGGAGGGCTTCGTCGTGTGGACCGAGGAGACCTTCACCAAGCTGACGACGGCCACCCCCGAGACCCTGCGCTCGCGCATGAAGGTCGACAATTCCATGATCCTCAACGTCGTCGCCCGGCCGGGTGACCCGGTGGCGGCCCTCTCGCGCCTCACCCGCGACAACCACGAGGACGCGAAGGGGAGGGCTCGCCTCGCCCGACGGGCCATCCGTCTGGGGCGCAGCCTGCTCGACTCCGGGGTGCTCGAGCGGCTGCCCGCGCCGGACCCGACCGGCCGCACCGTGGCGCTCACCCTCGACCTGCCCCCGGACTTCGCGCTCAACCAGCCGCTCGCCCCCTTCGCGCTGGCAGCGCTCGACCTGCTCGACCCCGACTCCCCGACCCACGCCCTCGACGTCGTCTCGACGATCGAGGCGGTCCTCGAGGCGCCCTTCGCGATCCTCATGGCGCAGCAGCACGCCGCTCGCGGCGAGGCGGTCGCCGAGATGAAGGCGGACGGCATCGAGTACGAGGAGCGGATGCGGCTGCTCGACGAGATCACCTGGCCGCGGCCGCTCGCCGAGGAGCTGACCGCCGCCTTCGAGACCTACCGGCAGACCCACCCGTGGCTGCCGGAGGAGGCCCTCGTCCCGAAGTCCGTCGTGCGCCTCATGTGGGAGGAGGGCATGTCCTTCGCCGACTTCGTGCGCCGCTTCACCCTCGCCCCCCGCGAAGGACTCGTCCTGCGCTACCTCACCGACGCCTACCGCACGCTGACCCGCACCGTGCCCGAGAGCTACTCCTCGCCCGAGCTGGCCCAGATCGTCGAGTGGCTCGGCGAGACGGTCCGCCAGACCGACTCGTCGCTGCTCGACGAGTGGGAGGCTCTCTCCGACCCCGACGCGGCCGCCCGGCTCGCCGAAGGGCGGGAGGCCGCCGCCCCGCCGCGCCCGCTCACCGCGCGCACCGGCCCCTTCCGCACCATGGTCCGCGGCGCCCTGTGGCAGCGGGTCGAGCGGGCCGCGCGCGACGACCTGACCGCCCTCGCTGCCATCGAGCAGGCCGCGGCCGAGCTCGCCGACGACGACCGCTCCCCCGTCATGCGGTACGACGACTGGGACGTCGCCCTCGGCGACTACTGGGAGGAGCACGACCGGATCGGCACCGATCAGGACGCCCGGGGCCCGCACCACCTGCACGTCGAGGAGACGAGCGGCCCCGCCCCGGGACTCGACCCGGACGAGGCCCCGGACGTGCGGCTGTGGGAGGTCCGCCAGACGCTCGCCGACCCCGAGGGCGACGGCGACTGGGTCATCGAGGCCACGGTCGACCTCGACGCCTCCGACCGGGTCGGCGAGGCCGTCGTGCTCGCGACCGCCCTGCGCCGGCTGTGACCGCGGGCATATCCTGACGCCTGATGATCACCCTCCCCCGGCGCCTCGCGCAACTCCTCCTGGCCCTGGCCCTCGCGCTCGGCCCGGCACTCCTCGCCCCACCGTCGGCGTCCGCAGCACCGACCGAGCGCTCCGACACCACGGCGAGCAAGGTGCCCAACCCCCTGCGCGTCGGGACCGAAGGGGTGTACGCCCCCTTCTCCGTCAAGCAGGGCGACGACTTCACCGGCTTCGACGTCGAGGTGATCAAGGCGGTCGGCGAGCGGCTCGGTGTCGAGGTCGAGTTCGTCGGCACCCCGTGGGACTCAATGTTTGCCGCGCTGGGCGCCGGACGATTCGACATCGTCGCCAACCAGGTCAACGTCAACCCGGAGCGCGAGAAGCTCTACGACCTCTCCGACCCCTACGTCGACACCGCCGGCGTGCTCGTCGTCGCCGAGGACAACCCGGAGGGCATCACGCAGCTCTCGGACCTCAAGGGCAAGAAGGCCGCGGAAAACATCACGAGCAGCTGGGCCGAGGTGGCCGAGGAGCACGGCGCCGACGTCGTCGGCGTCGACGGCATGAACGAGGCGATGGCCAGCCTCAAGGAGGGCCGCGTCGACGCGATCGTCAACGACAAGCTCGCGGTGCGCAACTACATCGCGACCGCCCCCGACCCCGGGGTCAAGGTCGTCGCCGAGACCGATGACAAGGCGCAGTCCGTCTTCGCCGCCAAGAAGGGCTCCGGCTACATGCCGGAGATCAACAAGGCCTTGGCCGAGATGGAGGCGGACGGCACCACCCAGCAGATCTACGACAAGTACTTCAGCGCCGACAACGCCACCCCGAGCTCCTGGGACCTCGTCAAGACCAATGCCTGGCCCATGGCGTGGAAGGCCATCGCCGTCACCATCCCGCTGACCGCGATCTCCTTCGTCGTCGGGCTCGCGCTCGCCCTCGTCACGGCCATCGGTCGGATGTCGACGTCGGCGCTCCCCCGCGGTCTCGCGCGCGCCTACATCTCGGTCATCCGCGGCACACCGCTGCTCGTGCAGCTCTTCCTCATCTTCTACGCACTGCCGGAGATCGGGGTGGACTTCCCGCCCTTCGTCGCGGCGGTCATCGCCCTCTCGCTCAACGTCGGTGGCTACGCGGCCGAGATCATCCGCTCGGCGATCGAGTCGATCCCCCGCGGCCAGTGGGAGGCCGCGCAGACCATCGGCATGAGCCGCACGACCGCACTACGCAGGATCATCCTGCCGCAGGCGGCCCGCACGGCGATCCCGCCGTTGTCCAACACGCTGATCTCGCTGCTCAAGGACACCTCGCTCACGTCGATCATCCTCGTCGTCGAGCTGACCCAGGCGGCCCGCTTCGCGGCCGCCCCGACCTTCCAGTACATGCCGATGTTCGGCCTGGCCGCGCTCTACTACTGGATCATCTGCACGGTCCTCTCGCTCGTCCAGGACCGTGCCGAGGAGAGGTTCAGCCGCTATGTCGCAGCCTGAGGCAGGCACCCCCGCCGTCACCGTGCAGCACGTGCGCAAGAGCTTCGGTGACAAAGAGGTCCTGCAGGACATCTCCTTCGAGGTCGGCACCGGCGAGGTGAGCGTCGTCCTCGGCCCCTCGGGCTCGGGCAAGACGACGCTGCTGCGGGCGCTCGGCGGGCTCGAGCGGCCCGACTCCGGCGTCATCACCATCGGCGGCGCGAGCGTCGACTTCGCCGAGCTCACCCCGAGCCGGCGCGGCAGCCTCCCCCGGGGACAGCGTGCGCAGGTCGAGGCGCTCGGGGCGCAGAGCGGCTTCGTCTTCCAGGGCCACAACCTCTTCGCCCACAAGAGCGCCCTCGACAACATCACCGAGGGCCCGGTCGTCGTCCAGGGCGAGGACCCCGAGGCCGCGCGGGAGCGGGCCCGGACGCTCCTCGAGCAGGTCGGGCTGTCGGAGCACGCCGACAAGTACCCCTACCAGCTCTCCGGCGGCCAGCAGCAGCGCGTCGGCATCGCCCGGGCCCTCGCCCAGCGGCCGGCGGTCGTGCTCTTCGACGAGCCGACCTCCGCCCTCGACCCGGAGACCGTCGGCGAGGTGCTCGCCGTGATGCGCGACCTCGCCGAGGCCGGCTGGACGATGGTCGTCGTCACCCACGAGATCCGCTTCGCGCGCGAGGTCGCCGACGAGGTGCTCTTCATCGACGGCGGGCTCGTCGTCGAGCACGGGCCCCCCCGAGCGGGTCATCCTCGACCCGCAGCAGCCGCGCACGCAGGCCTTCCTCCAGCGGATCCTCGACCCGCTGTGATCCTCGTCGACCCACCCACGTGGCCCGGCTGGGGCCACACGTGGAGCCACCTCGTGTCGGACACCTCCCTGGCGGAGCTGCACGACTTCGCCGAGCGGGTGCGCCTGCCACGGCGCCTCTTCGACGAGGACCACTACGACGTGCCCGCCGAGCGCTACGACGAGGTCGTGGCCGCCGGCGCCCAGCCGGTCGCGGGGAGCGACCTGATCCGCCGCCTCATCCGCAGCGGGCTGCGGGTCACGCAGGCCGAGCGATCCGGGCGGTCTCCCGACGCAGGTTGACCCGCGCCGGTCCTCCGCGGCTCGTCAGGCGATCTCGCCACCGGCCTCCTACGCTGGGTGGCGCACCAACCCACTCATCGAGCACCGGACACAAGGGGACATCCAGCACATGAGCAAGCACCTGACCACCGCCCGATCCTGCGCGCTCGTCGCGATCGCCGCCCTCGGCCTGTCCGCCTGCGGCGGTATCGGCGACGGCGGCTCGACCGTGACGGTCACCGAGTCGTCGCAGGAGCAGAGCCAGACCTCCGAGCCCACGGACCAGAGCACCACGTCCGCACCGACCTTCACGCCGAGCACGACGGCCAGCTCCACGTCGAGCCCGACCTTTGGTTCGGGCGATGCGCCCAGCACCCCTCCCGCCGGGTCCACGCCGAACACCGACACCTCGAAGAAGATCGACGTCAACACGCTGACGCAGAAGGTCGAGGACCACGCCGAGGGCACGATCCCCTCCGACGTGACCCTGTCGTGCCAGGGGGGCATCGCGCTCGTCGCCGACGAGACGCAGAAGTGCTCGTGGATGGACTCCGACGGCAACGTCACCCGGCTGACCATCACCGTCGACTGGGCAGCGGTGGTCGGCGACAACATCCAGTACTACCTGTCGCTGGAGAACTCCGCCTACACGCCCTGACCGGAGGCCCTCACGGGCCACACCGGAGCCGGTCGAGCTCGCGTCGCAGGTTGACGCGGGCTCGACCGCTCCACCGCCGGTGCGCGTGGTCGGTGAGGTAGAGCCGCTCCCGGTCGACGAAGGGGGTGAGCACCGTCGCCCTCCCCCGTGCGTAGTCCGCGTCGGAGTAGTCGCCGTACTCGAGGCGCACCTGGTGGCAGTAGGCGTCGAAGCGCTCGGTCGGCGCGGCGAGCACCCACAGGTCGGCGTCGTGGAAGGCGCGGGCGGCCGCGTCGGTGCTGCTCATCTCGTGGGTCGCGCTGTCGCGCACCAGGGTCGCCACGTGCGCCACGCGCTCGGCCGGCAGGCCGAGCGCGGTGAGCCGCTCCTCGGCGAGCACCGCAGACGCCTCCTCGTTGGCCCCCGGCGGGGCCGCCGGGTCGTACACGGCGTCGTGGTACCAGGCAACCAGCCCTGCGAGGCGCCGTTCGAGGGCGGGGAGGTCACCCCCTTCGTGCAGCTCGTCGAGGGCCGCGAGGACCTCTGCCAGGTGGACGGCGTCGTGGTACGAGCGGTGGTCCTTGAGCCAGCGGTCGAGCAGGTCGGTGACCTCGGCAGCGACCCGCTCCGGCAGCGCGGTCGGGCACAGTGCGGTGACATCGGCGTGCCACCGGCTCCTCAGGGTCTCCACCTGTGCGATTCTGCCCGAATGAGCGCTGACTCCCTCGAGTCCGTCCGCCGCGCGGGCGTCGAGACCACCGGTATCGAGATCATCGACGAGGCGGATCGCACCGCCCGACCCGCTGACCTCTTCTGGCCGTGGTTCGCCGCCAACGTCTCGGTCTTCGGCATCTCCTACGGCAGCTTCGTCCTCGGCTTCGGCATCTCCTTCCTCCAGGCCCTCGTCGTCTCCCTCGTCGGCATCGTGGTCTCCTTCCTGCTGTGCGGGCTCGTCGCCGTCGCCGGCAAGCGCGGGTCGGCACCGACCATGGTCATCTCGCGGGCCGCCTTCGGCGTGCAGGGGCAAAAGCTCCCCGGCGTCGTCTCGTGGGTGGTCTCCATCGGCTGGGAGACCTTCCTCGCGATCATGGCGACGCTCGCCACGGCGACCGTCATGCGCGAGCTCGGCTGGGGCGGCGGCACGCCGACCAAGGTCGTCGCGATGCTCGTCGTCGCGGCCCTCATCGTCACCGCCTCCGTCGCGGGCTACCACCTGATCATGCGGCTGCAGTCGGTGCTCACCTGGCTCACCGGCATCGCGACCCTGCTCTACCTCGCCCTGACCGTGCGCCACATCGACTGGTCGGCGCTCACCGCGCTCGAAGGTGGCTCGACCCAGCAGGTCCTCGGCGCCCTCATCATGGTGATGACCGGCTTCGGGCTCGGGTGGATCAACATCGCCGCCGACTGGTCGCGCTACCAGAGCCGCCAGGCCCCCTCCGGCGCGATCGTCGCGTGGAACACCCTGGGCGGCGCCCTCGCCCCCGCCCTCCTCGTCGCCTACGGCATCGGCCTCGCCGGCTCGGACGAGGCCCTGAGCGCCGGCATCGCCGCCGACCCCGTCGGCACGCTCGCGACGATCCTGCCGACCTGGTACCTCGTGATCTTCGGCGTCGCGGCGGTCCTCGCACTCGTCTCCGGTGCCGTGCTCGGCATCTACTCCTCCGGCCTGACGCTGCTCAGCCTCGGCGTGCGCATCCCCCGCCCCGCGGCTGCCGGTCTCGACGGGCTGCTGCTTACCCTCGGCACGATCTACGTCGTCTTCTTCGCCGAAAACTTCCTCGGGCCCTTCCAGTCCTTCCTCATCACCCTCGGCGTGCCGCTCGCGGCGTGGGCCGGCATCTTCCTCTCCGACCTCGCGCTGCGCCGCCGTGACTACGACGAGGAGGCCCTCTTCGACGCCCGCGGTCGCTACGGGTCGATCGACTGGACCTCCGTCGGCACGATGGTGCTCACCTCGGTCATCGGCTGGGGACTGGTCACCAACGCCATGCCGGACTCGACGTGGAACAACTGGCAGGGCTATCTGCTCAAGGCCTTCATGGGCACCGAGCTCGTCGAGGACCCGGCGGGCAACTACTGGGCCGGCGACTGGTCCTACGCCAACCTCGGCGTCATCGTCGCCCTCGTGCTCGCCTTCGTCATCACCTGGGTCGCGCGCCGGGGCACCGTGCGCCGCCAGGAGGAGCAGGCATGAGCGAGCTGCCCGACCTCTCCGACGCCTGGCTCGTCGTCATCGACCCCCAGCGGGTCTTCGCCGACCGCGGCTCCGAGTGGGGGTCGCCCATGTTTGACGACGCGCTCGGCCCGATCAAGAGCCTGCGCTCGGGCTTCGGAGCGGACCGCACGCTGGTGACCCGGTGGGTGCCGGGCGCCGATCGTCCGGGCTCGTGGGGGCCCTACTTCGAGCGCTGGTCCTTCGCCGACCGACCGGCGACCGACCCGCTCTTCGACCTCGTCTCCCCGGCCAACGGCTGGAGCAGCCGGGGCACGGTCGACGTGTCGACCTTCGGCAAGTGGGGCGAGGGCATCACCCGCACGACCGGCGAGACGCCCACCCTCGTGCTGGCGGGCGTCTCGACCGACTGCTGCGTCATCTCCACCGCGCTCCCCGCCGCTGACGCTGGCGCCACCGTCGTGGTGGCCGCCGATGCCTGCGCCGGCTCCAGCGAGGACAGCCACGCCGCGGCGCTGCAGGTCATGGGGCTCTACGCGCCCCAGATCGTCGTCGCGACGAGCTCGGACGTGCTCAGCTCCCGCTGATGTTGACCATCCACGGGATGCCGTAGCGGTCGGTGAAGGAGCCGTACTCGTCGCCCCACATCTGCATCTCGAGGGGCATCTCGATCTGGGCCCCGGCGGTGAGCCCGGCCCAGTAGCTGCGCACCTGCTCGGTGTCGTCACCGCTGATGCTGACCGTCACCGAGGTGCCGAGGGTGCGGGCCATCCCGGGCGGGGTGTCGCTGGCGAAGATCGTGTAGCCGGCCTCGGTGACGAGGCTGGCGTGCATGACCTGGTCGGCGATCTCGCCGGCATCGGGCATGCTGTCGCCGAAGGTGTGGACGAGCAGCTCACCGCCGAGCACCGACTGGTAGAACTCCATCGCCTCGCGGGCGTTGCCGTCGAAGTTGAGGTACGGGTTGAGTTTCGATGCCATGGCCCGACGCTAGGCCTGCGCACCGACAACCGGAAGACCTGCGGCCCCCCGCACCGGACGCAGCCTCCGGGCCGCGTCGTGCACCGCGTCGGTGAGCCGCGCGATGCGTGGGGTGGCCAGGGTCCAGACCTGCCAGTGCAGCGGCACGTCGCGGTGCTCCCGGCGGCGCAGCAGCACGAGGCGGCCGGTGTCGAGGTCGTCCTCGAGCTGGGCCTCGGGGACCATCGCCCAGCCGAGCCCGGCCCGCACCGCCGCGACGAAGCCCTCGGAGGAGGGCACCTGCGAGGTCGGCGGCGGCGCACCCACCCCGAGGTCGCGCAGCACCCCGAGCTGCAGGTCGTCCTTGGCGTTGAAGCGCAGCACCGGCATCGCCGACCAGTCGTACCCGCGGCCCCGGGCGAAGCGCTCCGCCAGCTGCGGAGCGGCCACCGGGAGGTACCGCATCGCGCCGAGCGGCTCGGTGCGGCAGCCTGACACCGGTACGGGGTTGGCCGTCACGGCCCCGACCACCCCACCCCGACGCAGGTGGTCAGCGCTGTACTCCTCGTCCTCGACCTCGAGCTGCAGCCGGGTGCCCTCCCAGCCCGCGGCCGCCCCGAGCACCGGCGCGAACCACGTCGCGAGGGAGTCGGCGTTGACCGCGACCGGCAGCGCGACGGGGGCGTCACTCCCTTCGCCCAGCGCGGCACGCGCCTCGTCCTCGAGCAGGACCATCTGGCGGGCCGTGCGCACGAGCGTCTCCCCCGCAGCCGTAGCACGGCAGGGGGCGGTGCGCTGGACGAGCACCCGGCCGGCATCGCGCTCGAGCGCCTTGATCCGCTGGCTCACCGCCGAGGGGGTCACGTGGAGCACGCCGGCGGCGGCGTCGAAGGTCCCGGTGTCGATGACGGCGAGCAGCGCTCGCAGCTGATCGAGCTGCATGAAGCAATGCTAATGATCCCCAAGGATCTTTCGCTGGGCTTGCTCGCCACGTCCACCTAGCGTTGCCCCGTGCTCACCACTGCCCTCGCCGGTCTGCTCACCGGCCTCACGCTCATCGTCGCCATCGGTGCGCAAAATGCCTTCGTCCTGCGCCAGGGCATCCGTCGTGAGCACCTGCTGCCGGTCGTGGCGATCTGCATCGCCGCGGACGCCACGCTCATCGCCCTCGGCACGGGTGGGGTCGGGGCGCTCGTGAGCAGCCACCCCGGGCTGGTGCGCGTCGTCACGTGGGTCGGCGCCGCCTACCTCGTCGGCTACGGCCTGCTCGCCCTGCGTCGCGCCACCCGCCCCACTGGTCTCGGGGCGACCGCACCCGCCTCCAGGGGGTCCGTGGTCGCGACGACCCTCGCGATCACCTTCCTCAACCCCCACGTCTACCTCGACACCGTCCTCATGCTCGGGTCGATCGCCAACGGCTTCGAGGACGAGCGGTGGGCCTTCGCCGGCGGCGCCGTGGTCGGCAGCACGGTGTGGTTCACCGGCCTCGCCCTCGGCGCCCGGGCGCTGGCCCGACCGCTGGCGAGCCCGCGGACGTGGCGCGTCCTCGACGCCGTCATCGGCGTGACGATGATCGGGCTGGGCGTGCTGCTCGCCCTCTGAGGTCAGCCGGCGGCGGCGAAGGGGGTGAGCTCGGCCGCGAGGTCACCGTGCACCCGTGCCCGGAGGTGGGTGCCCTCGGCGACGTGCTCCTCGGCGAGGATCTCGGCCTCGTCGTGCAGTCGGCTGACGAGGTCACCGCGCGCATACGGCACGAGCACCTCGACGTCGATGTCCGGTCGGGGCAGCTCCTCCGCGACGAGGTCGAGCAGCTCGGGGATGCCCTGGCCCGTGCGCGCCGAGACGGCGACGGAGTAGCGCTCGTTGCGCAGGATCCGGTCGACGACCTCGGGGTCGGCCGCATCCGCCTTGTTGATGACGACGACCTCCTTGACGTCGGTCGCGTCGACGTCGGCGAGGACGCTGCGGACGGCGGAGATCTGCCCCTCGGGGTCGGGGTGCGAGCCGTCGACGACGTGCAGCAGCAGGTCGGCGTCGCCGACCTCCTCGAGCGTCGAGCGGAAGGCCTCGACGAGCTGCTCGGGCAGGTGGCGGACGAAGCCGACGGTGTCCGCGAGGGTGAACTCGCGCCCGTCGGCGGTCTCGGAGCGCCGCACCGTCGTGTCGAGGGTCGCGAAGAGCTGGTTGTCGACGAGCACGCCCGCGTGGGTCAGCCGGTTGAGCAGGGTGGACTTGCCGGCATTGGTGTAGCCGGCGATGACGACCGACGGCGTGCCGTTGTGCCGGCGGGAGGAGCGGCTCGTGTCGCGGTGGGTCTTCATCCCCGCGATGTCGCGCTTGAGCTTGGCGATGCGCGAGTTGATCCGGCGACGGTCCAGCTCGATCTTCGTCTCACCCGGGCCACGCGAGCCCATGCCCTGACCGCCGGCGGCCTGACCGCCGGCCTGCCGGGACATCGACTCACCCCAACCGCGCAGACGCGGCAGGAGATAGGTCAGCTGGGCCAGCTCGACCTGCGCGCGACCCTCGCGCGAGGTCGCGTGCTGGGCGAAGATGTCGAGGATCAGCGCCGTGCGGTCGATGACCTTGACCTTGACGACGTCCTCGAGGGCGCGCCGCTGGCTCGGGCTGAGCTCGTCGTCGCAGACGACGGTGTCGGCCCCCTCCGCCACGACGATGTCGCGCAGCTCGAGGGCCTTGCCCGAGCCGAGGTAGGTGCCCGGGTCGGGGTTCTGCCGGCGCTGGAGGACACCGGCCAGCACCTCCGAGCCGGCCGTCTCGGCGAGCGCGGCGAGCTCTCGCAGCGAGTTTTCGGCGTCCTCGACCCGGCCGTCGGTCCACACCGCGGCGAGGACGACCCGCTCGAGCCGCAGCTGGCGGTACTCGACCTCGGTGATGTCCTCGAGCTCGGTGGACAGGCCCTGGACACGGCGAAGGGCGGAGCGCTCCTCGCGGTCGAGCTGCTCGCCGTCGTAGTCGCTCCTGTCGACGAAGCCGTCGTCGTCGGCGAGCGCCTGGGCGCGTCGGGAGAGGACCCGGTCGATGGTCGGGTTGATGGTGATGTCGTCGCCGCCGTCGTGGGCGCTGCGCAGTGGTTCTGTCATGTTCTCCTCAGGATCTCACCCTGCAACGCCCGCAGGCCAGCCATTAGTCCTCGTCGCCCTCCACCGCATCGGTGAAGGCCCGGGCGAAGGCGCCTTCGACGACCACGTCGATGCCCCCTTCGCCCCGGCGGATCACGACGCTCATCGACCCGTCCGCGGCACGGTGGTACTCGGGTGGCGACGGCATCTCGTCGGGGCGGTGCAGACGCACGAGGACGGACCGCGGGTGCGGTGGGCCCTCCGGCACCGGCTTGTCGAGCAGCGCGTCGAGGTGGGTGCCCGACCATCTGCGGCCACTCCTTCTCCGGTGCCCGGGCCGCAGCAGCCGCGAGGTTGTGCAGGCCGAAGACCTCACCGTCGTCGGCCTCGAGGTACCCCGCGTTGGCCCCCGGGTGGTGGTGGAGTCGGACGGCGTCGCCGGCTGAAGATCCCCACACCGACATCCTGCCACCGGTGCCGCGGCACCCCCGGCGAGCGCGTAGGGTCTCCAGCCGTGTCCGACTCCCCCACCACCGTCCCCGAGCACGAGCACCTCGACCGCGGGCTGAACCCCCCGCCACGTGCAGTTCATCGCGCTCGGCACCGCCATCGGCACCGGCCTCTTCTACGGATCGTCCGAGACCATCCAGGCCGCCGGCCCCGCCGTCCTCGTCGCCTACGCCGTCGCCGGCTTCATGGTCTACGTCGTCATGCGGGCCCTCGGTGAGATGGCCGTGCGCCACCCCGTCGCAGGGTCCTTCGCCCAGTACGCAGGCTCCTTCCTCGGCCCGTACGCGGGCTTCATCGTCGGCTGGGTCTTCTGGCTCGAGCTGGCCGTCGTCGCCATCGCCGACATGACGGCCGTCGCGACGTACATGGGGCTGTGGTTCCCCGGGGTCCCCGGCTGGGTGTGGATGGCGGCGGCGATCGCCCTCATCGGGGCGCTCAACCTCATGGCGGTGCGGGTCTTCGGGGAGATGGAGTTCTGGTTCTCCCTCATCAAGGTGACGGCGATCATCGCCCTCGTCGTCGGTGGACTCGCGCTCATCCTCTGGGGACGCGAGGTCGGCGGCACGACCCCGGACTTCGCCCACCTGTGGAGCCACGACGGCTTCGCCCCCCTTCGGCCTGTGGGGCATCATCATGAGCTTCAGCGTCGTCGTCTTCTCATTCGGCGGCATCGAGACGCTCGGGATGACGGCCGGCGAGGCCGACGACCCGGAGCACTCCATCGCGCGCGCGGTCAACACCGTGCCCTTCCGCATCCTGCTCTTCTACGTCGCGGCGCTCGCGGTGATCATGTCGATCATCCCGTGGGACGAGGTCACCGGTGAGTCCTCCCCCTTCGTCGAGGTCTTCGCCGCGCTCCAGGTGCCGGCGGCGCAGCACGTGATGAACTTCGTCGTCCTCACAGCCGCCCTGTCCGCGATGAACGCGATCTTCTACGCCTGCTCCCGGACGATGTACGGCCTCGCCGAGCAGGGGCACGCCCCGCGCTCCTTCCTCCACCTGTCCCCGCGGGCGCACATCCCGATCTACCCGGTCGTGTGCATGTTTGCCGCAGGCGGAGTCGGCCTCGTGCTCTTCCTCGTCATCGAGGACCGGCTCTTCTTCTTCGTCGCCGCGATCGCCTCCTTCGCCACGGTCTTCACCTGGCTGATGATCCTGCTGGCGCACCTGCGGATGCGCGCCCGCATGGCGCGCGAGGGTGCCCGGCCCGGCGGCTTCGCGATGCCCTTCTTCCCCGTGCTCAACCTCATCGCGATGACCTTCATGGTCGGCGTCATCGTCCTGCTCGCGACGACCGAGGACGGACGCAATGCCTTCCTCGTCGGTGCGGGGGCGCTCGTGCTGCTGACGATCGCGTGGTTCGCCCTCGTGCGCGGCGAAGGGCGGCGCCCGATCGTCCTCGAGGACGCCGGTCAGCGCTCCGGCGACAGCTCCCGCGTGTAGAGCACCGTCCCCTGCGCGTCGCGCAGGGTGACGGTCAGCGTGCCGTCGTCGGCGATGTCGGCGTGACCGAAGAACTGGTTGCCGCCCCGCGGCGACTGGTTGGGGTGATCGGCGCTCTTGACGAAGTCGACCCGGGGGCCGAAGGTGCCGTCCATCTCGTTGGGCCCGAAGGTGCCCGCGTTGATCGGCCCGGCGACGAACTCCCAGAAGGGCGCGAAGTCGGTGAAGGCCGCTCGCTCAGGGCTGTAGTGGTGGGCGGCGCAGTAGTGCACGTCGGCGGTGATCCACACGACTCCGGGCACGTGCTTGATCTCACGCAGCAGCCAGGCCAGCTCGATCTCCTTGCCGAGCGGCGCACCATCGTCGGCATTGGCGAGGGACTCCTGGGCATCGCCGTCGGGCACGACGATGCCGAGCGGCAGGTCGGCCGAGATGACCTTCCACGTCGCGGTGGAACGCTTGAGCTCACGGGCGAGCCAGCGGACCTGCTCGTCGCCGATGAGGCTGGTGCGGCGCTGCTCGAGACCCGGGGTGTTGGGGTCCTTGAAGGTGCGCATGTCGAGGCAGAAGACGTCGAGGTGCCTACCACGCGAGACCCTGCGGTGAATGCGCTGCCCGTCGCGTCGGTCCTGACCGTTGCTGATCGGCTGCCACTCCCACCACGCGCGCTTGGCGTAGCGCGCGAGGACGTCGACGCGCCGCTCGCGGTCGTACCGGGGGTCCTCGAGGACCTCGCCCGGGTACCAGTTGTTCGTCGTCTCGTGGTCGTCCCACTGGGCGATCACGGGGACGTCGGCGTACATGGCGCGCAGGTTGCCGTCGAGGTGGTTGTAGCGGTGACGCCCGCGAAACTCGGCGAGGGTCTGGGCAACGTCAGACACCTCGGGGATCACGAGATTGCGCCACACCTGCCCGTCGGGCACGGTGACGCTCGCCTCGATCGGCCCGTCGGCGTAGATCGTGTCGCCGCAGTGGATGAAGAAGTCCGGGCGCGTCGCGTGCATGGCGCGGTAGGCGACGTACCCGCCGAGGTCCGGGTTGATCCCCCAGCCCTGCCCGGCGGTGTCACCGGTCCAGACGAAGGACTGGCTCCCCCGGCCCCGGTCGGCCGTGGTGAAGCTCAGGTCGGCGCTCTCGCCGCGGCGGCCGTGCTCGTCCTCGAAGGCCACCTCGATCTCGTGCCGGCGCCCCGGTGCGAGAAGGCGCAGGTCGATCTTGCCCGTGTGGTCGGTGCCCGGCGTGACCCACGGCCCGCGGATCGTGCGGCGGGAGCGGCCTCGCCCCGTGAGCGTGGCCACCATCCGCGAAGGGCGGTCCGCCCGGGCCCAGACGACCGCCGAGTCGGTCGTCACGTCACCTGACGAGACGCCCGAGGTGAGCCGTGGGCGCCGGGTGGACCGGTCAGGGTGTGCAGGTGACGGTGGCGTGTCCGGGAGGTCAGCCCTTTGCCAAGGTGCGGATGTCGGTGGCCTCGGTGCGCTCGGCGTCGGCCCGCTCGTCCTCGGTCATCTGCTGGCTCTCGATCTCCGCCTGCACCCGCCGCAGGTAGTGCTCGACCTCCGAGCGCGTGCGCTCCTCGTCCCACCCGAGCTCGGCCGCGAGGATCTGGGCTGCCGGCTCGGCCGCCTCGACACCCCGGTCGGTCGTCTCGATCGAGATGCGCGTGCGCCGGGTCAGCAGGTCGTTGAGGTGGAGGGTGGCCTCGTGGCGCGCCGCGTAGACCACCTCGACCCGGAGGTACTCCGCCGCTCCTGCGAGCGGCTCTGCGAGAGAGCGGTCCTCGTCGATCATGGCGAAGAGGTCGACGGCCATAGAGCCGTAACGGTCGAGCAGGTGGGTCACCCGCCAGACCGGCAGGTCGTGACGCCGGCTCAGGGTGTCGAGCTGGTTGACCAGAGCCTGGTAGCCCTCGGCCCCGACCAGCGGAATGTGCTCGGTGACGCTGTCGGGCACGCCGGGCGAGAGATCCTCACGAGCGGCGTCGACGGCGTCGGCGGCCATGACGCGATAGGTCGTGTACTTGCCACCGGCGATCGAGATGAGGCCCGGCTGGGGCCGGGCGACGGCGTGCTCGCGGCTGAGCTGCGAGGACTCCTCCGACTCCCCGGCGAGCAGCGGTCGCAGGCCGGCGTAGACGCCTTGGATGTCGTCGCGGGTCAGCGGCGTGAGGAGCACGCCGTTGATCTGCTCGAGGATGTAGTCGATGTCCGCCGAGGTCGCAGCGGGGTGCGCCCGGGAGAGGTTCCAGTCGGTGTCGGTCGTGCCGATGATCCAGTGGGTGCCCCACGGGATGCAGAAGAGCACGGATTTTTCCGTCCGCAGGATCAGGCCGGTCTCGGAGTTGACCCGGTCACGGGCGACGACGATGTGCACGCCCTTGCTCGCGCGGACGTGGAAGCGCCCCCGCCCCCCGGCCATGGTCTGGATGTCGTCGGTCCACACGCCGGTGCAGTTGATGACCACCGAGGCCCCCACCTCGACCTCGTCACCGGTCTCGACGTCGAGCACCCGGGCGCCCACGACGCGCTCACCGGCGTGGAGCAGGCCGGTGACCTTGGCGGAGTTGAGCACCGTGGCGCCGTAGGAGGCGGCAGTGCGCACGACGGTGAGGGTGTGGCGAGCGTCGTCGCACTGGGCGTCGTGGTAGAGCAGCCCGCCGTGGTGGGCGGAGGGCTTGAGCGCCGGGACGAGGCGACGCACTCCCCCCTTCGTCAGCTGCTTGGTCCGCGGCACGGACCGGCCGCCGCCCATCGTGTCGTAGAGGGTCAGGCCCGCGGTGACGTAGGGGCGCTCCCAGACCGGGTGCTCGAGGGGGTAGAGGAAGGAGACCGGCCTGACCAGGTGCGGCGCGATCCGGGTGAGCATGAGCTCGCGCTCCTTGAGCGCCTCGCGGACGAGCCCGAAGTTGAGCTGCTCGAGGTAGCGCACCCCTCCGTGGAAGAGCTTGCTCGAGCGCGACGAGGTCCCCGAGGCGAAGTCCCGCTGCTCGACGAGCGC
Organism: Janibacter hoylei PVAS-1; assembly: GCF_000297495.1. GTDB lineage: Bacteria > Actinomycetota > Actinomycetes > Actinomycetales > Dermatophilaceae > Janibacter > Janibacter hoylei. Next base: position 127,034 of record NZ_ALWX01000022.1, on the reverse strand, counting down.
CACCTTCAGGCCGCGCGTCGCGGCGTCGAGGGCGACCCCGGCGCCGGTGACGCCACCCCCGATGACGAGGACGTCGAGGTCCTGGCTCGCGATGCGGCGCCAGGCCTCGGCGCGCTGCTGGGGGTCCAGAGGTGTGGGAGTCGTCATGGCACAAAGGTAGTCGCGTCTGCCGCCGTGGCCGAACCCAAACCTGACAGGATGCGGCCATGAGCGCTGCGACGACCTACGTGCTGGCCATCGACCAGGGGACGACGAGCACCCGGGCGATGGTCTTCGACCGTGACGGGGCGGTCGTGGCGACCGACCAGATCGAGCACGAGCAGATCTTCCCGCGGGCCGGCTGGGTCGAGCACGACGCGCTGGAGATCTGGGGCAACACGCGCCGGGTCATCGGCGGGGCCCTCGGCAAGGCCAATCTCAACAGCGGCCACATCGAGGCCGTCGGCATCACCAACCAGCGTGAGACGACCGTCGTGTGGGAGAAGGCGACCGGCCAACCGATCCACCACGCGGTCGTCTGGCAGGACACCCGCACCCAGGGGATCGTCGACGAGCTCGCGGCCGACGGCGGGCTCGACCGCTTCAAGGAGGTCTGCGGCCTGCCGCTCGCGACCTACTTCGCCGGGCCCAAGATCGCGTGGATCCTCGACCACGTCGAGGGCGCCCGCGAGCGGGCGGAGGCGGGCGAGCTGCTCGCCGGGACGATGGACACCTGGGTGCTGTGGAACCTCACCGGCGGCGGCGAGAACGACGGCGTGCACGTCACGGACGTCACCAATGCCTCGCGCACGATGCTCATGGACCTGCGCACGCTGCAGTGGGACGAGGCCATCTGCGAGGCGATCGGGGTGCCCCTGCAGGTGCTGCCCGAGATCCGCTCCTCGTCCGAGGTCTACGGCGAGTGCAAGCCGGGCGTCCTCAACGGCACGCCCATCGCGGGGATCCTCGGCGACCAGCAGTCGGCGACCTTCGGCCAGGCCTGCCTGACGCCGGGGACGGCCAAGAACACGTACGGCACGGGCAACTTCATGCTGCTCAACACGGGCACGGAGATCGTCACGAGCGACAACGGCCTGCTGACGACGGTCTGCTACCAGCTCGGCGACGAGCCGGCCGTGTACGCGCTGGAGGGCTCGATCGCCGTCACCGGGTCGCTCATCCAGTGGCTGCGAGACAACCTCGGTTTCATCCGCGAGGCGCCCGAGGTCGAGCAGCTCGCCGGGACCGTCGAGGACAACGGCGGCGTGTACTTCGTGCCGGCCTTCTCCGGGCTCTTCGCCCCGCACTGGCGCCCCGACGCCCGGGGGGGCGATCCTCGGTCTGACGCGCTTCGCCAACAAGGGCCACATCGCCCGGGCCGCGCTCGAGTCGACGGCCTACCAGACCCGCGACGTGCTCGACGCGATGCAGGAGGATGCCGAGCGCGCGGGCGGCCGGCTCACGGAGCTCAAGGTCGACGGCGGCATGGTCGCCAACGAGACGCTCATGCAGTTCCAGGCCGACATCCTCGGCGTCGACGTCGTGCGCCCCAAGATCGCCGAGACCACTGCGCTCGGTGCTGCCTACGCGGCCGGGCTGGCCGTCGGCTACTGGGAGTCGACGGACGAGATCGTCGACAACTGGACCGAGGACGAGCGGTGGTCCCCGTCGATGGACGAGACCGAGGTCGAGCGACTGCACCGTAACTGGACCAAGGCGATCTCCAAGACCCTCGACTGGGTCGACGAGGACGTCGACTGACCGCCCGCCGGGCTCAGGCAGCGAGCTCGGAGAGGTACTCCTCCACGGGCGACCAGTGCAGGTCGGCCCGTGGACCCGCCCCGCGACGAAGGGGGTCAGTGTCGCGACCCCGTCCGTGCCCGAGGAGTGGTGGGGCAAGGCAGTGGTGGTCGCTGCCGGTCGGGGTGGTGATGACCACCTCGTGGGCCCCGCCTCCGGGGTCGAGCCCGGTCGAGATCACCTCGGCCCGCCAGCCGGGGGTCTCCTTGACCAGGTTGTGCGCCTGACAGGTCCCCCACCCACCAGCCGCGCTGGTGGCGCCGCCGGATGCGTGTGGGGTGATGTGGTCGATGTCCCGGATCGGGGCCCCGCACCACGGGACACGGCAGGTCCCGGCGTCGCGGGCGTGGATGAACCTGCGCAGCCCGCCCGCGAAGAGGCGGCGGGTGGAGTCCATCGCCACCAGGTCCTTGCCGTCGGGGGTGGTCCACAATCGGCGCAACCACGTCGCCGTGTCACGGCCCTCAGCATCACTCGCGTCTTCGAGGAGACTCAGCAGGTGCTCCAGCGCCGTACCCGCGGGGATCGGGCCGTGGCCGACCACCTCCACGCCGCTCTCGGACTCGCCGGCGGTGTCGCTGGTGGGGATCAGGAGGCTCTCGTTCATCACCAGGCCGATCTCGACCGGCTGCGTCTGCCCCTGCGCCCGGCCCGAGAGCCGCTCCAGAGCGGTGTCGGTCATCCACGCCCCACGCCCCCGGTCATCCGCGGCACGTGCCGCGTCCGTCTCGGGGTCGCCGGTCGCGACGAACCGGGCCTGCTCGGCGGCCTTGAGCGCCGCGAACGCCCCGACGACGTCGACCATCGGGCCCAGCACGCTCAACCACGCCATCCCATCGGCCGCGGGGCGGATGCTCACCCGCCGCGACGCCACCGCCCGCTCCCTCCTCGCGCACCAGGGATTCCTGGTCCAGGTCCACCGTCACCCGGTGCGCAGCAGCCCGCAGCTGCCGATCCCCCAACGTGGTCAGGCACCCCGACAACCGCTCGTCGGCGATCACGTGGTCCTCGTGGGACAGGCACGCCGTCTCCCTCGCGACGATCGTCGCCCGCCACTCACCCACCTCACCCGAGGTCAACGCCTGCAGTGTGTGCGGCAAGTCCTCCACCAACGCCTTGGCCAACCCCACGTGCCGGTCCGCCTGGCTGGGCGAGCAGCGCCGCGCCAACGCCACGTCACACCGCGACCCGCGCCGCCGAGACGTCGCCTCACGCGCACTGATCTCCCCCGCCTGCTTCTGCTCACCGATCCGCGCGTCCCGCTCCGCGACGAACCGAGCCGTCGCCCGCGCCTGCACCCCAGCCAGCGACCCCTTCAACGCCTCACCCAACGTGATGACCTCGAGCAGGTCCGCCTCGCTCAACCCCTCAGGGCGAGCCGCAGCCAACTCCGCGAGCATCCCCCGAAGACGCCTCGGCAGACCAACTCGCTCCCCCGACTGCACTTGCTGTGTCTGCCCGCTCATCGCACCTCCCCTCGCTCACCCAGTATCGAACACCTGTTCGAATGCCGTCAAGAGGGGGTGGGGACAACTTCTCGACGACATCCCTACCACCTCCCCCCGACACCACCGCGCCTGCCACCACCCACCGAAGACCCGCGTCACCAAGGTCATGCCCAGTTACACCTAGGGTGATCCCCGTGACCGAGCACTACTTCACCGACTCCCCGGCCGCGACCGACGCCGAGCGCCGCCCGCGGCAGCTCACCCTCGCCGGCCGTGAGGTCACGGTGGAGACGGCCGGCGGCATCTTCTCCCCCGGCGGCGTCGACAAGGCGACGGCGATCCTGCTCGACGAGGTGCCCGCACCCCCTGCGGCCGGCGACCTGCTCGACATCGGTTGCGGCTGGGGGCCCATCGCCCTCAGCCTCGCCCTGCTCTCCCCCGAGGCCACCGTCTGGGCCGTCGACGTGACCGAGCGCGCGCTCGACCTCACCCGCCGCAATGCGGCCACGCTCGGCCTGACCAATGTGCGGACGGCCCGACCGGACGAGGTGCCGGCCGACCTCGCCTTCGCCGCGATCTGGTCCAATCCGCCGATCCGCATCGGCAAGCCCGCGGTGCAGGAGCTGCTGGGCACCTGGCTCCCCCGCCTGACGCAGGGAGCCGACGCCCACCTCGTCATCGGCAAGAACCTCGGCGCCGACGGGTACGCCCGCTGGATCACCGACGAGCTCGGGCTGCCCACGGAGCGGGCGGCGACGAGCAAGAGCTTCAGGGTCCTGCGGACCAGCCGGCCCGCGGGGGGTTGATCAGGTCACCCTCCCAGGTGAGGTCACTGCTCTCGTCGACCTCGTAGGCCTCGAACCGCTCGTCCGCGAGGACCGCGTCGACGAGCTCACGTGAGCCGGCGACGATCGTGCTGTCCCAGTCGATCTCGCTCGCGACGACCCACTCGCGGCCTGCGGGCCAGATGATCTGCGGGCCGAGCTCGGGCGCCTCTGCCATGACCCCGATCCCCGCGCGCCCCGGCCATGTCGGGTCGGCCAGCTCGGCGGACGAGGTCGCGAAGAGCAGACACTCGCGCCCGGGCAGCTGCAGGAGCGGCCCGCGCCGCACGGCTCGACGCACCTCGGGCCGGAGCGAGGCCGCACGCCGCCGCTCGGACTCCCGCTGCATCCGGCGCCGCGCCCACCAGCCTGCAGCCCGGCGTCGTCCGAGAGGTAGACGACGGACGCCGAGCCGGACAGCTCACCCCAGCCGGCCCAGATCCCGGCGACGAGGTCGTCGGGCGTCGCCGTCGCATCGCGGAGGTGCCCGGTCAGCCCGGCGAGCAGGTCGACGTCCAGGCACCCCTCGCGCGTCTGACCGACCTGCCACCCGTCCGCGAACTGCACGCCGCTGTGCAGATCGGCCAGTCGGTTGAACTGCACGAGCGGGTGCATCGTCAGCCCCTGCCGGGAGGCGATCTCCGCCCACGGCCAGCGGGTCTCCACGAGCACGCGCGGCATCCCCCACGTGTCGACGTCGGACAGGTCCAGCCGGGTCACGGGGACCGGGTGCAGGACCCGGGCATAGGCCGCGAAGCCGGCACCGGCGACACCGCCGACTCGACCCCAGTCACCCACCCGGGCGAGCAGCCAGCCGCCGCACGTGACATCCCGCAGCAGCTCCACACCGAGAGCCTAGGCCGCGACCGACCTCGGCAGCCCCGCGAGAGCCACCTCAGGGCCTGCTCGAGTACCGCCACCAGTCCGGGTCGACGACCATGGCCGACCCACCTCCGGCGCGGGTCGGCTCGGCGGCGGCCTCGAGGTCCCGTCGGTCGTGCACCCGGATGCCGGTGGCATTGCCGAGCCGGTAGACCTCCTTGACCTGGTGGCCTCGCCGCCGCATGTCGTCCCCGACCGGGCCCCCGGCGAGCGAGGGCTCGAGCTCGGTGGAGCTCCCGTTGCGCGAGGACACCCGTGGAGCGGCGAGCGCGTCGCCGATCGGCAGATCGCGGTCGACGACACCGGAGACGAGCTGGGCGACCGTCGTGATGATCGTCGCGCCGCCGGGGCTGCCGGCGGTCATCCACGGCTTGCCGTCCTCGAGGACGATCGTCGGGGCCATCGACGACCGCGGCCGCTTGCCGGGACCGGGCAGGTTGGGGTCGGGGACCCCCTTCGTCACCGGCGTGAAGTTGAAGTCCGTGAGCTCGTTGTTGAGCAAGAACCCGTAGCCGGGCACGACCATGCCGCTGCCGCCGTACTGCTCGATCGTCAGCGTGTAGGTCACGGCGTTGCCGTGCTTGTCGACGGCCGTCAGCGACGTCGTGTGCTGGTCCTCGGACCCCACCTTCGTCGTCGCCGTCGAGGACTGGCAGTCGCTGTAGGAGCCGTCCGGCTCGCCGAAGGGGACGGGACGGGTCATCGCCGCGTCCTCGTCGAAGAGGCACGAGCGCTCGTCCGCGAAGTCCTGGGAGAGCAGCTCCTCGCCCGGGACGCCCGGCACGTCGCCGACGTAGCGGTTGCGGTCGGCGAAGGCCGTGGCGGAGGCCTCGGCGAACCAGTGCGCCCACTCGCCGTCGGAGAGGTCTTCGGTCCGCTTGCCGGTCCGCTGCTCGTAGGACTCGAGCAGGTTGAGGATCTCGCTCACGGCATAGCCGCCGGAGCTCGGGGTCGGCATGCCGTAGACGTCGAGGCCCCGGTGCTCGCTGTGCGTCGGCTCCTTGACCAACGCCCGGTAGGCGCGCATGTCGGCCATCGTCATCTGCCCGCGCGGGACCGACACCCCGGGCGCGGTGCGGGGGTTGCGCGCGGTCCGCACGACCGCCTTGCCCATGTCGCCGCGCTGCATGGCGTCGGCACCGTGGGTGCGGATCTGCCGGTAGGCGCGGGCGAGGTCGGGGTTGCGCAGGATCGCGCCGGTCTTGATCGGCTCACCGCCGGGCAGGTAGATCTTCGCGGTGTCGGGGAACTTGGCGAAGCGCTCGGCGTTGTCGACCGTCGCCTCGTGGAAGGGCTCGTCGACGACGAAGCCGCGCCGCGCGGTGTCCTCCGCAGGCTTGAGCAGCTGGTGGAGCGACTTCGTGCCGTAGCGCTCCGCCGCCAGCTCCCAGGTCGCCGGCGTGCCCGGGACCCCTACGGAGAGACCGGAGTTGACCACGGTGTCGAAGTCCATGGCCTGCCCGTCGTCCCCGACGAAGACCTCGTCGTGGAAGCTCGCGGGCGCGGTCTCCCGGCCGTCGATCGTCTCGACCTTGCCGGTCCTCGCGTCGTAGTGGACGAAGAAGCCGCCACCACCGAGGCCGGAGCTGTAGGGCTCGACGACGCCGACCGCCCCGGCCATCCCGATGGCCGCGTCGGCGGCATTGCCGCCCCGCTCGAGGATGTCGATGCCGATCTGGCTGACGATCGGGTCGACGGAGGCGACGGCGCCGCCGTTGCCACGCATCACGGGCATCTTCGGCAGGTCATGGCCCGCCGGTGGTGGCCCCGGCCTCGCGTCGGGGGTCGCAGTGGCGCCGGCGGTCGCGGCGAGGGTGAGCCCGCCAGCGGTGAGTGCCCCGACGATGACTCGTGTCGCTCGTCCCATGACCTCCACGCTAGGTGTGATGGCCGTCACTCGCATGTCGAGGCGGGGCGAAGGGGTCCCCTCAGACGAGCTCGGTCGTCCCGTCCGCGACGAGCACCGCAGGGCCGGCGAGCTCGACCTCCCGGCCGGGCAGGAGCCGCACCCGCAGGGTGCCGCCGGGGACCTCGACGGTCATCGTGCCGGTCGAGTCCGCGTCGCCGGACCAGAAGGCGGTGCCGATGGCCGCCGCGCAGACGCCGGTGCCGCAGGAGCGGGTCTCCCCGACGCCGCGCTCGTGGACCCGCATCGAGATGTGCCCCGGTCCGAGCACGCGGACGAACTCGACATTGCTCCCCTCCGGCGGGACGGGGTTGACGGCGGGCGGACGCCGCAGACGCAGTCCGTTGAGGTTGACGTTTTCCGGCAGGGCCACGACGGTGTGCGGGTTGCCGAGGTCGAGCGAGAGCCCGGAGTAGGGCTCGGTGATGTCCTCGGCCTCCTCGACGTGCACGAGCGCGTCGAAGCCCTGCTCCTGCGCCTTGGCCTCGTCGACGAAGCGCCACGTGCCCATGTGGGTCACGACGTCGTCGCCCTCGAAGCGGATGCGCCGCACACCTGCTCGTGTCGCGATGGCGAAGTCGTCGCCGACGAGACCCTCTCGCCGCAGCCAGGTCGCGAAGACGCGGGTGCCGTTGCCGCACATCTGCGCGAGCGAGCCGTCGGCATTGCGGTAGTCCATGAACCACTCGGCCTCGTCGGCCTGGGCGCGGACGTCGGCCTCGGCGGCGTGGGCCGTGCGGACGACGCGGATGAGGCCGTCGCCGCCGATGCCGGCCTGCCGGTCGGCGAGGCGGACGACCTGCTCGGCGGTGAGGTCGAGCCCGCCGTCGAGGTCGGGCACGAGGACGAAGTCGTTTTCGGTGCCGTGGCCCTTGGTGAATCGCAGCGTCATGGCGTCCATTGTGTCGGACGGCGAGCCAGGTCCGACGCCACCTGCACGAGGTCGGGCGCCGTGGCGTCGAGCCATCGGGGCCGCGGGTCGGGGCGCCACCACGACTCCTGCCGGCGGGCGTAGCGGCGGGTGGCGCGCGCCGTGTCGGCGATCGCCTCCTCACGCCCCCAGCGACCGTCGAGCTCGCCGAGCGCCTGGGCGTAGCCGATGGCCCGGGATGCGGTGCGCCCACCGCGCAGGCCGGCGGCGTCGAGGCGGCGCACCTCGTCGAGGAGCCCGCCGTCCCACATCGCCCGGGCCCGTCGCTCGATGCGCTCGGTGAGCGCCGTCCAGTCGTCACGCAGACCGATGACGAGCGAAGGGCGTCGGTAGCGCTTGGTGGGTGCCGTCGCCGAGAAGGGGCGACCGGTGATCTCGACGACCTCGAGGGCCCGGATGATCCGACGGATGTTGTTGGGCTCGATGGCCTCGGCTGCTGCGGGGTCGACCTGCTGGAGTCGACGACGCAGGGCGGCGGGACCCGCTTCGTCCTCGGCCACCGCCTCGAGACGGGCGCGGACCTGCGGGTCCGTCGGGGGGGATGTCGAGGTGGTCGAGCGCGGCGCGCACGTAGAGTCCGGAGCCGCCGGCGAGGACGGGTACGCGACCTCGGTCGAGGATGTCGACGACCGCGGCCTCCGCGCGCTGCTGGAAGTCGGCGAGGGTCGCCTCGTCGGTGACGTCGAGGACGTCGAGGAGGTGGTGCGGGATGCCGCGCCGCTCGTCCGGTGGGAGCTTGTTGGTCCCGATGTCCATGCCGCGGTAGAGCTGCATGGCGTCGGCGTTGACCACCTCGCCACCGAGCTCCTCGGCGAGGTCGAGGGCCAGGTCGGACTTGCCCGTCGCGGTGGCGCCGACGACGGCGATGACCTGCGGGGTCACTCCTCGTCGACGTCCGGGTCGTCGTGACCGAAGGGGTCGGGCCCCTCGCCGGGCAGCCAGGTGTGCCCGGGGACGCCCCAGCCCTCGGCCTTGACGGCCTTGCGGGCCTTCTTCTTCCAGCGGTCGCCGAGGCGGTCGACGTAGAGGAACCCGTTGAGGTGGTCGTACTCGTGCTGCATGCAGCGGGCGAACCAGCCCGTGGCGGAGAAGGCGATCTCGTTGCCGTCCCAGTCGTAGCCGGTGACCTCCGCCCGCTCCCCCCGACGCAGGGGGAAGGAGTAGCCGGGGACCGACAGGCAGCCCTCGGACTCGTGGTCGCGGTCGGGCTCGCCGGCAGCGGGCTTGCTCGCCCGGACGTAGGGGTTGATGACGTGGCCGAGACTCGGCACCCCGTCGTCGTTGGCCATGCTCCAGGTGAAGATCCGCAGGCCGAGCCCGATCTGGGGGGGCGGCCAGGCCGACGCCGTGGGCGGCCTCCTGGGTCTCGTACATGTCCTCGACGAGGGTGCGCAGCCGCGCGTCGAAGTCGGTGACCGGCTCTGCGCGGGTGTGCAGGACCGGCTCTCCCGTGATGGTGATGCGGTGGATCGTCATGGACCGCATCGTATGTCGCCCGGCCCCCACGACATGACGGAGCCGGGGCCGGCAAGGGGGGGACCGGCCCCGGCTCCGCGGGGGGGGTGCGGCGTCAGGGGCGCCGCACGGTGTGGCTCGAGACTCAGGCCTGCTTGATGGCCGAGATGTCGAGGGTCAGGGTGATCTTCTTCGAGACGAGGACGCCACCGGTCTCGAGCGCGGCGTTCCAGGTCAGACCGAAGTCCTCACGGTCGACGTCGGTGCGGGCGGTGAAGCCGACGCGGACGTTGCCGAAGGGGTCCTGGGCGGTGCCCTCGTACTCGGCGGCGAGCTCGACGGTGCGGGTGACGTCCTTGATGGTCAGGTCGCCGACGAGGGTGAACTCCTCGCCCTTGACGTCCTTGATGCCGGTCGAGACGAAGGAGACGGTCGGGTAGTTCTCGGCGTCGAAGAAGTCGGCCGACTTCAGGTGGCCGTCGCGGTCGGCGGAGCCGGTGTCGACGGAGGCGACCTGCATCGTGGCGGAGGCGGACGAGGCGGTGAAGTCGTCGGCGACGGTGATCGTGCCCTCGAGCTCGCGGAAGTAACCGCGAACCTTGGTGACCATGGCGTGGCGGGCGACGAAGCCGACCTCGGAGTGGCTGGCGTCGATGGTGTAGGTGCCGGTGGGGAAGTTGCTCACGATGTCTCCTGGGTGGTGATCGTTGGTTCTGGGAACACGACGGACCCTAGATGCTTTTAATTGTCGTGTCAACTATTGGACTTTCAACCACTTAGTACATGGCACGTCAGCGCCAGCGGTTGAAGCGCTCGCGCGCACGTGTTTGGCTGGGACCACGGCCCGATACCGGGCACCCGGCAACAGAAGGAGAACACCATGGGGTTCGACGATCTGAAGGGCAAGGCCACCGACGCTCTCGGCAACAACAGCGACAAGGTCGAGGAGCACAGCGACCAGGGGCTGGACAAGGCCGGCGAGTTCGCCGAGGGCAAGGGTGCCAGCTCCGAGCACGTCGACAAGGGCAAGGACTTCCTCGACGGCAAGATCGGCGAGTGAGTCAGCCTCACTGACACGTCGAAGGGGGTGGGTCACCGCAACGGTGACCCACCCCCTTCGTCATGCCCGGGTGTCAGAGCCCGCAGGCGGGGCCGCTCGTCTCGACCGTCTCCGGAGCGCCGATGCGCGGCATGCCGAGCGAGACGCTCGGCTTGGCGACCGCGCCCTCGGCGCCCTGCTCCTGCAGAGCCGCCCACGCATCGCCACCGGCCGTGCGGCGCACGGCGAAGACACCACCGGTGATCGCGGAGTCGGCGACGAGGTGGTGCGGGGCGCCGTAGGTGACGCCGACGGTGACCATGTCACCCGGGCGCGGGCGGCCGGCCTCGGCCAGCCCCTCCGGGAGGGCGAAGTGGACGAGGCGGTTGTCGGGGGCGCGCCCGCTGAGCCGGGCGGTCTCGCGGTCCTTGCGCCCCTCCCCCGTCGCGACGAGCACCTCGAGCTCGCGGCCCTCCTGCTCGCGGTTGCCGGCCCAGGAGATCTCCTCCTGGAGGGCGACGAGGCGCTCGTAGCGCTTCTGGACGACCTCCTTGGGCACCTGGTCGTCCATCGTCGCCGCCGGGGTGCCGGGGCGGATCGAGTACTGGAAGGTGAAGGCGGAGCTGAAGCGGGACTCGCGGACGACGCGCAGCGTCTCCTCGAAGTCCTCCTCGGTCTCGCCGGGGAAGCCGACGATGATGTCCGTCGTGATCGCCGCGTCGGGGATGCGGTCGCGGACGCGCTCGATGATCCCGAGGAAGCGCTCGGAGCGGTAGCTGCGGCGCATCGCCTTGAGCACCCGGTCGGATCCGGACTGCAGCGGCATGTGCAGGCTCGGCATGACATTGGGCGTCTCGGCCATCGCGTCGATGACGTCGTCGGTGAAGGCGGCGGGGTGCGGGCTGGTGAAGCGGACCCTCTCCAGCCCCTCGATGTCACCGCAGGCGCGCAGCAGCTTGCCGAAGGCGAGCCGGTCACCGAACTCGACGCCGTAGCTGTTGACGTTCTGCCCCAGGAGGGTCACCTCGATGACGCCCTGGGAGACGAGCGCCTCGAGCTCGGCGAGGATCTCGCCCGGCCGGCGGTCCTTCTCCTTGCCGCGCAGGGCGGGGACGATGCAGAAGGTGCACGTGTTGTTGCAGCCGACGGAGATCGAGGTCCAGCCCGAGTAGGCGGAGTCGCGTCGCGTCGGGAGGGTCGAGGGGAAGGTCTCGAGCGACTCGAGGATCTCGACCTGGGCCTCGTCGTTGTGCCGCGCGCGGTCGAGCAGAGCCGGCAGCGAGCCGATGTTGTGCGTGCCGAAGACGACGTCGACCCACGGGGCGCGCTCGACGATCGTCGCGCGGTCCTTCTGCGCCATGCAGCCCCCGACCGCGATCTGCAGGTCCGGGTTGCGCTGCTTGAGCGGGCGCAGCTGGCCGAGGTTGCCGTAGAGCTTGTTGTCCGCGTTTTCGCGCACCGCGCACGTGTTGAAGACGACGACGTCGGCGATCTCGCCCCGGTCGTCAGCAGGCAGGCTCGCGATGTCGACGTAGCCCGCCGTCTCGAGCAGCCCGGCGAGGCGCTCGGAGTCGTGCACGTTCATCTGGCACCCGTGGGTGCGCACGTCGTAGGTCTTGGATGCAGCATTCATGTCAGTCGAAGGGTAGTCGCCCGCCAGATCAAGGAGTGACGCAAAACCCTGGACACTGGCGTCCAGATCACGTTGTTCAGATGACATGCTGACACCATGAGCACCGCAGATCAGGACCCGGCCGATCTGGTCGTGCTGCTGGCTGACGACGCACGTCCCGTGGGGACCGCCCCTCGGGCCGACGTGCACACAGACCGCACGCCGCTCCACCTCGCTTTCTCGTGCCACGTCACCGACGGCAGCGGCCGTCTCCTTCTCACCCGACGCGCGCTCAACAAGCGGACCTGGCCGGGGGTCTGGACGAACGCCTTCTGCGGGCACCCTCGCCCGGGCGAGGACCCCCAGGTCGCGGTGCACCGCTACGCCGAGTACGAGCTCGGGCTGCGGCTGGACCACCTCGAGCCCCTGCTCCCAGACTTCCGTTACCGAGCGGTCGACGCCTCGGGCATCGTCGAGCACGAGGTCTGTCCTGTCTGGCTCGCCCATACGACATCGGACCCGAGCCTCAACCGAGACGAGGCCGTCGAGGCCCGCTGGGTGACGCCGCAGGAGCTGAGGACGACGGCCGAGGTCGCGCCGTGGGCGCTCAGCCCGTGGCTCGTCCTCCAGCTCGACGAGCTGCCTGCTGGCCGGAGCGCCCTCGACCAGGTCGGCCAGGCCGTATGAGGTCGGCAACCCGTGACGCCGAGCCCACCTCTGTGACCACATCGCCGGCAGCGGCCGTGTCGGCGTATGAGCTCAGCGACGCTCAGGTCCTGCGGGACGCTCTGGCCTCGGCAGGCAGCGGCGGCAAGCGCTTCCGCCCTCGTCTCGTCCGTTCGGTCCACGACCTGCTCGGCGGTGACGCCGGCCCGGCCGTCGACCAGGTCGCCGACGCCGTGGAGATGCTGCACACCGCCTTCATCGTCCACGACGACGTCATCGACGGCGACGACCTCCGACGGGGTGGGCTGAGCACGCCTGGCCGCTTCCACGCCGACGCGCTCAGAGTCGGCGCCCCGGCGGCTGCGGCCCGCTCCTTCGCCACCGCCGGGGCGATCCTCACCGGCGACCTGGCGCTCGGCGCGGCCATGCGGGCCGTGGCCTCGGCGCCCGTGTCGCGTGAGCGGATGCTCCAGCTGCTCGACCTCTTCGACCACACCCTGGCGGTCTCGGCCGCAGGAGAGCTGGCCGACGTCCGCCTCTCGCTCGGTTGCGAGGAACCGACGCTGCAGGAAGCGCTGAGCGTCGCCGAGCAGAAGACTGCGGTGTACTCCTTCAGCCTGCCGATGCAGTGCGGCGCCGTGCTCGCCGACTCCCCGGACCAGCTCGTCGACGGCCTCGGCCGCATCGGGCGGCACCTCGGCCTGGCCTACCAGCTGCTCGACGACCTCACCGCAGTCTTCGGCACGCCGGCCCAGACCGGCAGGCCAGGCATCGCCGGTGACCTGCGCGAGGGCAAGCGCACACCGCTCGTCGTCCACGCACGCACTACCTCGGCGTGGCCTGTCCTGGAGCGCCATCTCGGTGATCCCGACCTCGACGAGCAGGGCGTCGAGCACGTCCGGGCCGCCCTCGCGACTGCCGGATCACGCTCCTTCGTCGACGACCTCGCCACGCAGCAGCTGCGCGAGGCGACCACGCTCGCCGAGGACCTGAGCCTCCCACCCGAGTTCGTCACGTGGGTGGGCGAGGTCGCGGGCTCTCTCGAGGGCGGCGTGGCATGACACCGGCCAGGCATCAGCGCGACGAGGCCCCACCCCACGTCCGCTACGACGCGACCGCCCAGGCCGCGGCCGAGCTCGTCATCGCCCGGTACTCGACCTCCTTCGGTGCGTCGAGCAGGCTGCTCGCCGAACCCGTCCGGGCGCGCGTGCGCAGCATCTACGCCCTGGTCCGGGTCGCCGACGAGATCGTCGATGCTCCCCGCCCCGACGTTGCCACCGACGAGCAGCGCGCTGTGCTCGACCATCTCGAGCGCGAGGTGAACGTCGCGATCGACCGCGGCCTGAGCTCTGACCTCGTCGTCCATGCCTTCGCCCGGACAGCGCGAGCATGCGGGATCGGCATGGACCTCGTCGAGCCCTTCTTCGCCTCGATGCGCACCGACCTCACTCGCACCACCCACGACGAGGAAAGCTTCGCGAGGTACGTCTACGGATCGGCCGAGGTCGTCGGTCTCATGTGCCTGCGCGCCTTCCTCGCCGACGAGCCCGACGCCCAGGCCAGCTACGACCGGCTCGCCCCGGGGGCTCTACGCCTCGGGGCCGCCTTCCAGAAGGTGAACTTCTTGCGAGACATCGCCGCCGACCGCGACGAGCTCGGTCGCCGCTACTTCCCGGGCGTCGACCCGCACCGCATCGACGACGCCGACCGTGACCGGCTCCTCGACGACCTCGACAACGATCTCGCCCTCGCTGCCGCCGCCGTCGAGCAGCTGCCGCCGAGCAGCCGACGTGCAGTCCGGGTGGCGCACCGGCTCTTCGCCGAGCTGTCTGGCCGACTGCGCGAGACCCCCGTGGAGCGGCTGCGCCACGAGCGGGTCCGGGTGCCGGGCCCCCGCAAGGCCGCAATCGTGCTCGACAGCGTCGTTCGAGGCCGACGATGAGGCCCCTGCGCTGGACCGGTCGGACCAGTCAGCCGCGCGAGCCCGGGACCGTCTGCGTCATCGGTGGCGGGGTGAGCGGTCTGGCCACATCGGCGCTGCTCGCCGCCGACGGCTGGCAGGTGGATCTCGTCGAGCGCTCGGAGCGTCCCGGCGGCCGGGCGGGGTTGTGGGAGCACGAGGGCTACCGCTTCGACACCGGGCCGTCGTGGTACCTCATGCCCGAGGTCTTCGCCCACTTCTTCGAGATGCTCGGCACCTCCGTCGACTCCGAGCTCGACCTCGTCCGGCTCGACCCGGGCTACCGGGTCTTCTTCGAGCATGACGACGAGCCGGTCGACGTGCAGGCGACCAGGGCGGCCAACGAGGCGCTGTTCGAGTCCCTCGAGCCCAGTGCTGGGTCGGCGCTGTCGGACTACCTCGACTCCGCGCGCCACGTGTACGAGCTCGCCGTCGACCGCTTCCTCTACACGAGCTTCGATTCCAGCGGCTCGCTGCTCAACGCCGACGTGCTGCGCAACGGGCCCCGCCTCTCGAGCCTGCTGACTCGTTCACTCGAGTCCCACATCGCCACCCGCTTCGACGACGCACGGCTGCGTCAGATCCTCGGCTACCCCGCTGTCTTCCTCGGCACCTCGCCAGACCGCGCCCCGAGCATGTACCACCTCATGAGCTGGATGGACCTCGCAGAGGGCGTGCTCTACCCGGCAGGGGGCTTCACGACGATCGTTGACGCCCTCGTGCGGGTGGCCGAGCGCCACGGCGTCCGGGTGAGGACGAGCACGACCGCGACCGCTATCCGTACGACTGCCGCGCGCGGTCGGCGTGCCCGCGTGATCGGCGTCGACGTCACCGGCCCGGACGGCGAGACCCAGGAGCTCCCGTGCGATGCCGTGGTCGGGGCGGCCGACCTGCACCACGTCGAGACCGCGCTGCTCCCCGAGCACCTCCAGACCTACCCGCAGTCGTGGTGGGAGCAGGTCGACCCCGGGCCCGGGGGTGTGCTCGCGATGCTCGGCGTCGACGGCGAGCTGCCGCAGCTCGCCCACCACTCGCTCTTCTTCACCACCGACTGGCGGCGCAACTTCGACGACATCCTCGGCCCTGAGCCCCGGGTGCCCGACCCGGCCTCGATCTACGTGTGCCGGCCGTCGGCGAGCGACAGCACCGTCGCCCCCGCCAGCAAGGAGAACCTTTTCGTCCTCGTCCCTGTCCCCGCAGACCCCACGATCGGCCGGGGCGGCACGGACGGCGCCGGTGACCCCGGGGTGGAGCGAACCGTGGACGCGGCCATCGATCAGATCGCTGCGTGGGCGGGCGTGCCGGACCTTGCCGAGCGCGTCGAGGTCCGGCGCACCGTCGGGCCGGAGGACTTCGTGCGGGATCTGTCGTCCTTCTCCGGGAGCATGCTCGGACCGGGACATGTCCTGCGCCAGAGCGCCTTCTTCCGCGCGGACAACGTCTCGAAGAAGGTCGACGGGCTCTACTACGCGGGCTACTCGACCCGCCCCGGCATCGGGCTGCCGATGTGTCTCATCAGCGCCGAGCTCGTGCTCAAGCGGCTGAGGGGCGATACCTCGAGCGGGCCGAGCGTCACCCCGACCGGCGATGTCGAGGTGGGCTGAGTGGGTCTGCTCTACCTCGGTTTCGTCGTGGTCTCCACGGTCTGCGTGGGTCTCGTCGACCACCGGTGGCGCCTCGCCCTCTTCGACCGGCCCGCCCGCACCCTCGCCGTCGTCGCAGCAGGCTCATTGCTCTTCCTCGTGTGGGACCTCGTGGCGATCGAGTCGGGCATGTACGTGCGTGGCGAGTCGCCCGCGATGACCGGCATCGAGCTGCTGCCCGAGCTCCCCGTCGAGGAGATCTTCTTCATCGTCTTCCTCAGCTACCTCACGTGCGTGCTCCACGGGCTCTTCTCGAGCCTGATCCCCCGCGGCGAGTTGCCCTCATGACCTACGCCGGCCTGGCCGTCTGCTTCCTCGCCGCCGCGGCGCTCGTCCTCGTCGCCGCCGCCGTGCTGCGCCGACCCGACCGGCGCTGGTGGCTCGCGACCGCTGCGACGGCGCTGGCGCTCGTCGTGCTCACCGTGATCTTCGACAACCTCATGATCGCCGCCGACCTCTTCCGCTTCGACGAGGCCCAGCTCTCCGGCATACGCATCGGCCTCGCACCGCTCGAGGACCTCGCGTGGCCGGTCGCGGCCGCTGCCACCCTGCCCGCGCTCACGCTCCTGCTCGATCTCGACCACCCACGAGCCACCCGCGGAGCCCAGCGATGAGTGCCGCAGCGCAGCAGCGGTCGGCTCAGTCCTCTCCCTTCGCCCACGTCCTCGCGTCCTCCCGGCCGCTGTCGTGGGTCAACACGGCCTACCCCTTCGCCGTCGCCTACCTGCTCGCCGGCGGGCGGGTGGACCTCTCCTGGGTCGTCGGGACGCTGTGGTGCCTCGTGCCCTACAACCTGCTCATGTACGGGGTGAACGATGTCTTCGACTACGAGTCGGACATCCGCAACCCCCGCAAGGGAGGAGTCGAAGGGGTCGTCCTCGATCGTGGCCTGCACCGGGCCACCCTGTGGTCGGTGGTGGTGTCGAACCTGCCCTTCGTCGTCGTGCTTGTCATCCTCGGCGATCTCCGCTCGACCCTCGTCCTCGCGGTGAGCGTCTTCGCACTTGTCGCGTACTCAGCCCCAGGGCTGCGATTCAAGGAACGGCCCTTCCTCGACTCGCTGACGTCGAGCACCCACTTCGTCAGCCCCGCCGTCCTGGGCATCGCGCTGTCCGGTGGCACCTTCGACCCCGTCACCCTCGCCGCGCTCACCGGGTTCTTCGCCTGGGGGGTCGGGTCGCACGCCTTCGGCGCGGTGCAGGACATCGAGGCCGACCGGGCAGGCGGCATCGCTTCGATCGGCACCGTCCTGGGGGGCGCGGCGCACCACCGGCTTCGCCCTGCTCGCCTACCTCGTCAGCGGGCTGCTCCTGCTGGCCCTGCCCTGGCCAAGCACGCTCGCTGCGGCCTTCGTCCTGCCCTACCTCGCCAACGTCGTGCCGTACCTACGGCTGGAAGAGGCCGAGTGCGAGCGCGCGCACACAGGCTGGCGACGCTTCCTCTGGCTCAACTATCTCACCGGCTTTCTGCTCAGCCAGCTGATCATCGTCGCGACGATCGGCCTGCCCGGTCAATGACCTCGAGGCGCGCCCGCTCGATGCGGTCGCGCCACCGCAGCCACGGCGGGTGAACCTGCCAGTTGAGCTCGAGGGTCCGCACAGCCCGTGCGAAGCGCCGACGCACCTGCGCGGCCCCACGCAGCGACCGGGCCGAGACCCCGACGTGCAGGCCGCGCGCCAGCCGAACCCTTCGGCCCGGCCCGAGGACGAACGCGAGGTCCATGTCGTCGTGCACCTCGGGGTCCTCGCGGTGCACCTCGTGGCGGACGGCGAGCCAGGTGCTGCGGCGAACGGCCATGCTCGAGCCCCACAGCGCGGTATGGGCGAGCGCGAGGTGGCTCAGGACGTAGTACGCACCGAGGTACAGCGCAGCCACCGGCGGCCCGAATGGGCGGGGCAGGTCGTAGAAGGTGCCGGTGCCGGTCACGGCGCTCACCGCAGGGTCGGCCATGGCCCGGGCGACCCCCTCGACCCAGCCCGGGCCGGGACGGGAGTCGGCGTCGAGACGGGCGATCACCTCGCCGCGGGCAGCGTCGTAGCCAGTTGCCGCAGCGAGGGGGATTCCGACCCGTGACTCGTGCATCACCGTCGCTCCGTGCGCCCGTGCGACTGCTGCCGTGTCGTCGCGGGAGCCGTTGTCGACGACGACGACCTCGAGCGGCGGCACGTGCTGGCGGGCGAGCAAGGTCAGACAGGTGCGCAGGGCCACGGCATCGTCGCGAGCCGGGATGACGACGGAGACACTCGGCAGGCCGTGCCCGGCGGGTGCTCTCATCCTGACCCCTCGGGCTCAGGTCTACTCAGTGCGAGCAGGACCGCGGCGACGACCGCCCCGACCACCCCGGCCCCGAGATCGCCGAGCGTGTCCTCGTAGCCCACCTGGATGCGGTCGTCGAGGACGGTGTGCCCGAACCACTCACCCATCTCCCAGAGGAGGGCGAGGGTCGTGGCCAGGGTGCTGCTCACGACGACGAACCCCAGCCGAGTCATGTCCTCACCGAAGAGCCCGAGCCGCTCGAGCGCGGCGTAGCCGATCGCGCCGACGAGGCCGGTCAGTGCGGCATGCACGACGACATCGAGCCAGCTGACGGCGAGGTACCAGTCGAGCATCGCGGCCCAGGCGCCGACGAGGATCGTCGCGCAGTAGGAGAGATCGAGCGGCGCGGGGGTCCCCAGGGCGCGGGGGATCATCGAGCCTCCGAGCACGAGCATGAAGAGCGCGAAGCCGATGAATCCCCAGCCGAGCGTGCCGAGCACCACGCTCAGAGCCGCCGCGAGGCGCAGGAGATCCATGGCGGCCGGGCAGAGGGGGTCCCGCAGGCTCTGCCGACGCGGCGCATCCGGGGGCAACCGCCGGACCCTCAGCTGACCCGGGTGAAGGTGATCTCGACGTCGAGCTCGGAGAGCTCGGGTCCGGCATACATCCCCCGGAAGGGCGCGACGTCGTCGTAGTCGCGGCCGCGGCCGACGACGACGTGGTCGAGCCCCACGGGCGCGAGGTTCGTCGGGTCGTAGGGCATCCACGCGCCGTCCCAGATCTCGATCCAGGCGTGCGACTCGCCGGGGCAGGACTGGCCGCGCTCGAGGTCAGGCTCGCTCGCGACGTAGCCGGAGACGTACCTAGAGGGGATGCCGATGCAGCGCAGCGCCGCGAGGGTGATGTGCGCGAAGTCCTGGCACACGCCCTGCCCCTTGGCCCAGGCGTCCTCGGCGGTGTCGGAGACCTCCGTGACGCCCTTGGCGTAGCTCATCCGCTCGTGGACCTGCGTCGAGATCGCCTGGGCAGCAGCCCGTGGGGTCCGCTCGTCGCGAGCCGCCTGCGCGATCTTCGTCAGCTCCTCGGTGGTCGTCGTGCGCGGTGTCGCGGTGACGAGCTCGCTCAGCAGGTCACGGGTCTGCTCGTTGGCCAGCGCATCCCAGCCGGTGCCGCTCGCCTCCGCCACCGTCTGCGCGCGCTCGACGGTCGACATCGCCTCGATCTCGAGGGTGTCGTGCGCGCCCTGGGACTCGACCGCCATGACCTGGGTGCCCCAGTGGTCGGTGTAGACGTTGCTCCACGAGTGCGGGCGTACCCGGATCCGCGCCTCGAGCGTGGTCTGCCCGGGCTCGCTCAGCGGCGTCATCCGCAGCTCGTTGTGCGAGGCGACGACGTCGCCGTCGTAGCGCATGACCGTCCGGTGCACGATGCGGTGCCGTCGGGTACTCACAGGATCTCCCCCGTCCACTCCTGGACCGGGCCCGACATGAAGTAGCGGGCCCCGATCGCGTCCGATGCCTGGGTGACCGACTCCTGGACCAGACCCATCATCGCGGGCAGGTCGTCCAGGACGTCGTCCGGGTCGGCGTACTCGAGCTGGGTGCGGGTCTGGCCGAGGATGCGGCGGGCCTCGTCGGAGAAGCCCACGCGGTCGGTGTCCGGCGAGAGGGTCGTCAGCCGCTCCTCGGCCTCACGCAGGGACGCGAGGACCGAGCGCGGGAAGCGACGGTCCAGCGAGAGGAAGGCCGCAGCGGTGCGGTCGGTGATGACACCCCGCATGGTGCGCAGCATCGCCTGCTGGGCACCACAGCTCGCGAGGACGACGCCCCAGTTCGGGCCGCCGTCGATCGCGCCGGTCGCCACGATCCGAGCCGTCATGTCGGCACGCTCGAGCGACCGCCCGAGGCTGAGGAAGTCCCACGCCTCGTCGTGGCTCATCGTCGAGTCGGCGATGCCGGCGACGAGGGCGGCGCGCTCGGTGACCCAGCCGAGGTGCTGCTGGGTCGCGGTCTGCGCCCCGAGGCCGTTCCACCGGTGCCAGGAGGTGTTGATGACCTCCCACAGCTCGGTAGAGAGGGTCTCCCGGGCCCGGCGGGCATTCTCCCGCGCGGCCAGCCATGAGCCGGAGATGGCGCTCGGGTTGTCCGCGTCGAAGACGAGCCGGCTGGCCACGTCGGCGTAGGTGACATCGGGGCTGACGTCGTCGAGCCCCATGATCCCGCCGAGAAGCATCCACGAGGTGTAGTTCACGTCCTGCCCCGGGTCCTCGATGAGCGAAAGGCGCAGCACGTCGACCATGCGCGCAGTGCCGTCGGCGCGCTCGATGTACCGGCCGATCCAGAAGAGCGAGTCCGCGATCCGGCTGAGCATCAGGCCTCCTCGCCTGCCGTCGAGTCATGGTCCGGGACCGCCTGCGGTGGCGAGGTGCCCCCCGGTTCGGTCTCGGAGTCGAGCAGCTCGGTGGGCGGCGCGCTGTCGTCGCTCGGCATCGGACGGTTCGTGCCGAGGAGGATGACCTCATCGCCGCTCGTCGGGACCTTGGCGTAGCGGCCGGCGAGCACCCACGTGTCCTTCGAGCCACCGCCCTGGCTGGAGTTGACGACGAGCTGCCCCTCGGGCAGCGCGACCCGGGTCAGCCCGCCGGGCAGCACCGTCACCTGGTCCCCGTCGTTGACGGCGAAGGGGCGCAGGTCGACGTGCCGAGGGCGCAGCTGCCCGTCGATGAGCGTCGGCACGGTGGAGAGCTGGACGACGGGCTGGGCGATCCAGCCCCGCGGGTCCCGCTCGAGGTTGGCGCGCAGCTCGTCGAGCTCCTCGCCGCTCGCCTTCGGTCCGATGACCAGGCCCTTGCCGCCTGAGCCGTCGACCGGCTTGACGACCATCTCGTCGAGGCGGGAGAAGACCTCCTGGAGGGCCTCGGGCTCGTTGCAGCGGTAGGTGTCGACACCGTGGAGGATCGGCTCCTCGTCGAGGTAGTAGCGGATGAGGTCAGGCACGTACGAGTAGACGAGCTTGTCGTCGGCGACGCCGTTGCCGATGGCGTTGGCCAGGGTGACCCGACCCGCCCGGACGGCGGAGATGAGACCGGTCACCCCGAGCATCGAGTCGCGACGGAAGTGCACCGGGTCGAGGAAGTCGTCGTCCACCCGCCGGTAGATGACGTCGACCCGCTCCTCGCCGCGCGTCGTGCGCATCCGGACCTCGCCGCCGCGGACGACAAGGTCACGACCCTCGACGAGCTCGACACCCATCATCCGCGCGAGGAGCGTGTGCTCGAAGTACGCGCTGTTGTAGACGCCGGGGGTGAGCACCACGACGGTCGGGTCGGTGCGGCCCTCGGGAGCAGCCGCACGGAGCGCGTCGAGCAGGATGCGCGGGTAGTGGTGGACCGGGCGGATCCGCATCGTCGCGAAGGCCTCGGGGAAGACGTTGGCCATGGCACGCCGGTTTGCGATGACGTAGGAGACGCCGGACGGCACCCGGACGTTGTCTTCGAGGACGCGGAAGTCGCCCTGCTCGTCGCGGATGAGGTCGATGCCCGAGACATGGGCCCGGACGCCGTTGGCGGGGCGCAGACCGGCCACGGCGCGGTGGAAGTGGCTCGAGGTCGCGATGAGCCGCCACGGGATGATGCCG
Organism: Janibacter hoylei PVAS-1; assembly: GCF_000297495.1. Lineage (GTDB taxonomy): Bacteria > Actinomycetota > Actinomycetes > Actinomycetales > Dermatophilaceae > Janibacter > Janibacter hoylei. The sequence continues at coordinate 104,997 of NZ_ALWX01000022.1, read as the reverse complement.
TCCTCGACGGCCCGTGGCATAGCCCCTTCGCGTGAGTAGATGTCGTCGAGGAAGGACTCGAGGGCGAGCACCCGCTGGGCGACTCCCCGCTCGACGGTCTGCCAGCTCTCCGCGTCGATGACGCGCGGCACGGCGTCGAGCGGGAAGGGGCGCTCCTCCCCGGCGTGGTCGAAGGTCACGCCTTGGTCGAGGAACATCCGGGCGAGCGCATCGGCGCGCTCCTCGAGGCTCTCCGGGTCCATCGCGCGCAGCGTGTGGTGGATCGGCTTGTACGGAGCGCGGGGCTCTCCCGATCCGTGGTCGAACATCTCGTCCCACGCGTCCCCGGTCGGGTAGTCGTCGAACATGCTCGGCCCCTCGGCGGTCGCGGGGTTCCCGCGGCCCTGGGACTGTCGTTGTACCTGGGTCACCCCCACACCATAGGGCCGGGAGGTTGCCGCAAGGTTTCCCGCCCGAGGCCTCTTTCGGCAGGGCTCTGCGACGAGCTCGCTGTGGTGACCATCCACCTCAACGCGGACCTCGGCGAAGGCTTCGGCCGGCGGGCCCTGACAGACGACGAGGGCCTGCTCGACGTCGTGACGAGCGCCAACGTCGCGTGCGGCTCCCACGCCGGGGACACCCGCACGATGCAGCCCGTCGTCGCCCTGTGCGCCCAGCGCGGCGTCGTCGTCGGAGCGCAGGTCTCCTACCGCGATCTCGCGGGCTTCGGCCGTCGCTTCATCGACGTCGACCCCGCCGAGCTGACGGCGGAGGTCGTCAGGGACCGGTCTCCTCCCAGTGCGTCCACGGGGACTCCCCCAGCGCCGTCGAGGACGTCCGCGCCGTGCGGTACGCACCGTCCTCGTCACCCTCGACCCACGCGTGACGACGACGACGGCGGTAGTCGCTGCCCTGCGCTCAGCCGCCGGCACGCATGGCCGGCCCACCGGGAGCGCGACGAGCCGGGCCCACGAGATCTCCGTCGTCGAGGTCGCCTTCGCCGGCTTTGCCAATCTCGCCGGCGCACGCTCACGAGCGCGGAGTGGTCGGTGACGGCAGACGTCGACCGGGTCGGGGCGCGGCTGCAGGGACCCACCCTCGAGCGCGCCGTCACCGACGAGCTGCCGAGCGAGGGGGTGGTCCGCGGATCGGTCCAGGTGAACGGCGACGGGCAGCCGACGCTCTTCCTCAGCGACCACCCGGTGACCGGGGGCTACCCCCTCATCGCCGCGCACACCGCGGGGTCGGGCGACCGTGCGGCCAGCTCGTGCCGGGTCCTCGCGTGCGGCTCAGTCGCGCTGGTGCTCCGGATCGGCGTCGAGCGCCTCGGTGATGACCACTCTGGCGACGTCGTGGCCATAGCCCTTGCGGGCGAGCATGCCGGACAACCGTCGGGTCTGGACCACGCGGTCGAGGCCGTGCATCGAGCGCAGCTTCTTGGCGACGAGCTCGTGGGCCCTGGCCCGCTCGTCCTCGGGGTCGACGTCGTCGAGGACCGCACGGGCGATCTCGTCGTCGACCCCCTTGGCGCGCAGCTCGTGCGATAGCGCTCGACGGGCCAGGCCGCGCCCGGCCTGCTTGGAGCGGACGAAGGCCTGCGCATAGGCCTCGTCGTCGACGAGCCCGACCTGCTCGAAGCGGTCGAGCACCTCGGCCGCGACGTCGTCGGGGCAGCCCTTGCGGGTCAGTGCGTCCTCGAGCTGCTTGCGGCTCTTGGGTGCACCGGTCAGCTGGCGCAGCACGACGGCACGGGCAACCGCGTGGGGGTCGGAGTCCGCGTCCCGGGTCGCCGGGTCCGGGGGGCGGGATCCTTCGAGACGGTCGCTGAGCGACCTCCGGATCCTGAGGAGGGAGTCCGCTTTGCGGGCGAGCGTCTCGAAGGGCAGGGACCGGGGAGCCGTCCTCGATGGCGGAGACCGCCGCACGCAGGCGCGCGACGGTCTCCGGGTCGTGACGATCCGTCATGACGTGCCCTCGATCAGAAGTCGACCGGGACCTCGGCCGGCTCCTCAGCCGCCTCGTCGGCGGGCTTGACGCCGATGCCGAGCTTGGTCTTGATCTTGACCTCGATCTCCTCGCCGAGCTGGGGGTTGTCCTTGAGGAACTTGCGGGCATTTTCCTTGCCCTGACCCAGCTGGTCGCCCTCGTACGTGTACCAGGCGCCGGCCTTGCGGATGAAGCCGTGCTCGACGCCCATGTCGATGAGGCCGCCCTCGCGAGAGATGCCCTGGCCATAGAGGATGTCGAACTCGGCCTGCTTGAAGGGCGGGCTGACCTTGTTCTTCACGACCTTGACCCGGGTGCGGTTGCCGACCGGGTCGGTGCCGTCCTTGAGCGTCTCGATGCGGCGCACGTCGAGGCGGACCGAGGCGTAGAACTTCAGCGCCTTGCCACCGGTCGTCGTCTCGGGCGAGCCGAACATGACACCGATCTTTTCCCGCAGCTGGTTGATGAAGATCGCGGTGGTGCCCGACGCGTTGAGGGCACCGGTGATCTTGCGCAGGGCCTGGCTCATGAGGCGGGCCTGCAGACCGACGTGGCTGTCACCCATCTCGCCCTCGATCTCGGCGCGGGGCACGAGCGCGGCGACCGAGTCGATGACGATGATGTCGAGCGCGCCGGAGCGGATGAGCATGTCGGCGATCTCGAGCGCCTGCTCACCGGTGTCCGGCTGGCTGACGAGCAGGGCGTCGGTGTCGACGCCGAGCTTCTTGGCGTACTCGGGGTCGAGCGCGTGCTCGGCGTCGATGAAGGCCGCGATGCCGCCGGCGCGCTGCGCATTGGCGACGGCGTGCAGGGCGACGGTCGTCTTACCGGAGGACTCCGGGCCGTAGACCTCGACGACGCGGCCGCGGGGCAGGCCGCCGATGCCGAGGGCGACGTCCAGGGCGATCGCGCCGGTCGGGATGACCGCGATCGGGGGACGCACGTCGTCACCCAGGCGCATGACCGCGCCCTTGCCGTGGGCCTTCTCGATCTGGCCCATGACGTTGTCGAGGGACTTGAGCTTCTGCTCGTGGAGCTTGCTGTCGATGGCGGTGACCTCAGCCATGCCACACCTTCCTTGTCGTCGTGTCGGGCGCGTCCACCGGCGACCGGATCGCACTGTCGGACGTCTCGTGCGTGTCTGGTCAGACGCTAGGAGCCAGCACCGACAACGGTCCGCAGCTGCCGTGGGGCTGTGGACGCCGGTGTCGTCGGCCGAGCACCTGTGGACGACGTTACCCGAACACGTGTTCGAGGTCGGGAGCGGCGCGCCGACACGCCGGGACTCCCCCTTCGTCGCCCGTCGGCTACGACCGCAGGAGTGTCTCGATGCGGCGGGAGGTCGCCAGATGCCGACCACGCCGAGCACGACGAGGTAGCCGACGTGCCACAGCAGGCCCCAGCCGACCTCCCCGAGCATGAGCCCGCGCTCCAGCGCCACCCCGTGGTAGAGCGGCGTCGCCTGGACGATCGGCTGGGCCCACCCCGGGTAGGTGCCGAGCGGGAAGAAGGTCGCCGACAGCAGGAAGAGCGGCTGGATGACGAGCATGATCCAGTCGAAGTCGACCCACGAGCGCATGAAGGTCGTCGCAAACATGCCCACGGCGGAGAAGGCGAGCCCGATGAAGACCGCCGCCGGCACCGCGAGCAGCGACCACCACGACTCCACGACCCCGACGGCGAGCGCCACGAGGTAGAAGACGAGCGCGTAGACCCCGCCACGGATGAGCGACCACACCACCTCGCCGACCGCGATGTCGCGCGGGCCGAGCGGCGTCGCGAGCATCGCGTCGTAGATCTTCGCGTAGCGCAGCTTGAAGAAGACGTTGAAGGTCGAGTCCATGATCGCGCCGTTCATCGCCGACGCGGCGAGCATGGCGGGCGCGACGAAGGCCGCATAGCTCACCTCGGTGCCGCCGTCGGTCAGCACGACGGGCACGAGCGACCCGACCCCGATGCCGAGGGAGAGCAGGTAGAAGACCGGCTCGGCGAAGCCGGTGACGAAGGCCGCCCACCGCCGCCGGAAGCCGACGACGTTGCGCTCCACCACGGAGCGCCACATCGCCAGGCCCGGCGTGAGCACCCCCGCGCTCACGAGACGAGCCTGCGGGTCATGCCGGCGCGGGCGTATACCCAGCCGGCCGCGATGACGACGAGCAGCACCGCCAGGTGCACCAGGTCGAAGGGAGCGAAGCTCCCGTGGGCCGCGGCGCGGCACAGCTCCACGCCGTGCCACAGGGGCGTCAGCCAGGCGAGCACCTCGAGGACCAGCGGGAGGCGGTCGACGGGGAAGAAGACGCCGGAAAAGAGCATGAGGGGCGTGATGACGAGCCGGTAGACGATGTTGAAGGCCGACTCCCCCTTCGCCCGGGCGGTGAAGCCGAAGAGCGGCACCGCGAAGGCCAGCGTCACGAGCACGCCGATCGGCACGGCGAGGAGCACCCACCACGACGTGAAGCTGCCGAAGAGCGCCGCGACGACGACGAAGGCCGCCGCCGCGAAGCCACCCTGCGCGGCGACCACGGCGAGGTGGCCGAGCAGGAGGTCGCTCACCGTGAGCGGGGTGGCGAGCATCGAGTGGTACATCCGGTTCCACGTGAAGAGCCCGAAGACCGGGTAGGTCGACTCGCTGACCGCGGTCATCATCGCCTGCACCGCGATCATCGCCGGGGCCACGAAGAGGAGGTAGGAGACGCCCTCGACACCGCCGGAGGCGTCGTCGACGAGCGAGCCGAGCCCGACGCCCATCGCGAGCAGGAAGAGCAGCGGCATGACGAAGCGGCTGAAGACCGACCCCATCCACGTGCGGCGGTAGACGAGGCCGAAGTAGGCCGCGACGGCGGCCACCCGCTCCACCGGACGAAGGGGGGCCCGCTCCCCGTGCTCGTGGCGCACCGTCGTCGACGCCACCGGTGTCGCGGTCATCAGTCGACCAAGGTCCGGCCGGTGAGGTGGAGGAAGACGTCCTCGAGGCTGGCGCGACGCACGATGGCCGAGACCGGCTGCAGCCCGCGGGCGTGGACCGCCTCGAGGGCACCGTCACCGTGGTCGGTGTAGACGAGCAGGCGGTCGGGCAGGGCCTCGACGCGCTCGCCGACGCCCTCGACCAGCCCGGCCGCCCCGAGGTGGTCTTCCACGGGCAGGCGCAGCTCGAGCACCTCTCTCGTGGAGTGGGTCTCGATGAGCGAGCGGGGCGAGCCCTCGGCGACGATCCGGCCGTGGTCCATGACGACGAGCCGGTCGCACAGCTGCTCGGCCTCGTCCATGTAGTGCGTCGTGATGATGAGCGTGACGCCCTGCCGCTTGAGGCGGAAGAGGCGGTCCCACAGCACGTGCCGGGCCTGCGGGTCGAGGCCGGTCGTCGGCTCGTCGAGCAGGAGGATCTCGGGGTTGTTGACGAGCGAGCGGGCGATCGTCAGGCGGCGCTTCATGCCCCCCGAGAGCGGCTCGACCTTGTCCTTGCGGCGCTCGGTGAGCTGGGCGAAGTCGAGCAGCTCGTCGGTGCGCTCGCGGATGACCTTGCGCGGCAGGCCGAAGTAGCGGCCGTAGACGTGGAGGTTTTCCTCGACGGTGATCTCCTCGTCGAGGTTGTCCTGCTGGGGGCAGTTGCCCAGACGGGCCCGCACCGCCGCGCCGTCGGTCACCGGGTCGAGGCCGAAGATGCGCAGCTCTCCCCCGGTGGGCGGCGAGGTCGCGGCGACCATCTTCATCGTCGACGACTTGCCAGCGCCGTTGGGGCCGAGGAATCCGAAGGACTCGCCCCGCCGCACCTCGATGTCGATCCCGTCGACGGCGGTGAAGTCACCGAAGGTCTTCGTCAGACCGGAGGCGCTCAGGAGGACGTCGTTCACGGGGGCGAGAGTACCCGCACGAAAAATGGGGGCGACGCCCGTCGCTACGATCGCGCGCATGGGCTCCTTGGACACCTTCACGGTCCCTGACCTCCCGGGGCTCGACGGCGTCGGCCACGTCATCGAGTAGGCGTCACTCCGGCCGCTCGTTCGCGATCTCGGGCGGACCGGCATCGGCTCCCGGTCGATCCCGAGCCGGCGGTGCGGCGGGATGTCGAGGTCGTCGCACAGGGCCTCCCACACACGGCGCGGGGACTCCCCTTCGTCGAGGGCGGCGGTGACCGTCCGGTCGCCGAGCGCCTGGACGACGTGCCCACGCGCCAGCGTGTGGGCATAGCTCTCCCCGAACTCGTCCTCCATCAGGGTCCAGAAGTGGCTCAGCCGCACCCGTGGAGTGTAGTAGTCGGCACTCGTCGGTGTCGGACGGCATACTGCAGCCACGACGACCAAGGAGGGCGGCCCCATGGGCGACGCGACCCGGTGGCGGATGCCCGCCGAGTGGACCGACCACGAGCGCACGTGGATGGCCTGGCCCAGCCACGGCTACACGCTCGGGGACACGCCCGAGGAGGTCGAGAGCGCCCGCACGACGTGGGCGACCGTCGCGCGCACCGTGGCGCGCTTCGAGCCGGTGACCCTCGTCGTGCCGCCGGCCGACATCCACCTGTGCCGCGAGTACCTGCGCAACGACACCGCCCACCCCATCGACATCGTCGTCGCCGACCTCGACGACGCGTGGATGCGCGACATCGGGCCGAGCTTCGTCCTCGCCCCCCGACGGCGAGCTCGGCGCGGTCGACTGGATCTTCAACGGGTGGGGCGCGCAGGAGTGGGCCTCGTGGGGCTTCGACTCCCGCATCGCCTCGCAGGTGGCCGACGCCGCCGGCGCCCACCACCTCCCTTCGTCCATCGTCAACGAAGGGGGCGGCCTCCACGTCGACGGTGAGGGCACCGTCCTGCTCACCGAGACCGTCCAGCTCGACCCCGGTCGCAACCCCGGGGCGACGAAGGGGGACATCGAGGCCGAGGTCGGGCGGCTGCTCGGGGTCGACACCTTCGTCTGGCTGCCGCGCGGCCTGACCCGGGACTACGACGACTTCGGCACCCGCGGGCACGTCGACATCGTCGCGACCTTCACCGCACCCGGTCACGTGCTGCTGCACTGGCAGGAGGACGAGACCCACCCGGACCACGAGGTCTGCCAGCAGATCGAGCAGGTGCTGCTCGCCGCGACCGACTCCGCCGGCCGCCGCCTCGAGGTGACGCGCATCCCGGCACCGCAGACCCTGACCGACGACGAGGGCCCCGTCGACTGGTCCTACGTCAACCACCTCGTCTGCAACGGCGGCGTCGTGGCCTGCGTCTTCGACGACCCGCACGACGAGCGCGCCCTGGAGGTGCTGCGCTCGGTCTACCCGGGGCGCGAGGTCGTCGGCGTCGACGCCCGGCCGCTCTTCGACCGTGGTGGCGGCATCCACTGCATCACCCAACAACAGCCGGAGTCCTCGTGAGCTTCTCCTCCTTCGTCCGCGGCCGCGCCGACCTGCTCGCCTACGTGCCTCTGGCCCTCGCGACGACCGCCGCGGACGTCATCGGCCGCCACCGCACGCACGCCGCGACCAAGGTGGCGCTCGCGCCGGCCCTGGCAGCGGGTGTGCTCGCGACCCGCTCGCAGCGCTGCCCCAAGCGCACCGCCACCCTCGTCACCGCCCTCGTCGGGTCGACCGTCGGCGACTGGTGGATGTACCGGTCCAGCCGGGCCGAGGGCGACGAGTCGCGCCGCCTGATGCGCCGCGGCGCCAGCGCCTTCGGGGTCCAGCAGATCGGGCTCATCGGGCTGCTCCTCCACGACGGCGCCCGCCCCCGCCCGGTCCCCTCCGCCATCGCCGCGACGACCCTCGCCGGGCTCGCGGTGCTCGACACCGACGGCGGCGCCCCCGACCCGGTGCTCACCGGCTACGGCCTGCTGCTCGGCTCGATGTCGGCGCTCGCCATGGGCGACGGCGAGCGTCCGCGCAACGGCCGGGCGGTCGCGCTCGGCGGCGCGCTCTTCCTCGTCTCGGACGCGGCGATCATCGTCGGCCAGCAGTACGCGAAGACCCCACGGACGCAGGCGATCTCGTCCGCCGTGATCCTCTCGACCTACACGGCGGCGCTCGGGCTGCTCGTGCACGGGCTGCGCGACGAGGCTGAGGGGTCGCGGGTTCGCGCCAACCTTGTTACCGTCGGGTAATGAGCCTCTCACCTCGCCCGAAGTACACCCCGGCCCTGCGCGGCCGTCGCGTCCTCATCACGGGCGCGGCGCGCGGCATCGGCGCCGGCCTGGCCGATCTGCTCACCGCCCACGGCGCCCGCGTCGCGCTGGCCGGTCTGGAGCCCGAGCTCCTCGCCGAGGCGGCGCAGCGCAACCACGCCCCCCTGGCGTGAGTGCGACGTCTCCGACCCCGACCAGGTCGACCGCGCGGTCGCCGAGCTCGTCGCCGAGCTCGGCGGTCTCGACGTCGTCGTCGCCAACGCCGGCATCGCCAAGCAGCTGCCGATCATCGGCGGCCAGCCCGACGTCATGGAGGCGCACCTGCGGGTCAACACCCTCGGCGTCTTCTACACGCTGCGCGCGGCCGGCCCGCACATCACCCACCCGGGCGGGTACGCCCTAGCGACCGCCTCCCTCGCAGCGGCCGTGCACCTGCCCCTGCTCGGCGCGTACAGCGCGAGCAAGGCCGCGGTCGAGGCGATCGGCAACACCTTCCGCCAAGAGATCAAGCCCACGGGCGCCAAGGTCGGCGTCGCCTACTACTCCGAGCTCGCGACCGACATGACCAGCCGCGGCTTCGACACGGTCGCCGGCAAGAAGCTCACCGGAGGCGGCACCGTCAGCGGCGTCGCCCCCATCGAGTCCGGCCTGCGGGCGCTCGAGCGGGGCATCGCCAAGCGGTCGCGGCGCATCGCGGCGCCGGGCTGGGTGCCGCCGGTCGTCCCCCTTCGACACGTGGCCCAGCGGGTCATCGAGCTCAAGCCGATGCCCGACCTCGAGGAGTCGCTCGAGATCGCCCGCACGGAGCAGGTCGCCTACACGACCGAGCAGCCGACCGGCACGACCCGGGCGCTGGGCTCGTGACCGCCCGCATCGGGCCGGGGAGCCTGCGTGAGCTCGGGCCGGTGCGGTGGGGCTTCGCCCGCGCCGCCGGCCGGGTCACCGGCACCGAGCCGCCGGCGATCTTCACCACCCTCGGGCGGACCAAGGGCCTCTTCACCGGCTGGCTGCACTTCGCCGGGCGCCTCATGCCCTTCGGCTCCCTGGAGCGAAGGGAGTCCGAGCTGGTGATCCTCACCGTCGCCACCGCACGGGGCTGCGACTACGAGCGAGAGCACCACCGGTTGCTCGGTCAGCGAGCCGGGCTGAGCTCGGCCGAGATCGAGGGGATCCTCGCCGACACAGCCGTGGAGACGCTGAGCGACCGCGAGCGGGTGCTGCGCGAGAGCGCCCAGACGCTCGTGGCGACGAAGGACCTCGACGATGCGCAGTGGGACCGCCTCAGATCAGTCGCGAGCGAGCGAGAGGCCATCGAGTTGCTGCTGCTCGTCGGGCACTACGACATGCTCGCCACGACGCTCATGACCCTGCGGCTCGAGCCCGACAAGCACCGCTGAGCCGGGCCCCGACCGCTGCCCGATCGTTGTCCACAGATCTCGCCCGAGGCGCCGGACAGGCTCCCTCGAGCGCCTATCGTGGACGCATGACGGCCACCGATCTCGAGCGCAAGGTGCGGCAGCACGACAACGACATCTCCGCGATGCACACGATGATCGCCGACGTCCACAACACGCAGCGTCGCCACACCAACCGGTTCAACGAGCTGACCGAGGACGTGGGGGCGCTCGGGGACCGGATGGACTCGCTCGAGACCCGGATGACCTCCATGGAGACCCGGATGACCTCGCTCGAGACGAAGCTCGACCAGGTGCTCGACCTGCTGCAGCGCTGAGCTGTCGGCGGACGGTGGCAGGCTGTCCCTACCATGACCGACGACGTCCTCGACCGCTTCTCCCCCCGCCACCGCGACGTGGTTCCGGGACAGCTTCGCCGAGCCCACGCAGGCGCAGGTCGGTGCCTGGAGCGCGATCAGCGCTGGCAGCCACGCCCTCGTCGTCGCCCCGACCGGCTCGGGCAAGACCCTCTCGGCCTTCCTCTGGGCGCTCGACCGACTCGCGTCGACACCACGACCACAGGACCCGCAGGCGCGCTGCCGCGTCCTCTACATCTCGCCCCTCAAGGCTCTGGCCGTCGACGTCGAGCGCAACCTGCGCGCCCCGCTCGTCGGCATCGGGCACGCCGCTGACCGGCTCGGGCTGCCGGCGCCCGAGGTCTCGGTCTCCGTCCGCTCGGGAGACACCCCGGCCGCCGAGCGCCGGGCCTTCGCCAGGACGCCGTCCGATGTCCTCATCACGACCCCCGAGTCGCTCTTCCTCATGCTCACCTCGGGCGTGCGCGAGGCCCTGCGCGGGGTCGAGACGATCATCATCGACGAGATCCACGCCCTCGCCGGCACCAAGCGCGGGGCCCACCTGGCGCTCTCGCTCGAGCGCCTCGACGCCCTGCTCGAGCGGCCCGCCCAGCGGATCGGCCTGTCGGCCACGGTGCGCCCGGTCGACGAGGTCGCCCGCTTCCTCTCCGGTGGCCGACCGGTCGAGATCGTCCAGCCCACGTCGACGAAGCAGTGGCAGCTCGACGTCGTCGTCCCGGTCGCCGACCTCACCGAGCTCGGCGAGCCGACAGGCGATCTTTCCGGTGCCGCCGCGGGCGAGGAGCGTCGGGCCTCGATCTGGCCGCACGTGGAGGAGCGGGTCGTCGACCTCGTCGAGCAGCACCGCTCGACGCTCGTCTTCGTCAACAGCCGCCGGCTCGGCGAGCGGCTGACCGGTCGGCTCAACGAGATCCACGCCGAGCGCGTCGCTCCTCCCGAGGCCGCCGAGGCGCCCCTCCCCAGCCGGCCACCCGCCGAGGTCATGGCCCAGTCCGGCGCCTCCGCGGGAGCACCACCCGTCCTGGCCCGTGCCCACCACGGCTCGGTGAGCAAGGAGCAGCGCGCCCTCATCGAGGAGGACCTCAAGGCCGGCCGGCTGCCCTGCGTCGTCGCGACGAGCAGCCTCGAGCTCGGCATCGACATGGGCGCGATCGACCTCGTCGTCCAGATCGAGTCACCGCCGTCGGTCGCCTCCGGGCTGCAGCGGGTCGGCCGTGCCGGCCACCAGGTCGGAGCCGTCAGCCACGGGGTCGTCCTGCCGAAGTTCCGCGGCGACCTCGTCCAGTCGGCCGTCGTCGTCGAGCGGATGCGCGCCGGCGAGATCGAGGCCCTGCACGTCCCTGCCAACCCGCTCGACGTGCTCGCCCAGCAGGTCGTCGCCATGTGCGCCCTCGACGAGTGGGAGGTCACCGAGCTCGAGGCGCTCGTGCGGCGGGCGGCTCCCTTCGCCTCCCTGCCCTCGACGTTGCTGCACGCCACCCTCGACATGCTCGCCGGGCGGTACCCGTCGGAGGACTTCGCCGAGCTGCGCCCGCGCATCACGTGGGACCGCGTCGCCGGCACCATCGCGGGGCGCCGCGGAGCGCAGCGACTCGCCGTGACGAGCGGCGGCACGATCCCCGACCGCGGTCTGTACGGCGTCTTCCTCGCCTCCGGTGACGGGCCCGGACGCCGGGTCGGCGAGCTCGACGAGGAGATGGTCTACGAGTCGCGGGTCGGCGACGTCTTCACCCTCGGCACGAGCAGCTGGCGCATCGAGGACATCACCCACGACCAGGTGCTCGTCACCCCGGCCCCCGGCCAGCCCGGCCGGCTGCCCTTCTGGCACGGCGACCAGCTCGGCCGACCGGCCGAGCTCGGCGCCGCCGTCGGCAGCTTCGTCCGAGAGATCGGCGGCCTCGGGACGAAGGGAGCCAACGCCCGCCTCGCGCAGGCGGGGCTCGACGAGTGGGCTCGCGACAACCTCCTCGCCTACCTCGAGGAGCAGCGCGCGGCGACCGGTCACCTGCCCGACGACCGCACGATCGTCGTCGAGCGGTTTCGCGACGAGATCGGTGACTGGCGCGTGGCCGTGCACTCCCCCTTCGGCGCCCAGGTGCACGCCCCGTGGGCGCTGGCGATCGCCGGCCGCATGCGAGAGCGGTGGGGCATCGACGTTCAGGCGATGCACGGTGACGACGGGATCGTCCTGCGGCTGCCCGATCTCGAGTTCGACGACAGTCTCGACGCCGCCGCGCTGAGCCGTCAGGTCCTCGACCTCATCACCCTCGACCCGGCCGACGTCGAGCGAGCCGTGACCGACGAGATCGGTGGCTCGGCCCTCTTCGCCGCGCGTTTCCGCGAGTGCGCGGCGCGGGCCCTCCTCCTGCCGAGGCGTCGCCCCGACCGCCGCCAGCCCCTGTGGCAGCAGCGGCAGCGGGCCGCGGCCCTGCTCGAGGTCGCGAGCGGGCACAGCGACTTCCCCATCGTGCTCGAGGCGGTGCGCGAGTGCCTCCAGGACGTCTTCGACGTACCGGCCCTCACCGAGCTCATGACGCACATCGCGGGACGACGGGTGACCCTCGTCGACGTCGAGAGCCAGCGGCCCTCCCCCTTCGCCGCGTCGTTGATGTTTGGCTACGTCGCCCAGTTCCTCTACGAAGGGGACTCACCGCTCGCCGAGCGGCGCGCCGCCGCACTGACCCTCGACCCGACGCTGCTCGCGGACCTGCTCGGGCGCGGCGAGCAGCTCGCCCTGGCCGACCTGCTCGACCCGGCAGCCGTGGAGCGCACCGCCGCCGAGCTGCAGAGCCTCACGCCCGAGCGCGCGGCCCGTGACGGCGAGGACCTGCTCGACCTGCTGCGCGTCCTCGGGCCCCTGACGGTCGAGGGGCTCGAGGGGCGCAGCCGCCTCGACACCGACGCCGTGCGCGCGGCCCTGGTCGACCTCGAGACCAGCCGCCAGGTCATCCCCGTGCGGGTGGCCGGTGAGGATCGCTGGGCCAGCACCGAGGACGCCGCTCGCCTGCGCGATGCCCTCGGGGTGAGCCTGCCTCCCGGACTGGCCGACTCGCTGCTGCAACCGGCGAGCGACCCGCTCGGGGACCTCGTGGCGCGCTACGCGCGCACCCACGTCCCCTTCGCCGCAACCGACCTCGCGACGCACTACGGCATCGGCCGGGCGGTCGCCACCGATGCCCTGAGGCGTCTGGTGCAGACCGGCCGCCTCGTCGAGGGCGACCTGCTGCCCGTCGAGTGCGGGGGCCGGGGTGGCGAGTTCTGCGACGCCGAGGTGCTGCGGACCCTGCGGCGGCGGTCGCTGGCCGCGCTGCGTCATGAGGTCGAGCCGGTCGAGCCCCGGCAGTTCGCCCGCTTCCTGCCCTCGTGGCAGGGCGTCGGCCGCCGCATGCGCGGACGCGACGGCGTGCTGCGGGTCGTCGAGCAGCTGAGCGGCGTCCCGCTCCCGGCCAGTGCGCTCGAGTCCCTCGTCCTGCCCGCCCGGGTCGACGACGCCGGCGGACCGGTCCTCGACGACCTCATGGCGACCGGCGAGGTGCTGTGGGCCGGCCACGGCAGCCTGCCCGGCGACGACGCGTGGGTCAGCCTGCACCTGGCCGACGGGGCCGAGACCACCCTCCCGGTGCCCGATGCGACCGGTCTGAGCCCGCTCGAAGCACGGGTGCACCACGCCCTCGCCGGCGGCGGAGCCCACTTCTTCCGCGACCTCGCGGACACCCTCGCCCACGACCGCGCCGAGGACGAGGAGCGGGTCGACGACGAGGAGCTGGCCGACGCGCTGTGGTCCCTGGCCCACCGCGGGCTCGTCACCGGCGACACCCTCGCCCCGGTCCGCGGGCTGCTCGCGGGCGGCCGCACCGCACACAAGCCGCAGCGGCGACCGGCAGCGCGGGGGCGCTACGGCGGCCGACCACGGCTCGGTCGGCCCACCGTCCCGCAGCGCAGCGGCCCACCACGCGCCGCCGGGCGCTGGTCAGCCCTGCCCGCCACGGAGGCAGAGCCGACGGTCCGCGCCCATGCGGCCGCCGAGGGCCTGCTCGACCGGTACGGCGTCGTCACCCGCGGCAGCGTGGTCGCCGAAGAGGTCACCGGCGGCTTCGCCGCCGTCCACCGCGTCCTCGGTGCCGCCGAGGAGGCCGGTCAGGTGCGCCGCGGCTACTTCATCGAGGGGCTCGGTGCCTCGCAGTTCGCCGTGCCCGGCGCCGTCGACGAGGTGCGCTCGGCCCGGCCCCCCGAGGGCCCGGTCGTGCTCGCCGCGACCGACCCCGCCAACCCGTGGGGCGCCGCCCTGCGCTGGCCCGAGCGGGACTCCGGGCACCAGCCGGGTCGCAAGGCCGGAGCCCTCGTCGTCGCCGTCGACGGGCAGCTCGTACTCTACGTCGAGCGCGGTGGCCGCACCCTGCTCTCCTGGCCGTGCGACGAGGAGTCGCTCGCCGTCGCCGCGACCGGGCTCGCCGATGCCGTGCACCGCGGAGCGCTGGGTCGCCTCACGGTGCAGCGCGCCGACGGTGCCGCTGTCCTCGGCTCGCAGGACCCGCTCGCCGTGGCCCTGACCGATGCCGGCTTCACCATGACCCCGCGCGGGCTGAGACTCGCCCAGGCCGGCGAGGCTGACCGGTGCCCGAGGGCGACACCGTCTGGCGGACGGCGCGACGGCTGCACGCCGCCCTGGCGGGAGCCCCCGCGACACTCGTCGACATCCGGTGGGGTGAGGTGGACGAAGGGCGCCTCACGGGCGCGGTCGTCGACGAGGTCGTGCCCCGCGGCAAGCACCTCCTCCACCGCTTCGACTCCGGATGGACGCTGCACACCCACCTGCGGATGGAGGGCTCGTGGCGGGTCGAGGCCGCCGGGTCCGAGGCGGCGCGACGCGCGCTGCGCCGGACCGACCTGCGGGCGGCGATCGGCACCGATGCGTGGACGACGCTGGGTCTGCGGCTGGGTGAGGTCGACGTCGTGCCACGTCGCGACGAGCACCGGCTCGTCGGGCACCTGGGCCCCGACGTCCTCGGCGAGGACTGGGACCCCGACCTCGTCGTGCTGCGGATCAGCGAGTGTCCCCCGGATGTCACGATCGCCGCGGCGCTGCTCGATCAGCGGGTGCTCGCCGGGGTGGGGACATTTTGGGCGAGCGAGGCGCTCTTCGCCCAGCGGTTGCACCCGTGGCGTCCGGCCCGCGACCTCACCGGCGACGAGATCTCCGCGCTCGTCGCTCGCGTGCACGAGCTGATGGACCGGGGCAAGGACCACGCCGTCCAGTCGGCGACCGGCGTGCTGCGTGCCGACCACCGCTCGTGGGTGCACGGGCGATCGGGGCGGCCGTGCCGACGCTGCGGCGCGACGATCCGCGTGGCGCCGCTGGGTCGCACGGGGCCGGACCGGGTCTTCTTCTCCTGCCCGGGGTGCCAGGGTGGGCCGGCCCCGACCGATGACGGGCGACCACAGGGCCCGCTGGGCTCCCGGCGACGACCTGGCCGCTGAGGGCCGGCAGGTCCGGCAGAGCCGGTCAGGCGGCGGAGACGACGTCCTCGGAGCGGGTGGCGACCGGCAGGGTGGAGGGGGCACTGGCCCGCTCGGCCCGGTCGGCGCGGTGCGCGATCTCGGTGAAGACGGCGGACAGTGGCACCTCGAGCGCGGTGCAGATCGAGGCGATCAGCTCGGAGCTCGCTTCCTTTTCGCCGCGCTCGATCTCGCTGAGGTAGCCGAGAGAGACGGAGGCCTTGGCCGAGATGTCGCGCAGGGTGCGCCCCTGGGAGCGGCGGGCATCGCGCAGCACGTCGCCGAGCTCTTCACGCAGCAACACCATCACGGACCACCTCCTCGAGCATCTCGTCCGACACCACGGTACAACGCCCCACCCACAACGATCAGGTGAGTCCCTGCGAAAGGTCAGGGCCGCCGCCGGTCGACGTGCGACCGATGGCCTCGGCCACCAAGGTCAGCGCGGCAGCGACCGCCGTCGCGCGCACCTCGCAGCGCTCCCCGGTCAACGCCAGCCGACGCGTCGATACTCCCTCGGGCCAGGCGCAGGCCAGCCACACCGTGCCGGCCGGGTGTCCCTCGCTCGGGCCGGGACCGGCCACCCCCGTCGTCGCGACGGCGACGTCGACGCCCAGGGCGCGGCAGGCTCCCGTCGCCATCTGGGTCGCGACCTGCTCGTCGACGGTGCCCACGCGCTCGATCACGGACTGGTCCACGCCCAGCAGCGAGATCTTGACGGCGGGGTCGTAGGCGACGACTGAGCCGGCGAAGACCCGGGAGGCGCCGGGCACCTCGACGACGGTCGCGGCGAGCAGGCCACCCGTCAGTGACTCCGCGGTGCCGAGCGACCACCCCCGCGCGGCGAGGGCGTCGAGCAGTGCCGCGGCGTTAGCGGCCACGTGCCGCCTTGCGCTCCTGCTTCATCCGGGCGCGATCGCTCGTCGAGCGGAGCGTCATCGCCTTCATGACGTAGTCGACCGCGGTCGCGATCGTCACGACGAGGGCCGCGAGGAGGATCGCCCAGGCCAGGCCGCGCCACAGCCACTCCACGGGCAGGCTGCTCAGCGGGATGACGAAGAGGCCGATGGCCAGGGCCTGCAAGAAGGTCTTGACCTTGCCACCGCGGCTCGCCGGCATCACCCCGTGGCGGATGACCCAGAAGCGCATGAGCGTGATGCCGAGCTCGCGGGCGATGATGACGACGGCGATCCACCACGGGATCTCGCCGATCATCGACAGGGTGATGAAGCCCGCCCCGGTCAGTGCCTTGTCGGCGATCGGGTCGGCGACCTTGCCGAAGGTGGTCACCAGCCCCTTGGCCCGGGCGAGGTCGCCGTCGATGCGGTCGGTGATGATCGCGATCGCGAAGACGCCCCAGGCCCACCACCGGGTGACGGTGTCGTCGCCGCCGTCGCGCAGGACGAGCCAGACGAAGACGGGCACGAGCAGGATGCGCAGGACCGTCAGGGCGTTGGGCAGATTCCAGGGGCTGGGCTCGGGCGCCTGCGTCTGCCCCACCGGCGCCTGCGACTGCGGCTGGGAGGTCATGCCGACACCCGCCCGACGAGGTCGATGCCCTCGGTCCCGATGACCTCGGCGGTGACGATCGTGCCGACCTCCAGCCCGTCGACCGCTCCGGTGAGGAGGGTGACGCCGTCGACGTCGGGCCCCTGGTGGGCCGCCCGCCCGCTGATCTCGCCGGTCTCGTCGTCGATCTCCTCGACGAGGACCTCGACGACCTCGCCGACGCGCTCCTCGGCGCGCTGGGCACTCAGCTCCTCGACGAGCGAGCGCACCCGCTCCACGCGCTCGGCGACGACCTCCGGGTCGACCTTGTCGGTGAGCAGCTCTCCCTCGGTGCCGTCCTCGTCGGAGTAGCCGAAGACCCCGACGACGTCGAGACGGGCCCGGGTCAGGAAGCGCTCGAGCTCGGCGACGTCCTCCTCGGTCTCCCCAGGGAAGCCGAGGATGACGTTGGAGCGGATGCCGGCCTCCGGCTGGCGCTCGCGCACGCCACGGATGAGCTCGAGGAAGGAGTCGGTGTCGCCGAAGCGACGCATCCTCCGCAGCAGCGGACCCGACGCGTGCTGGAAGGAGATGTCGTACCAGGGCACGACGCCCGGCGTCGCCGCCATCGCACGCAGCAGCCCGGGCCGGATCTCCGCCGGCTGGAGGTAGGACACCCGCACCCGCTCGATGCCCTCGATGGCGACGAGCTCCGGCAGCAGCTGCTCGAGCAGGTCGAGGTCGCCGAGGTCCTTGCCGTAGGACGTCGAGTTCTCGCTCACGAGGAAGAGCTCACGCACCCCCTGGGAGGCGAGCCACCTCCCTTCGGCCACGACGTCGTTGGGACGACGCGAGACGAAGGCGCCACGGAAGGTCGGGATGGCGCAGAAGGCGCAGCGCCGGTCGCAGCCCGAGGCGATCTTCAGCGGCGCCCACGGCGTGTCCGCCAGGCGGGTCCGCGGCAGGTCGCTGGCGGTGTTGTGCCCCGGCAGGGCCACCTCAGCGGCATCGCGCTCGACCGGCGAGATCGGCAGCAGCTTGCGCCGGTCACCGGGCGTGTGGGCCTCGGGGGCGTGCCCGTCGAGGACCGCCCGCAGGTGGGCCGACATGTCGGTGTAGGAGTCGAAGCCGAGCACCGCGTCGGCCTCGGGCAGCTCGTCGGCCAGCTCCTTGCCGTAGCGCTCGGCGAGGCACCCGACGGCCACGACCTTTTGCGTGCGACCGTGCTCGCGCAGGCCGCCCACCTCGAGGATCGCGTCGATCGAGTCCTTCTTGGCCTGCTCGATGAATCCGCAGGTGTTGACGACCGCGACGTCCGCCTCCGCGGCGTCGTCGACGAGGGTCCACCCCTCGGCGGAGAGCCGCCCGGCGAGCTCCTCGGAGTCCACGTCGTTGCGGGTGCACCCGAGGGTGACGATGGCGACGCTACGGGTGGTGACGGACATGCCCCCACTCTAGGTCCCCGCAGGCGCCTCAGTGACGCGCCCGGCTGACCGTCAGCGCCACGAGTCGCGAGATGACCATCGCGACGTAGAGGACGCCACCGAGCTGCTCGATGATCGTCGCGGCCCGCGCGTGCGGCTCGATGGCCGTCACGTCGGACAGGCCGACGCTCGTGAGGTTGGCCGCGGAGAAGTACAACAGCTCGAGGAAGGACTTCTGCCCCACGCCCGTGTGCCCGTCGAAGGAGCCGGGCTCGAGGGTCTGGATCGCCACGAAGAGGTAGGTGAAGCCGAAGAGGAGCACGGTGAAGGCCGCACCCACCGCGAAGAGCTCGTCCTTGGTCACCCACGTGTCGGCGAACATGTACGCAACGAGCCCGTAGGCGACGTACATGTAGAAGATCGCGAGCAGCAGGTGGGCCGCAAAGGTCACCGGCACGTTGCTCCGGTCGACGACCGACCACACCTCGAGGACGAAGGCAGGGAAGCCGATGAGCAGGGCGAGCCAGGTCAGAGCCGGGGTGGAGCGGACGACCCAGATACCGAAGGTCACGGCGAAGAGCGACAGCGAGGTGATGACCGCCCGGCCCCAGTTCTCCGACTCGACCCACGGGAGCAGCACGATCGCGAAGAGCTGGATGCCCACGAGGATCGCCGAGGGCTGCTTGCGCACGACAGCGGCCCAGTAGCGGGCCCCCGTCGGACGGCTGTCGAGCTCGTACCAAGCCTTCGTCATGGGGCAACCCTAGACTCGCCACGTGCTCGCCGGACCCCTCCTGCTCCCTCCCCTGCTGCTCGCCGTCCTGCTCTGCGTCAGCGGCGGCGCCAAGCTGCGTCACCCCGAGGAGACGCGCAGCGCCTTCGCGCAGCTGCAGCTGCCCCGGGCCCTCACCGACTCCCCCGCACCGCGGGTCCTGCCGTGGGCCGAGATCGTCCTGGCGGTGGCGCTCGTGGTGACGCCCGCCCCCTTCGCCCTGGGGGTGGCGGTGGTCACGCTCGGCCTGCTCATCGCCTACCTCGCCGTCATCGTGCGGGCGCTGGGCTTCGGCTACCCCGTGACGTGCAGCTGCTTCGGGCGGCTCGGGCTCGGCGAGGTCACCCGCCGCACCGCGTGGCGCAACGTGCTGCTCGTGCTCGTCGGGCTGCTCACGCTGTGGTCGGCGTCAGCGGAGGCCTCCGTGCTCGCGCGGCTCGCCGAGGCCAGCGCGGCGACGTGGGTCTGGCTCGCGCTGGTCGTCGTCACCGTCGCCGTGGTCGTCGTGACCTTCGGCGGGACGAAGGGGGCGACCCCCGCCCCCGCAGCGGCCGCCACCGACGAGGAGGAGCTGGACTACAGCCGCCAGCCGATGCCCTACGCGGCGCTCGAGGACGAGGCCGGCCGCTCGATCCCGCTGACGGCCCTCGTCGCCGAGGGCGCGGTGCTGCTCCTCTTCATCTCACCGGGGTGCGGTCCGTGCACGCCGGTCATCGAGGAGCTGCCGGGCTGGGACGAGGGGCTGGGCCCGGTGCGGGTGCGGGCGGTCGTCGCCCAGCCCGTCGAGCTGGCCACCCAGCAGGCCCCTGCGCTGTCCGGGCGGGTGCTGCACGACCCGCAGGGCACGCTGGCGCGCATCTTCGGCGTGGGGACCCCCGCAGCGGTGCTCCTCGGCGGTGACGGCCTGCTCGCCGGCGGTCCGGTCCGCGGCCGCGACCAGGTCGTCGACTTCGTCGGCGACGTGCGCGCCGAGCTCCTCGACGCCGGCGCCCTCGACGAGGCGCCGGCGCCCGAGCAGGTCAGCGACGGTCGGTGAGGGACCAGGCGTCCTCGTCGTCGTCCTCGGTCCATTCCTCGACGACCTCGGTGCCGATCGGGTCGCTCGCGTAACGGTCCTGCGCCGCTGGGGCACCCTGGCGCAGGTCGATGACGTCGGTGTCGGTGGAGACCCCTGCCGGCGCGGCCTGCGGGGCCTCGTCGTCGACGCCGCCCTCCACCCCGTCGGCACCCTCGGCCGAGGCCTCCGGAGCCGGCGGCTCCTCCCCCTTCATCAGGGCCAGGGTCGTCGGCAGGTCCTCGACGGTGATGAGCACGTCACGGGCCTTGGAGCCCTCTGAGGGGCCGACGACGCCGCGCGACTCGAGCAGGTCCATGAGCCGGCCGGCCTTGGCGAAGCCGACCCGGAGCTTGCGCTGGAGCATCGACGTCGAGCCGAACTGGGTCGTGACGACGAGCTCGGTGGCCTGCAGCAGCACGTCGAGGTCGTCGCCGATGTCCTCGTCGATCTCCTTCTTGGGCGCCTCCGCCGGGGCGACGTCCTCGCGGTAGACCGGCTTGAGCTGCCCGGTGACGTGGGCGACGACCGCCTGGATCTCGGACTCGGTGACCCAGGCACCCTGCACACGCATCGGCTTGGACTTGCCCATGGGCAGGAAGAGGGCGTCACCCTGGCCGAGGAGCTTTTCGGCGCCGGGCTGGTCGAGCACGACCCGCGAGTCGGCGAGCGACGAGGTGGCGAAGGCCATGCGCGAGGGCACGTTGGCCTTGATCAGACCGGTGACGACGTCGACCGACGGGCGCTGCGTCGCGAGGACGAGGTGGATACCCGCGGCGCGCGCGAGCTGGGTGATGCGCACGATCGAGTCCTCGACGTCGCGCGGGGCGACCATCATCAGGTCGGCGAGCTCGTCGACGATGACGAGGAGGTAGGGGTAGGGCTGGATGACCCGCTCGCTGCCGGGGATCGGCTCGACCTTGCCGGCCTTGACCGCCTTGTTGTAGTCGTCGACGTGCTTGTAGCCGAAGGTCGCGAGGTCGTCGTAGCGCATGTCCATCTCGCGCACGACCCACTGCAGGGCCTCGGCGGCCTTCTTGGCGTTGGTGATGATCGGCGTGATGAGGTGCGGGATGCCCTCGTAGGCCGTCAGCTCCACCCGCTTGGGGTCGACGAGCACCATGCGCACCTCGTCGGGCGTGGCCCGCATGAGGATCGAGGTGATCATCGAGTTGACGAAGGAGGACTTGCCGGAGCCCGTGGCACCGGCGACGAGGATGTGCGGCATCTTCGCGAGGTTGGCGATGACGTAGCCGCCCTCGACGTCCTTGCCGACACCCATGACCATCGGGTGCTCGTTGTTGCGCGCGACGTCGGAGCGGAGCACGTCGCCGAGGCAGACCATCTCCTTGTCGGCATTGGGGATCTCGATGCCGATGGCCGACTTGCCCGGGATCGGGCTGAGGATGCGCACGTCGGCCGAGGCCACGGCGTAGGCGATGTTCTTGGACAGGGCCGTGACCCGCTCGACCTTGACACCCGGGCCGAGCTCGACGACGTAGCGGGTGACCGTCGGGCCGCGGTGGAAGCCGGTGACCTGGGCGTCGATGCCGAACTCGTCGAGGACGCTCGTCAGCGACTCGACGACCTTGTCGTTGGCCGCCGAGCGCTCCTTGTGGGGGGCACCGGGCTTGAGGTGCTGGCTGTCGGGCAGCGTGTAGGTGACGTCGCCGGCGAGGGCCAGCTGCTCGACCCGCTGCGGCAGCTGGGTCGTGGGCGGCGGCTCGAGCACCGTCTTGTCGGAGGGCTTGATCGGCGCGACGACGGGGTTCTTCGTCGGGCGCTTCTCCCCGGGGCGCGGGCCCCCGGCCTCGGCCTGGGGCGTCTCGACGGTCTCGTCGGCCTCGGGCACCGGGGCCGACTTCTTGCGGCGCCCCTTGCCGACCGGCTGCACGACGGCGGCCTGGTCGAAGGCGGTGTCGCCGTCACGCTCACCCGACAGCTCCTCGTCGGCGGGGTCGATGACGCGGCGCCGACGGGCGCGGCTCACGGCGGCCTTGGGGGCGTCGTGGGCGGCCTCCGGGGCAGCGGTCACGTGGCTGGGCACCTCGCCGGTGAAGGCGGCGCGGATGTAGGCCAGCCGCTGCGGCACCTCGTGCAGCGGGGTACCGGTGAGCAGGAGCAGGCTGAAGAGGCCGAGGAGGACGAGCAGGATCGTCGCGGGCCACTCGGTGACCGCGGTGGCCAGCGGGTCCGAGGCGAGGAAGCCCATGATCCCGCCCGCATCGCGCATCGGGCCGGCACCGTCGGGCGGCTGCGGGATGTCCTTGGCGATGTGCGTCAGGCCGGAGGCGGCGAAGAGGCCCATGACGGCGCCGAAGCCGAGTCGCGCGTCGGCGGCGGAGTCCCCCTCGGAGCGCAGCAGGCGCACGCCGAGGACGAGCAGGACGATCGGCAGGGCGTAGGCGACCCGACCGAAGGTGCCGGCGAAGACCGCGTGGACCATGTCGCCGAAGAGGCCCGTGAGGCCCCACCACTCGCGGACGGCGACGACGAGGGCGAGCGCGAGGGCGAGGAAGCCCCAGCCGTCACGACGGTGCTCCGGCTCGATCTGGCTCGCGCTGTGCCCGATGCGGCGCACGCCGGAGCCGGTCGCGTGGGCGACCCCCATCCACGTCTTCTGCACCGCGGCGATGGGCAGCGGGAGGCCCCCGCCCGACGCGGAGGTCTTGCGGGAAGCGGAGGTCTTCCCCTTCGCAGCACTCTTGGCGGGAGCCTTGCGCCCGGTGGGGCGGGTGCTGCCCTTCGGGCGCGTGGAGGCGCCCTTGGTGCTGCGCGAGGTGGTCGACGGACGAGTGGCCATGCTTCGCAGGTTAGGCGAAAGCCACCCCTGACACACGCGTCACACGCGCAACAGGGCCAACCCCGCGCAGGCGGGTGTGGACGAGCCGGCGCGCCCCGGTCGCCCACCGAGTAGCGTCACGGCCGTGGAAGCCCGCACCGTCGTCGTCGCGATCCTGGCCCTGGTCGTCGGGGTCGCCGGCTGGCGCTGGCTGGCCACCGGCGGCTACCGCCGGGAGGACGAAGGGGGTCCCCTCCCCCGCCACGTGTGGGTGGCGGCGGTCGCCCCCCTTCGTCGCCGTGGCCGTCGAGCGGGGGCTCGCCGACCGACCCTGGCCCGTCCTGCTGGCCCCGCTCTCCCTGTCGCTGGCCGGGCTCGTGCTCGCCGCGATCGACGCCGACGTGCACCGGCTGCCCAATGCGATCACCGTGCCGCTCGCGCCGGCCATCGCCCTGGCCGTGACCGTCGCCTCCTTCGCCACCGGCGACCTCGCGGCCCTCGCACGCGCAGGCACCGCAGCCCTGCTCGTCGGCGGCGGCGCGATCGCTCTCTCCCTGCTCCTGCCCGGCCGCTCGATCGGCCTGGGCGACGCCAAGCTGCTCGTGTCGATCGCCCCGACCCTCGCCTGGCTCGGCTGGAGCGAGCTCGTCGTCGGCATCTGGCTGGGCTTCGTGCTCGGCGGCATCGTCGCCCTGTCGCTGCTCCTCACGCGCCGGGCGGGCCGACGGACCTCGCTCGCCTTCGGCCCCCACCTCGTCGCCGGGGCCGTGCTCGCCCTCGCCCTCGCCTGACGTCCCAGGTCGCGAGACGGGTCCCGGAGTGGCTCGACAGCCGGCACCCGTCATCGGCTAGGGTCTCGACCCAAGGTCACGAGTACCAGCGACAAGCCCCGGCTAGCTGGTCGGCAACCCTCGTCCGCGGTGGGGTGCTCCGGGTGACGACCTGGCCGGCGACGCAGTGTCGCCCGGCAAGCGCGGACTCGAGGTCACCGCCCGGGTCCCTGACGGATCAGGAGCACCTCCCATGACCGTGTCCGACCTCCACCGCACCTCCACTGCCCTGCCCGCGCTCGTCAGCGAGGGCCTGACCTACCGCGACGCCGACGGCTCGACCGTCGAGTACGCGCACCTCGACCACGGGGCGACGACGCCGGCCTTCGCGGCCGTCGCCCAGGAGGTGGCCGCAGCCGCCGTCACCTACTCCTCCGTGCACCGAGGCGCCGGCTTCGCCTCGCGGGTGACCAGCTCGCGCTACGAGCAGGCCCGCGAGACCGTCGCGACCTTCGTCGGGGCCCGCGAGGACGACCAGGTCGTCTTCACCCGCAACACGACCGACTCCTTCAACCTGCTGGCCCGCGCCCTGCCCGAGGACACGCTCGTCTTCGTCTTCGGCTCCGAGCACCACGCCGCGCTCCTGCCCTGGCCCCGCGCCCTGCGCCTGCCCGTGCCGCACAGCCACGACGAGGCGCTCGACCTGCTCGAGCAGGCGCTGCGCAACCACCCCGCCGAGCACCGGCTCGTCGTCGCCACCGGTGCCTCCAACGTCACGGGCGAGCACTGGCCGGTCGAGCGGCTCGCGGCTCTCGCCCACGAGCACGACGCCCGCTTCGCGCTCGATGCCGCGCAGGTCGTCCCGCACCGCCGGGTCGACATCGAGGCGATCGGCGCGGACTGGATCGCCTTCAGCGGTCACAAGATCTACGCCCCCTTCGGCGCCGGCGTCCTCGTCGGGCGCAGCGACTGGCTCGACGCCGCCGAGCCCTACCTCGCCGGCGGCGGCGCCACCGCCCGCGTGGATCTCGACACGACCGAGTGGACGCACGGCCCGGCCCGCCACGAGGCCGGCTCCCCCAACGTGCTCGGCGCGGTCGCGCTCGCCACCGCCTGCGAGATCGTCAGCGAGCACGAGCGGGCGATCCGCGACCACGAGCAGGCCCTGCGCATCCGGCTGCTCGCCGGCCTCGCCGAGATCGAGGGCGTGCGCGTGCACACCCTCTTCGGCGGGGGTGACGGGGCCCCGGTGGCGACGATCACCGTCGACGGCCACGACAGCGCCGAGGTCGCCCGCGTCCTCGGCGACGACCACGGCATCGGGGTGCGCGACGGCAAGTTCTGCGCCCACCTGCTCGTCGACGACCTGCTCTCCGAGACCGAGCACGACACCGCCGTGCGGATCAGTGCCGGCCTCGGCACGACGCCCGAGCACATCGACCGCCTGCTGGCGGCGCTGCGCTCGCTCTGACCCTCCTCGGGTAGGGCGAAGGGGGGACCCGGCAGGCCCCCCTTCGCCCCCCGGGCGGTCTCAGGCCTCGACGACCACCGGATGATCATCGGGCGGCGACGGATCTTGCCGCCGACCCAGCCACCGACCGCGCGGCGCACGACCTGCTGCAGCTGGTGGGTATCGGTCGTGCCCTTGCGGGCGGCCTCGTCGAGGGCCGCGACGATCTTGGGCTTGACCTGGGTGAAGATCTCGTCGTCCTCGGCGAAGCCGCGGGCGGTGATCTCCGGGCCGGCGACGACCTTGCCGCTCGAGGAGTCGACGACGACCATGACGGAGATGAAGCCCTCGTCGCGCAGGATGCGGCGGTCCTTGAGCAGCTCCTCCGTGGCGCCCCCGACGCTCGAGCCGTCGACGTAGACGTAGCCGCAGGGCATGGCGCCGGCGATGCGGGCGCGACCGTCGATGAGGTCGATGACCACGCCGTCCTCGGCGAGCACGACGTGGTCGGGGTCGACGCCCGTCGCGATGGCCAGGTCGGCGTTGGCGACGAGGTGGCGCCACTCGCCGTGGACCGGCATGACATTGCGCGGCTTGACGATGTTGTAGCAGTAGAGCAGCTCGCCGGCGCTCGCGTGCCCGGAGACGTGCACCTTGGCATTGCCCTTGTGCACGACGTCGGCGCCGAGCCGCATCAGACCGTTGATGACCCGGTAGACGGCGTTTTCGTTGCCGGGGATCAGGCTCGAGGCGAGCAGCACGGTGTCGCCGTCACCGACGTCGATCCGGTGGTCGCGGTTGGCCATGCGCGACAGGGCGGCCATCGGCTCGCCCTGGCTGCCGGTGCAGATGAGCACGACCTCGTCGTCGGGGTAGTTGTCGAGCTTCTTGACGTCGACGAGCACCCCGTCGGGGACGTGCAGGTAGCCCAGGTCGGCGGCGATGCGCATGTTGCGCACCATCGAGCGCCCGACCATCGCGACCTTGCGGCCATTGCGCTCGGCCGCGTCGAGCACCTGCTGGACACGGTGCACGTGGCTGGAGAAGCAGGCGACGATGATCCGCCGGCGCGCCTTGCGGAAGACGGTGTCGATCGCCGGGCCGATCTCCCGCTCGGGCGTCGTGAAGCCCGGGACCTCGGCATTGGTCGAGTCGGTGAGGAAGAGGTCGACCCCCTCCTCGCCGACCCGGGCGAAGGCCCGCAGGTCCGTGAGGCGCCGGTCGAGCGGGAGCTGGTCCATCTTGAAGTCGCCCGTGTGCAGCAGCGTGCCGCCCTCGGTGCGCACGAAGACCGCCAGCGCGTCGGGGATCGAGTGGTTGACGGCGATGAACTCGCAGTCGAAGACGCCGAAGGACTCGCGCCCGCCCTCGCGCACGCCGAGCGTGTAGGGCTTGATCCGGTGCTCCTTGAGCTTGGCCTCGACGAGGGCCAGCGTGAGCATCGAGCCGACGAGCGGGATGTCCGGCTTGTGCTTGAGCAGGTAGGGCACGGCGCCGATGTGGTCCTCGTGGCCGTGAGTGAGGACGATCGCCTGGACGTCGTCGAGCCGGTCGAGGATGTAGTCGAAGTCCGGGAGGATCAGGTCGACGCCCGGCTGGTGGTCCTCGGGGAAGAGGACACCGCAGTCGATGATGAGCAGCTGGCCGTCGTGCTCGATGACCGCCATGTTGCGGCCGACCTCGCCGAGGCCCCCGAGCGGGATGACGCGCAGCGCCCCCTTCGCCAGCGGCGGCGGCAGCTCGAGGTCGGGGTGCGGGTGGCTCATGCGGTGGCTCCGATCCGGGAGGCGGTCAGGCCGGCGCGCAGCACCTCGAGGTGCTCGGCCGGCCCCTCGACGTAGGGCAGGCGCACGGCGGCGTGCTCGATGACACCGAGCTCGACGAGGGCGGCCTTGGCCATGATCGCGCCCTGCGAGGTCGACATCAGGGCATTGGTGACGGGGATGAGGCGGTGGTGGATCTCGCGGGCGGTCGCGAGGTCGCCGGCGTCGACGGCCTCGATCATCGCGCGGTACTCACGGCCGGCGACGTGCCCGACGACGGAGACGACGCCGTGGGCGCCCTGCGCGAGGTGCGCGAGGTTGTGCTCGTCGGCACCGGAGTACCAGAGCAGGTCGGTCGCGGCCATGACCTGCGAGGCGGCCCAGAGGTCCCCCTTCGCATCCTTGACCGCGACGATCCGCTCGTGGTCGGCGAGCGCGACGAGCGTCTCGACGGCGAAGGGGGTCGCGGTGCGCCCCGGGATGTCGTAGAGCATGACCGGCAGCTCGGCGGCGTCGGCGATGGCGCGGGTGTGCGCGAGCAGGCCCGGCTGGGTGGGCTTGTTGTAGTACGGGGAGACGACGAGCAGGCCGTCGGCGCCGGCCGCGGTGGCCTGGCCAGCCATCTCGATGGCGTGGGCGGTGTTGTTGGAGCCGACCCCCGCGGTGACGGCGAGCCGGTCACCGGCCGCCTCCTTGACCGTCTCGACCATCGCGATGCTCTCGGCGGAGCTGAGGGTCGGCGACTCGCCGGTGGTGCCGTTGACGACGACACCGTCGTGTCCGGTGGCGACGAGGTGCTCGACGACGGCGGCCACGCCCTTCGTGTCCACCGCGCCGTCAGGGGTCATGGGGGTCACCATCGCGGTGATCACCCGTCCGAAGGGGGAAGTCGTCATGCGGCTCAGCGTAGCCGTCGGTGGCGGCGTCTATCGTGGCGCCATGCGCCAGTACCTCGACCTCCTCGAGCACGTCCGCGACCACGGGGTCGTCAAGTCCGACCGGACCGGCACGGGCACCCGGAGCGTCTTCGGCCACCAGATGCGTTTCGACCTGTCGGAGGGTTTCCCCGTGCTCACGACGAAGAAGCTGCACCTGCGCTCGATCATCGGTGAGCTGCTGTGGTTCCTGCGCGGCGACACCAACGTGCGGTGGCTGCAGGAGCGCGGCATCAGCATCTGGGACGAGTGGGCCGACGAGCAGGGTGACCTCGGGCCGGTCTACGGGCACCAGTGGCGCTCCTGGCCGACGCCCGACGGGTCGACCGTCGACCAGATCGCGCAGGTCATCGAGGGGCTGCGGACCAACCCCGACAGCCGGCGGCACATCGTCTCCGCGTGGAATGTCGCCGAGGTCGGCGAGATGGCGCTGCCGCCCTGCCACACGATGTTCCAGTTCTACGTCACCCCGGCGAGCGAAGGG
This sequence comes from Janibacter hoylei PVAS-1, assembly GCF_000297495.1. Classification (GTDB taxonomy): domain Bacteria; phylum Actinomycetota; class Actinomycetes; order Actinomycetales; family Dermatophilaceae; genus Janibacter; species Janibacter hoylei. Next base: position 76,738 of record NZ_ALWX01000022.1, on the reverse strand, counting down.
GGCCGCCCCCGCCTGTCGTGCCAGCTCTACCAGCGCAGCGCCGACATCTTCCTCGGCGTGCCCTTCAACATCGCCTCGTACGCGCTGCTGACGATGATGGTCGCGCAGCAGGTGGACATGGAGCCGGGCGAGTTCGTCCACACCCTCGGTGACGCGCACCTCTACCTCAACCACCTCGAGCAGACGGACCTGCAGCTGACCCGCACCCCCGGTCCGTTGCCGCGGATGGAGATCGCGCCCCGCGACTCGATCGACGCCTACGAGCTCGAGGACTTCACCCTCGTCGGCTACGAGGCCGCGCCCTCGATCAAGGCGCCGATCGCCGTATGAGCCTGCCCCGCCCCGTCCCCGAGGAGCTGCGCGGCCGGGTGCCCCTGCTCGCCGCCGCCTACGCCGTGATGACCCGGGAGGGCGACGGCGGGACCGAGGTGCTGCTCCAGCTGCGTCGCGGCACCGGATTCATGGACGGGTGGTGGGCCTGCGGGGCCGCCGGCCACGTCGAGGACGCCAGCGCCCCGAGCCAGGCCCTGGCGCGCGAGGTCGACGAGGAGCTGGGCGTGCGGGTCCTCGAGGCGACTCCCCTGACGACGGTGCAGCGCTCGACGCTCGCCGGGGTGCGCGAGCAGCGCGCCGACTTCTTCTTCCACGTCACCGCCTGGTCGGGCGAGCCGACGCTGCGCGAGCCGGACAAGGCGGCCGACCTGCGGTGGTGGCCGCTCGCGGAGCTGCCCGCGCTCGTCGTGCCGCACGAGCGGGTCGTGCTGGAGGGGCTGCGGGACGGGGGGCTGGCTCCCTTCGTCGAGCTGGGGCACGACCAGCGGCTCGTCCTCGTCGCGGCGCTCGGGGCCAACCGGGCCATCGGCGTCGACGGTGGCATGCCGTGGCACCTGCCCGAGGACCTGGCGCACTTCAAGGCGCTGACCATGGGCGGCACGATGATCATGGGGCGGCGGACCTGGGACTCGATCGGACGGGCGCTGCCGGGCCGCACGACGATCGTCGTCACCTCCGACCACGCGTGGTCGGCCCCCGGCGCGATCGTCGTCCACTCGCTCGCCGAGGCCCTCGTCGCCGCCGGCCCCGGCGAGGTGCACGTCCTCGGTGGCGGTGAGATCTACCGGCAGACGATCGACCTGGCCTCGCGGCTGGAGCTGACCGAGATCGACCGCTCGCCGGAGGCGGAGGTCTTCTTCCCCGAGGTCGATGCGCGCGTGTGGCGCGAGGTGCGCCGGGACCCGCGCGAGGGCTTCGACTTCGTCACCTACGAACGTGAACCTCATGAGTTCACCAACAGGTAGATCAACCATATCTGTTTATTTTCGTCGATATCGCTGTAGAGTGTTCACATGACCTCCGTGGCCACCCTCATCGGTGACGTCGTCGGCTCCCGCACCGCGGCCGACCGCCGTGGTCTGCACGCGCGGCTCGAGGAGGTCATCGCCACAATCAACGCGACGACCGACCCCGTGCACCCGGTGCGGATCACCGTCGGCGACGAGTTCCAGGGGGCGTGGGCCCGCCGCGGGCAGGCGGTGCACGCTGCCCTGCTGCTGCGCACCGGGCTGCTGCCGGAGGTCGAGACCCGCTACGGTCTGGGCCACGGAGAGGTCACCGCGCTCAGCGACGACGGCACCGTCCAGGACGGGCCCGGCTGGTGGCTCGCCCGCGAGGCCATCACCCTGGCCAAGGACGCCGAGAGTGCCGCCCGGGCCGACGGCCGCGTCGTGCGCACCCGGTGGCGCGAGGACTCCCCCACCGGCACCGCCCTCGACGCCGCCCTGCAGCACCGCGACCTGCTCCTGGCCGACCTCGACGAGCGCTCCCACCGACTGCTGCGGGGACTGCTGCACGGCACCAGCCAGCGGGCGCTCGCCGAGGCGGAAGACGTCTCCCCCCACGGCCGTCTCGCGGCGGGTGCACCGCGACGCCCTCGACCACCTCGTCCGCCTCGACGCCGACCTCGGAGGGCTCCCGTGAGCGTCCTGTCCGTCCTGCTCATCACCATCGGTCTCGCGGACCTGCTGCGCAGCCTCGGCCCGCAGCCCTCCGACGCGCCTCGTGAGACCCGTGGCGTGCCCGCCGCCGGGGTGCTGCTGCTCGTCGTCATCGCATCCGCGACCGGCCTGCTCGCGACCTGGGGTGGCGTCGCCCTCACGGCTCTCGCGGTCGCCGGTCTCGTCGCGTGGCTCGTGTGCGCGGAGCGGGCCGACCGGGGCCGCGGTCACGCGCTGGCACTCGGTGTCTTCGCCGCGGCCGTGGGCGTTCAGCTGCTCGCCTCCGGCTGGGCGCCGCCCGTCGGCGGGTGGTTCGCCGACTGGCTGGCCTGGAGCCACCTGCCGTGGCAGCCGGCCCCCGACCGGGCGCTGCTGCTCGCCGGGCTCACCCTCGTCCAGCTCGCGACCGGCAACCGGCTCGTGCGCCTGGTGCTCGTGACGACGGGTGCCCTGCCGGCCGGACCGGTGACCGGCGGCGTCGACGGCGAGCTGCGCGGCGGGCGGCTGCTCGGCCCGCTCGAGCGCCTCTTCATCCTCGGGCTCGGCCTGGCCGGTGAGCTCACCGCCGCCGGCCTGGTCATCGCCGCCAAGGGGCTCATCCGCTGGCCCGAGCTGAGGTCGCACGCCCGCAGCGAGGACGACACCCGCGCCTCCGACATCGACAAGGTGACCGAGTACTTCCTCGTCGGCAGCTTCGTCAGCTGGCTCGTCGCGCTGGGAGGGCTGCTGCTCGCCGCCTGAGCCCCTCCGTATGCTGACGACGTGCCCATCCTCAGCGAGACCACCGACGACGTCACCGTCCTGACGATCGACCGCACCCACCGGCGGAATGCCCTCGACCTGGCGACGCTCGAGGAGCTGCACGCCGCGGTCGTGGCCGCCGTCGAGGGCGGGTCGAGGGCCCTCGTCCTGACCGGTGCCGAGGGGCACTTCTGCGCCGGCGCCGACCTCACCGAGCTCGAGGACGTCTCCTTCACCGAGCGTCTCGCGGAGGTGCTCCAGCACCTCGCCGCGGTCCCCGTGACGACAATCGCCGCGATCTCCGGCTCGTGCATGGGTCTGGGCATGCAGCTGGCCGTCGCCTGCGACATCCGCGTCGTCGACTCCCCCGCCCGCTTCGCCGTGCCCGTCGCCAAGCTCGGCCTCATGGTCGACAAGTGGACCCTCGACCGCGTGACCCGCATGTGGGGCGAGGGCGCCGCCCGCCACATGGTGCTCACCGCCGCCGTCCTCACCGACGACGACGCGTGGCGCCTCGGCTTCGCGCAGGAGCGCGGGGGCCTGGACACCGCTCTCGGGCTGGCCCACCGCACGGTGGCTCTCGCCCCGCTCACCCAGGCCGGCTCGAAGCTCGGCATGGGCGCCACCCCCGGCCCAGACGCCGACTACGCCACCGCCTTCGCCCGCGCCTGGGCCAGCGACGACCTCGCCGAAGGGCAGCGCGCCTTCGGCGAGCGCCGCTCCCCCCGGTTCGTCGGCCGCTGATGACGACCGCCGACGCCAGCGTCCGCAGCGCCACGGCCGACGACGCCACGACCGTCGGGCAGGTGCAGGCCCTCGTCTGGCAGCAGGCCTACGACGGCGTCGTGCCACCGCAGGTGCACGCCGCCTTCGACCCGCGGGCCTTCGCCGCGGCGTGGGCGGACTCCCTTCGCACACCGCCCGAAGGGGTGCACCGCCTCCTCGTCGCCTGCGCCGGCGAGCAGGTGGTCGGGTTCGTCGCCATCGGCCCCAGCCAGGACCCCGACGCCGGGCAGACCACCGGTGAGGTGACCGCCCTCGGGGTCCACCCCGGGCACCGGCGCCAGGGTCACGGCTCCCGCCTGGTCAACGCTGCCGTCGACATCCTGCGCGAGGCCGGCGCCGAGCACGTCGCGACCTGGAGCCTCGTCGAGCACGAGGCCCTGCGCGGCTTCCTCACCGGCGCCGGGCTCGTGCCCGACGGCGCCTACCGCGACCGCGTCATCTCCCCCGACGGCGACACCGCCCGGGAGGTCCGACTCGTCGCGGCCCTCACGGACGAGACGCCGTGAGCGCGGCCCCCTTCGCCGCCGAGCACGCCGCCGCCCGCCGCCAAGGACTGTCCGTCGGGCTGGCGACCGGCGTCTACGGCGTGAGCTTCGGGGCCCTCGGCATCGCCGCCGGGCTCGACGTGTGGCAGACCGTCGCGCTGTCCCTGCTGCTCTTCACCGGCGGCTCGCAGTTCGCCCTCGTCGGCATCATCGCCTCCGGCGGCAGTTCGGTCACCGCCGTCGCGACCTCCACCCTCCTCGGCATCCGCAACGGGCTCTACGGGCTCCAGCTCGCCCGCGTGCTGCGGCTGCTCGGGTGGCGCAGGGCGGCCGCCGCCCACCTGACGATCGACGAGTCGACCGCCGTCGCCCTCGCCCAGGAGCAGCCCGAGGTGCAGCGCACCGGCTTCTGGGCCGCCGGGCTGGGCGTCTACGCCTTCTGGAACCTGTCGACCCTCGTCGGCGCGCTCGTCGGCAATGCCATCGGCGACCCGCGCGTGTGGGGCCTGGACGCCGCCGCTGCTGCCGCCTTCGTCGCGCTCATCTGGCCCCGGCTCAAGGACCGCACCGGACAGGTGACGGCCGCCCTGGCCGCCGCCATCGCCCTCATCAGCTTCGCCCCGATGCCGGCCGGCGTGCCCGTGCTCCTCGCCGCCATCGCGGCGATCGTCATCGGACTGGCCTCCGCCGGGCCGAGCAGCGCCCACGACATCGAGCAACCGGAAGGAGACCTGCTGTGAGCGCCACCAGCCTGTGGGTCTGCGTGCTCGCCGCGTGCGTGCTCGGCTTCGTGACGAAGTACGTCGGCTACCTCGTGCCCGAGTCCCTCGTCGACGGTCGGCGCCGGTCCCGGATCATCGGGCTGCTCCCGGTCGCCCTGCTCGCCGGCCTGCTCGTGACGCAGACCGTCGGCGGCAACGACGGCATCGTCGTCGACGCCCGTCTGGCCGCCGTCGCGCTGGCCGTCGTGCTGCTGTGGGTGCGGGCCAACTTCGTCATCGTCGTCTTCGCCGCCGCCGCGCTGGCCGCGGGCCTGCGCGCCCTCGGCTGGGGCTGACCGCGCCGACGCCGCGGGACACGCCCCGGTCAGAGACCGAGGACGTGCTCCAGACCGACCGTGACGCCGGGGTGCTTGGCGACCTCGCGCACCCCCGTGAGGACACCGGGCATGAAGGAGACCCGGTCGAAGGAGTCGTGGCGGAGCGTCAGCGTCTCGCCCTCGTTGCCCAGGAGCACCTCCTGGTGCGCCACGAGCCCGCGCAGACGCACGGCGTGGACCGGCACACCCTCGACGCTCGCACCGCGCGCGCCGTCCGGGTCGTCGGTCGTCGCGTCCGGGACCGGACCGAGCCCGGCCTCCGCCCGGGAGGCGGCAATGAGCTCAGCCGTGCGGGTGGCGGTGCCGCTCGGGGCGTCGACCTTGCGCGGGTGGTGCAGCTCGACGACCTCGACCGACTCGTAGAAGCGCGCCGCCTGCTTGGCGAACTGCATCATCAGCACCGCGCCGATGGCGAAGTTGGGGGCGATGAGCACGCCCACTCCCCCCTTCGCCTCGACCTCGGTGCGCAGCTGCGCCGCCCGCTCGTCCGTCCAGCCGGAGGTGCCGACGACGACGTGGACGCCGCGCTCGACGCAGTGGCGCACATTGCGCTCGCTGGCGGACAGGACGGTGAACTCGACGACGACGTCGGCGCCCCCGAGATCGCCCAGGTCGTCGCCCTCGTCGAAGCGGCCGACGAGCTCGAGGTCGTCCGCACCCTCGACCGCCTCGCAGGCCGTCGCACCCATGCGCCCTTCGGCGCCGATCACTGCCACCTTCGTCGTCATGGGCACAGCCTACGAAGCCGGGCGACACGCGCTCGACCGGGCAGCGTGTTCACCTTCCGTTCACTTTGGTGCTAGGGTCGTACATGAACAGAAAGTGAACAGGAGGTGTCCGCAATGACCGTTACCACCCTCAAGAAGACCGAGACGACTCGACCCGCCCCGAAGCTGACCTGCACCTGGGTCGCCGTGCGTGGAGAGGACGGCCGGACCCGCATGGAGATGCGCTGGATCGACGAGACCCGTCGCACCGCGCGTCACGCTGCCTGACCGAGCCACCGCTCCCCCGCACCAGGAAGCCCCCGACACCGCACGGTGCCGGGGGCTTCCTCATGATGCCTGCGCCCATCACCCGGACGGCGGGACGTCGAGGACGCGCTCGACCTCGCTGCCGGTGACGCTCGGGGCGCCCGAGTGCGGGACGAGGATCGCCCCCACGACGACGAGCACGAGTGCGATGACCCCGATGAGCAGGCGCACGGCCTTCATGGTTCCCCCTGGTGTGTGGCGTGTGTCCGGATCACCGTAGGAGAGGGTCGCGCGGCTCGCCGGTCGACCGTCCACAGGCACGACGAAGGGGGCCGACCCTCCCGGAGGAGAGCCGGCCCCCTTGCGGAGACCCCAGTGGTCAGTCGTCCTGCGCGTCGCCCGACTCGTCGGAGCCGGAGCCCTCGCCGGAGTCCGCGGAGTCGTTGTCGCCGCGGCGGCGACGACGGCGACCGCCCTCGCGGCCACCCTCACGACCACCGTCGCGACCGCCCTCGCGGCCACCCTCACGACCGCCCTCACGGCGACCGCCACGACCACCCTCGTCATCGCCCTTCGAGTCGGCGGCCAGGGCGGCCTCCTGCTCGGGGGTGAGGACGGCGGCGAGGCTCAGCTTGCCGCGGGGGTCGATCTCCTTGAGCTCGACCTGGACCTTCTGGCCGATGGCGACGACGTCCTCGACGGCGTCGATCCGCTTGCCACCGACGAGCTTGCGCACCTCGGAGATGTGCAGCAGGCCGTCCTTGCCCGGCGTCAGCGAGATGAAGGCGCCGAAGGTCGTGGTCTTGACGACGGTGCCGAGGAAGCGCTCGCCGACCTCGGGCATCTGCGGGTTGGCGATCGCGTTGATCGCGTTGCGCGCGGCGTCGGCGGACGGGCCGTCGACCGCACCGATGAAGACGGTGCCGTCGTCCTCGATGCTGATGTCGGCGCCGGTGTCCTCCTGGATCTGCTTGATCATCTTGCCCTTCGGGCCGATGACCTCGCCGATCTTGTCGACGGGCACGTTGACCGTGATGATCCGCGGAGCGGTCGGAGCCATCTCGTCCGGGGCGTCGATGGCCTCGTTCATGACGTCGAGGATGTGCATCCGCGCGTCACGAGCCTGGGTCAGCGCGCCGGCCAGGACCGAGGCGGGGATGCCGTCGAGCTTGGTGTCGAGCTGGATCGCGGTGACGAACTCGCGGGTACCGGCGACCTTGAAGTCCATGTCGCCGAAGGCGTCCTCGGCGCCGAGGATATCGGTCATCGCCGCGTAGCGGGTCTCACCGTCGACCTCGTCGGAGACCAGACCCATCGCGATGCCGGCGACGGCGGCGCGCAGCGGCACACCGGCGTTGAGCAGCGACATCGTCGAGGCGCACACGGAGCCCATCGAGGTCGAGCCGTTGGACCCGAGGGCCTCGGAGACCTGACGGATCGCGTACGGGAACTCCTCGCGGGAGGGCAGCACCGGCAGGAGCGCACGCTCGGCGAGCGCACCGTGGCCGATCTCGCGGCGCTTCGGGCTGCCCACGCGGCCGGTCTCACCGGTCGAGTAGGGCGGGAAGTTGTAGTTGTGCATGTAGCGCTTGCGCGTGACCGGGCTCAGCGAGTCGATCTGCTGCTCCATCTTGAGCATGTTGAGCGTGGTGACACCCATGATCTGGGTCTCGCCGCGCTCGAAGAGCGCCGAGCCGTGCACGCGCGGCAGGACCTCGACCTCGGCGCCCAGGGCGCGGATGTCGGCGAGGCCACGGCCGTCGATGCGGACCTTGTCGCGCAGGATGCGCTGGCGGACCTGCGCCTTCTGCACGGAGCGGAAGGCCGCGGACAGCTCCTTGTCACGGCCGAAGAACTCACCGGGAGCCTCCTCGGTCCCGGCGAGGGAGGCCTTCATGGCGTCCTTGATCTCGTCGAGGCGCGACTCGCGCTCCTGCTTGCCGGCGATGGTCAGCGCGGTGGCGAGGTCACCGGAGGTGGCGGCCTCGACGGCGGCGTAGGCGTCGTCCTCGTAGTCGAGGAAGATCGGGAACTCCTGGACCGGCTTGGCGGCCTTGGCAGCCAGGTCGGCCTGCGCGTCGCAGAGCGTCTTGATGAACTGCTTGGAGGCCTCGAGGCCCTCGGCGACGACCTCTTCGGTCGGGGCGGTCTTGCCCTGGGTCTTCACGAGGTCCCAGGTCGACTCGGTGGACTCGGCCTCGACCATCATGATCGCGACGTCACCGCCGTCGACAACGCGGCCGGCGACGACCATGTCGAAGGTCGAGCGCTCGATGTCGCTGAAATTCGGGAAGGCGACCCACTGGCCGTCGATGAGCGAGACGCGGACGGCACCGATCGGGCCCGAGAAGGGCAGCCCGGAGATCTGGGTCGACGCCGACGCGGCGTTGATCGCGAGCACGTCGTACTGGTGGTCGGGGTGGACCGACAGCACCGAGATGACGACCTGGACCTCGTTGCGCAGACCCTTGCGGAAGGTCGGGCGCAGCGGGCGGTCGATGAGCCGGCAGGTGAGGATGGCGTCCGTGCTGGGACGGCCCTCACGGCGGAAGAAGCTGCCGGGGATGCGACCCGCGGCATACATGCGCTCCTCCACGTCCACCGTCAGCGGGAAGAAGTCGAAGTGGTCCTTGGGGGTCTTGCCGGCCGTCGTGGTCGACAGGAGCATGGTCTCGCCGTCGAGGTAGGCGGCGACGGCGCCGCCGGCCTGCTTGGCGAGGCGGCCGGTCTCGAACCGGATGGTGCGGGTGCCGAACTGGCCGTTGTCGATCGTGGCCTCGGCGAACTGGATCTCAGGACCCTCCATCGGGTCCTCCTTTTCTCTCTACTACCGGGAGCATCGTCGTTGTGCCCCGGTCAGGTCTTCGGTCTGGACGATCTTCGGTTGTCACTCTTCAGTTGTGCCGGAGGGAGGATCCCCCCGGATACGCGAAGAAGCGGCCCCCAGGGACGGGAACCGCTCTTCACGAAGCTATTATCGGCGAAGGCCGAGGCGCTTGATCAGCGCACGGTAGCGCTCGATGTCGGTGCTCTCCAGGTAGCGGAGGAGCCGACGGCGCTTGCCGACGAGGAGCAGCAGACCACGACGGCTGTGGTGGTCGTGCTTGTGCTCACGAGCGTGCTCGGTGAGGTCCTTGATGCGCTGGGTGAGGAGCGCGACCTGGACCTCCGGGGAGCCGGTGTCGCCCTCGACGGTGCCGTACTCGGCCATGATCTGCTTCTTGACTTCAGCGGTCAGCGGCATGCTGCGACACTGCTCCATTCTTGGTTCGTTGCGCGGCGCGCCCGGGCTGGTTCACCGGGGCTCTGTGGATCCGCGGCCGATTCTCACGGCAACCGTTGAAGGTTAGCAGCGGCCTCCCCTTCGTCCCTAATCAGAAGTTGATCATGTGGCCGGCGATGCCCTCGACGGCCTCCTTGACCGCCTCGGACAGCGTCGGGTGCGCGAAGACGTTGCGGGCGACCTCGTCGGCGGTGAGGTCCCACTTCTGCGCGAGGGTGAGGACCGGGAGCAGCTCGGTGACGTCGGGGCCGATCATGTGGGCGCCGATGATCTCGTTGTGCTCCGCGTCGGCGACGACCTTGACGAAGCCCACCGCGTCGCCCAGACCCATGGCCTTGCCGTTGGCGGTGAAGGGGAAGGTCGCGGTCTTGACGTCGAAGCCCTTGTCCTTCGCCTGCTCCTCGGAGTAGCCGAAGGAGCCGATCTGCGGGTGGCAGTAGGTCGCGCGCGGGATGAAGTCGTAGTCGACCGGCATGGTCTCGGCACCGCTCATGTGCTCCGCGGCGACGACGCCCTGGGCCTCGGCGACGTGGGCGAGCATCATCTTCGCGGTGCAGTCACCGATGGCGTAGACGTTGTCGACGTTGGTGCGGCAGTACTCGTCGATCGCGATGGCGCCGCGCTCGGTGAGCTCGACCCCGATCGACTCCAGGCCGTAGCCCTGGGTGCGCGGGGCGAAGCCGATGGCGGACAGGAGGCGGTCGGCCTCGAGGACCTGGGCGTCGCCCCCCCTTCGCCGGGGTGACGGTGACCTTGACGCCGGAGCCGGTGTCCTCGACGGACTCGACCTTGGTGCTCGTCATGACCTTGACGCCGAGCTTCTTGTAGTGCTTGGCCAGCTCCTTGGACACGTCGGCGTCCTCGGTCGGGACCATCCGGTCGAGGAACTCGACGATGGTGACGTCGACGCCGAAGTTCTTGAGCACGTAGGCGAACTCGACGCCGATGGCGCCGGAGCCGGCGATGATGATCGAGCCGGGCAGGTTGTCGCCGAGGATCTGCTCCTCGTAGGTGACGACGTTCTTGCTCACCTCGACGCCCGGGAGCATGCGGGTGGTCGCGCCGGCGGCGATGATCAGCTTGTCGAAGGAGACCGTCTTGGTCTCGCCGTCGTTGAGCGCCACGTCGACGGTGTTGGCGGAGGTGATCGTGCCCCAGCCGTCGATCTCGGTGATCTTGTTCTTCTTCATGAGGAAGTGGACGCCCTTGACGATGCCAGCGCTCACCTGGCGGGAGCGGGCGTGCGTCGGGCCGAAGGACATCGTGGCGTCGCCCTCGATGCCGAACTTCTTCTTGTCATGGGTCAGGGTGTGCGCCAGCTCGGCGTTCTTGATGAGCGCCTTGCTCGGGATGCAGCCCACGTTGAGGCAGACACCGCCCCAGTACTTCTTCTCGATCACCGCGACCTTGTGGCCGAGCTGCGCGGCGCGGATCGCCGCCACATAGCCACCGGGTCCAGCACCGAGCACAACGACGTCGAAATCAGCCATGTCCGACAGCCTAGCCACTGGTCGGTCAGGTTCCGACACGTAGTCCAGATCACATCGCGGTGAGCCGAGGAGTCACATGACCGAGCACGTCGAGACGGGACCCCTCGTCGAGGAGCGCGACGGCGTCGAGCGGGTCCGCACCGACCCCGACCGACCTCCGGTCGCCGTCCGGGCACCGCACCTCGTGACGGGAAGGGAGAAGCTCGTCTTCGCCCTCATCGCGGCCGCGCGGGTGACCGCGGCGACGGGCACTCCCTTCGACGTCGTGCGGCGGATGGGCCGCTTCGTGTCCGGGGTGACCGGGGCCGACCGCTACGAGCGGTACGTCGAGCACCTCCGGCGGGTCCACCCTGACCGGCCGGTGCCGTCGCGCGCGGACTTCTGGCGGGAGCACTACGCCTGGCAGGAGCGCAACCCGGGCACGCGCTGCTGCTGAGTCAGTCGTCGACGCCCGCGAGGTCCTCGTGGATCGCGCGGGCGATCGGCGCGGCCGTCCCGCCGCCCGTGCCGCCCTGGGAGACGACGACCGCGACGACGTAGCGGGGCCGAGTCGTCGGCGCGTACGAGACGAACCACGCCGTGTCCTCCTTGCCGTAGACTTCGGCCGTCCCGGTCTTGCCGGCGACCGGCCACTGCCGCAGCGGGAAGCCGGCGAAGGCCGACCGGGCGGTGCCGCCGGGCCGGTCCACGACGTCGCCGAGGGCGGTGCGCAGCAGGCTGCCGGACTCCCCCGGCAGGTCGACCTCGCGCGTCGCGGGCGCGTCGAGCCGGGTGCGCCGGCCGTCGGGGGCGATCGTCGCCCGACCGAGGTGGGGGCTCGGCTCGGTGCCACCGGTGGCGATCGTGCCGTAGACCCGGGCCATCTGCAGCAGCGTGGCAGTGACGTCGCCCTGCCCGATCGACAGGTTGACCTCGTCGCCGGGGCGGAACTGGTAGCCGCTGCGGCAGTTGTCCCGCTCGAGGGCGGTCAGGTAGGCCCGCTCGGTGCGGTCCTCGACCTCGGGGTGGCCGCGCTTCGCAGCGCGGCAGGAGGCGTCCTTCGTCGTGCGCCACCACTCGCGCTTCCACTCCCGGTCGGGGATGCGGCCGCTGGACTCCGCCGGCAGGTCGATGCCGGTCGGGGCGCCGAGCCCGAGGTCGCGGGCGGTGCTGATCAGGGGGTCGCCGGCGTCGTCGCCCGAGAGACCGCCCTGGTCGCGCCAGACCCGGTCGGCGACCCGGTAGAAGACCGTGTCGCACGAGACCTTGATCGCCTCGCGCCAGCTGATCATGCCGTAGGCCCGTGACTCGAAGTTGTTGAAGGTCCGCCCCCCCGGTGCGGTACGACGACGAGCAGTTGACCTCGTCGTCGAGGTCGGTGCCGGCGGCGACCGCGCCGGGCAGCGTCACCGCCTTGAAGGTCGAGGCCGGCGGCTGCGCCACCCCGGTGACCCGGTCGATGAGCGGGCTGCCCTCCCCCGACGTCAGCCGGTCGTACTGGGTCTGGGTCACCCCCTGGGACCAGACCGAGGGGTCGTAGGTGGGCACGCTCGCCGAGGCGACGACCCCGCCGTCACGCAGGTCGAGGGCGACCGCGGCCGCGGTGTCGGCGCGGTGGCCCCGGTCGCGGGCATCGGCCACCCCGTCGGCGAGGGCCCGCTCGGTCGTGCGCTGCACGTCGAGGTCGAGGGTCGTCACGAGGTCGGAGCCCGCGACCGGCTCCTCCCGGTCGGTCTCCTCGACCGGCACGCCACGGGCGTCGACGCGCACGTCGCTGTGGCCCGGGGTGCCTCGGAGCAGCTCGTCGTACTGCAGCTCCAGGCCGGCGGCGCCGACGAGACCACCGTCGTCCCCCTCCGACCGGGTGAGGTAGCCGGTCGTCTGCGGAGCGCCACCGCCGGCCGCGCGGGGGTAGGCCCGCACCGGCTGGTTGGTCACGGTGACGCCCGGGTAGAGCTCCGGTCGCTCGGTGAGCGTCGCCGCGGCCTGCGGGTCGACGTCGACGGCGAGCGGCACGGGCACGAGGGCGGAGCCGGCCCAGCAGTCCGGCGGGTCGGCGGCTCCGGGCGCACCGCACAGGGTCGTGCGGCCCCACATGCGGTCGAAGGGGAGGTCCAGCGCCTGCGCGAGGCGGCGCACCGTGGCTCGGCCACCGTCGTCGGCGTCGGCCAGAGCGCGTCGGTCGATCGTCACGTCGGTGCGCACCGCATTGTCGACGAGCGGCCGACCCTCGCGGTCGAGGATGCGGCCGCGCAGGGCCGGCAGGGTGACGCGGGAGGTGCCGGGACCGCTCGCGCCGTCGGCGCCTGCCGGGTGGTCGGTCAGCTGCAGCTGACCGAGGCGACCGATGAGGACACCGGCGAGCAGGGTGAGCACGGCGAGGGAGGCGAGCATCCGCGCCTGCATCCGCGGGGCGCGAGGCTTCATGCCCACCGCCGCTGCACGAGGGTGGCCTCGACGCGCTCGACGAGGGTCACGAGGACCAGGCCGATCGTCGCGGTGGCGATGACCTGCCAGGCGAGGGCGCCCCAGGCGACCGGGCGCGCGCTGCCGAGGTCGACGAGCGCCGGCGCGGCACGGGTGACGAGGCAGGCGCCGACGACGACCGGCAGGGACCACCACCAGGGGTGCCCGGCACGACGGTGCGCGTAGCCGGCGAGCCACCCGGCCGCCGCGTACCCGAGGGCGGAGAGACCGAGGGGGACCCCGACGGGTGGCGCGAGATCCACGAGCCACCCGCCGACGAGGCCGGTGAGCGCACCGGCTCCCGAGCCCGCGGCGAGGGCGACGCCGACGACGACGAGGACGACGAGGTCGGGTGGGGTGACGACGCCGCGCGCGCCCAGGGCGAGCACGGCGACGAGCGCCAGGGCCAGCAGGACCAGACGCACCGGCCACCGCAGACCGGTCACGACGAGCCGCCCGCGGCTCGCCCGGGTCCGGTGACGACGGCGACGACGTCGACGGTCGCCAGGTCGACGGCGGGCTCGACGACGGCCGTGTCGGTCAGCTGGCCGGGGGCCCGTTCCACCCGGGTCACCGTGCCGACCGGGACACCCGGCGGGTAGGGCCGCTGGCCGGGGCTGCCGAGGGTGACGACCTCGTCGCCCTCGCGGGCCCGGTCCCGGGTCAGCTGGGTGATGACGAGCTCGTCCGCGGCGTGGGTCGTCGTGGGGTGCGACCCCGACAGGGTGCCGATGACCCCCTTCGCGCCCGTGCGGACGCCGACGGAGGAGTCGGCACCGATGACCTCGACGTCGCTCGTCCACTCCCCCACGGACACGACGCGACCGACGAGACCATCCGGGGCGATGACCGCGCTGTCGGCGCGCACACCGTCGCGCCGGCCGACGTCGACGGTGACCCGCTCGGGGCCGGAGGCGCCCGCGCGGTCGAGGGCGACGACTCGGGCCGTGACGGACTCGAGGTCGGGGTCGAGGCGCTCGAGCTCGTCGCCCACGCCCTCGCGGTCCTCGAGGCGGCGTACCTGCTCGTCGAGGCGCAGGTTGTCCTGCTCGAGCCGGTCGGTCTCGTCCGGCCCCGGCGCGACGAGGCGCTCGACCGGCCCGAGCACCTGGTCTCCGACGCCGCGCAGCGGCCCGAGGGGCGCCCCCCGCGAGGTCGGCCAGGAGCACGAGGGCCGTGAGCACCAGCAGCACCGGCAGGACTCGGCGACGCATCAGAAGCGATGACCGTCGACGAGCACGGGCTGCAGGGCGGCGAAGTCGTCGACGCACCGGCCCGCGCCGCGCACGACGGCCCGCAGAGGTGTCTCGGCCACGGTCACCGGCACACCGAGCTCGTGGCGCAGGCGGGCGTCGATGCCGCGCAGCAGGGCGCCGCCCCCGGTGAGGGTGATGCCGCGCTGGAGGATGTCACCGGCCAGCTCCGGCGGGCAGCGGTCGAGCACGTCACGCACGAGGGAGACGATCTGCCCGACCGGTGCGGCGATGGCCCGGCGGATCTCCGCGGAGCCGACGTCGACGGTCTTGGGCAGACCCGTCACGAGGTCGCGACCACGCACCCGGGTGCTCACCTCGCGGGCGAGGGGGGAAGGCGGAGCCGACCTCGACCTTGATGTGCTCGGCGCTGCGCTCCCCGAGGAGCAGCGAGAGGTGACGGCGGACGTGGTCGACGATCGCGTCGTCGAGGGCGTCACCGGCGACGCGGGTGCTGCGCGAGGCGACGATGCCGCCGAGGGCGATGACGGCGACGTCGGTCGAGCCACCGCCGATGTCGACGACCATCGAGGCCTCGGTGTCGGTCACCGGCAGGCCGGCGCCGATGGCGGCGACCATCGGCTCCTCGACGAGGTAGACGCGTCGGGCGCCGACCCGCAGCGCGGCCTCCTCGACCGCGCGCCGCTCCACCCCGGTGACATCGCTCGGGATGCACACGACCATGCGGGGTCGGAAGACGCTGGAGACCCCGACGCGGTCGGTGAACCAGCGCAGCATCGCCTCCGCGGCGTCCGGCTCGCTGATGACGCCGGCCCGCAGCGGTCGCACGGCACGCAGGCGCCCGGGGTGCGCCCGAGCATCTCCTTGGCCCGGCCACCGGCCGCGGCGAGACCGCCGGTCTCGACGCTCAGCGCCACGACGCTCGGCTCGTCGAGCACGACGCCGCGACCCTGCTGGTGGATGAGGGTGTTGGCCGTCCCGAGGTCGATCGCCAGGTCGCGGGCCAGGGTCGGGAGAGCTCGGCGTCCTCGTCGGGCTCCAGTCACGTCAGAGGCTCGGGAACCAGATGCCGATCTCGCGGTCGGCGGACTCCGGGGAGTCGGAGCCGTGGACGATGTTTTCGTCCACCGTGCCCGCCCACTTGCGGCCGAGGTCGCCGCGGATCGTGCCGGGGGCGGCCTCGGTCGGCTTCGTCGCGCCGGCGAGGGAGCGGAAGCCCTTGATGCACTCCTGGCCCTCGATGACGACCGCGGCGACCGGGCCGGAGGACATGAAGTCGAGCAGCGGCTCGTAGAACGGCTTGCCCTCGTGCTCGGCGTAGTGCGCGGCCAGCTGCTCGCGGGTCGGGGTGACCACGGCGAGGGCGGCGAGGGTGTACCCCTTCGCCTCGATGCGGCGGATCACCTCACCGGTGAGGCCACGGCGGAAGCCGTCGGGCTTGACGAGGATCAGGGAACGTTCGGTCTGCGCAGTCTCGGTCACGGGGCCCAGCGTAGTCACGCCGAGATCGTGCCCGTACCCAGCAGGGCGAAGAGGCCGAGCGCCAGGAGGATCCGGTAGATCATGAAGGGCGTGAAGGTGTGCGTCTCGATGAACTTCATGAACCACGCGATGACGGCGTAGCCGACCGCGAAGGCGATGACCGTGGCGATGATGATCGGCCCCCAGCCGGTCTCGCCGGTGCCCTCGCCGCCGGCGATCTTGACGACCTGCAGGCCGCCGGAGGCGATGACCGCCGGGATGGCGAGGAGGAAGCTGTAGCGGGCAGCCGCCTTGCGGGTGTACCCCATGAAGAGACCACCGGCGATGGTGCCACCGCTGCGGGAGACGCCGGGGATGAGCGCGAGCGCCTGGAAGAGCCCGTAGCCGACGCCGTGCCGCCACGTCAGGTCGGTCAGCTCGCGTCGCTGGGTGCCGACCCGCTCGGCGGCCATGATGACGAGCGCGAAGACGAGGAGCATCGTCGCCGTGATCCACAGGCTGCGCAGGGTCGTCTCGATCTGGTCCTGGAAGAGGACGCCGAGCAGGCCGATGGGGATCGTGCCGATGATGACCAGCCACCCCATGCGCACGTCGGGGTCGTCCGTGGCGACCTTGCCCGCGAGCGAGAGGCACCACTTGCGGATGATCGTCGTGATGTCGCGCCAGAAGTAGATGACGACGGCCGCCTCGGTGCCGAGCTGGGTGATCGCGGTGAAGGCCGCGCCCGGGTCCTCCTGACCCATCAGCTGGCCGACGATCGAGACGTGCGCGCTCGAGCTCACGGGGAGGAACTCGGTCAGGCCCTGGACGAGGCCCAGGACGATCGCGGTGAAGTAGTCCACGTGGTCAGCTCTCCTGCTCGGTCACGGCCCGCTCGGCCTGCTCGTGATCGACGCGGCGGCCGATGCGGACGCAGGAGAAGTACAGCAGCGCAAAGATCACCCCGACGGCGAACATCATCGTCACGAAGACTCCGGAGAGGATGGACAGCAGCTGGACGATCCATCCGAGCGCCGGCCCGAAGGCCGCCGCATGAGTCCCGCGGAGACGAGCGCGAGGACGGCCAGGCCGCACAACAGGGCGAAGGGGGTCAGGCCGGCCACGACGGGCGCCTGCTCCTGGTCGAGGCCGCGGCTGGTCAGGGCACCGAAGAAGATGACGAGCGCCTGACCGCCGACGACGGTGGCGAGCATCCGCCACATGAACTTGCCCCGCGGGCGCGGCTGCTGGTCTGACGTCACGGTCGACAAGGGTAGGTCAGTCCTCGTCCTCGACCTCGACGGGCACCTCGACCGGCGGCGCGACGGGCCGCTCGACGTCGGTGACGCCGAGGAGCAGACGCACCTCGCCCACGGTGACGATGGATCCGGTGGCGACCACACCGCCGGCGACTCCCCCTTCGTCCGCCAGCTGGGCCGCGTGGTCGAGGGCATCGGGCAGGGCGTCGACGACGGTGACGCGGTGGTCGCCGAAGACCTCCGCGGCGATCTCGCCGAGCCGCTCGGGCCGCATGGCCCGCGGGGAGGTCGAGCGGGTGACGACGACCTCGTCGAGGGCCGGCTCGAGCGCCTCGAGGATCCCGACGACGTCCTTGTCCTTGAAGATCGAGACGACACCGACGAGGTGGGTGAAGGTGAAGGAGTCCTTGAGCGTCTCGGCGAGGACCGCGGCCCCGTGTGGGTTGTGCGCGGCGTCGACGACGACGGTCGGGCTGCGACGCACGATCTCGAGCCGCCCGGGCGAGGTGGCGGCGGCGAGGCCCGCGGCGAGGACCTCCTCGCCGAGGGGCTGCTCCCCTCCCCCGAGGAAGGCCTCGACGGCCGCGACCGCGAGCGCGGCATTGCTCGCCTGGTGGGCTCCGTGGAGGTTGAGCAGCAGGTCGGGGTGGTCGCCGGCCAGCCCGCGCAGCGAGATCATCTGGCCGCCGACGGCGACGTCGCGCTCGAGGACACCGAAGTCCTCGCCCTCGACGACGAGACGGGCGCCGACCTCGTCGGCGCGGGCACGCAGGATCTCGAGGACCTCGGGCACCTGCGGCGCGCTGACGGCGATGGCGTCGGGGTGGATGATCCCGGACTTCTCGGTCGCGATCTCCTCGATGGTGTCGCCGAGGAAGTGCTGGTGGTCGATGCCGACGGGCGTGATGACGGCGACGTCGGCCTCGACGACGTTGGTCGCGTCCCAGGACCCCCCCATGCCGACCTCGACGATCGCGACGTCGACCGGCGCGTCGGCGAAGGCCGTGTAGGCGAGCGCGACGAGCACCTCGAAGTAGGTCATCCGCGGCCCGCCCTCGGAGACCGAGCGGGTGTCCACCGCGTCGACGAAGGGGGCGATGTCGGCCCACGCGTCGAGGAAGGCCCGGCGGGTGATGAGCTCGCCGCCGATGGTGATCCGCTCGCGGATGTCCTGCAGGTGCGGCGAGGTGAAGCGCCCGGTCTTCAGGCCCGACTCCCGCAGCACCGACTCGACGATCCGGGCGGTCGAGGTCTTGCCGTTGGTGCCGGTGACGTGGATGACGGGGAAGGTGCGCTGCGGCTCGCCGAGCAGGTCGAGCACGGCGCGGATGCGGTCGAGGCTCGGCTCGAGGTCGTGCTCGGGAGCGCGCTCGAGGATGCCCTCCTCGACGCGGCGCATGCGCTCACGCAGCTCGAGATCGGCGGCGGCCTGCCGCTGGGCGGCATCGGGGGCGGGGCTCATGGCCCCGATTGTCGCACCCGTCAGCCGGCCCTCCGTGCCCGCAGCACGACGTCGTGCACGTGGTGGGTCGACACGGCGCCGGCGGGTCGCTCACGCCGGTCGTGCACGTCGACGGTCCATCCCGCGCGGGCGGCGAGGGCCGCGGCGATGGCGTCGGTCTCGACGCGGCGGCAGCTGGGACGAGGTCGTGCTGGCGCATTTCCCTAGGGAAATCACCGGAAGGGTGGAGATTTCCCTAGGGAAATACGGAAGGAGTGCGCATTTTCCTAGGGAAATGCGGAGGGGCCGAGGTCATCATGATCTTCGACCGGGACGGGCACCGCGCCCACCGGCACGACGGGGCGTAGACGGCGAACCTGTGCGCGAGGCACCCAAGAGTTAGGTTAGGGTCTCCTAATGTTGGCCGGTCGAGGTGGCCGGCACTCCCCCTTCGCAAGGATCACGAGCATGCCCCTGAACCGCCTGCGCACCACCGGTGTCGCGCTCCTGCTGACCTCCACCGTGGCCCTGACGGCCTGCGGCTCCGACGCATCCGACAGCGACGCGACGTCGGGATCCGGCGACGGCGCCTTCCCCGTCTCCATCAAGAGCTCCCTCGGCACCGCCGAGATCCCCGAGAAGCCGAAGAAGGTCGTCACCCTCGGCCAGGGCTCCACCGAGACCTCCATCGCCCTCGGGACCATCCCCGTCGGCATGGAGGAGTACGCCTGGGCGGCCGACGACTCCGGCTACACCCCGTGGGTCAACGAGGCCGTCAAGGGCGAAGGGGGCAAGCTCCCCGAGTTCGTCGGCGCCGGCGAGGAGCTCGACATGGAAAAGATCCTCGAGCTCGAGCCCGACGTCATCCTCGCCCCCTGGTCGGGCATCACCCAGGAGCAGTACGACTCGCTGAGCGAGATCGCCCCGACCGTCGCCTACCCCGACCAGGCATGGAGCATCGACTGGGACGAGCAGATCGAGATCATCGGCCGGGCCCTGGGTCAGGAGGAGGACGCGGCCGAGCTCGTCGAGGACCTCGACAAGCAGCTGGCCGACGAGGCCGCGAAGCACCCCGACTGGAAGAACTACACCTTCAGCTACGTCTACACGACGCCGGACACCCTCGGCGTCTTCAAGCCGACCGAGCAGCGCGCCGACATGGTCCGCAAGCTCGGCCTCAAGAGCGACCCGGCGATCGACAAGATGAAGGAGACCGAGGGCACCGACTCCGCGGTCATCGGGTACGAAAACGCCGACCAGCTGAACGACAGCGACCTGATCTTCACCTTCTACAGCGACCCGAAGGCCAAGAAGCAGGCGATGTCCAACAAGCTCTACGCCTCGATCCCGGCCATCAAGGCCGGCGCGGTCGTCTCGAGCACGGACAACTCCTTCGTCACCGCGTCGTCGATGATCAACCCGCTCACGGTGCCCTACGCCCTCGAGACGTACCCGGACATGATCGACGAGGCCATCGCCAAGGCCGAGAAGAAGTAGCCTCCGCCGAGTGACCTCGAGCACGACCGCGCGACGCACCCCACGGACCACCCTGGTCCTCGTGGGGTGCGTCGTCGTGCTCGCACTCGTCTGCTTCCTCTCCCTAGCCGTCGGCTCCAAGCCGACCACCCTCCCCCAGGTCGTCGACGCCCTCACGGGGCGCCCCGACGCCCACCTGGCCAATGTCCTCGACGCGAGGATCGAGCGCACGATCCTCGCGGTCGTCATCGGCGCGGCCCTCGCCGTCTCCGGCGCCCTCATGCAGGGCGTGACCGTCAACCCGCTCGCCGACCCCGGCCTGCTCGGCATCAACGCAGGTGCGGCCGCGGCGATGGTGACGGCGAGCGTCTGGCTCGGCGTCTCGACCGGGTCGGTCGCGGCCGCCTGGGTGGCCCTGCTCGGCGGCGGCATCGCCGCCCTCGTCGTCCACACGATCGGCACCGCCGGCGACAGCGGCGCGAGCATGGTGCGCCTCGTCCTCGCCGGCGCGGTCGTCGCGGCCGTGCTCAACGCCTACGTCCAGGCCGTGGCGCTCTCCCTGCCGCGACACTTCGACAACTACCGCTTCTGGGTCGTCGGCTCGCTCGGCGACGGCGGCCTCGACCAGCTGCGGGCGGTCACCCCCTTCGTCGTCGTCGGTCTGGCGCTGGCCCTGCTGTGCGCGAGGCAGTCTCAACGCGCTGGCCCTCGGCTCGGAGACGGCCGCCGGGCTCGGGGTGAGCACGACGCTCGTGCGCACCGCGGCCCTCGGCGCGGCCACCCTGCTGTGCGCGGCGGCCACCGCGGCGGTCGGGCCGATCGCCTTCATCGGGCTGGCTGTCCCCCACATCGTCCGCGGGCTGCTCGGGCTCGACATGCGTCGCCAGCTCATCGGGTGCCTGCTCGTCGGGCCCGTCGTGCTGCTCGGCGCCGACATCGTCGGCCGGGTGCTGCTGCGCCCGCAGGAGCTCATGGTCGGGGTCGTCACCGCCTTCGTCGGCGCGCCGATCCTGCTGCTCGCGGTGCGCCGCCTCGGTCGCAGGGCCCAGGCATGAGCGCGCTGGCTGGCACCGGCCCGCCGCCGGTCGACCCTCCTCGGGCTTGCGCTCGTCGCGCTCGTCGTCGCGACGGCCCTGGCCACGCTGACGATGGGGCGGCTCGGCATGGCGCTGACGGACCTCCCTTCGGGCATCATCGAGGTCGCCCGCGGCGAGGCGACGGGCAAGGCCCGCTTCGTCCTCGGCCACCTGCGCGGCCCACGTCTGCTCGTCGCCCTCGGGGCGGGCGCCGCGCTCGGGGCCTCCGGTGCCCTCTTCCAGTCCGTGACCCGCAACCCGCTCGGCTCGCCCGACGTCATCGGCGTGAGCGCCGGCGCGGGGGCCGGCGCGGCCTTCGTCGGGCTGCTCATGCCGAGCGCGACGTCGATCGTGCTCGGCTCGGTCCTCGGCGCGGCACTGGCCGTCGGTCTCGTCGCGGTGAGCACCGGCACCGGCCTGTCCAACCCGATGCGGATGATCCTCGCCGGCATCGGTGTCTCCGCGATGGCCTACGCCTTCACGCAGTACGTCGTCTACGTCGTCGCGCGGGACAAGGCGACGGTCCTGTCGGCCTATCTCAACGGCAGCCTCAACGCCCGCGGCTGGGACCACGTCGCGACGATCTGGATCGTGCTCGCCGTGGCCGTCGTGCCGCTCGCGCTGCTGTCGATCCCGCTCGGCCTGACCGAGATGGGCGACGAGGTGGCCGCCTCCCTCGGGGTGCACTCCGGTGCCATCCGCCGAAGGGCGGTCGTCCTGTCCGTCCTGCTCGCCGGCGGGGCGGTCGCGGTCGCCGGCCCCATCGCCTTCGTCGCCCTCACCGCGCCGCACATCACCCGCCTGCTCGCCCGCAGCGCCCGCCCGCTGCTCGGGCTCTCCGCGGTCACTGGCGCCCTGCTGCTGTCGGCGGCCGACCTGGCGACCCAGCAGGTCCCGATCTTCGACGGGCTGCCCGTCGGCATCCTCACCCTGGCGATCGGCGGCGTCTACCTCGGCGCCCTGCTCGTCGGCGAATGGAAGAAGGCCACATGACCCTCCTCGCTGCCCGCCAGATCACCGTCGGCTACGGGGGTGAGCCGGTCATTCCTTCGCTCGACCTGACGATCGAGCGGGGCGAGTTCGTCGTCGTCGTCGGCCCCAACGGCTGCGGCAAGTCGACGCTGCTCAAGACGCTGTGCCGGGTCAACCGGCCCTCAGACGGCCGGGTCGAGCTCGACGGCGAGGACCTGCACCGGATGCGGGGACGCGCTGCGGCGCAACGGGTCTCGCTGCTGTCGCAGAGCGCCAATGCCCCCGAGGGGATCACCGTCGCCGAGCTCGTGACGCGTGGCCGGCACCCCCACCACAGCCTGCTGCGGCAGTGGTCGCCGGACGACGACCGGGCGATCGCGGGGGCGCTCGAGCGCACCCACCTGACCGACCTCGCCGACACCCCCGTGGCGACCCTCTCCGGCGGTCAGCGGCAGCGGGCCTGGGTCGCGATGGTCCTCGCGCAGGACACCGAGGTGATCCTGCTCGACGAGCCGACGACCTTCCTCGACATCGCGCACCAGTACGAGCTGCTCGAGCTCTTCGCGGGGCTCAACCGCGAGGGCCGCACCATCGTCGCCGTGCTCCACGACCTCAACCAGGCGGCGCGCTTCGCCTCACGTCTGGTCGTCATGCACGAAGGGAGGATCCGCGGCGACGGTCCGCCCGCGCAGGTGCTCACGAGCGGACTCGTGGACGAGGTCTTCGGTCTGGCCTGCGACGTCGTCGACGACCCGCAGTCGGGCACGCCGATGGTGGTGCCCCACGTGCGGCCGCAGACCCTCGCGCCCTGATCCCGGTCAGCCCGCGCCACCCGGCGCGCCGGACTTCCACTCGCGCGCGGGTCATCGAATCACGCGCGAGAAGTACCTGGTGCGGCAGTCGATGACTCGTGCGCCCGTCGACAGCTCAGTCCGGCCTCGCCGCCGGGTCAAGCATGACCAGCTGGAAGACGGCATCGGTGACCCCCCGCACCTCGTGGGGCACCCGCGCGTCGAGGTTGGCGACGGCTCCGGGACCGAGGGTCACCACCTGCTCCCCCGCGGCGAACTCCACGGTGCCGGAGAGGCACTGGACGAGGATCGGGAAGGCCGCCGTGTGCTCCGCGAGCACCTGACCGGGCGCGAAGCGAAACATCACCACGCGGCAGCCGTGGCCGACGAGCGCCTTCTTGACGCCGGGGCGGCCCCCTTCGCTCGTCGGCGCGAGGTCGACGAGGCCGGAGACGGAGTGCAGGGTCGTGTCCATGTCTCACACCTTAGGTCTTGATAGGTGACCATTTGGTCACCTACGATGATGACGTGAGCGATGACGACCTCGTCTTCAAGGCCCTGGCGGACCCGATCCGCCGGGTGCTGCTGGACGCACTCTTCGAGCGAGACGGGCGCAGCCAGTCTGAGCTCGAGGAGGTCGTGCGCGAGCACACGGAGATGACGAGGTTCGGGGTGGCCAAGCACTTGCGCCTGCTCGAGGAAGCGAACCTCGTCGTCACCCGCAAGCAGGGGCGGACCAAGCTGCACCACCTCAACGCCGTCCCCATCCGCGCGATCCACGACCGGTGGATCGGCAAGTACACGGCGGCGCGGACCTCCGCGCTGCTCGATCTCAAGCGAGTCCTAGAGGACGACGAGTCATGAGCGACACCGAGATCCAGATCCATCGCATCTTCATCAACGCCACGCCCGAGCGGGTGTGGGCGGCCATCACGTCCCCGGAGTTCAGCCGGCTCTACGGCTACGCCGGCGACGTCGACTACGACCTGCAGCCGGGTGGCCACTTCGAGCACCGGGCCGGCGAGGACATGAAGGCCGTCGGCATGCCCGACGTCGTCGTCACCGGCGAGGTCCTCGAGGCCGACCCGCCGCGCCGCCTCGTCCAGACCTGGGGACCGGTGTGGATCGAGGACGAGGAGCCGGGCACCATCACCTGGGACATCGAGCCGAGCGCGCACGGCTCGGTCCGCCTGACCCTCACCCACGACCTCACGGGCCGCCCCACGACGGCGGAGCAGGTGGCCGGCAACCCCGACCCGACCAACGAAGGGGGCGGCGGCTGGCCCAGGGTGCTATCCGGCATCAAGACCGTCCTCGAGACGGGCGAGGCGATGGAGCCGAGCGCCGCCGACGGCGCCGCCTGAGCCCAGTCAGAGCAGGGCGATGACGAGCGGGACGAGCACGCTCGTCAGCAGCGCGGTCAGGCCCATGGCGAGGCCGGCGAAGGCGCCCTCGGTGGCGTGGTCGTGCAGCGACCGGGAGGTCCCGACGCCGTGGGAGACCGCCCCCATGGCCAGACCACGCACCCGCCGGTCGTCGACGCGAAGAGAGTCCAGCAGCCACGGGCCGAAGACCGCCCCGAGCATGCCGGCGAGCATGGTGAAGGCGGCGACGAGCGCCGGCACTCCCCCGATGTGGTCGGCGATCGCGATGGCCACCGGGGTCGTCGCCGCCTTGGGCGCGATCGTGTGCTCGAGCACCTCGGAGCCGCCGAGCGCCCGCACGGTGAGCGCGGCCGACCCGATCGAGACGAGGGCGCCCGTCGGCAGGGCGATCGCCAGGGGCAGGGCCATCTCGCGCAGGTGGTGCGCCTGCCGGTGCAGCGGCACCGCGAGCGCGACGGTCGCCGGGCCGAGCACGACGTGGATGAGCGTGCCGCCGGTCATGTAGGTGTCGTAGTCGATGCCGAGCACCGCCAGCAACGTGATGAGCAGCGCGGCGGCGACGAGCACCGGCTGGGCGAGCGGGTGACCGCCGGTGCGATCGCGCACCCACAGCCCCGCCCGGTAGGCGAGCAGGGTGACGAAGACCCACGTCAGGGGCGAGTCGCGCAGCCAGTCCAGGGCCTCAGTCAGGCGAGCTCACCCACACTCCCCGCCGCCGCTGCAGCCACGAGGCGAGACCGGCGACGGTCACCAGGCCGAGCAGCCACGACAGGACGAGACCACCGGTGACCGGCAGCCACTGGCTCCCCAGCTCGGAGGCGTGGACCATGATCCCGACGGTCACCGGGACGAAGAAGAGCTGCAGGTGTCGCAGCAGCCCGTCGGAGAAGCGCAACGTGCCCGAGACCTCCCCCGGCCGGCGCACGGACAGCACCACGAAGAGCAGCACCATCCCCACGACCGGCCCGGGGATCGACAGGCCGAGGCTCCGGACGAAGACCTCCCCGACGAGCTGGCAGCCGAGGACCCAGAGGATCCCGTTGATCATCGGCGGCTCACAGGCGCGTGACCTTGACCCGGACCCTCTCGCTGCCGGAGAGCTCGGTCTCGACGACGCCGTCGCCGAGCGGCAGCGCCTCGAGGGAGGGAGCGGAGCCGAACTGCCCGGCGAGGGTCTCGTCGACGATGAGGCCCTGGTGGGCGACCGTCGCCTCCCACACCTGCTGCGAGCCGGTGATCGTCAGGCTGATCCGGTCGGAGACCTCGAGCCCGGCCTGCTTGCGCGCCTCCTGGACGGCACGGATGACATCGCGCGCCAGGCCCTCGGCGGCCAGCTCGTCGGTGACCTCGGTGTCGAGGACGATGAAGCCGCCCACGCCGGCGGGGAGCATCGCGGTGGCGCGGTGGCTCCCTTCGTCATCGGCCGCGACGGTCTCGAGCGTGTACTCGCCCTCGACCAGAGCGATGCCGCCGGAGGTCACGGTCCCGTCGTCGGCGACGGACCAGTCGCCCGACTTGCTGCCCTTGATCGCGACCTGGACCTGCTTGCCCAGGCGCGGGCCGGCCGCGCGGGCGTTGACGGTGAGCTTCTGGCTCACGCCGAAGTCGGCCGCCGCCGGGTCGTCGATGTCGAGCAGGCTCACCTGGCGCACGTTGACCTCGTCGGCGACGATCGCGCCGAAGTCCGCGAGCTTCGCCGCGTCGGGCACGACGACCGTCAGGTCGCGCAGCGGCAGCCGGTTGCGCAGCTTGTTGGCCTTGCGCAGGGCGCTGGCCGAGCTGCACACCGCGCGGGCGGTGTCCATGGCGACGACGAGCTCGTGGTCGGCCGGCAGGTCCTGCGCCTGCGGCCAGTCCGCCAGGTGCACCGACCGCTCCCCTGTCAGCCCACGCCAGACCTCTTCGGTCGTCAGCGGCAGAAGGGGGGCGGCGACGCGGCAGAGCACCTCGAGTGCCGTGTAGAGCGTGTCGCAGGCGGCCTCGGCATCCGCACGGTCGTCACCGGTGGCCCAGAAGCGCTCCCGGCTGCGCCGGATGTACCAGTTCGTCAGCACGTCGGTGAAGGAGCGGGTGCTGTCGCAGGCGCCGGCGATGTCGTAGGCGTCCAGGCGCGCGGTCGCGGCCTCGACGAACTCGCGCAGCTTGGCGAGCAGGTAGCGGTCGAGCGGGTCGGTGGAGCCCGTCGACCACTTCGCCTCGTAGCCCTCGCCGAGGGCGTTGGCGTAGAGGGCGAAGAAGGAGTAGCTGTTCCACAGCGGGATGAGCACCTGCCGCACGCCCTCGCGGATGCCCTGCTCGGTGACGACGAGGTTGCCGCCGCGCAGGATCGGGCTGCTCATGAGGAACCAGCGCATCGCATCGGCGCCGTCGCGGTCGAAGACCTCGGAGACGTCCGGGTAGTTCCGCAGCGACTTGGACATCTTCTGCCCGTCGCTGCCCAGGACGATGCCGTGGCTGATGACCGACTTGAAGGCCGGCTTGTCGAAGAGCGCGGTCGCGAGGATGTGCAGCGTGTAGAACCAGCCGCGCGTCTGCCCGATGTACTCGACGATGAAGTCGGCCGGGAAGTGCTGCTCGAACCACTCCGCGTTGTCGAAGGGGTAGTGCACCTGGGCATAGCTCATCGAGCCCGAGTCGAACCACACGTCCAGCACGTCCTCGACGCGGCGCATGGTGCTCTGGCCCGTCGGGTCGTCGGGGTTGGGACGGGTCAGCTCGTCGACGAAGGGTCGGTGCAGGTCCGGCTGGCCGTCGACGCCGAGCGGCAGCTGCCCGAAGTCGCGCTCGATCTCCTCGAAGGAGCCGTAGACGTCGATCCGCGGGTAGGCAGGGTCGTCGGACTTCCACACCGGCACCGGGGAGCCCCAGAAGCGGTTGCGGGTGATCGACCAGTCACGCGCGTTGTCGAGCCACTTGCCGAACTGGCCGTGCTTGACGTGGTCGGGCGTCCAGGTGATCTGCTCGTTGTTGGCGAGCATCTTGTCCTTGATCGCCGTGACCTCGACGAACCACGACTCGACGCCCTTGTAGATCAGCGGCTGCCGGCAGCGCCAGCAGTGCGGGTAGGAGTGCTCGTAGGACTCGCGGCGCAGCAGGATCGTGCCGGGGCTGACGCTGTCCGTCGCCGCCCCTCCATCGGTCCCTGAGGAGGTCGCGAAGCGACCGTCTCGAAGGGCCTCGCCCAGCGACCTCGTGGCGGCCTTGAGCGCGTCGATGATCGGGCCGTTGGCATCGAAGACGAGCATGCCCTCGTAGTCGGTGACCGGCGCGGTGAAGCGACCGTCCTTGGCCACCGGCATGACGGCGGCGATGCCCTCGCGGTCGGTGACCTCCTTGTCGACCTCACCGAAGGCACCGGCGGTGTGGACGAGACCGGAACCGTCGGTCGTCGTCACGGCGTCGTCGGCGGCGACGACGCGGAAGGCGCCCTCGTGGCCGACGTAGTAGGACATCGGCGGGGTGTAGGTGCGGCCGATCAGCTGGGCTCCGGTGTAGCGGCCGAGGACCGTCGGCTCGTCGCCGAGCTCGCGGGCGTAGTGGCCCAGGCGCGCCTCGGCGAGGACGTACTTGGCCGTGGCTCCCTCGACACCGGGGACCGGCGCCTCGACGACGACGTAGTCGATCTCGGAGCCGACCATGACGGCCAGGTGGCTCGGCAGGGTCCACGGGGTCGTCGTCCACACGAGCAGGTGGGCACCGTCGAGGACCGGGTCCTCACCGGTGGAGTCCATCCGCAGGCCGACGGTGACGGCCGGGTCCTGGCGCTGCTGGTAGACGTCGTCGTCCATGCGCAGCTCGTGGTTGGACAGCGGCGTCTCGTCCTGCCAGCAGTACGGCAGCACGCGGAAGCCCTCGTAGACCAGCCCCTGGTCGTACATGGACTTGAAGGCCCACATGACCGACTCCATGAAGCCGGGGTTGAGCGTCTTGTAGTCGTTGTCGAAGTCGACCCAGCGCGCCTGTCGGGTCACGT
Source organism: Janibacter hoylei PVAS-1 (assembly GCF_000297495.1). Taxonomy (GTDB): domain Bacteria; phylum Actinomycetota; class Actinomycetes; order Actinomycetales; family Dermatophilaceae; genus Janibacter; species Janibacter hoylei. Next base: position 48,393 of record NZ_ALWX01000022.1, on the reverse strand, counting down.
AGTCGCGCCACTCGCCGGTGTACTTCAGCACCGACTCGCGGCAGGCCTCGTTGAACTTCTCGACGCCCAGCTCGCGGATCTCGTCCGTGGTCTTCAGCCCGAGCTGACGCATCGCCTCGAGCTCGGCGGGCAGACCGTGGGTGTCCCAGCCGAAGCGCCGCTCGACCCGCTTGCCGCGCATCGTCTGGTAGCGCGGGACGACGTCCTTGACGTAGCCGGTGAGCAGGTGGCCGTAGTGCGGCAGGCCATTGGCGAAGGGGGGTCCGTCGTAGAAGACGAACTCGTTGCCGCCGTCCTCGCCGGGCTCGCGCGCGTCGATGGAGGCCTGGAAGGTCCCGTCGGCCTCCCAGTAGCTCAGGACGTGCTGCTCCAGCTCGGGGAAGCTCGGGGAGGAGGCGACGGTCGTCGCGTCGGTGGTGGAGACCTTGGGGTAGGTCATCGCTGCGGCTCCGGGGGTACTCGGCGGGTCAACTCGGCTACTGCCACGAGGACGGCGGCCGGTCGGCCTCCGCGGTACCACCCCGCTTGCCCACCCCCTTCGCGACGAAGGGAGTAGACCGCTCCTTGGTCCACCGGTCGTGTCGTGACCACCCGTCCGGGTCTAGTGAGGAGCTGGGCTCCCGTTCTTCCGGAAGGCTCGCCGCTGATGACGGCTCAGGCGCCTGTGCCACCAGTGTAGGGCGCCCCGGTGGAGGGCCGAAACCGCGTGCGAGGATGGCCGCATGCCGACCGACCTCGACCGTCAGGAAGCGTGGCTCAGCCGCGAGGAGCTCGACAACGTGCGCGGCCGCGTGCCGATCCTCTACGTCGCGGCGGTGCCGGTGCGGGTCGCCGACAACGGCGATGTCACCGCGGTCGGGCTGCTGCTGCGGGCCAGCGAGAGCGGCATGATGGAGCGCGAGCTCATCGCCGGCCGGGTCAACTACCACGAGCGCGTGCGCGACGCCCTCGTGCGTCACCTCGAGAAGGACCTCGGCCCGATGGCCCTGCCGAGCGTGCCGGCCTCGCCGATCCCCTTCACGGTTGCCGAGTTCTTCCCGACGCCGGGGGTCACGCCCTTCCACGACCCGCGCCAGCACGCCGTCGCGCTGAGCTTCATCGTCCCGGTGCGCGGCGACTGCGCGCCGCAGCAGGACGCCCTCGACCTCGCCTGGCTCACCCTCGACGAGGCCGCCGAGACCGGACTGCAGGCCGAGATGGCTGGTGGCCAAGGAGCGCTGCTGCGTCAGGCGCTGGCCCACCTGGGCCACAGCTCCTTCTGAACTCCCGCTGGCTGAGCCCACACCCCGGCCCCTGAGGAGGCAAGGAACGAGCCGTCTTGAAGGGCCGTCTCGACGCCCCCTCAGCAGCTCAGCCCCTCCTCGAGCCTCGTCAGCGCGTCGGCGAGCGCCGCGCGCTGGGTCGCCGTGAGCGCCCCCATCTGGTCACCGACGCTGCGCCGACGGGCCTCGTGCACCGCCGCCCGCACCTGCCGCCCGGCGTCGGTGACGACGACCACGCTCGCCCGACGGTCGTGCGGGTCCGGCTCGCGGACGACATAACCCTTGCGCTCGAGCGCGTCGACGACGTCGGTGACGGACCGCGGGGCGATGCGCAGGGCATCAGCCAGGTCGCGCAGCCGCGGCGACTCCTCACGATCGGCGGCGACGCGCAGGGCGCGCGACTCGTGGGGTGACAGGTCGTGCTCCGAGAGGTCGACCATCCACGCTCGCCGCAGGCCGCGGGCCACCCGCAGCAGCTGCTCCCCGAGGTCCTCCGAGCTCTGCCCGGCCGTGCGCTGCGTCATGGTGAGCACGCTAGCCGACTTGCCTCTCCCCTCATAGTGAGGTAACCTCAGCATCGCGAACGGATCGAACGAAAGGGGCCCACATGGACACCCCGATGATTTCCCCCAAGACCGGCGGCGGGCACGGACCCCGCCGCATCGACCCCCGAGACCGCGCCCAGCTCGCCGAGAGCCCCGTGAGCGCGCGCCGGGTCATCGCCTACTTCCGCCCCTACCGCTGGCAGGTCGCCGCGGTCGTGGCCCTCATCGTCGCCAGCTCGCTGGTCTCGATGGCCTCCCCCTTCCTCCTGCGGACCGTCATCGACGACGCACTGCCGCACCAGGACGTCCGGCTGCTCCTGCTCGCCGTCGGCGGCATGCTCCTCGTGACCATCGCGACCGCGCTCATCGGCGTGCAGCAGACGTGGATCTCCACGCGCGTCGGCCAGGCCGTCATGCACCGCCTGCGCACCGACGTCTTCACCCACCTGCAGCGCCAGTCGATGAGCTTTTTCACCCGGACCCGCTCCGGCGAGATCCAGTCACGCATCACCCAGGACGTCGCCGGCATGCAGTCGATCGTCACGAGCACCGCCGTGTCGATCGCCTCCAACCTCACGACCGCCGTCGCGACCGCCGTCGCCATGGTCGCCCTGAGCTGGCGGCTGTCCCTCCTCTCCCTCCTCGTGCTCCCTCCGGCCATCTGGACCACGCGCAAGGTGGCGCTGACCCGCCGCGAGATCACCTCACGACGTCAGCGGCGCCTCGCGGACCTGCAGGCCCAGGTGACCGAAGAGCTCTCCGTGAGCGGCGCCCTGCTGTCCAAGACCCTCGGAACCGCCGAGCGCGGGGCCCGCGAGTTCACCACCACCTCGACCGACCTCGTCGGCCTCGAGGTGCGCAGCGAGCTCGCCGGCCGCTGGCGGATGGCGACGATGTCGATCGTCTTCGCCGCGATCCCGGCGCTGATCTACCTCGCCGCCGGCTTCCCCGCGACGAGCGGCGGCATGACGATCGGCACGATCATCGCCTTCACCACGCTGCAGTCGGGCATCTTCCGGCCGATCATGGGGCTGCTCAACGTCGGCGCCTCGTGGGTGGCCTCGATGGCCCTCTTCAGCCGCGTCTTCGGCTACCTCGACCTCGAGCCCGACGTCGCTCCCCCGGCGGCGCCGGTCGACCTCGACCCGGCGACCGTGCGCGGCGACGTGCGCATCGAAGGGGTCGGCTACGGCTACCCCGACGGCGACCGGCTCGCCCTCGACGGCATCGACGCGACCATCCCCGCCGGCTCCCACCTCGCGCTCGTCGGCGCCACCGGCAGCGGGAAGTCGACCCTCGCCTCGCTGCTCGTCCGGCTCGCCGACCCGAGCACCGGGCGGATCACCGTCGACGGCGTCGACCTGCGCGACATCGACCCGCAGACCCTGACCCACGTCATCGGCATCGTCACCCAGGAGACCTACCTCGCCCACGACACCGTGCGGGCCAACCTCCTGCTCGCCGACCCCGACGCCACCGAGGCCCAGCTGTGGCAGGCCCTCGCGACCGCGCAAGCCGCCGACCTCGTCGCGAGCCTGCCCGACGGGCTCGACACGGTCGTCGGCGCCCGCGGGCACCGCTTCTCCGGCGGCGAAAAGCAGCGCATCGCCATCGCCCGCACCCTCCTGCGCGACCCGGCCGTGCTCGTCCTCGACGAGGCGACGAGCGCCCTGGACAACGACACCGAGCGCGAGCTGCAGGCGGCCCTCGACGCCCTGGCCCGCGGCCGCACGACGATCACCATCGCCCACCGGCTGAGCACCATCGAGGCGGCCGACGAGATCCTCGTCTTCGCCGGCGGGCGGGTCGTCGAGCGCGGTGAGCACCTGAGCCTGCTGCGGCGGCGCGGCGCCTACGCCCGGCTCGCCGGGGACGAACCTCGGCAGGGTGACCGTCGGGAGGCCGAGGTCGCCCTCACCGCGTGAGGTGCGGGGCTCCCCCTTCGCCCCCGGCCGTATTTCCCTAGGGAAATACGCAGGTCCGGTGTGATTTCCCTAGGGAAATACGCAGGTCCGGGGGGCGACGGTCAGTCCTTGGTGAACTGGTCCTTGGTGCGGGTCATGTCGCGGTGGTCCTTCGCCCAGGCGTCCTCGTACGTCGGCGCGGTGCCACCAAGACGGGCCGGGTGGAAGCGCAGCTCGTCACCCGTGAGCTCCGGGTACCGCGCGATCGTCTCGTCGAGGAGCTGCTTCATGACCTCGCGCAGCCGCTCGGTCACCTCGTTGACATCGTCGTCGGGCCCGACGTGAATCGGGTCGCCGATGGTGATGTGGATCGGGAAGTTGGTGCGGCCCAGCCGCTTGGGGACGTCCTTGGTCCAGATCCGGTGCGCGCCCCACACGATCGTCGGGAGGATCGGGACACCCGCCTCCTGCGCCATGCGGGCGGTGCCGCTCTTGAGCTCCTTGATCTCGAAGGAGCGCGACATCGTCGCCTCCGGGTAGACCCCGACGACCTCGCCGTCCTTGAGCTTGGCCACGGCCTCCTTGAAGGCCGCCCCACCCGCGTGGCGGTCGACCGGGATGTGCTTCAGTCCCCGCATGAAGAACCCGGCCACCTTGTGCTGCCAGATCGACTTCTTCGCCATGAAGCGCACCCACCGGTTGCTGCGCCGCGCCCCCAGGCCGGCCAGCACGAAGTCGATGTAGCCGGTGTGGTTGATCGCCATGACCGCGCCGCCGCGCTTGGGGACGTTGCGGTCGCCCTTGATGGTGAAGCGGTAGCCGTTGATGAGGAAGATGGTCCGCGCGACGATGATGATCGCGCGGTACAGGGGCTCAGGTCGGCGCATGACTGCACCCTACGGTCTCGTAGGTGGTCGCGTCAGGGTCTGACCGATTGGTCTGGTCACACCCCGCAGTGGGAAGATCCACCCCATGACCGAGCACTCCCCCGCCCCCGACGCCACCCGCATCCCGGACCGTCCTTCGCTGGACGGCCTCGAGGACCGGTGGGGCGCCGTATGGCGCGAGCAGGACACCTACGCCTTCGACCGCGCGGGCGCCCGGGAGCAGGTCTTCTCCATCGACACCCCGCCGCCGACCGCGAGCGGGTCGCTGCACATGGGGCACGTCTTCAGCTACACCCACACCGACTGCATGGCCCGTTACAAGCGGATGCGGGGCTACAACGTCTTCTACCCGATCGGCTGGGACGACAACGGCCTGCCGACCGAAAAGCGGGTCCAGAACTACTACGGCGTCCGCGGTGACTCCTCGCTGCCCTACGACCCCGACTTCACTCCCCCCTTCGAGGGGACGACGAAGTCGATCAAGGCCGCCGACCAGGTGCCGATCAGCCGGCAGAACTTCATCGAGCTGTGCGACGAGCTGACGGTCAAGGACGAGGAGGCCTTCGAGTCCCTCTTCCGCCGCCTCGGCTTCAGCCTCGACTGGGGCATCCAGTACCGCACCATCGACGACCGCTCCCGCGCGACGGCCCAGACCGCCTTCCTGCGCAACCTCGACCGCGGCGAGGCCTACACCGCCGAGGCGCCCGGCCTGTGGGACGTCACCTTCCAGACCGCCGTGGCGCAGGCCGAGCTCGAGGCCCGTGACTACCCCGGCGCCTACCACCGCGTCGCCTTCCACGGCCCCGACGGGCCGGTGCACATCGAGACCACCCGCCCCGAGCTGCTCCCGGCCTGCGTCGCGCTCATCGCCCACCCCGACGACGAGCGCTACCAGGGCCTCTTCGGCTCGACCGTCACCTCCCCGATCTTCGGCGTCGAGGTGCCCGTCGTGGCGCACCCCTCGGCCGAGATGGACAAGGGCGCCGGCATCGCCATGTGCTGCACCTTCGGTGACCTCACCGACGTCATCTGGTGGCGTGAGCTGCAGCTGCCGACCCGCTCGATCATCACCCGCGCCGGTCGCGTGCTCGGCGAGACCCCGGAGTGGATCCACAGCGAAGGGGGCGCCGCCACCTTCGCGCAGATGTCCGGCAAGACCGTGCACTCGGCCCGTGAGGTCGTCGTCGAGGCGCTGCGCGCCAGCGGTGACCTCGACGGCGAGCCGCAGAAGACCCAGCGCAAGGCCAACTTCTACGAGCGCGGCGAGAAGCCACTGGAGATCGTCACCTCGCGCCAGTGGTACATCCGCAACGGTGGGCGCGACGCCGACCTCAACCAGGCACTGCAGGCCCGCGGCGACGAGATCGACTTCCACCCCGACTTCATGAAGTCGCGGTACAAGAACTGGGTCGCCGGCCTCAACGGCGACTGGCTGATCTCCCGCCAACGCTTCTTCGGCATCCCGATCCCCGTCTGGTACGCCCTCGACGGCGACGGCCAGCCGCAGTACGACACCCCCCTCGTCCCGACCGAGGACCAGCTGCCCATCGACCCGATGGCACAGGTGCCCGCCGGGTACACCGAGGACCAGCGCGACCAGCCGGGTGGCTTCACCGGCGACCCCGATGTCATGGACACGTGGGCGACCTCCTCGCTGTCCCCGCAGATCGCCGGTGACTGGCTCGCCGGCGAGCGCGGCGAGAGCGACCTCTTCGCCAAGGTCTTCCCGATGGACGTGCGCCCGCAGGGCCACGACATCATCCGGACCTGGCTCTTCGCGACCGTCGTGCGCGCCCACTTCGAGCACGGCACCGCGCCGTGGAAGAACGCCGCGATCTCCGGGTGGATCCTCGACCCCGACCGCAAGAAGATGAGCAAGTCCAAGGGCAATGTCGTCACGCCCGAGGACGTCGTCGTCGAGCACAGCGCGGACGCGGTCCGCTACTGGGCCGCCTCGGGTCGTCTGGGCACCGACGCGGCCTACGACACCGGGCAGATGAAGATCGGCCGCCGTCTGGCCATCAAGCTGCTCAACGCGAGCAAGTTCGCCCTCGGCTTCGGCGAGCCCGAGCTGGCCGACCGGCAGGGTTTGTCGTCGGTCATCACCGAGCCGCTCGACCGGGCGATGATCGCCGCGCTCGAGCAGGTGGTCAAGGACGCGACCAAAGGCTTCGAGTCGTGGGACTACACCCGATCGCTCGACGTCACCGAGACCTTCTTCTGGACCTTCTGCGACGACTACATCGAGCTGGTCAAGGACCGCGCCCACGGCGGCGACCCCTCGGCCCGGGCCGCGCTGCGACTGGCCCTGTCGGTGCTGCTGCGCCTGCTCGCCCCGGTGCTGCCCTACGCGACCGAGGAGGTCTGGTCATGGTGGCAGGAGGGCTCGGTGCACCGCGCGACCTGGCCCGAGGCCAGCGAGCTGGCGCTCTCCGAGGCCGGCGACCCACAGGTCCTCACGGCCGTCGGCACCGCACTGAGCCAGGTGCGCAAGGCCAAGTCCGACGCCAAGGTCGGCATGCGCAGCGAGATCACCTCGGCGACCCTCGTCGCCCCGGCGGCGACCGCTGAGCGGGTGCGCGCCGACGAGGCCGACCTGCGGGCCGCGGGGCGCCTGACGGGCAGCTTCGACTACGTCGAGGGTGACGAGGTCACGCTGCGCGACGTCGAGCTCATCCCCTTCGTCAAGCCGCCGAAGAACTGACGGCCGGGCCGGCCCCGCTCACACCGAGTCGGGGTCGGCCTCCCGCAGCAGGTCGGGCGAGGGCTCGGGGGCCAGCCGGGGCACCCGCCACGGGCTGGTCGCCGGTGACCCGTCGACCACCCGGCGGTGACCGGTGGGCTGGACGAGGATCCACGGCACCGACCACCCGCCCAAGCGCAGCCGACGCCGGGCGAAGGCGTCTTCGTCGAGGAGCTGCACGCTCCCGCTGGCCGGCTCGTAGACGTCGAGCGCATCGGCTCGCTGCCCCGGCAGCACGAGCGTGACGTGCCGCGGCAGCAGGCGGCTGCCGACGTAGAGCGCCGCCGGCTCCCCGTCGACGACGAGGTCGAGCAGGCGGCGGTAGCGGGCGCGCAGCGACTCCTCGGAGTGCCCACGCACGGACACGAGGCGGTAGCGCGTCCCCACGCGCGAGGCACCCTGCTCGAGCTCACGACGCAGTCCCCACGGTGGCGTCCCGAGCGCCCGTGGCCAGCCCAGCGCCAGGGTGCCGCTCGACCCGCGCCAGCCATTGGTCCGGGCGTGGACGGTGCGCTCCCAGGCGGCGAAGCGCTCGGCCTGGGTGCTCCCTTCGGCCCCGGGGACGGGCTGGCCCTCACCGGCGGTGATCCAGCGGGCGAAGGGAGCGTCGACGAGCATGCGGGCGACCGTGGCGCAAGCGGACCCGCAGGTCGTCGGGCTCTGCTGCCGGGGACCCGAGGAACCCTGGACGAGTCGGTAGGGGGCGCTCACAGCCACATCTTGTCAGGCTTCGAGACCGCCGCGGGCGGCCTCCTCAGCCAGCGTGGTGGGCGTAGGCGGCCGCGGGCAGTCTCCTCAGCCGGCGAGGTGGGTCAGGCGGAGCGCTTGTGCTTGCGCTTGCCGCTCTCCTCGTGGCGCACGATCGTCGGCAGGACGTTGTCGCGGACGACCTCGGCGGTGACGACGATCTGCTTGATGCCGTCGTCGCTCGGGGTGTCGAACATGACCGGCATGAGGACCTCCTCGAGGATCGCGCGCAGCCCGCGGGCACCCGTGGCGCGGGAGATCGCGGAGTCGGCGATCGCCTCGAGGGCGTCGTCGGTGAACTCGAGCTCGACCCCGTCGATGGCAAACATCTTGCGGTACTGCTTGACGAGCGCGTTCTTCGGCTCGGCGAGGATCTGGACGAGCGCCTCGCGGTCGAGCGGCGTGACGGTCGTGATGATCGGCAGGCGGCCGATGAACTCGGGGATGAGGCCGAACTTCATCAGGTCCTCGGGCATGACGTCGGTGATCGCCTGGGCGAGGTCGGTCGCCTTGTGCAGCTCGGAGCCGAAGCCCAGCCCCTTCTTGCCGACGCGCGACTCGATGATCTTTTCCAACCCGGCGAAGGCCCCGCCGACGATGAAGAGGACATTGGTCGTGTCGATCTGGATGAACTCCTGGTGCGGGTGCTTGCGCCCGCCCTGCGGAGGCACCGACGCCGTCGTGCCCTCGAGGATCTTCAGCAGCGCCTGCTGCACGCCCTCGCCGGAGACGTCACGGGTGATCGACGGATTTTCGGACTTGCGGGCCACCTTGTCGATCTCGTCGATGTAGATGATCCCCTGCTCGGCCTTCTTGGTGTCGTAGTCCGCGGCCTGGATGAGCTTGAGCAGGATGTTTTCGACGTCTTCGCCGACGTAGCCGGCCTCCGTCAGGGCCGTCGCGTCGGCGATGGCGAAGGGGACGTTGAGCATCCGCGCGAGGGTCTGGGCGAGGTAGGTCTTGCCGCAGCCGGTCGGGCCGATGAGCAGGATGTTGGACTTCGCGATGTCGACGTGGTCCTCGTCGCGCTTGGCGGCGGCGCCCTCGTCTGCCTGGATGCGCTTGTAGTGGTTGTAGACGGCGACGGCGAGCGCCTTCTTCGCCGTGTCCTGGCCGATGATGTAGGTCTCGAGGAAGTCGAAGATCTCGCGCGGCTTGGGCAGCTCGTCGAGGCCGAGGTCACCGCCGTCGGTGAGCTCCTCCTCGATGATCTCGTTGCACAGGTCGATGCACTCGTCGCAGATGTACACCCCGGGCCCGGCGATGAGCTTCTTGACCTGCTTCTGGGACTTGCCGCAGAAGGAGCACTTGAGCAGATCGCCGCTCTCTCCGACTCGTGCCACGTCAGGTGTCCTCTCGATCCCGGGTCGACCACGGTGGGCCGCGTGCCTCGACGGTACCCAAAGCGGTCCGTCTCAGGACCCATTGGACACCGTCCGACGGGGGCGCGTCGCGCCGTTCCGCTGACAGCGGAACGGGCCGGTCAGACCGGTCGCTCCCGCATGTCGTCCTGCAGTTCAGGGTCGGGCACGACGAAGGGCCCCGGCTTCCCGGGGCCCTTCGTGGTGGTGTCGCGCGAACTGCAGGACGACACGCCGTGCGCGGCGCGCTCAGTCCTCCAGGGAGGCCTTGCGCGGGGTGAGCACCTCGTCGATGAGGCCGTACTCCTTGGCCTCCGCGGCCGAGAGGATCTTGTCGCGCTCGATGTCCTCGCGGACCTCCTCGGCGGTCTTGCCCGAGTGCTTGGCCCAGGTCTCCTCGAGCCAGGTGCGCATGCGCAGCACCTCGTTGGCCTGGATCTCGATGTCGGAGGCCTGGCCGTACTCACCGCCGGCGAGGGCCGGCTGGTGGATGAGCACGCGCGCATTGGGCAGGGCGAAGCGCTTGCCCGGGGCGCCGGCACCGAGGAGCACCGCCGCGGCGGAGGCAGCCTGACCGATGACGAAGGTCTGGATGTCCGGGCGGATGTACTGCATGGTGTCGTAGATCGCCGTCATGGCGGTGAACGAGCCACCGGGGCTGTTGATGTACATGAGGATGTCGCGCTCGGGCTCCATCGACTCGAGGACGAGGAGCTGGGCGATGATGTCGTCGGCCGAGGCGTCGTCGACCTGCACGCCGAGGAAGATGATCCGGTCCTCGAAGAGCTTGGTGTACGGATCCATCCGCTTCATGCCGTACGAGGTGCGCTCCTCGAAGTTGGGCAGGACGTAGCGGTTGGACGGCCCCGGGCGAAGGGGGGCACCCCCGGGCTGGTGGGTGCGCAGCTGGGCGTCGAAGTTCATGGTGTCTCCTGGAGGGCTCGCGGGTCGGGGCTCAGTCGCTGACCGGGTTGTCGGCCCGGCCGGCCTGGTCGGAGCGCTCGAAGACGTGGTCGACGAAGCCGTACTCCTTGGCCTCCTGGGCGCCGAACCAGCGGTCGCGGTCGGAGTCCTTGTGGATCTGCTCGACGCTCTGCCCGGTGTGCTCGGCGATGAGCTCGGCCATCTGCGTCTTGACGAAGAGCATCTGCTCGGCCTGGATCTTGATGTCCGAGGCGGTGCCGCCGATGCCGCCCGAGGGCTGGTGCATCATCACGCGGGCGTGGGGCGTCGCGTACCGCTTGCCCTGGGTGCCGGCGGAGAGGAGGAACTGGCCCATCGAGGCGGCCAGGCCCATCGCGACGGTCGCGACGTCGTTGGGGATCCACTTCATCGTGTCGTAGATCGCCATGCCGGCGGAGATGGAGCCACCGGGGCTGTTGATGTACAGCCAGATGTCCTTCTCCGGGTCCTCCGCGGCGAGGAGGAGCATCTGCGCGCAGATGGCGTTGGCGTTGTCGTCTCGCACATCCGAGCCGAGGAAGATGATGCGCTCCTTGAGGAGGCGCTGGTAGATGTGGTCGTCGAGACCCATCCCGCCCTGCGGGCCGGCCGCGACGATCTCGCTGCTGTTGCTCACGCTCACTCGCTTCTCCGCCGTGGGGCGGTTGCTCTCGTGGTTCACGACTTTCACTGACCCTAACGCCCGCTCCCTGCGCATGTTTCCCGCCTCCCGCACGTGTTCGCCCTGAGCGCAACGTCGGCCACGGCTCAGGTGTTGTCGTCGTCCTGGTGGTCGTCGCTCGAGTCGTCGTCGGAGGGCGACGGGCGAAGGGGGACTGGCGAAGGGTGGTGCGGTGCCGCGGCCGTGGCCGTGACTCCGACCTCAGAAGACGAGGTTGAGGAGCACGGTGAGGACGACGCTCGCGAGTATCGAGAAGAGGATCATCGCGAGGCACCCGGGTGCACCGCCGAGGGGGCGGATCTGGACGCGGCGCCGGTTCGGGTCGTGGGTCACGTCCCGACGGTAACCCACCCTGACCTGCGCAAACAGGTGCGGAACTCCTCCTTCGTCCCCTCCGCCCGGATCCGCCGAGGATCCTGACGAGGCGCCTGCGAACATTCCCCGGCGGATGACAGAAACCTAGGCAAGTTCGGATCTGGGGGCGGTGGACGAGGAGGGCGAGGCCGGCGAAGCCGTCGAGCTCGACGTGGAAACCGTGCAGTTGGTCGACCTCGCCGAAGGCCGACCCGTCGCCCATGTCCATCAGGCGGGAGCCGGGCTCGAGGTGCTCGCTGATCACCGTGCCGCTGATCGGCTCCTCGCCGAAGTTGAGCACGGTCACCTGCAGCTGACCGGGCACCTGCTCGTAGGCGTGGACCATGACGAGCATCGCGGGGTGGGCGACGTCGGGCACGTCGACCTGGCGGGTCGTCGCGATGGCGAAGTACCCGCGCAGGTGGAGCAGGTCCCGCAGCCGGGAGACGAAGGATGTCGGGTCGTCGAGCTGGGCGTCGATCGGGCCGTGGAGGGTGCGGGCCCGGGGCATGCCCGAGGCCGAGGCACTGGCCTGAGGCGCCACGTCGAGCAGGTCGTAGGCGGGCCGGTGGATCCAGCGCGTGTCACCCTCGCGGACGAGCTCGGCGATGTCGTCGACCGGCACCGGCAGCGCCCCGACGAGGTCCCATCCGGACAGGGCGAAGACCCCGGGCTGGAGCGCGTTGAACATCGCGAGCAGCAGGTGGGCCCGCCGGACCCGCTCGACGTCCGTCTCCGTCAGGGCGTCGAGGTCGCGCAGCCCGAGCGCGGCGGTGACGACGGAGGCCGTCGTCGAGGCGATGCCGTTGGTCGTGAAGACGAGGTTGTAGGGCGCCGCCTCGCCCGTCAGGGCGTCGGTGAGCTCCTGCCGGATCGTCTCGGCGAGCTGGGCCCCCTTCGTCGTCCGCCCGCGGAAGGTGAAGTCGTCGTCGCGGTGCCGGCTGGCGAAGTGGACGAGCTCGTAGGTCAGCTCGTCGTGGTTCTGCAGGGCGTGGACGAGGCCGGCGGCGTCGACCCCGAGATCCATCGCCTGCCGCAGGCAGAGCCGGAGGAACTCGGTCTCCCCCGTCGCCAGGGCGTGGTGGTAGGCGGGCCGGGTGACGAAGTCGTAGGAGAGGTCGGCCCCGCCGGTGGCGGTGTCGCGGATGTCCTCGATCGACAGGTTGAGCTCCTGGAAGGTGAAGCCGCCGACCTTGCGCACCATCGACCCGATCAGCTGGTTGGCCGCCAGCGAGAGCGGGTGACCCTCCGACCAGGCCGGCCCCTCGAGCGAGCGCTCCACGCCGAGGAAGCCGTTGGCGTCCAGCCGCAGTCCGCCCGAGCCGAGGTCGCCGAGGCTGTGCAGCGCGTCGCCGATGACCAGCCGCATCCCGGCGAAGGTGGGGTCGAGCCAGTTGATCGACGGCTGCCCCTCCTTGAAGTAGTGCAAGTAGACCCAGCGTCGGGTCACGCCGTCGGGGCCGGTCACGGGGGCGGTGGCCGACCAGTTGGTGTCCTTCAGGCCGGGGACGTGGAAGATCACCCGTTGCAGGGCGCCGATGATGTGGCCGGCCTCGGCGAGCGCCGCCTCGGCGGCCTCGTGGAGGTTGACCGAGTCGCGGCCGGCCGGCACGTCGGGCAGGAGGTGCCAGTCCTCCTGCGGGATCGCGACCATGTGGTAAATGCCCGGGTAGTCGTCGACGCCGAGCTCGGCGAGGCGGAAGTCGGCGCCCTTGCCGGTGTGGCCGGGGACGATGTCGTCGATGACGGTGCCCTCGTGCTCCGCGGCGACCCGGCACATCTCCCGGTAGTCCTCCTCGCTGCCGAAGAGCTCGTCGATGTGGGTGGACACCCGGTCGAAGTGACCGTCGACGCTCGGCGTCGGGCTCCACCCCGACAGCCCGCCGGCCCGCTTGACCGGCCCGGTGTGCAGGGCGTGGATACCGATCCGCTCGAAGGTGCGCCACAGGTGCGGGTCGGCGAGCGAGCCGAGGAAGGAGGCGCCGGCCGGCGTGATCATCGAGATCGGGTAGGCGGTGAACCACACGGAGGCGGTCTCGACCGCGGCCCGCGGGTCCGGCTGCGCGTACGGGTTCTGCCACATCGAGCCCAGCCCGGTGAGCTGCGCCGCGATCTCCTTCGCGTCCTGCAGCATCGACTGCCCCCGCAACCACTCGACGTAGACGGGGTTGGACCCGAGCGGCTCGCCCGAGCGCACCTGGTCGGCCGAGGGTGCGCCCTGCGGGCGCAGGCGGGCTCGGGGCCGCAGAGCCCGTGGCCGGGCCGGGAAGAAGATCCGGGCGAAGTCGGGCTCGCCCCGGTCCTCCACCTCGAGGGCCACCGGCTGCTCCGGCTCGGGCACGACCTCGTCAGGGGACGTCATGCCGCCACGCTACGGGGTGCTCGACCCCGGCGTCTCCTCGCCCGCGGAGGGGACGTCGATGGCGTCCGCGGCCGGCGTCGACACGTGCTCCCGGGCCCAGCGCGGCACGACGAAGAGGGCCTCGACCTCGGCGGTCACCCGGCCCTGGTCGTCGCGGATGTCGCCGCGGACGAAGGTCTTCCACCCGTCGACGCGCTCGACCCACGCGCTGCAGACGAGCTCGCGCCCCAGGAGCGTGGGGCGGCGGTAGGTCGTGTTGAGGTAGGCGGTCAGACCGGGCTTGCCGAGCCGCGCGGGGACGGAGCCTGCGACCTGGTCGAGGACGGCGGCCACGATGCCGCCGTGGACGCACCCCGGCGGGCCCTCGTAGGCCGCGCCGAGGGTGAAGGTGCACGTCGTGCGCCCGGTGTCGTCGCCGGTCACCCGCAGCGGCGGCGCGATGGGGTTGCGCATCCCGACCATGGGGTTGCCGTGGTCGCGCAGCCGCCCGTCGCTGGCCGTCTCGACACCGAGCGGCCCCTCCTGGGCGACCTCCAGGAGCCGCCCGGCGAGCGCCTCGACCTGCGCGGTGACCTCGGCGAGCGTCGCGTCGTCGACGCGGGTGCGCACGACGGCGTCGACGAGCCGGCCCGTGGTGCGGGCGAGCTCGGCCTGGACGCGCTCGGTCGCGGCCAGCGCCTCCGGGTCCTCGACGGCGAAGGGGGAGACGAAGGTCCCGTCGGTCATGCGTCCTCCTCGTGGGGCGGGGTTGAACACTCGTACAACCGCATCACCCTAGGGTAATGCGGATTCAGGTCCGGGCCGACTCCCGCTCCCGCACCGCCGGCACGGCGACGAAGGCGGGGACGGCGAGCAGGCCGACGACGAGCAGCGAACGCAGCACCCCCGTGTGATCACCGATCATCCCGAGCACGGGCGGACCGACGATGAAGGCCAGGTAGCCGATCGTCGAGACGACCGACAGGCGGGCCGCCGCCCGCGCCGGGTCGTCCGCGGCCGCACTCATGCCGGTCGGGAAGCCCAGGCTCGCCCCGACGCCCCACAGGACAACCCCGACGAAGGCGGTCGCCGTGGTGCCGAGGACGACGAGCATGGAGCCGAGGACGGCGAGGGCGAAGAGCACCCGCAGCACGAGCACCCGGTCGTAGCGATCGAGCAGACGCACCCCGAGCAGGCGCCCGGCGGTCATCGCCGCGAGGAAGGTCGCGAAGGCGAGCACCCCCACCTCCTCCGGCTGGTCGTGACCCTCGGTCACCGCGAGCGCGATCCAGTCGTTGGCGGTGCCCTCGGTGAGGGCCGCGACGAGCACGACGAGCCCGATGAGGAGCGTGCGCGGCTCGAGCCAGGCGCTGCGGGGTCGCTCGGGCGCCGGACCCCCCCTCGCCGACCTCGAGCAGGCGCGGCAGGAACCGTCGCGGGGCGAGCAGCCCCGCGACGAGGGCGAGCGCCGCGGCCCCGGCGAGGTGGCCGAGCACCGGCGCGCCCAGACGCACCACCCCCGCCGCGACGAGCGCGCCGAGCACGGTGCCGCCGGAGAAGAAGGCGTGGAAGACCGGCATGATCGTGCGCCCGAGGCGCTGCTCGACGGCGGCACCCTCGTGGTTCATCGCGACGTCCCACAGCGAGATGCCGACGGAGACGACGAAGATCGCGGCGGCGGTCACTGCGACGTCGCCCAGGACGTCGACGGCCAGCCCCACCGAGAGCAGTCCGACGACCACGGTGACGACACCGATCATCACCGTGCGGGCGGCGCCGACGGCGGTGATGACCCGCCCGGCCAGCGGCAGGGCGAGCACCGACCCGAGCGCACCGACGAGCAGGGTGCGCCCCAGCTCACCGGGCGTGAGGTCGAGCTGCTCCCGGATCGCGGGGATGCGCGAGGCCCACGACGCGAAGGCGAAGCCGCTCACGGCGAAGGTCGCCAGCACGGCGTTGCGGGCGGTGGTCACGTCTGCGGCCTGCATCCGACGCTCCTCGGGACGGACGAAGGGGGTCGCCACCGGTCATCCGGCGGCGACCCCCTTCGTCGGGGTGCTGGGGTCAGGCCTGCTCGTCGGCGGTCTCCGCCTCGACGGCCTCGGTGCCCTCGTCGTCGGCGTCGAGGTCCTCGACGTCGGTGACGGCGCGCTCGGACTCGGGGACGATGTCGTCGAGGTCGATCGCGTTGCCGTCGGCGTCGACGATCTTGGCCTTGTCGAGCGCGGCGGCGAGCGCCTTGCGGCGGGCGACCTCACCGACCATGGCCTCGACCTGGCCCTGCTGGTCGAGCAGCTGGGCGAACTGGTTGGGGTCCATGCCGTACTGCTGCGACTGCATGACGAGGTACTCGATGAGCTCGGGCTGGCCGACCTCGATCTCCTCGGCCGTGGCGAGGGCGTCGAGCAGGAACTGCGTCGTGAGCGTCTTGCGGGTCGACTCGTCGACCTCGGCGCGGTGCTCGTCGTCCTCGAGGCGCCCCTCCTGCTCGAGGTGCTGGTGGATCTCGGCCTCGACGATGCCCTCGGGCAGCGGGATCTCGGTGTTGTTGAGCAGGTGGTCGAGGACCTTGTCGCGGGCCTGGATGCCCTGCTCGAACTTCTTGGCCTGCTCGGCCTGCTTGGTGAGGTCGGCACGCAGCTCGTCGGCGGTGTCGAACTCGGAGGCCATCTGGGCAAAGTCGTCGTCGACCTCGGGCAGCTCGCGGACCTTGACCGACTGGACCGTCACGGTGCAGCTGGCGTCCTGGCCGGCCTGGTCGCCACCGGCGAGGGGGGGCGGTGAAGTCCTTGGTCTCGCCGGCGGTCATGCCGACGAGGGCCTCGTCGATGCCCTGGAGCATGTTGCCGGAGCCGACCTCGTAGGAGACGCCCTCGACGGAGTCGATCTCGTCGCCGTCGATCTCGGCCTTGAGGTCGATGGAGACGAAGTCGCCGGTCTCGACGGCGCGGTCGACGCCCACGAGGGTGCCGAAGCGCTCGCGCAGCTCGGTGAGCTTGGCCTCGACGTCCTCGTCGGTGACCTCGAGGTTGTCGACCGTGATCTCGATGCCGTCGTAGTCGGGCAGCGTGATCTCGGGGCGCACGTCGACCTCGACGGTGAACTTCAGCTGCTCTCCGTCAGCCATCGGCACCTCGGTGATGTCGACCTCGGGCTGGCCGATCGGGCTGACACCGGTCTCGTCGACGGCCTTGCCGAAGAACTCGGGCAGGGCCTCGTTGACGGCCTCCTGGATGACCGCGCCCTTGCCGACGCGCTGCTCGATGATCCGAGCGGGCACCTTGCCGGCGCGGAAGCCGGGGACCTGGATCTGGCTCCCGATGGTCTTCAGGGCCGCGTCGACGTGCGGCTGGAGCTCCTCGCTCGGGACCTCGACGGTCAGCTTGACCCGGGTCGGGCTGAGGTTCTCGACGGCACTCTTCACTGCAGGCACTCCACACGATCTGGACGACGAAGGGGGTTGGGGCGCAGGCCTTCGCGTCGGTTGGACGACTCTCGGGCGCGCACGCACCGTCCCGGTGGTCCGGGACACGGAGATCCACTGTATCCGCTGACCGCCCGCAAGCCGAATGCACGCCTACCTTGGCATCCGCGCGCTCGAGCGCCGGCTCGACCGCGCGGGCGAACGGTCAGGACTGTCCACAGCCCTGGGCCTGCAGCCGGCCGGTCCCCGCTAGGTTCGGGCGCATGACCAGCACACCTGCGCAACCCGCCGCACGCGTCCAGTCCCTGCGCATCCTCGCCGGGAGCCTCATCGGCGCGCTCCCCCTCTTCGCGGTCGTCGCCGTGGTGGTGCTCGGGACCGACGAGTACCCGTCCGCCTTCACCGCTGCCGTGCTCTTCGGGCTCAACGTCGCCGCCTTCGCCGTCGCCGAGGCCGTCGGCTACCGCGCCCCGGCGATCCCGCGCAGCACCGAGCCCGAGGCGGCGCTGTCCCTGGCCCTCGACGCGATGCAGCAGACGACCATCACCCGCTTCGCGATCACCGAGGCGCCGGCGATCCTGTCCCTCGTGTGGGCCTTCGCCACCGGCAGCGCGTGGGCCTACCTCGTCGGAGGCTTCTGGGCGCTGCTGTCGATGGCCTGGCACGTGTGGCCGACCCAGCGCATCACGGCCAGGCTCGAGCGCGGGCTGCACGCCGAGGGCGTCCACTCGGGCCTGTCGGAGGCCTTCGGCGGAGCGAGCACGCCCGGCTACCAGCAGTACTGAGCCAGCGGCTGCAGCAGCCAGCGGTCGGGGTAGCCGGATTCGAACCGACGACCTTCCGCTCCCAAAGCGGACGCGCTACCAACCTGCGCCATACCCCGTGACGCGTCCCGATTGTGACCGGGCCGCGAGCGGGGTCTAGGCTAGCCCCTGCTCTTCCACCCGTGCAGCGCAGTCGGTGGCGAGCGCGCGGGCGTAGCTCAATGGTAGAGCCCCAGTCTTCCAAACTGGCTACGCGGGTTCGATTCCCGTCGCCCGCTCCAGTGTCCTGAGTCGCGACATCGTTGACACGGTGTCGCGGCTCAGGACTTTTCTGATGCGCGGACAGCCCGGCGTCGTTGGTGTCGCTTGGTCCCCCTTCTCCGGGCAACCGGGTGACGTCAACGCCGCCGGGATCGTCCTACCGCACCCTCCGCCAGGTGGCGTGGGGCGGCAGCTGGGAGGGGCAGACGACGATCGGCGTCGGCACGCGCGCCCGGCTGCCCTTCAAGGTCACCGAGCTCACCGGCCCCGGTGACTCGACCCGCCTCGTCATCGACGTCGCCCACACCTGGTGACGCACCCGCCGACCGGGTGGTCCTCGACCGGCCCCGTCGCGGTCAGCCCGCCTCGGTGACCCGGAACTCGTGGATCGCCCGGCCGGCCGCACGGCCCTTGTCCTCGAAGCCCGCGCTGGGCCGCCAGGCCGGCCGCTCCCCCTCGACCACCGCGACCCGGGGGTGCTGCGAGAGCTGCTCACGCACGTGCTCGGCATAGCTCGCGTGGTCGGTAGCGACGAGCAGGTGGCCACCGGGCCGCAGCCGCTCGAGCACCAGGTCGAGGGTGTCCTGCTGGACGAAGCGCCGCTTGGCGTGGCGCGCCTTGGGCCACGGGTCGGGGAAGAAGAGGTGCACGGCCTCGAGCTGGTCGCGGCCGACGCACTCGATGAGGTACTCCAGGGCGTCGCCGCGGAAGGTCCGCACGTTGTCCAGGCCCTCGCGCTCGGCCTTTTCCATGAGCGTGGCCACGCCCGGCACGTGCACCTCGGCCGCGATGATCCCGTTCTCGGGGTGCTCGCGGGCGTAGGCGACCGCGGCTTCGCCGTAGCCGGACCCGATCTCCAGCACGACGGGCAGGTCGCGGCCGAAGACCTGCGTCGGGTCCAGGGGCGTCGTCGGGACGGCGTAGCGCGGCAGCAGCCGCTCCATGAGCTCCTCGACTCGCGGCGACATCCGCCAGCGCGGGGTGAAGGTGCGCACGGTCGCCCGGTACCGACCGTCCGCCGTGCGCGGGGTGTCGGTCAGGGGCAGCTTGTGCGGGTCGGGCTCGGAGGAGGTCACGGCGCTCAAGGATACGGCCCCGACGAAGGGGGTCAGTCGCGCCAGATGAGCACGGCGGCGCGGTCGTCCTCGTCGCCGGCGCGTCCGCCCGCCACGAGCCGCTTGGTCAGACCCGCGAAACCCTCGCGCAGCCGCGCCTCGGCCTCACCGAGCATCCAGTCGATGCCGTCGTCGAGGTCGCGCACGCGCGACTCGATGATGCCGTCGGTGTAGACGAGCAGCGCGTCACCGCGCTGCAGCACGGCACGCGACTGCGGGTAGGTGGCTCCGGCCACGAAGCCCAGGGCCGGGCCACGTGCCTCGTCGAGCGCCGACCAGCGGCCGCTCCCGGCGTCGTAGTGCATCGCCGGCGGGTGGCCGGCCGAGGCCACGAGCACCTCGCCCGTGGCCATGTCGAGGCAGACGTGCACGGCGGTCGCGAAGCCCTCGTCCCAGCCGTCCCGCTCGAGGAACTCGTTGGCCATCGGCAGCACGTGCTGGGGCTCGGTCGTGCCGATGACCCCGCCGAGTGCGCCCGCGAGGACGAGCGCGCGGGTGCCGGCCTCCTGCCCCTTGCCGCTGACGTCGGCCAGCACGACCTCGAGGCTGCGACCGCAGCGGCTGCGGGTCGTCACGTTGAAGTCACCGGCGAAGGCATTGCCGTGGGCCGTCGCGAAGGATCGCTCGGCGTGCCAGCCGCGCTCGAGCGCGGGGATCTCGCCCATCTTCAGCAGGCGGGTCCGCAGGTCGCCGAGCATCCGGTCACCGGCAAAGGTGGCCACGCCGTGGCTGGCCCGCGAGGTCGCCAGCACGTAGAGCAGGCCGAGGGAGATGAGCAGCGGCAGCTGCCGGGTCCAGCTGCCCTGACCGACCACGACCGAGTAGGCGACGTAGGCGAGGACCACGCCGAAGACCAGTCGGACCTCGCGGATCGGGCACAGGGTCGTCGCGACGAGGCAGGGGGGGCACGAGCGTGACGAGCGGGACGGCGTCGGGCCAGGTGTGGTGGGCCAGGGCGACGAGGACGAGGGCGGTCAGCACCGCGACGAGCAGCGGTGTGCCCTCCACCGCGGGCAGGGTGCGCGTCATCCGCCGTCCCTCGGCCCACGCAGGGAGCCGACCGGGCAAGATCGCGGACACTCGGCGGCCCCTCCCCTGTCGGTCGTCACGGCGTCTCGTGGCACCGTGACCGCACCTTAGGCACCGATTCGCCTGTCTGGGAAGCCTTGCAACCAAAGTGAGACCCCCCGGGCTCGCCGCGCGGGGGGGTCTCACCTGCTATGGGACGTGTGGTCAGGGCAGCGGCGGGACCGTGCCGTCGGCCTCGAAGGCCGAGATCATGTCGATGCGCCGCTGGTGACGCTCCTCGCCGGTGAAGTCGGTCGCGAGGAAGACGCGCACCATCTCCTTGGACTCCTCGACGGACTGCATCCGGCCGCCCATCGACAGGATCTGGGCGTCGTTGTGCTCGCGGGCCAGCTTGGCCAGCTCGGCGTTGTAGCACAACGCCGCTCGGATGCCGGCGACCTTGTTGGCCGCCATCTGCTCGCCGTTGCCGGAGCCGCCGAGGACGATGCCGCGGCTGCCCGGGTCGGCCGCAACGGCCTGGGCCGCACGGATGACGAAGACCGGGTAGTCGTCGACGGCGTCGTACTCGAAGGGACCGTGGTCGGTGACCTCGTGCCCCTCGTCGGCGAGGAAGGTCAGCAGCTCCTGGTGCAGTTCGAATGCGGCGTGGTCGCCACCGATGTGGACGCGCAAGTCAGTACCTCTCAGTCGAAGATCGGGTCGCGGGTGCGGGAGCGCTTGAGCTCGAAGAAGCCGTCGGTCCCGGCGACGAGCACGCATCCGTCGAAGAGGCGGCCGGCGGCCTCCCCCTTCGGCGCGGGCGAGACGACGGGGCCGAAGAAGGCGACGCCCTCCACGGAGATCACCGGGGTGCCGACGTCGTCACCGACGAGGGCGATGGCGCGGTCGTGGCTCTCGCGGAGGAAGGCGTCGTGCTCGTCGGTGTCGGCGGCCTCGATGAGCTCGGCCGGCAGCCCGACCTCGGCGAGCGCGGCCGCGGTGGCGGCGACGAAGTCGCGCTCGCCGCCGAGGTGCAGGCGGGTCCCGATGGCGTCGTACAGCGGCTTGGTCACCTCGTCGCCGTGCGCCTTGCGGGCGGCCGCGATGACCCGGACCGGGGCCCAGCCACGGTCCATCATCTCGCGGTACTCGTCGGGGAGGTCACGCCCTTCGTTGAGGACGGACAGGCTCATCTGCGACCACGTCACAGAGACGTCCCGGACCTCCTCGACCTCCATGAGCCACCGGCTCGTCATCCACGCCCACGGGCACAGCGGGTCGAACCACATCTCCACGGTCTGCGTCATGACGCCATCGTCTCAGACGCGCCGCGGCGCTGTGACAGCATGAGCGAAAAGTCGTACGGCAAAGGAGCAACACGTGCCCGGGAAGAACCTCACCCGTGAGGAGGCCGCCGAGCGGGCCTCGCTCGTCACGGTCGACCGTCACGAGATCACCCTCGACCTGACGACGTCGGAGACGACCTTCGCCACGACGAGCACGATCCACTTCACGGCGAAGGGAGGGTCCGCCACCTTCGTCGACTTCATCGGTGAGTCCGTGGAGTCGGTCGAGCTCAACGGCACGCAGCTGGACGCCGCCGCGGTCTTCGCCGACCACCGCATCCGCCTCGACGACCTCGCCGAGGACAACGTCGTGACGATCGCGGCGACCGGTCGCTACATGAACACCGGCGAGGGCCTGCACCGCTTCGTCGACCCGGTCGACGGCGAGGTCTACCTCTACACGCAGTTCGAGGTGCCCGACAGCCGCCGGATGTACCCGGTCTTCGAGCAGCCGGACCTCAAGGCGAGCTTCACCCTCACCGTCACCGCGCCGGCGCACTGGCAGGTCATCGGCAACAGCCCGACCCCCGAGCCGACCCTCGTGCAGGACGCAGCGGGGCGGGACCTGGCGCAGTGGGCCTTCGCGCCGACGGAGCGGATGAGCAGCTACATCACCGCCCTCGTCGCCGGCCCCTACGACGTCGTCCGCGACTCGCTCACCTCGCGGGACAAGGAGGTGCCGCTCGGCATCTTCTGCCGCAAGTCGCTCACCCAGTACCTCGACGCCGACAACCTCTTCGCCCTGACGAAGGCGGGCTTCGCCTTCTTCGAGGAGGAGTTCGACCGCGCCTACCCCTTCACGAAGTACGACCAGGTCTTCACGCCGGAGTACAACATGGGCGCGATGGAGAACGCGGGCTGCGTGACCTTCCACGAGATGTACGTCTTCCGCTCCAAGGTGCCCGACGCCCTCGTCGAGCGTCGCGCCCTCACCGTGCTCCACGAGCTGGCCCACATGTGGTTCGGCAACCTCGTGACGATGAAGTGGTGGAACGACCTGTGGCTCAACGAGTCCTTCGCCGAGTGGGCCTCGACGACCTGCCAGGCCGAGGCCACCGAGTGGGCCGACGCGTGGACGACCTTCTGCACCCATGAGAAGGCCTGGGCCTACCGCCAGGACCAGCTGAGCTCGACCCACCCGATCGTCGCCCCGATCCGCGACCTCGCCGACGTCGAGGTCAACTTCGACGGCATCACCTACGCCAAGGGTGCGTCCGTGCTCAAGCAGCTCGTCGCCTACGTCGGCCGGGAGCCCTTCCGCGACGGGCTGCGCGCGTACTTCGCCAAGCACGCCTGGGGCAACACGACGCTCGACGACCTCCTCGACGAGCTCGAGGCGACCTCGGGGCGCGACCTGCGCGCCTGGTCGAAGCTGTGGCTCGAGACCGCCGGGGTCAACACCCTGCGTCCGCTCGTCGAGGTCGACGACCGCGGCTACTACGTCGACGCCGTCATCGAGCAGACCTTCGCCGAGGGCTTCGAGACGCTGCGCCCGCACCGTCTGGCCGTCGGTCTCTACGACCTCGTCGACGGTGTGCTGCAGCGCCGCGAGCGCATCGAGGTGGACGTCGACGGCGAGCACACGCCGCTCGCCCAGCTCGTGGGGCAGCGCCAGCCCGACCTGCTGCTGCTCAACGACGACGACCTGACGTACGCCAAGCTGCGGCTCGACGAGCGCTCTCTCGCGACGCTGCTCGCGCACCCAACGGCCTTCGCCGACTCGCTGCCCGCGTCGCTGGCCCTCGCCTCGGCGTGGGACATGACGCGCGACGGCGAGATGGCCGCCCGCTCCTACGTCGAGCTCGTCCTGCCCGTGCTCGACGGGCTGAGCGACTCGGTGCTGCTGCGAGCGCTCATCGGTCAGGTCTCGACCGCCGTGCTCACCTACAGCTCCCCCGAGCACCGCGAGACGACCCGTCAGCAGGTCGTCGCCCACCTCGCCGAGCTCGCTCGGCGCGCTGCGCCGGGCAGCGACGCCCAGCTGCAGCTCGTCACCGGTCACGCGGGTCTGCTCGCCCCCGGCGACGACACCGCCTTCGTCGCGGGCCTGCTCGACGGCAGCGCCCCGCTCGAGGGCCTGGCCGTCGACACCGACATGCGGTGGACCCTGCTCACCGGCCTGGCCGCCGCCGGCGAGGCCGACGCGGACGCCGTGGCCACGGAGGCGAAGGGGGACAACACCGCCACCGGTCGTGAGCGTGCCGCCCGCGCCGCCGCGAGCATCCCGACCGCCGAGGCCAAGGAGGCCGCCTGGCAGGCGGGGGTCGTCGCCACCGACACCCCCAACTCGGTCGTCGACGCCCACGGGCTCGGCTTCGGCCGCACGGCGGACCCGGCGCTGCTCACCCCCTTCGTCCAGCGGTACCACGACGTGCTCGAGGAGGTGTGGTCCGCGCGGACCCACGCCATCGCCGAGGGCATCGTCATCGGCTTCTACCCGATGACCCTCGCCGGCCCGGAGCTGCTCGCGACGACGCAGGCCTGGCTCGACGAGCACCCGGACGCGCCGGCGGGGCTGCGCCGCACCGTCGCCGAGAGCCGGGACGCGGTCGCGCGTGCAGTTGCTGCTCAGGAGCGTGACGCAGACTCGGTCGGATGATCGACATGTCCTCGTTGCCCGCCGTCGACCTGACCTGGGAGTCCACCGCGGACTGGCTGCTCGGCGCGCCGCTGAAGATCGTCGTGACCATCGCGGTGGCCTTCCTCGCGCGGTGGCTCGCCCACCGGGCGATCACCCGAGCCGTCTCGGCCTCGATCGCCCGGAGCGAGGCCTCCCGCGCCAAGCGGGAGCGCCGCGGCGCGAACCGCGACGCGACGACGGCGCGGGAGCGCTACCGCCAGCGGACCCTGACGATGGGCTCGCTGCTGCGGTCCATCGCGACCTTCGCCATCGCGGTCATCACCGTGCTCACCGTGATGTCGCTGTGCGGGATCCCACTCGCGCCGCTGCTGGCCTCCGCCGGTGTCGGCGGTGTCGCGCTGGGCTTCGGCGCGCAGGCCCTCGTCAAGGACTTCCTCTCCGGCATCTTCATGATCCTCGAGGACCAGTACGGCGTCGGCGACCTCATCGACACCGGTGAGGCCGTCGGCACCGTCGAGGAGGTCACGCTGCGCGTCACCCGCCTGCGCGACCCCGACGGGGTCGTCTGGTACGTCCGCAACGGCGAGATCATCCGGATCGGCAACCGCAGCCAGGGCTGGTCGACGGTCCTCGTCGACATCCCCT
The DNA here is from genome assembly GCF_000297495.1 of Janibacter hoylei PVAS-1. Taxonomy (GTDB): domain Bacteria; phylum Actinomycetota; class Actinomycetes; order Actinomycetales; family Dermatophilaceae; genus Janibacter; species Janibacter hoylei. The sequence goes on along the minus strand of NZ_ALWX01000022.1, from coordinate 23,481 downwards.
TCAACTACCGCGAGGACGTCGAGCGTGTCATCGGCATCATCCGTACCGAGGTCGCGAAGATCGACAAGGAACCCCACTGGTCGCAGGTGCTGCGCGAGGAGCTGCAGGTCCTCGGCGTCGAGTCGATCACCGGCGGCACCGTCACCGTGCGCATCCTCGCGCGCTGCGCCCCCGACCAGAACTGGGGCATCCAGCGCGAGATCCGCCGCCGGGTCAAGGAGGTCTTCGACCGCGAAGGCATCGCCGGGCCGCCGATCCCGACCGTCGGCGGGCAGCACCAGATCTGACCGCCCCTCGGGCAGTGGTGGGCGCACCTGACAGACTGACGGGCATGTTCGCCCAGCCCGGAGACAGCTTCTACGAGCAGGTCGGGGGGCACGAGACCTTCGTGCGCCTCGTGCGTGCCTTCTACGAGGGCGTGGCCGGCGACGAGCCGCTGCGAGCCCTCTACCCCGAGGAGGACCTCGGGCCGGCGGAGGTGCGGCTGCGGATGTTCCTCGAGCAGTACTTCGGCGGGCCCGGCACCTACAGCCAGGAGCGCGGGCACCCCCGACTGCGCATGCGGCACGTGCCCTATGCCGTCACCCCGGACATGCGTGACCGGTGGATGCGGCACATGATGGCGGCCATGGACAGCCTCGAGCTGCCCGAGGCCCACGACGCCGCGATGCGCGACTACTTCCGACGAGCCGCCGACACGCTCGTCAACGCCGACGAGGACGGACAGCGCCTGTGACCGCGACCCTGCCGACCCACGAGATCCACGCCGCCGACCCCGCGGACAGCCCGTGGTGGCGCGATGCCGTGATCTACCAGATCTACCCGCGCTCGTGGGCCGACGGCGACGGCGACGGCGTCGGCGACCTGCCGGGCATCACCTCCCGGCTGGAGCACCTGCGTGACCTCGGTGTCGACGCGGTGTGGCTCTCCCCCTTCTACCGGTCGCCCCAGCGCGACGCCGGCTACGACGTCGCCGACCACCGCGACGTCGACCCGCTCTTCGGCACCCTCGCCGACGCGGACACGATGATCGCCCGGGCCCACGAGCTCGGGCTGCGCGTCGTCGTCGACCTCGTGCCCAACCACACCTCCTCCGACCACGCGTGGTTCCAGCAGGCCCTGGCCGCCGGCCCCGGCAGCCCCGAGCGGGCCCGCTACGTCTTCCGGGACGGGCTCGGCGACGACGGGTCGCAGCCCCCGACGGACTGGCTGGCCAACTTCGGCGGCGGCGCCTGGACCCGGGTGACCGAGCCCGACGGCTCCCCCGGGCAGTGGTACCTCCACCTCTTCGACCCGAGCCAGCCCGACCTCGACTGGACCAACCCGCAGGTGCGCGAGGACTTCGAGACGACGCTGCGCTTCTGGCTCGACCGCGGGGTCGACGGATTTCGCGTCGACGTCGCCCACGGCCTCGTCAAGGACCAGACCTTCCCGAGCTTCGGCAAGCACCCCGGCGGGCTCATGGAGGTGACCCACGAGGCCCCCTACTGGGACCAGGACGGGGTCCACGAGATCTACCGGGCATGGCGCGAGCTGCTCGACGGCTACGGCGAACCGGCCCGGATCATGTGCGCGGAGGCCTGGGTCAACCCCGCCGACCGGCTCGCCCGCTACGTGCGCTCCGACGAGTTCCACCAGGCCTTCAACTTCGACTTCCTCGAGACCCAGTGGCAGGCCGGTCCGCTGGGCGCGGCGATCCGCCGCTCGCTCGCGGCCAACGACTCCGTCGGTGCCCCGTCGACCTGGGTGTTGAGCAACCACGACGTGCTGCGCCACGCGAGCCGCTTCGGGCTGCCCGACGGTCGACCCCGCCCCAACGGGATCGGCGCCGACGACCCGCAGCCGGACGCCGAGCGCGGCCTGCGCCGGGCCCGTGCGGCGACGACGCTCATGCTCGCCCTCCCCGGCGGCGCCTACGTCTACCAGGGCGAGGAGCTCGGCCTGCCCGAGCACACGAGCCTGCCCGACGAGGTGCGCCAGGACCCGACCTTCGCCCGGACCGGCGGAGTGGAGCTCGGGCGTGACGGCTGCCGTGTCCCCATGGCCTGGGAGCAGGGCGCCCCCCGCCCTGGGCTTCTCCCCCACCGGTGCCGCGTGGCTGCCTCAGCCGGCGGCCTACTCCGACCTGGCGGTCGACGCCCAGACCGGGGTCGAGGGGTCGACGCTCGAGCTCTACCGCACCCTCCTGCGGCTGCGCCGCGAGCGGCGCCTCGGGCTGGCGGCCCTCGCCGAGGTCGAGGGGCCGGGCGACGACGTCCTCGGCTACGTCGCCACCGCACCGGACGGGGCCCGCACCCTCGTCGTGGCCAACCTCTCCACCGAGCAGATCGGGCTGCCCGAGGGCGCCAGCGTCCTCGTCGCCTCCGGCGAGCTCGTCGACGGACGGGTCCCCGCCGACACGGCCGTCTGGGCCGAGCTGCCCTGATGGCCGACGTCCTGCTCCTGCACTCCGCCCTCGGGCTGCGGCCGGGCGTGCACGCCTTCGCCGACCTGCTGCGCGAGTGCGGCCACGAGGTGACCGTCCCCGACTACTACGAGGGGCACGTCTTCGACGAGGAGGCGCCGGGCATCGCGCACCGCGACGCCCACCCCGAGTACTTCGAGACCGTCCGCGAGCTCGCCGCGGCCCTACCGCCGGTGACGGTGCTCGCCGGATTTTCGCTCGGCGCGTGGTTCGCCCAGCGGCTCGCCGCACGTCGTCCACGCGCCCGCGCCGCGATCCTGCTCCACTCCGTCGCGGCCCCGCGGCACGACTGGTCCGGCGTGCCGGTGCAGGTGCACCGCCACGCCGACGACCCGTGGATCGCCCCATCGGACGTGTCCCTGCTGGGGGCGGCGGTCGAGGCGAGCGGGGCTCCCTTCGAGGACCACGTGGCACCCGGCCACGGCCACCTCTTCACCGACCCCGACCTCCCCGGGTACGAGGCGGCGGTGACGGCGGCGACGATCGAGCGGATCGACGCCTTCATCGACTGAGGTCTCGACCGCAGTCAGAGGCCGTCGCTACGGTCGGGGCATGACCCTCACGCTCGGCATGATCACGACCGACACGACGGACGCCCTGCGGCTCGGCACCTGGTGGGCCGAGCAGACGGGCGGAGAGGTCCGCGAGACCAACGACGGGTGGTTCGTCACCGTCCAGCTGCCCGGTGGCCCGATGCTCTCCTTCCAGCGGGTCGACGACCCGACGCCGGGGAAGAACCGGCTGCACCTCGACCTCGGGGCATCTGACCTCGATGCCGAGGTCGAGCGGCTCACCGGCGTCGGCGCCTCGGTCGTCGAGCCGCGCCGGATGGGCGACTTCCGGTGGGTGACGATGGCCGACCCCGACGGCAACGAGTTCTGCGTCGCCGAGCACTGAGCCCTGGGGACGACGGGGTGCCCGTCCCGACGAGTAGCGTGACCACGTGAGGTCCGCGAGCGACTACCCCTACTTTGACCAGGCGACGCCGCTCGCGCTCGCGCACCGGGGCGGCTCGACCTACGCCCCCAACGTCGGTCGCGAAAACACCGTCCACGCCTTCCGGCAGGCCGTCGACCTCGGCTACCGCTACCTCGAGACCGACGTTCACGCGACGGCCGACGGGCAGCTCGTCGCCTTCCACGACGACGTGCTCGACCGGGTGACCGACGCCTGCGGTGCCATCGCCGAGCTGCCCTGGAGCGAAATCTCCGCAGCCCGCATCCACGGCCTTGACGCCGTCCCCACGCTGGACGAGCTCTTCGAGACCTTCCCCCCAAGCACGCTTCAACATCGACATCAAGGCGCCGGGGGCCATCGGGCCGCTCGTCGACGCCATCCGCCGCCATGACGCCACCGACCGGGTGTGCATCGGGTCCTTCGACGACGCCCGGCTCCGGCTCGTGCGCCGCGACCTCGGCCCACGCCTGGCCACCTCGGCCGGGCCGCGCGACGTCGCGCTCACACGGCTGCTGCCCCGCGTGGTGACCCGCCTGCTCCGCTCCCCCTCGCAGGCGCTGCAGATCCCGGTCTCGCAGCGGGTCGGACGGGCGAGCATCACCCTCGTCACGCCCCGCCTCGTCGCCGCCGCGCACGCGCTGGGCAAGCAGGTGCACGTGTGGACCATCGACGACCCCGACGAGATGCACCGGCTGCTCGACCTCGGGGTCGACGGCATCGTCACCGACCGCATCGACATCCTGCGGGACGTGCTCGCGGAGCGGGGCCACCCGCTTCGCCCGTGACGGTGTGCGGCCGGCGCCGCTGCCTCGGGACCCGCAGCTGCGCGTCAGGACTGCAGCGCCGCGGCGACCTGGCCCACGGCCGTCGGCCGACCGGCGACGCTCCACACGTGCCCGCGGGCCTCGACCTGATCGGCGCGCCCGCCGGCGGCGGTGACGAGCGCTGCGCCGGGCAGCCAGTCCCACTCGGGGACCGACTGCTGGGCCCAGACGCCGAGGCGCCCGGCCGCGACGGCCGCGAGGTCGCACGAGCCGGAGCCGAACATCCGCACGGTGGCCGCGCCGGAGAGCGCCGCGAGCCAGGGCTCGCGCAGGGAGTCGTCGGGCAGGACGGCGGGGTGGAGATAGGTCGCCATGGCGACCTCGGCCAGCGGCAGGTCGGCCAGCTCACCCACCGCGGTGCCGTTGAGGCGCGTCGGCAGGCCACGACCGCCGATCCACGACTCGTCGACCGCTGGCTGGTGGACGGCGCCGAGCACGAGGCCCTCGCCGTCGCGCAGGGCGAGCGCGCTGCACCAGGTGCCGAGCCCGGAGAGGAAGTTGTAGGTCCCGTCGACCGGGTCGATGACCCAGGTCCGGCCGGAGCGGGACGGCGCCTCGGCGCCTTCCTCCCCGACGATGCCGTCGTCGGGGCGCAGGCGACGCAGGGTGCTCTCGACGAGCTCCTCGGCCGCGTGGTCAGCGGCCGTGACGACGTCGGAGATCGAGGTCTTGTGCTGCGCGCGCAGGCCCTCCGAGCGCATGCGGGCGGCGAGCATCGCCGCCTGCCGGGTCAGGGCCGCCGCGAGGGCCGCGTCGTCGATGTCGGTGGGCAGGTCGGCGAGGTGATCGTCCACGCCCCCAGCCTATGGGGGCGCCGACGACCGGGTCAGCGGGCGATGACGAAGCCCCGGTCGGTCGAGACCCGGGTCCACGGCCCGAGCGCGTGCACCTCGGCCCGGGCCTCCGGCGCGGGCCGCAGGAAGCCGAGCGCGTGGAGCGCGAAGGCGGTGCCCGCAGGCACCGGGGGCACCGTGTCGGTCAGCCGCATCCAGACGCGGGCGCGCAGGTCGGCGACGGCGGCGGAGCCGGCCCCCTCCGGCACCCCGCGGGCGATCTCGGCGATCCCGTCGCGAGCGTGGTCCTGCAGCGCCGTGTCGGGCACCTGACCGACGCGCTCCCAGCCCGACCGGGGCGGACTGACCGCCGACCACCCGGGCGAGGCCAGGACCGGCGGGTCCTGCAGCTCGACACCGCCGCGAGCGAGGCGGTCGGTCACGGCACCGATGGGCACGGTGAGATCGCGCTGCGTGGGCTCCGCGAGCGCGAAGGTCCGCAGACCGAGCACCAGCCCGGAGTTGGTCAGGCCGCGCCCCGGCAGCACGCAGGTCCACGCCGCGAGCACGGGGCCGACGGCCTGGAGACGGACGAAGCCCCCTTCGTCGACGCGGCGGGCCCGGGCGAGGTAGGTCGCGAGGTCGGCGGCGCTCTCCTCGTCGACGAGACGAAGGGAGGTCATCGGCGCCGTCGCATCGGCACCGGTCCGCCGAGCTGGGCGCTCAGGGCGGCGCGCTCGTCGTCGGTCAGCCGACGGGCACCCTGCGTGGCCAGGTCGAAGGCGACGAGGGTCGACTCGGCGCGGGCGAAGACGACGTCCTCGTCACGGATGGTGTAGCCCATGTCCCAGCTGGCTCCGCCGACGGCGGTGACCCACATGTCGATGAGCACCGGCTCGGGACGATAGGTGAGCTGCTCGAGGAACTCGATCTCCTGTCGGGCGAGGAGCACCCCCGAGCGGAGCATGCTGTCACCACCGCTGGCGTGGAACCAGCGGCCGAAGGCGCGGATCCGGGCCTCCTCGAGCAGCCGGTGGTACTGGACGTTGTTGACGTGGCCGTAGGCGTCCATGTCGCCCCAGCGCAGGCCGATCTCGGCCGTGAAGGCCCCCGGCTCGGTGGTCTCGCTCGTCATGTCCACATCCTCCCACCGACCGTCGCGGTCATCCCCATCCCCCGTCGGCGGCCGGCTCGTCGTCGGTGGGCTGACCTACGGTTGACCACGATGACCACACAGACCAGCTCCCTCCACGACGACGCGACCGCTGTCCTGCGGCAGCTCGTCGGTCGCGACGACGTCACCTTCCGCGACGGACAGCTGGAGGCGATCGAGGCCCTCGTCGGGGGTGGGCGGCGGGTGCTCGTCGTCCAGCGCACCGGGTGGGGCAAGTCCGCGGTCTACTTCGTCGCCTCACGCCTGCAGCGGGCGAAGGGAGCCGGCCCCGCGCTGATCGTCTCGCCGCTGCTCGCGCTCATGCGCGACCAGATCGCCGCCGCCGAGCGGGCCGGCGTGCGCGCCGTGTCGATGAACTCGGCCAACGCCCAGGAGTGGGACGAGGTCCGTGGCCGGCTCGCCCGCGACGAGGTCGACGTCCTGCTCGTCAGCCCCGAGCGGCTCAACAACCCCCGGTTCCGCGCCGAGCAGTTGCCCGACCTCACCCGGCGGTGCGGTCTGCTCGTCGTCGACGAGGCGCACTGCGTCAGCGACTGGGGCCATGACTTCCGCCCCGACTACCGCCGGATCAAGGACCTGCTCGGCGAGCTCCCCGCGGGCACCCCGGTGCTCGCGACGACCGCGACGGCCAACGAGCGCGTCGTCCACGACGTCGCCGAGCAGCTGGCAGCCGGCACCGAGGGCGAGGTCCTCACCGTCCGCGGGCCGCTCGCCCGCGACAGCCTCCGGCTGGCCGTCCTCCCACGGTCCGGGATGGACCGCCACCTCGCCTGGCTCACCACCCAACTCGGCCGGCTCGAGGGCAGCGGCATCATCTACACCCTGACGGTGAGCGCTGCCGAGGACGTCGCCGCCGCGCTGCAGGCCGCCGGCCACGAGGTCGCCGCCTACACCGGCCGGTCCGACGCGGAGGAGCGGGCGTCGATGGAGGAGGCCCTGCGCCACAACCGGGTCAAGGCCCTCGTCGCGACGAGCGCCCTCGGCATGGGCTTCGACAAGCCCGACCTCGGGTTCGTCGTCCACCTCGGTGCCCCCTCGTCGCCCGTCGCCTACTACCAGCAGGTCGGTCGCGCCGGCCGCGCCACGGAGCGGGCCGACGTGGTCCTGCTGCCCGGGCACGACGACGTGTCGATCTGGAAGCACTTCGCCTCCTCGTCCATGCCCCGCGAGGACCAGGCCGCCGCCGTCATCACCGCGCTCGCCGAGGCCGGCCGTCCCCTGTCGACGGGTGCCCTCGAGACGATCGTCGACATCCGCCGCACGCGGTTGGAGCTGCTGCTCAAGGTGCTCGACGTCGACGGCGCAGTCCAGCGGGTGAGCGGTGGCTGGATCGGCACCGGCCAACCGTGGGTCTACGACGCGGAGCGCTACGAGCGGGTCGCCGCCGCCCGTGAGGCCGAGCAGCAGCACATGCTCGACTACATCGACACCACCGGATGCCGGATGGCCTTCCTCCAGCGCACCCTCGACGACGCGAGCGCACAGGACTGCGGCCGATGCGACCGCTGCGCCGGGCCCTGGATCGACGCCGAGGTGGCCGACGACGCACTCGGCTCGGCCCGCTCCACGCTCGACCGGACCGGTGTCGACCTCGACCCGCGGGCCCAGTGGCCCAGCGGCATGGACCGTCTCGGGGTCCCGGTCAAGGGACGCATCCCCGCCGACGAGGCCATGTCGCCCGGCCGCGCCCTGGCGCGCGTCACCGACCTCGGCTGGGGCCCACGGCTGCGCGAGCTCCTCTCCGAGGACCAGCCGGTACCGGACGAGGTGGTCCGCGCCGTCGTCCGGGTGCTCGCCGAGTGGGGGTGGCAGACCCGCCCCGCCGGCATCGTCGTCGTCCCCTCGCGGTCTCGTCCGACACTCGTCACCTCGCTCGCCGATCAGCTCGGGCAGATCGGCCGGCTGCCGGTGCTCGGTGCGCTCACCCCCGTCGAGGGCGGACCCGTGGGCGAGCCCGGCGGCAACTCCGCCTACCGCCTCGCCGGGGTGTGGGAGCGGCTGACCGTCGACCCCGAGCTCGCCCACCAGCTCCCGGGCCTCACCGGACCGGTCCTCCTCGTCGACGACGTCGTCCACTCCCGGTGGACGATGACCACGGCGGCTCGGGCCCTGCGTCGGGCCGGAGCACGGGAGGTCCTCCCCTTCGCCCTCGCCGTCGACGGGTGAGCCCGCGCGGTCCGCACGGTAGACCGATGCTGACCCCGGGCACCCCTCTCGCCTAGGCTCGGTCCGTTGACCACGTGACACCGAGGAGCACCATGGCCGCAGACTCCGTCGAGCAGGCACAGCGCATCAACCTGAGCACCGCTCTGGCGACGCTCGAGCTCCAGGAGGTCGGTCACGCGACCATCCGCGTCGAGGGGGCCGACGGGGTGGGCGAGCTCGGCGCGAGCTCGGCCGACGTCTTCGAGGGCGAGAGCATCGCCATGCCGCACGGGCGGGTCTTCGGCGGACAGGTGCTCGCGCAGGCGCTCATGGCGGCCGGGCGCACCGTCCTCCCCGAGATGCCGCACCGGATGCCGCACTCGCTGCATGCCTACTTCATGCGTCCCGGGGACTCGGACCTGCCGATCCGCTTCGCCGTCGAGCGGATGCGCGACGGCCGCTCCTTCTCGACCCGTCGTGTCCACGCGCTGCAGCACGGACGCCCGATCCTGTCGATGACCGCGTCCTTCCAGGACCCCTCCGACGGCCTCGACCACCAGGTCGAGGCTCCCGACGTGCCCGGCCCCGACGAGCTCGAGTCGATCGGCGACAGCTACGGCGCCATCGACCACCCGCGCGCCAAGTACGTCGCCACCCGGCCCGTCGACCACCGCTACGTCGACGGCGACATCATGATGGCGCCGGCCCCCGAGCAGGACGGTCACCAGCGGGTGTGGTTCCGGACCATCGCCCAGCTCCCCCACGACCAGCTGACCCGGTGTGCCGTCCTCGCCTTCGCCTCGGACTACACGCCGATCGACAGCATGCTGCGGGCCCACGGTCTGACCTGGTCCGAGCCCGGGCTGACGCCGGCGACCATCGACCACACCATCTGGTTCCACCGCCCCGTCGACCCGGGCGCCTGGCTGCTCTACGACCAGGAGTCGCCCTCGACCCGCTCCGGTCGCGGGCTCATGGTCGGCAAGGTCTTCACCGAGGAGGGTGTCCTCGTCGCGACCATCGCCCAGGAGGCCATGGTGCGGATCAAGCCCGTGGGCTGAGCGGGGGTCGCACGGCGCGATGAGACCGGGCAGCGACCCGCAGCACTGGTGAACTACGGTCGGTACATGGGCCTCCCACCGCTCGTTGCCCCCGGACCGGCGCTGACCGGGGAGCAGGTGAGCCGCTACTCGCGCCATCTGCTCATGCCCGCCATCGGCGAAGGGGGCCAGCGTCGCCTCCTCGCGGCCCGCGTCGCCGTCATCGGGGCCGGTGGACTCGGCTCCCCCTCGCTGCTCTACCTGGCTGCGGCCGGCGTCGGTCGGATCACCGTCGTCGACGACGACGTGGTCGACGAGACCAACCTGCAGCGGCAGGTCATCCACTCGAGCGCCGACGTGGGTCGGCCCAAGGTCGACAGCGCCCTCGAGCGGGTGCGGGCCGTCAACCCCGACGTCGAGATCGTTGGGATCACCGACCACCTCACTGCCGACAATGCCGCCGCGATGCTCGCCGACCACGACATCGTGCTCGACGGCAGCGACAACTTCGAGACCCGCTACGCGGTGGCCGACGCCTGCGACGAGCTCGGTGTCCCTCTCGTCTGGGCAGCCGTCTACCGCACCGAGGCCCACCTCACCGTCTTCTGGACCGCAGCGCCGGAGGGCCACCCCGCCCCGGGGCTGCGCGACCTCTTCCCGCGACCACCGGCCCCCGGGTCGGTGCCCGCCTGCGGTGACGCCGGCGTTGTCGGACCACTTGTCGGCCAGGTCGGCTCGATGATGGCGACCGAGGCGATCAAGCTCATCACCGGTGTCGGTGCGCCCCTCCTCGGCCGGCTGCTCTTCGTCGACGTGCTCGCCGCCACCCAGCGCGAGCTGCCCCTCGTCGCTCGCGGGCCACGCACCCGCCCCCAGGCGGTCCTGCCCGCCACGGTCGAGGACGCCGAGCCCGGGGGCACCCCCCCTCGTCTCCTCTGCCGACCTGGCCGACCAGCTCTCCGGGGCGCACGCCCCCTTCGTCCTCGACGTGCGTGAGGCGCACGAGCTGGCTGCCGGCAGCGTCCCCGGCGCCGTCCACATCCCCGTGCCGACCCTCACGGGTGACCCGGCCTCCAGCGCCGGGCTGCCGACCGACCGTGACATCGTGCTCGTGTGCCACTCCGGGGCGCGGGCCCGACTCGCGGCGACCACGCTGCGTGCCCGCGGCTTCGTGCAGCTGCACGTCCTCGACGGCGGCATGCTCGCCTGGCCCGACCCGGTCCCGCTCGCCCAGGAGTCCCACTCATGACCGGCCCCACCGCCCGCGTCCTGCTGACCGTCGACGAGTACCGCGAGGAGCTGCTCACCGACCTGCTCGCCGGCAGCGGGCCACTCACGGACACCGAGCAGGTCCCCCTGGCCCAGGCCCTCGGCCGGGTCCTCGCCGAGCCGGTGCGGGCCCGCGGTGATGTGCCCGCCTTCGCCAACTCGGGCATGGACGGCTACGCCGTGCGCCACGCCGACCTCACCGACGGGACGAGCACGCTGCGCGTCGTCGGTGCGGTCGCCGCCGGATCCTCGCTCGACCCCGCCCTCGCCGCCGGCGAGTGCGTGCGCATCATGACCGGCGCACCCGTGCCCACGGACGCCGACACGATCGTCCCGGTCGAGCTCACCGACGGCGGCCACGACAGCGTGACCATCACCGGGACCGTCGAGCCCGGACAGCACCTGCGCGGCGCCGGCGAGGACGTGCGGGCCGATGACGTCGTCGCCGACGCCGGGGTGACGGTCACCGCACGCGTGCTCGGCACGCTCGCGGCCGCCGGCACCGCCGCCGTCTCCGTGCGACGCCGCCCGGTCGTCGCCGTCGCAGCCACCGGTGACGAGCTCGTCGCCCCCGGTGGGGCGCTGGAGCGGGGCCAGATCTTCGAGTCCAACGGCACCCACCTCGCCGCCACCCTCACCGAGCTCGGGGTCGAGGTGCGCGGACCCGTCGTCCTCGGGGACGAGCGGGCGGCCTTCACCTCGGGCCTCGACGAGCTCGCACGGGGCAGCGACCTGATCATCCTCACCGGCGGGGTGAGCGTGGGTGACTTCGACGTCTCCCGCATCGTCCTGCAGGAGTCCGCGGACGGGGTTTTCCGCCACGTGCGCATGCAACCCGGCAAGCCACAGGGCTGGGCCCGGTGGCACGGCGTGCCCGTGCTGGCCTTCCCCGGCAACCCGGTGAGCACCGCGATCTCCTTCGAGGTCTTCGGCCGGCCCGTGATCGACCGCCTGCTCGGCCGCGAGGCACCCGGCGGTGCGACGCTCGCGGTCGCCGGCACCGGCTGGCGATCCCCCGAGGGACGCCGGCAGTTCGTCCCCGTGCGCCTCACGAGCGACGACGAGGGACGCCTCGTCGCCACCCCGGCCCACCGGCGGGGATCCGCCTCGCACATGGCCACCTCGCTCGGTGGCGCCCACGCGCTGGCCGTCGTCGACGAGGAGACCGACACCGTCGAGCCCGGCGACCTCGTCGGGGTCAGGAGCCTGTAGATGGACCACCCGCTGACCCACCTCGACACCGCGGGCCACGCCCGCATGGTCGATGTCACCGACAAGCAGCCGACGATCCGATCGGCCACCGCCGCAGGCCGCGTGGTGACCTCAGCAGAGACCGTCGCGCTCCTGCGGGACGGCTCCGTACCGAAGGGGGACGTCCTCGCCGTCGCCCGCATCGCCGGCATCCAGGCGGCGAAGAAGACACCCGAGCTGCTGCCCCTCGCGCACGTCATCGGCGTGCACGGAGCCGTCGTCGACCTGGCGATCACCGACGACGGCGTCGACATCACCGCGACCGTCCGGACCGCGGACCGCACGGGCGTCGAGATGGAGGCCCTGACGAGCGTCTCGGTCGCCGCGCTGGCCGTCGTCGACATGGTCAAGGGTCGCGACCGCAGCGCCCACATCACCGACATCAGGCTGCTGACGAAGACCGGCGGCCGCAGCGGCACGTGGATGCGGGAGGGCGCATGAGCGAGCCCACCCCCTTTGACGCGGTGATCCTCGCCGGCGGCACCGGCTCCCGCCTCGGCGGCGCGAGCAAGGCCGACCTCGAGCTCGACGGCCAGCGCCTGCTCGACCGGGTGCTCGTCGCCGTGGCCGACGCGGACACCATCACCGTCGTCGGTGACGTCGCCGTCCCCGACGGTGTCCACCGCACGCTCGAGGACCCGCCCCGGGGCGGACCCGTCGCAGGCGTCGCCGCCGGGCTGTCGGCCCTGGACGCCGCCGGCGGAGCCGCCGAGTGGACCCTGGTCGCGTCGTGCGACCTGGCCAACCCCCTCCCCGCGCTGGGTCGACTGCTCGCCGCGTGGTCGTGGGCGGTCCGCAGCACGGACGTCACGACCGATGACCACGACGGCTGGTGCTTGGCCGACGCCGACGACCGCCCCCAGTGGTTGCTCGGTATCCACCGCACGAGCACGCTGCGCCGCGGCCTCGAGCGGCTGGGTTCACCGCGCGACCGGGCCCTCCACGAGCTCTTCGCCGAGGCGACCCTCGTCACCGTGCCGGCGAGCCGCGCCGACGTCGCCGACATCGACACCTGGGCCGACCTCGCCGCGTGGGCCCAACGGCTCGAGCCCCGTGACGAGCCCACCCAGCAGGAGGACGAGCGATGAGCACCCGGACCGACGACGGACCGGCCGAGGAGCGCTGGGCCGACTGGATCGAGCACGCCTGCGCCGCACTGGGGCTCGACCCCGAGGCCGTCGACGTGCGCAGCATCCTCGCGATGACGAAGACCATCGCGCACGACTTCGAGCGGCCCATGGCGCCGGTCGGCGCCTACATCCTCGGCCTGGCCGTCGGGCGCCTGCAGGAGCAGGGCCGCCCGGTCGACCTGGACTCCCTACGATCGCACCTCGAGTCGACGCTGCCCCCGGCGTCGAGGACGGAGCAGGCATGAGCAGCACGACGATCCGGTACTTCGCCGGCGCCGCCGAGGCGGCCGGCACCGACGAGGAGCAGCTCGACGGCGCCACAGTCGGAGAGGTGCTCGCGGCTGCCCGTCGGGCGCACGGGGATCGGCTGAGCGAGGTCCTCGAGCGGTGCTCCGTGCTGCACGCCGGCCGCTACGTCGACGACGACTCCACACCGGTCACCGCCGGAGCGACGATCGACGTGCTGCCCCCCTTCGCCGGGGGGTGAGTCATCCGCCGATGGCGCTCATCGGACGCGGCGGCTGGAGGAAGCCGGGCTCGTTGATCCCGTGGCCGGGCAGCTTGAGCGCCAGGCACTCGTGCACGAGAGCATGGATCTCCTCCTCCGTCGCGCCGGAGCGCAGCGGCCCACGCAGGTCCGTCTCGCCGTTGGCGAAGAGGCAGTTGCGCAGCTGGCCGTCGGCCGTGAGGCGCAGCCGGTCGCACGACCCGCAGAAGGGCATCGTCACCGAGGCGACGACACCCACCGTCGCCGGGCCGCCGTCGATGCGGAAGCGCTCGGCCGGGGCGGCCCCTCGCCCGGGCAGCTCCTCGAGGTCGAACTCGGCACGCAGCGACGCGAGGATCTCCTGCCCGGTGATCATCTCCGTACGCTCCCAGCTGTGCTGGGCGTCCAACGGCATCTGCTCGATGAAGCGCAGCTCGTAGCCGCGCTCGACCGCCCACCGCGTCAGGTCGACGACCTCGTCGTCGTTGATGCCACGCTGGAGCACCGAGTTGACCTTGACCGGCCGCAGCCCGGCCTCGTGGGCGGCCGCCATGCCGGCGACGACGTCGTCGAAGCGGTCACGACGCGTGATCTCGTGGAAGCGCTCTGGGTGCAGCGTGTCGAGACTGACGTTGACCCGGGTCAGACCGGCCTCCTTGAGCGCCGGCGCGATCTTGGCCAGGCCCAGACCATTGGTCGTCATCGACACCTCGGGACGGCCCTGCGGGCCCTCCATCGCCGCGATGCCCGAGACGATCTCGACGACATCGGGGCGCACGAGCGGCTCGCCACCCGTGAGACGCACCTCGGTGATGCCCGCCGTGACCGCCGCCTCGACGAGGGTGAGCAGCTCGGGGGTCGTGAGCAGCTCGTCCTTGGGCAGCCAGGGCAGGCCCTCGGCCGGCATGCAGTAGGTGCAGCGCAGGTTGCACTTGTCGGTCAGCGAGACCCGCAGGTCGCGGTGGACGCGACCGTGGGGATCGATCAGCGGGCGGGACATCAGCAGCTCAGCCCCGACCAGGCGTGCGAGCCATCGGCCTCGAACTGCTGCTTCCACACCGGCAGCTCGTGCTTGACCGCCTCGACGACGGCGCGGCAGAGGGTGAAGGCGAGACCCCGGTGGGCGCTGCCCACGGTGACGACGAGCGCCAGGTCACCGACGTCGAGGTCACCGACGCGGTGGGTCGCCTGCACCTCGGCCAAGCCCTGCGGGTCGTGCCGGACGATCGTCGCCGAGACGATCTCCTCGATGAAGCGCTGGGCGTCCGGGTGGCAGGTGTAGCGCAGCGCCACCACCTCGCCCGTGGCCTCGGGGTCGTGGTCGCGCACCTGCCCGACGAAGCTCGCGACGGCTCCGTGGGACGGCCCGCTCACGCTCGCGAGCATGGCCGTCAGGTCGATCGGGTCGGTGGCGATCCACGCGGTGTGTGCCATCAGTGGTCGCCTCCGGCGATCTGGTCGAGGACGTGCTCGACGAGGGGCAGGAGCACGTCCAGGCCCTCACGGACCCCCGTGGGGCTGCCGGGGAGGTTGACGACGAGGGCACCCGGGTGGTCCGGGGAGGCGTCCACGACACCGACCAGTCCACGGGAGATCGCGGCGAAGGGAGTGTGCCGCGAGCCCTCGGCCCGCAGCAGCTCGGCGAGACCGGGGACTTCCCGGTCCAGGACCGGGGCCGTGCCCTCCGGCGTCCGGTCGGTGGGCGTCACGCCGGTACCACCGCTGGTGATGATCAGGCGGTACCCCGCCGCGATGGAGGCGCGCAGGACGGACTCGACCTCGTCCGCGCCGTCCGGAACGACACTCGTCGTCGTCTCGAGGCCGGCCGCCTCCAGGAGCTCGACCGCGGTGCGACCCGACAGGTCCTCCCGCTCGCCGGCGCTCACCCGGTTCGAGACCGTGATGACGTGCGCTGTGGTGCTCACCGGGCTCCTTTCGCCTCGCTGGTCTCCCAGTGTCTCAAATCACGCAGGGAAGACGAAGGCAGGCCCACCCCGTCTCACGGGGTGGGCCTGCCGTGTGGCGCTAGCCCGGTGTCACAGACCGATTCTTGGGGCCTGCTCCGCCGACTCCGCGCAGCCGCAGGCTCCTTCGTCGCCCACGACCTCGCATGCGTCTGGCGTCACAGGCCCAGGTCGCGGCCGATGAGCTCCTTCATGATCTCGTTGGTGCCCGCCCAGATCTTGTTGATCCGGGCATCGCGCCAGGCGCGGGCCACGCGGTACTCGTTCATGTAGCCGTAGCCACCGTGCAGCTGCACGCACTCGTCGAGGACCTTGCTCTGGGTCTCGGCGGCCCACCACTTCGCCTTGGCGGCGTCGACGGCGGAGAGCTTGCCCTCGGCGTGCGCGGCGACGCAGTCGTCGACGTAGGCCTGGGCGACCTCGAGGCTCGTGACGAGCTCGGCGATCTTGAACTTGTTGTGCTGGAAGGAGCCGATCGGCTGACCGAAGGCCTTGCGCTCCTTGGTGTACTCGATCGTCTCCTCGAGGATCTGCTGGGCGTGCGCGACGCAGCCCACGGCATTGCCGAGGCGCTCCTGCGGGAGCTTCTGCATCATCGAGATGAAGCCCATGCCCTCGGGCCCGAGCAGGCGGTCGGCGGGGACACGCACGTTGTCGAAGAAGAGCTCGGAGGTGTCGGACTCGGGCTGGCCGACCTTGTCCAGGGGCTGGCCCTTGGTGAAGCCCTCGTCCTCCTTCTCGAGGACGAAGAGGGAGATGCCCTTGGCGCCCTTGGAGGGGTCGGTCCGGATCGCGACGACCGCGAGGTCGCACTGGTGACCGTTGGTGATGAAGGTCTTGGAGCCGTTGATGATCCAGTCGCCGGAGCCGTCGTCGGCCTTGACCGCCGTGGACTTCAGTGCGGCGAGGTCGGAGCCACCGTTGGGCTCGGTCATGCCGATGGAGAGGATCTTCTCGCCGGTGGCGACCTGCGGCAGCCAGCGCTGCTTCTGCTCCTCGGTGCCCAGGGCGACGATGTACGGAGCGGTGATGTCGGCGTGGATGCCGAAGCACGAGGACACCGCGACGTTGAACTTGGCGAGCTCCTCGGCCAGGACCGCGTTGAAGCGGTAGTCGTCGATGCCGGCGCCGCCGAACTCCTCGGGGATCGTCAGGCCGAAGAAGCCCTGCTTGCCGGCCTCGAGCCACACCTCACGAGGGATGGTGTGCTCGGCGATCATCGACTCCGCGCGCGGCACGAGCGTGCGGTCGACGAACTCCTTGACGGAGGAACGGAAGGACTCGTGGTCCTCGTCGTAGATGTTGCGGGGCATGGTCACCTCTCCTGGGACGTGGTGTGCGACATCGCACTAAGCGCTTGCTTAGTGTCGTCGCCAAGAGGCATGCTGTCAACGTGACGACGCCTACCCCTTCGCTCCCGGCGCATGACAACCCCACCGTCGTGCGGCTCTTCGAGGCCGCAGCGGATGCCTTCGCCGACAAGGGATTCCACGCCACCACCACGCGCGACATCGCCTCGCGCGCCGGCCTGTCACCCGCTGGGGTCTACGTCCACTTCGCGAGCAAGGAGGACCTGCTCTTCCAGCTCAGTCGCGTCGGGCACGAGGGTGCCCGCGATGCCCTCGCCGCGGCCGCCGCCGAGGCGGGCTCCCCGACCGACGCCCTGCAGGAGGTCATCTCGGCCTTCGCCCGCTGGCACGCCGAGCAGCACCAGGTCGCCCGCATCGTCCAGTACGAGTTCCGCCACCTCTCCCCCGACCACCAGCGCGAGGTGCTCACCCTGCGGAGGGAGATCGACGGCGTCGTCGAGGCGATCATCAGCGACGGTGTGGCAACCGGCGAGTTCGCGGTGAGCGACGTGCGGGCCACGGCCCTCGCCGCACTCTCCCTCGTCGTCGACGTCGCCCGCTGGTACCACCCCGGCATCAAGCGAACCACGCCGGCTTCGATCGCGCAGACCTACGGCGCCCTCGCACTGCGTCTCGTCGGCGCCCGCGGGGACTGACACCCGACGCGCCCCGGGCGACCGCTACGTCGCCCTCGGCGACTCCTACTCCTCCGGCACCGGCACCGGCAGCTACCTGGACGACAGCCGACGTCGCGGCGACTCAGCTGGGGCCCTGTCGTCCTCGACCGACCGGGTGAGCATCTCCGTCGGCGGCAACGACGCGGGCTTCGCCGATGTGCTCACCGAGTGCGCTCTGCCGGGCTGGTCGAGCGACTGCAACGGCGCGATCGACACCGCGCAGTCCACGATCACCTCGACCCTGCCGGGCCGGCTCTCCACGCTCTTCGGCTCCATCCGCACCAAGGCGCCCAGCGCCAGCGTCGTCGTCGTGGGCTACCCGCGCCTCTTCATGGGCGAGGACTGCAACGCCCTCACCTGGTTCGCGCCGGAGGAGCAGACCCGGCTCAATGGCACGGCCGACCTGCTCAACGCCCGGCTGCGGACGGCAGCCACGTCTGCAGGCTTCACCTTCGTCGACCCGACCTCCCGCTTCACCGGCCACGCGGTGTGCGACGACCCCGAGTGGGTCAACGGCCTGAGCAACCCGATCAGCGAGAGCTACCACCCCAACACCGCCGGTCACCGCGACGGGTACAGCCCCCCTCGCCGGCGCACCCCTCACGGGCGCCGCGGTCACGGTGACTCCCGCGACGACAGCACGCGCAGATGCCGGCGCCGCCGAGCAGACGGCCCGCCAGCGACCACGTGCCGAAGCGGACCGACGCATCACGCCCAAGACGGTGCGGCGCCCCGACCTCGACTCACCACGGGTGCGGCGCGCAGCGACCCGCGCCGGCGTCGACCTCGACTCGCCGGCGAGCATCATGGCGGCCGACCGCGCCTGGTCGAGCCAACAGGCCGACGAGCGCCGCTGAGCCGGTCAGTCGACGACGACGCCGAAGGGGGTGAGCAGGCCCAGCGCCCCCGCCGGGTCCACGCGCAGGCCCTCGACCCGCGTCTCACGCGCGTCGACGACGTAGTCGCGCGCCGAGCGCAGGTCGGCGTCACGCAGGTCCGCCCTCACGAGCCTGGCACCGGCCAGGGAGCACTCGTCGAAGACGACCTCGCGCAGGACCGCGTCGTCGAAGTCGGCCTCGTCGAGGACGCACCGCTCGAAGGCGGCGCCGGTCAGGTCGAGACCGCCGAAGCCGCCCAACGACAGCTGGCAGTCGACCCAGCGACTCGGGTCGGGCGCGATGACCGGCGACCGTTGCATCGCCCACGAGGTCGCGAGTGCCTTGCAGCCGGTGAAGGTGCACCCGTCGACGACCGCATCGGGCAGCCGCACCCGGGAGAGGTCGACCTGCTCGAACCTGCACCCGTCGAGGTGCACGCCGGCGAGGGTCGACCCGGCCCACGACGCGTCGCGGAAGGTGCAGTCGACCAGCTCGACCCCGGTGAGACGCTCCTCCTCGCCGAGCCCGCCGGCGAAGACCTCCCCCACGACGTGGGTGCGTCCGTCCAGCTGCTCCACGAGTGACGCCATGCCGCGCACGCTACCGGCGCTGGTGACCGCGTGTGGCCCGACGGTGAGGGACGATGGCGGCGTGCGTGTCTTCGCCGCGATCGTCCCGTCCGAGCCGGCCCGGGCCCACCTCGAGGCCTTCCTCGTGCCCCGCCGTGCAGGTGAGCCAGTGCTGCGCTGGACGCCACCGCACCTGTGGCACGTCACGCTGGCCTTCATGGCAGAGGTCCCGGGCGACGGGCTCGACGACGTCGTCCACGCGATCACCCGTGAGGCGACCGCCTCCCCTCCCCTGCACCTGCGCCTCGTCGGGGCCGGGTTCTTCCCGGACACCCACGAGGCGCGCGTGGCGTGGCTCGGACTCGGCGCCGACGCCCCCGGCGCCCTCGACGACCTCACTGACCTGGCCCTGCGCACCCGACGGGCCTGCAGCGCTGCCGGCGCCCCGACCGCAGGCGGTCCGTACACGCCCCACCTGACCCTGGCCCGGTCCCGGCACCCCGTCGACGCCACGCCGTGGCTCGCGACCCTGGGCGACTACGTCGGCCCCGCGTGGTGCGCCCACGAGGTGACCGTGTTCGTCTCCCGAGAGCAGCGCGGCGGTCGCCCGCACTACGTCGCGGAGCACTCGTGCCCGCTGGGCGGCGGCAATTCGGTGCCGCCCTGACCTGCTGCCCGGCCACCAACGGGGCATGGCCCACATCGTCATGTTCGGCGTCGACGCCGTCAGCCACACCCTGCCCAGTCTCGAGATCCTGGGCGAGCTCGTCCGGCGCGGGCACCGTCTCGAGGGCGTCAACGACCCGGCCCAGCGCGACCTCGCCGGCGTCCCGCCGCGGGCCCTCGCCCTCGTCCCACGCGCCATGCAGCCCCACGCCGACCGGGTCGAGCTACACCGACCGGCCGGACTTCTACAGGGAGTGCGTCACGGCCTTCGGCGGTCGTCCGGGCTGGCACCTCGTCCTCCAGGTCGGACGGCGCACCGACCTCGACGCGATCGGTGACCTCCCGACGGGCCTGGAGGCGCGCCGGTGGGTGCCACAGCTGGCGATCCTGCTCGCCGACACCCTCGTCGAGCTCGGCGTGGCCCGACGGCTGGACACCGCCGCGGCGGCCGCCCGCGCGCTGCCCGGGCGGCCGACCTCGTCGAGGCCGAGCTGCGCTGACGCGACGCGACCGGCGCCCGTCCCCGTGGTGGGGGCGAGCGCCCGTGGTCGTGCAGCGGTGACTCAGTCGCGGGTGAGGCGGCGGTGCGTCACGCGGTGCGGGCGAGCCGCCTCCTCGCCAAGACGCTCGACCTTGTTGGCCTCGTAGCCCTCGAAGTTGCCCTCGAACCAGTACCAGCTCGCCGGGTCGTCGTCGGTGCCCTCGTAGGCGAGGATGTGCGTCGCGACGCGGTCGAGGAACCACCGGTCGTGGGAGATGACCACGGCGCAGCCGGGGAAGTCGAGCAGCGCGTTTTCGAGCGACCCGAGGGTCTCGACGTCGAGGTCGTTGGTCGGCTCGTCGAGGAGCAGCACGTTGCCACCCTGCTTGAGGGTGAGCGCGAGGTTGAGGCGGTTGCGCTCACCACCGGAGAGCACGCCCGACTTCTTCTGCTGGTCGGGGCCCTTGAAGCCGAACTGGCTGACGTAGGCGCGCGAAGGGATCTCGACCTGGCCGACCTGGATGTGGTCGAGCCCGTCGGAGACGACCTCCCAGACGTTCTTCTCCGGGTCGATGCCGCCGCGGTTCTGGTCGACGTAGGACAGCTTGACCGTCTCACCGATGTCGACGGTGCCGGCGTCCGGCTCCTCGATGCCCACGATCGTCTTGAAGAGGGTCGTCTTGCCGACGCCGTTGGGGCCGATGATGCCGACGATGCCGTTGCGGGGCAGGGTGAAGGACAGGTCGTCGATGAGGACCCGCTCGCCGAAGCCCTTCTTCAGACCCGAGACCTCGATGACCTTGCTGCCCAGGCGCGGGCCCGGCGGGATCTGGATCTCCTCGAAGTCGAGCTTGCGGGTCCGGTCGGCCTCCGCCGCCATCTCCTCGTAGCGCTCCAGCCGGGCCTTGTTCTTCGTCTGGCGGGCCTTGGGGTTGGAGCGCACCCACTCGAGCTCGTTCTTGAGTCGCTTGGCGAGCTTCGCGTCCTTCTTGCCCTGGATCTGCAGGCGCTCCTGCTTCTTCTCCAGATAGGTCGAGTAGTTGCCCTCATAGGGGTAGAGCCGACCGCGGTCGACCTCGGCGATCCACTGGGCGACGTTGTCCATGAAGTACCGGTCGTGCGTCACGGCGACGACGGCGCCCGGGTAGGAGGCGAGGTGCTGCTCGAGCCACAGCACCGACTCGGCGTCGAGGTGGTTGGTCGGCTCGTCGAGGAGCAGCAGGTCCGGCTTCTGCAGCAGCAGCTTGCACAGCGCGACCCGGCGACGCTCACCACCGGACAGGTGGGTGACGTCGGCGTCCGGCGGCGGGCACCGCAGGGCGTCCATCGCCTGCTCGAGCTGGGAGTCGAGGTCCCATGCGTCGGCGTGGTCGATGTCTTCCTGGAGCTTGCCCATCTCCTCCATGAGCGCGTCGAAGTCCGCGTCGGGCTCGGTCATGAGCTCGGAGATCTCGTTGTAGCGGTCGAGCTTGGCCTTGATCTCGCCCGCACCCTCCTCGACGTTGCCCAGGACGGTCTTGTCCTCGTTGAGCGGCGGCTCCTGGAGCAGGATGCCGACGGTTGCCCCCGGCTTGAGCTGGGCCTCGCCGTTGCTCGGCTGGTCGAGCCCGGCCATGATCTTGAGGATGGTCGACTTGCCGGCCCCGTTGGGCCCGACCATCCCGATCTTGGCTCCGGGGAAGAAGGACATCGAGACGTCATCGAGGATGACCTTCTCGTTGTGCGCCTTGCGCGCACGAACCATGGTGTAGATGTAGTCGGCCATGGGGGCAGGCTATCCACTCCTGCCCCCGCGCCCGAATCGGTCGCTGCCCTCAGGTCGGTGACGGCACCCCCACCTCGGCCTCCTCGTCGTGGGTCGCCTCGTCTCCGTCCACGTCGGCCCCCGTCGGCCCCGCCTCGGGCACGGCCCAGCTCGGCCCCTCGGACCGCTCCATCCGCTCGGTCATGCGGGCCAAGCCGTCAGCGCCCGCCTGCTCGGCGAGGCTGTCGACGACTCCACGGCCGGCGGCCTTGGCGTACTCCGTCGTCCCGAAGGTCAGGTCGTGCCCGAGGTTGATCGCCTCGATGTCGGCCGAGCTGCCCCACGACTCGTCGGCGCGCTGCCAGGTGTTGATCGTCAGGCGACCCCGCACGACGACCGGGTCCCCCTTGCGCAGCGACACGTGCGAGTTCATCCCGAGGGACCGGAAGGCGGCGACGTTGTAGAAGCTCGTCGACACGTCGACGAAGACGCCCTCACGGTTGCGCCGGCGCACCGTCGACGCGACCCGGAAGGTCGTGAAGGTGCGTCCGTTGCCCGTGACGCGGTGCTCGGGGTCGGCGACGACCCGGCCGGCGACGGTGATCTCGACTTCGTTCATGATGCTGTCCTCACTCCCCGCCCACCACGGTCGGTGGGCCCGTGCGTCCAGCCTCACCGAGGCGAAGGGAGCACAGCCGCGCCCGGCGCAGGATGTGGACGACGTGGGCCCGGCGCGCGAGCATGGGGACGAGGATCAGGGCGTCGCCGCAGGGAGGCTCCCGCAGGCCCCCTAGCGCGTCCGGCCGAGAGCCCGCTCGAGGCCCTGCCGGGTGCGACCGTGATCGGCGAGCACGGCCTCGACCGGCTCGATGACCCGCTCGTCACCCACCTCACCGATGGCTCGACGCAACCGCTTGTCGACGGCGTGGGCCCGCTTGCGAGCACCGATGGCGGCCAACCACCGGCAGACGGCCGCCAGCAGCAGGCCGCCGAGCAGCCCTCCGACGAGCAGGAGGAAGGGTGTCGCGAAGGGGCCGACGTCGGCCGTGGGGATCTCGGGCAGCTGCAGCCACCCGGCCAGGGCCACGACGACGAGCCACAGCAGGCCGGCGACGGCTGCGACCGCGAGCAGCACCTGCAGCAGCCCGGCGACGGCCCACCACAGCGGCCTGCGTCCCCGCAGCGGGGTCCGGACCACGGCCTGGTCGAGGGCATCGGCCAGGTCCCCGTCGACCGGACGGGCGGCGTCGGCGACGGCGTCGGCCCACCGTGTCGGCAGCCCCTCACCCGCAGCGGTGCCGATGCGGCGGGCCGCCAGGTCGACGGCGGCCCGGGCAGCGGGCGCCGGTGGTGGGATGGACGAGCGGCCGAGCACGGCCCGCACGTCGTGCTCCCGGATGTCGGGTGCGCCGTCGGCCTCACGGTCCAGTCGGAGACGTCGCAGCGGCGCCGGGCGCAGCGCCCGCACCCAGCGGGTGAAGGGCCAGCCGGTGCGAGCCGAGGCCTCGAGCCGGAAATCCCGCGCGACCGCGTCGACGACCGTCGGCACACCGGCGCTGCGCGCCAGCGCGTCGACGAGCTCGGCCCGGGCGCCACCCGGCACACCGGCCTCGGCGTCGCCGACGGACGGACCCAGGGT
>NZ_ALWX01000021.1 GCF_000297495.1 Janibacter hoylei PVAS-1 | reverse complement strand
GGCCGGCTACCCGTCGTCGCCTTGGTGAGCCATTACCTCACCAACAAGCTGATAGGCCGCGAGCCCATCCCAAACCGAAAAACTTTCCAAACCATGCCCATGCGGGCCAGTTTCGTATCCAGTATTAGACGCCGTTTCCAGCGCTTATTCCAGAGTCTGGGGCAGGTTGCTCACGTGTTACTCACCCGTTCGCCACTGATCCACTCCAGCAAGCTGGAGCATCACCGTTCGACTTGCATGTGTTAAGCACGCCGCCAGCGTTCGTCCTGAGCCAGGATCAAACTCTCCGTTGATGATCAACACCCCCTCGAACCCACAAAGAGCTCACAAGGAGGCCAATCCATAACCCAACAAAGGGCTGAACCATGACTGAGCAAGAACAACCAGCGCAATCGCTGTTTGATTCATTGTCAACCAAAGGAAAAAATTCGCTCGACCAACCACACCCAACCCCCACAACGAGGACCAGGCACAATCAGCCAAAACGAGGTATTGGCATCGATTTTTGACACGCTGTTGAGTTCTCAAGATTCACACGCACACCCCACACAACCCACCACATCAGGCGAACCGCACAAGGGGCAACTTCTCCAACTTACCGCTGTCCACGCTTGGGCGTCAACTCCGTGACCCGCTCTCAGAGCGGCCGGAGACCTACGCGCTTGGATCTTCAGCAGTGGCCCACCGTAGCAGTCTCGCTGCTCGGCTCCAAGTCCACCTCCCTGACCATGACGGCCAAGTCCGATGGACCAAGATTCACTGGGCTGTCAGCCTGCGGGACCGGCCTGCCTGAGGCGACTACGAGAGCCACCACTTGGTGTCCGTTCCTCCCTCTCGGGCTGACATCGAGAACACTAGATCAACCCCGCCACAGAAACCAAATCGACGCCCGCTCCCCCCATTTTTCGGGGGCGCAGGCGTCGATCGGTGGGCGTGGCGAGGTCACACGAGACGCGCCGCCGCCAGGTTCTTGCGGCCCCGGCGCAGGATCGCGACGCGACCGTGGAGGTAGTCCCCCGGACCCAGGGTGACGGCGTCGTCGCCCAGCTTGGCCCCGTTGACCGAGACGGCCCCCTCGGCGATGGCCCGCCGGGCGGCCTTCTTCGAGTCCACCAGACCGGTGGCGACGAGCGCATCCAGCACACCGGTGCCGACCGGGATATCGGCACCCGGCAGCTCGGCTGTCGCGTCGATCAGGGTCGACTCGTCGAGGGCGGACAGGTCGCCCTTGCCGAAGAGCGCCTCCGAGGCCGCCTGCACCGACGCGGTCGCCTCGGCTCCGTGGACGAGCGTGGTCATGTCTGCGGCCAGGGCGCGTTGCGCCGCCCGGCGGAAGGGCTCCTCGTCCACGAGTCGCTCGAGCTCGGCGATCTCCTCCTGCGAACGGTCGGTGAAGACCTTGAGCAGCTTGACGACCGAGGCGTCCTCGACGTTGAGGAAGTACTGGTAGAAGGCGTACGGGCTCGTCATGTCGGCCGACAGCCAGATGGCATTGCCCTCGGACTTGCCGTACTTCACCCCGTGCGAGTCGGTGAGCAGCGGAGAGGTCAGCGCGTGGACCGAGGCGCCCTCGGCGCGATGGATCAGGTCGACACCGGCGGTGAGGTTGCCCCACTGGTCCGACCCTCCGAGCTGCAACGTGCAGCCGTGGGCGCGGTAGAGCTCCAGGTAGTCGAGCGCTTGGAGCAGCTGGTAGCTGAACTCCGTGTAGGAGATGCCCTCCTGGCTCTCCAGCCGGGCGGAGATCGCGTCCTTGCGGATCATCTGGTTGACGCGGAAGTGCTTGCCGACGTCCCGCAGGAAGTCGAGCGCACTCATGGGCGCCGTCCAGTCGAGGTTGTCGACGAGGATCGCGGGGTGGTCGACGCCGGAGCTGCCGTCGAAGTCGAGGAAGGGCTGGACCAGCTCCTTGATGCGAGCGACGTTCTGCGCCGTGTGCTCCTTGGTCCGCAGCTGCCGCTCGCTCGTCGGCTTCGGGTCCCCGATGAGGCCCGTCGACCCGCCGACGAGGCAGATGACGCGGTGCCCCGCCCGCTGCAGTCTCCGCAGGGCGACGAGCTGGACGAAGTTGCCGAAGTGGAGCGAGGGCGCCGTCGGGTCGAAGCCGCAATACACCGTGATCGGTCCGTCGGCGAGGGCCTGTCGCAGGGCGGCCTCATCGGTGGTCTGCGCCACCGCTCCGCGCCACTGCAGCTCGTCGAGGATGTCGGTCACGGTCGTCTCGGTCCTTCCGGGAGGTGCCGGGCGCGCGATCGCGCGCCCCGCCCCAGCCTGCCATGCGCTCCCCCGCAGGCCGGCAGCCACTCCGGTCCCGGCATGTGGAACACCCGGTGCGGAAGCCTCCCTTCGTCCGGTTAAGGTATGCCTCACCTCATTGATTCGAAGGGAGGGGTCTCGTGATCATCTGCCACTGCGCCGTCGTCGGTGACCGCGCGATAGCCGACGCTGCCACTGCGGGGCGCCACGACCCTCTCCCGGGTGTGTGCAGCAACCGGTGCCGGTCGCGATTGCGGGGCCTGTGTCTTCTCAGTGCGACGGATCCTCTGCGAGCATGTGGGGAGTGAGGCCGATCACGGTCTCTCCACCACGTCCGCGGAGGTAGACCGTGCAGCCAGCTGACCCCAGGATCGTCACCCTCCTCAACGAGGCCCTCACGCTCGAGCTGAGCGTCGTCAACGGCTACTTCCTCCACGCGCGGATGCTCGACAACTGGGGCTTCCCGCGGCTGGGCAAGGTCTTCTACGACCTGTCGATCGGCGAGATGAAGGACGCCGACGAGCTCATCGAGCGGATCCTCATGTTCGACGGCCACCCCAACGTGCAGAAGCTCAACAACATCCCCATCGGCGAGGACGCGCGGGAGATGCTCGACCTGGCTCTCGCGAGCGAGATCACGGCCGTCGCCCAGTTCAACGCGGCAGCGAAGGAGTGCCACGACCTCGGCGACCACGCGACCGCATCGGTCTTCGAGGAGATGGCCCGCGACGAGGAGCGGCACGCCGACTGGTTCGAGGCCCAGCTGGACGCGATCACCCGCATCGGCCTGGAAAACTACCTGGCCCAGCAGGTCGACGTCGGGGTCAACCCCGCCTGACCCGCGGTCGGCCGGGACGGTACGGCGACACCGATGGCTCGTCCGCCAGCCAGTACCGCCACGGGTACCGCTCACCGTCGCCGCCGGGGCCGGAGACGCCCACCCGGGGTCCGGTCCTGATCCGCTCGGCGGCGACCGGCTCGGCCGGCGCGCGCAGCACGAAGGGGGCACCGCGCCCCACGACGGCCGCACCGTCGTCCTCACCGACGATCCCCAGCGCCCGGGTCAGCCTGCCCGGGCCACGGGCCAGGTCCCGCCGTCGCACCCCGGGACGCCGCTGCTCGACGACGCCGTACCCGGCCACGACCTCACCGGCACGCAGGAGGACGGCGGCGCACTCCCCCTTCGCCCCGCACACGATGTTGGCGCACCAGTGCACCCCGTAGGACCGGTAGACGTACAACCGGCCCGCGGGACCGAACATGACCTCGGTCCGCGGCGTCATGCCCCGGTAGCCGTGCGAGCCGGGGTCGTCGACGCCCCAGTACGCCTCCACCTCGGTCAGGCGCAGGGCGACCGGACCGGCGACGAGGTGGCATCCGAGGAGGGAACGCGCGACGGTCAGGGGGTCGCCGGCCAGGTCTCCCCCGGTCAGACGACGCCCCTGACCGGACACGTCAGCGAGCCTCGATCCGGCTGGCGGCGAAGGCCTCCAGCTCGGCGAGTCGCGCCGCCGCGTCGTCGAGCTGCTCGGCGACACGGGCCGGGGCGGTCCCGCCCTTCGCGTCCCGCGAGGCGAGGGAGCCGTCGACCGACAGCACCTCGCGCACGTCGGGCGTGAGGTGCTGGCTGATGCCCGCGAGGTCCTCGTCGGAGAGGTCCCACAGCTCGATGCCGCGCTCCTCGCAGACTCGCACGCAGGCCCCGGCCACCTCGTGGGCGATGCGGAAGGGGACCCCCTGGCGCACCAGCCACTCGGCGATGTCGGTCGCGAGGGAGAAGCCCTGGGGGGCGAGGGAGGCCATCCGCTCCCCGTGGTACGTCATCGTCGCCATCATCCCCGCGAAGGCCGGGAGCAGGACCTCGAGCGTGTCGACCGCGTCGAAGACCGGCTCCTTGTCCTCCTGCAGGTCGCGGTTGTAGGCGAGCGGCAGCGCCTTGAGCGTCGTCATGAGGCCGGCGAGATCACCGACGAGGCGGCCCGCCTTGCCCCGGGCCAGCTCGGCGACATCGGGGTTCTTCTTCTGCGGCATGATGCTCGAGCCCGTGGAGAAGGCGTCGTCGAGGGTGACGAAGGAGAACTCCTTGGTGGCCCAGAGGATGACCTCCTCGGCCAGGCGGGAGACGTCGACCGCCGTCATCGCCGCGACGAAGCAGAACTCCGCGACGAAGTCGCGCGAAGCGGTCCCGTCGATCGAGTTGTCGACGGACCCCGCGAAGCCGAGGTCCGCCGCCACGGCCTCGGGGTCCAGCCCGAGGGAGGAACCGGCGAGGGCTCCTGAGCCGTAGGGGCTCAGGGAGGTCCGCTCGTCCCAGTCGACGAAGCGCTGCACGTCGCGCAGCAGCGGCCACACGTGCGCGAGCAGGTGGTGGCTCAACAGGACCGGCTGGGCGTGCTGGAGGTGGGTGCGCCCGGGCATGGCGACGTCGATGTTGGCCCGCGCCTGGTCGATGAGCGCCCGCGCCACGTCGAGGACGAGCCCGGAGACGATCCGGGCGTGGTCGCGCAGGTACATGCGGAAGAGCGTGGCGACCTGGTCGTTGCGCGAGCGGCCGGCGCGCAGCCGCCCACCGACGTCGGCCCCCCGCCCGCTCGATGAGACCGCGCTCGAGCGCGGTGTGCACGTCCTCGTCGTCGAGTGCCGGGGCGAAGGCCCCCGACTCCACGTCCGCCGCCAGCTGTGCGAGTGCCTGAAGCATCGCGTCGAGCGTCGCGTCGTCGAGCAGACCGGCTCCGTGGAGGACCCGGGCGTGGGCGCGGGAGCCGGCGATGTCGTACGGGGCAAGCCGCCAGTCGAAGTGCGTCGACTTGCTGAGCGCGGCGAGCGCATCGCTCGGTCCGCCGGCAAATCGCCCGCCCCACAGGCTGACCCGCTCACCGGTCGTCACGGTCTCGTCCTGGGTCACGGTGCCTCCTGGCTGTCGGTGGTCTGGGCCAGGCCCAGCAGCTGTGCGGTGACGGCGGCTCCCTCGTCGGGGCCACCGGTGATGATCATGATCGTGTCATCCCCCGCGATCGTCCCCAGCACTCCGGTCAGGCGGGCATGGTCGATCGCCGAGGCGAGGTAGTTGGCCGCTCCCGGCGGGGTGCGGACGACGACGAGCTGGGCACTCGCCCGGGCCGTGACGAGGAGCTCCTCGCACAGGCGGCGCAGCCGGTCGTCGTACTCGGCCGGGTCGACGGCCGCACGCGGGGTGCGGTCTCCCCCTTCGCCCGGGATGGCGTAGACGAGGTCACGCCCGACGCGGACCTTTTCCGCACGCAGCTCGAGCAGGTCGCGCGAGAGGGTCGCCTGGGTGACCTCGATGCCGTCGTCGGCGAGCAGGGCGAGCAGCTCCGGCTGGCTGCGGACGGCGTGCTCGCGCAGCAGCTCGGTGATGCGGGAGTGCCGCCCCGGCCGCGTCGTCACGGTCACGACGACGAGCGCAGGAGGAAGGTGAGCAGCGCCTTTTGCACATGGAGCCTGTTTTCGGCCTCGTCCCACACGACCGACTGCGGGCCGTCGATGACGTCGGCGGCGATCTCGAGGCCCCGGTAGGCGGGCAGGCAGTGCAGGACAATGGCCTCGGCTGCGGCGCCGGCGAGCAGCTCACCCGTGACGGCGAAGGGGGGCGAAGGGGCTCGCCTCGCCGGTGCGGTCGCCCTTTTCCCCTTCCATGCCCATCGACACCCACGTGTCGGTGGCGACGACGTCGGCTCCCTCGACGGCCGTGGCCGGGTCGTCGGTGACGAGCACCGAGCCGCCCTGCTCGGCCGCGATGCGCTCGGCGCGGGCGAGGACGTCGGCGGACGGCTGGTGGCTCGCAGGAGTGCCGATGCGCACGTGCATGCCGGCGAGGGTGCAGGCGAGCAGGTAGGAGTGGGCCATGTTGTTCGCCCCGTCACCGACGTAGGCGAGGGTCAGCCCGCGCGTGCTGCCCTTGTGCTCACGGACGGTCAGCAGGTCGGCGAGCAGCTGGCAGGGGTGGTACTCGTCGGTCAGCGCGTTGACCACCGGCACGTCGACGTGGTCGGCCATCTCCTGGAGGCGGTCCTGCCCGTGGGTGCGCCAGACGATGGCGCTCACCTGACGGCCGACGACCCGGGCGACGTCGGCGACGGACTCACGGGTGCCGATCTGGGCGAGGTTGCCGTCGACGACCATCGGGTACCCGCCGAGCTCGGCGACACCGGTCGTGAAGGACAGCTGGGTGCGCAGCGTCGGCTTATCGAAGATGATCGCGACGGCCTGCGGGCCGGCGAGCGGCTGCTCCGCGTGCCGGTCGGCCTTGAGCGCAGCAGCGAGGTCGAGGACCTCGGCCTGCTCGACGGCGGTCAGGTCGTCGTCGGCGAGGAGGTGGCGGACGGTCATGCGGACTCCTTGGCGGCCTCGTCGAGGATCGCTAGGAGGGCGTCGACGAAGGACGAGAGCTGGTCGGTGGTGATGGTCAGGGGCGGCGCGAGTCGCAGCGCATCGGGCGCCACGGGGTTGACGATGACGCCGTGCCGGCGGGCGACGAGAGCAGCGGCCGGGGCGATCGGACGGGCGAGCCCGATCGCGCGCAGCAGACCGGCCCCGCGGACCTGCGTGACGAGCGGGTGCTGGAGCGCCTCGACGGCCGCGACGAGGTGCTCGCCGGCCGCGACGGCGTGCTCGATCAGGCCCTCCTCCTCGATCGTCGCGATCACCGCGAGGGCCGCGCTGCAGGCCAGCGGGTTGCCCCCGAAGGTCGAGCCGTGCTGGCCGGCGGTGAGCAGACCGGTCACCTCGGCCCCGAAGGTCACGAGGCCACCGATGGGGACCCCGCCGCCGAGGCCCTTGGCGACGGTGATGGCGTCGGGGACGACGCCCTCGAGCTGGTGGGCGAACCAGGCCCCGGTCCGACCGATGCCGGTCTGGATCTCGTCGAGCACGAGCAGCGCGCCCGCCTCCCGGGTGATCTCCCGGGCTGCCGCGAGGTACCCGGCAGGCGGGGTGACGACCCCGGCCTCGCCCTGGATGGGCTCGAGGAGGACCATCGCCGTGTCGGGACCGACGGCGGCCCGCAGCGCGTCGACGTCGCCGGGGGCCACGTGCGTCACGCCCGGCAGCAGCGGCTCGAAGGGCGCCCGGTAGGCCTCCTTGTGGGTGAGGCTCACCGCGCCGGTGGTGCGGCCGTGGAAGGCGCCCCCGACGGCGACGATGCCGGTGCGACCCGTGCGTCGCGAGAGCTTGATCGCCGTCTCGACGGCCTCGGAGCCGCTGTTGCAGAAGAAGACCCCGGACCCGTGCGGTGCCCGGGCGACGCGCAGCAGCGCCTCGGCGGCCTCGATCTGGGCGGGGGTGGTGAAGAAGTTGCTGACGTGGACGAGCTCGCCGGCCTGCTTCGAGATCGCGGCGACGAGCTCGGGGTGACCGTGACCGAGCGCGTTGACCGCGATGCCGCCGAGGAGGTCGAGGTAGCGCGTGCCGTCGACGTCCCACACGTAGGCACCCTCACCGCGGGTGAGGACGAGGCCGGGCAGACCGAAGACGCCGATGTGGCTCGCGCGGTAACGCTCGAGCAGGGCCTGGTGGGCAGCGGAGACATCGGTCACGACGGGCTCCCTTCGCTCTCGTCGCGCGTGGACTCGTCGGGCAGGATCATCGTGCCGAAGCCTTCGTTGGTGAAGAGCTCGAGGAGCATCGAGTGCGGCTGGCGGCCGTCGACGACGTGCGCCTGGGGCACACCCTGCTCGACGGCACGGATGCAGGCCTCGAGCTTGGGGATCATCCCGGAGTCGACCCGGCCGAGGAGGTCGCGCGCTCCGGAGGCGGTGAGGTGGGACAGGAGCGAGTCGCGGTCCGGCCAGTCGGCGTAGACCCCGTCGACGTCGGTGAGGACGACGAGCTTGTGCGCCCGCAGGGCGACGGCCAATGCCGCGGCGGCGGTGTCGGCGTTGACGTTGAGCACCTGGCCATCGACGTCGAGATCGGGCGCGATCGTCGAGACCACCGGGATGCGACCGGCGTCGAGGATGTCGAGGACGGCTGCCGGGTCCACGGACTCGACGTCCCCGACGAGCCCGATGTCGACCGGCTCACCGTCGACGACGACACCCTTGCGGCGGCCGCCGAAGAGGCTCGCGTCCTCGCCGGAGAGCCCCACTGCGACGGGGCCGTGCTGGTTGAGCAGGCCCACGAGCTCGCGGCCGACCTGGCCGGTGAGCACCATGCGCACGACCTCCATGACCTCGGGGGTCGTCACCCTCAGGCCACCCTTGAACTCGCTCTCCAGACCGAGGCGATCGAGCATCGCCTGGATCTGCGGGCCGCCACCGTGGACGACGACCGGCCGCAGGCCTGCGTAGCGCAGGAAGACGATGTCTTCGGCGAAGGCCGCCTTGAGGGCATCATCGGTCATCGCGTTGCCGCCGT
The DNA here is from genome assembly GCF_000297495.1 of Janibacter hoylei PVAS-1. Taxonomy (GTDB): domain Bacteria; phylum Actinomycetota; class Actinomycetes; order Actinomycetales; family Dermatophilaceae; genus Janibacter; species Janibacter hoylei. The sequence continues at coordinate 21,927 of NZ_ALWX01000021.1, read as the reverse complement.
ACTTGATGACGACCAGGGCACCGCGGAAGCGCTCGAGCCAGGGCAGGGCCTCGACGAGGGTGGTCGCCTTGGACTGGGCGACCCGCAGTGCGGCGGCGTCGATCGCGCCGCGCAGGGTGGATTCAGCAGACATGCTCGTCGGTCCGATCAGGTGGAGTACGCAGAGTTTTCGTGGACGTAGTCGTGGGTGAGGTCGTTGGTCCACACCGTCACCTCGTCGCTGCCGGCGTGGAGGTCGACCTCGACGCGGACCTCGCGCTGCTCGAGGTCGACGAGCGTGCGGTCCTCGCCCACTCCCCCGGCGCGACAGACCTGCACGCCGTTGATCGAGACGTCCAGCTGCGCGGGCTCGAAGGCCGCCCCGGTCGTGCCGACAGCCGCGAGCACGCGGCCCCAGTTGGGGTCCTTGCCGAAGATCGCGCACTTGAAGAGGTTGTTGCGGGCGATGCTGCGAGCGACCTCGAGCCCGTCGGCCTCGCTCGCCGCCTGGTGGACGACGATCTCGATGTCGTGGGCCGCGCCCTCGGCGTCGCCGATGAGCTGGCGGGCCAGGTCGGCGCACACCTCGCGGATCGCCTCGGTGAGATCGGAAGGGGAGACCGCGGTACCCGACGCCCCGGAGGCCATGGCGACGACGGTGTCGTTGGTCGACATGCACCCGTCGGAGTCGATGCGGTCGAAGGTGGTCCGCGTCGCCTCGCGCAGCGCGGCGTCGAGGTCCTCCGCGGAGGTCACCGCATCGGTCGTGACGACGACAAGCATCGTGGCGAGTGCGGGGGCGAGCATGCCAGCCCCCTTCGCCATGCCACCGACGCTCCACCCGTCGCGGGCGGCGGCCGCGGTCTTGCTCACGGTGTCGGTCGTCATGATCGCCTCGGCGGCGGACGCGCCGCCGTCGGTCGCGAGGGCGGCGCCGGCAGCGGTGACCCCGGCGACGAGCTTGTCCATCGGGAGCAGCTCACCGATGAGACCGGTGCTGCACACGACGACGTCGCCGGCGGAGACGCCGAGCACCTCGGCGGTGTGCTCGGCGGTGGCATGGGTGTCCTGGAAACCCTGCGCACCCGTGCAGGCATTGGCGCCGCCCGAGTTGAGGACGACCGCGTCGGCCCGGCCGTCGGCGAGCGTCTGGCGCGACCACGTCACCGGTGCCGCCTCGACCCGGTTGGTCGTGAAGACCGCAGCGGCGTGGTGGTCGGGCCCGTCGTTGACGACGAGCGCGACGTCGGGGCGTCCGCTCGGCTTGAGGCCTGCGGTCACACCGGCGGCGCGAAATCCTGCGGGGGTCGTCGTGCTCACGGGGCCACTCCTGTCGTGGGAAGTCCGGTGGTCTCGGGCAGGCCGAGGGCCAGGTTCATCGACTGGACGGCCGCGCCGGCCGTCCCCTTCGTCAGGTTGTCCTCGGCGGCCACGGCGACGACACGGCCGCTGCGCTCGTCGAGGGCGACCTGGACGTGGACGAGGTTGGAGCCGACGACGCTGCCGGTGTGCGGCCACTGGCCCTGCGGCAGGAGGTGGACGAAGGGCTCGTCGGCGTAGGCCTGCTCCCAGGCGGCGCGCACCGTCTCGGCCGTCGCGCCGGCGGCAGCGCGGGCCGTCGTCGTCGCGAGGATCCCGCGGGGCATCGGCGCGAGGGTGGGGGTGAAGGATACGCGGGCCGCGCGCCCCGCGGCGCGGGCGAGATTGCGCTCGATCTCGGGGGTGTGCCGGTGGACCCCGCCCACGCCGTAGGGGCTCATCGCCCCCATGACCTCCGAGCCGATGAGGTGCGCCTTGGTCGACCGGCCGGCGCCCGAGGTCCCCGAGGCGGCGACGATGACGACGTCGTCGGGCTCGACGACACCGGCTGCCAGACCAGGGGGCCAGGGCGAGGCTCGCGGCGGTCGGGTAGCACCCGGGGACGGCGATCCGACGAGCCCCCGCGAGGTCGCCCCGGTGCTTGGTGCCGTCGGCCTTGACGAGCTCGGGCATCCCGTAGGGCCAGGTGCCGGCGAAGGGGGTGTCGTAGTAGTCGTCCCAGTCCTGCTCGTCGTCGAGACGGAAGTCGGCACCGCAGTCGACGATGACGACCTCGTCGGGCAGCTGCTGCGCGATGGCCGCAGAGTGGCCGTGGGGCAGAGCGAGGAAGACGACGTCGTGGTCGGCGAGCACCTCGGCGGTCGTCGGCTCGAGCACGCGGTCGGCAAGTGGCTGCAGGTGCGGCGCGAGGTCACCGAGGCGGGTGCCCGCATTGCCCGATGCCGTGAGGGCACCGATCTCGACCTCGGGATGGCCGAGCAGGAGCCGAGCGATCTCGGCCCCTGCGTAGCCGCTGGCTCCGGCGATGGCTGCGGTGATCACCTGCATGACCATACGCAGGCACGCTGTTTTATGCAAACGCGTGTCGGCGACGGTCTCCTGCTCAGCGCTGCTGGGCCCCCGTGGCGGAGGCCGCGGAGGCGACCGCCTTGTCACGCAGGGCGGAGACCTCGTCGGTCTTCAGCGTCCGGCCGGCCCGGAAGGTCAGGCGATAGGCGAGGGACTTGCGCCCCTGCCCCACCTGGTCGCCCCGGTAGACGTCGAAGAGGGTGAGCGACTCGAGGTCGTCTCCGGCACCAGATCGCAGTGCTGCGGCGACAGCCGCCGCCGGCACGCCCTCGTCGACGACGAGCGCGACGTCCGTGTTGGCGACCGGCTGGGTGGACAGCTGGCCGGGCTTCACCGGCTCGCCGGAGGCGGCAACGATCGCGTCCAGGTCGAGCTCCGCTGCGACGGTGCGCTCGGGCAGCTCCAGTCGCGAGCAGACCTTGGGGTGCAGCTCGCCCGCGTGGCCGACGACCTCGCCACCGGGCACGGAGATCGCCACGCAGCGCCCGGGGTGGAAGGGCTCGCGCTGGGCGGCCTCGACACCCAGCTCGACACCGATCGAGTCACCGATCGCCCGCACCCAGCCGACGACGTCGGTGGCCTCGACGGGCCGCGCCGGACCGTGCGGCCCCGCGGGCAGTGCGGCCCCCGACGCGGCGATGGCGACGTGCCGCGGCTGGGCCGGGACCCCGCCGGTGATGCGCGCCAGGGTCTCCGCGTCGGGCTCGACCCCACCCGGAGGCAGGGGTAGCGGCGTGATGCCGCCGGCCGTGACGAGCCCGATCTCGTAGAGCGCGACATCGCGGTGGCCCCGGGAGACGTTGCGTCGCAGCGTGTCGAGCAATGTGTCGAGGATCGAGGTCCGCATGAGCGGGGCCTCGTCCTGCAGCGGGTTGGCCAGGCGCACCGTCGTGCGTCGGGCGTCGTCCGCGGCGTAGCCGAGGGCGTCGTGGCGCTCCTCGGAGGTGAAGGGGTAGGACAGCACCTCGACCAGGCCGGTGGCCGCGAGCGTGCGGGCGACCGTGCGGCGGGCCCGCTGGCTGTGCGTCAGGCCGCGGCCGGCGCTGGCCCGGGGCACGACCGACGGGATCTGGTCGTAGCCACGCACGCGGGCAACCTCCTCGACGAGGTCGGGGCCGTCGACGAGGTCGGGTCGCCAGGTCGGCGGGGTGACCCGCAGGAGCTGGCCCTCGTCAGCCACGTCGCAACCGATCGCGGTGAGGGTCGCGACGACCTCCTCGCGGGGGTAGTCGAGCCCGATGTACCGGCTCGGCAGGCTCGGGTCCAGGGCGATCGTCGCCGGCTCTGCGGGGCTCCCGACGTCGGTCGCCGTCGGGTCAGCCGTGCCTCCGCCGTGCTCGACGAGGAGGTCGACGGCGAGCTGGGCGGCCGCCGCGGTGACCGCGGGGTCGACGCCGCGCTCGAAGCGCTTGGACGCCTCGGTCGCCAGCCGGTGACGCCGCGCGGAGCGCGCCACGGTGACGGAGTCGAAGTGCGCGGCCTCGACGAGCACGTCGGTCGTGGTGTCGTCGACCTCGCTCGTCGCGCCGCCCATCACGCCGGCGATCGCGAGCGGGGTGGTGCCGCCGTCGGTGATCAGCAGGTCCTCGGGCACCAGGGTCCGCTCGACGTCGTCGAGGGTCGTGAGCGTCTCACCCGCGCGCGCCCGGCGCACCTCGATGGCCCCGGAGAGCTTGGCGAGGTCGTAGGCGTGCAGCGGCTGGCCGAGCAGCATCATCACGTAGTTGGTGACGTCGACCGCGAGGGAGATGGGGCGCATGCCGACCTCGGTGAGCCGGCGCTGCATCCACTCCGGTGAGGTCGCCGTCGCGTCGATGCCGCGCACGACCCGCGCGACGAAGCGGTCGCACCCGGGCACGCCGTCGACCGGTGCGTCGTCGGCGAGACGCACCTCGTGGCCCGGCCCGGTGGGCTCGGCCACCGGCAGGTCCGCCGGGTCGACGAAGGGGGTCCCCTCCGACAGCGCGTACTCGCGGGCGATGCCGCGCATGGAGAGGCAGTACCCGCGGTCGGGCGTGACGTTGACCTCCACCGTCTCGGCGTCGAGGCCGAGGACGGGGATGAGGTCGTCGCCCGGCGCCAGGCCCGCGACGACGTCGGCCGGCAGGTGCTGGGTGAGCACGATGATGCCGTCGTGGTCCTCGCCGAGACCGAGCTCCATCGCGGAGCAGATCATGCCGGCGCTCACGTGCCCGTAGGTCTTGCGGGCGGAGATCTCGAAGTTCCCCGGCAGGACGCCACCGGGCAGGATCACCGCGACGAGGTCGCCCACGTCGAAGTTGTGTGCGCCGCACACGATGCCCTGCGGCTCGCCGGTCCCGTTGGCAGCGCCCACGTCGACCTGGCACCAGTTGATCGTCTTGCCGTTCTTCTGCTCCTCGGGCGTGCGCTCGAGAACCTTGCCGACGACGAGGGGGCCGGTGACCTCGCCACCGATGATGCCCTCCTCCTCGAGGCCCACGCGCACGAGCGTGGCGGCGACGTCGGCCCCCTTCGCCTGCGGGTCGACCTCGGTCAGCTCACGGAGCCACTCGATGGGTGCCCGCATCAGATCTCCATCCCGAACGCCGCCGAGAAGCGGACGTCTCCCTCGATGATGTCGCGCATGTCGGCGACGCCGTGGCGCAGCATGAGCGAGCGCTCGATGCCCAGGCCGAAGGCGAAGCCGGTGTACTCGTCGGGGTCGATGCCGGCGGCGGCGAGCACGCGACGGTTGACCATGCCGGAGCCCCCGAGCTCGATCCAGCCGGTGCCGCCGCAGGTGCGGCAGCCGGTGTCGGCGCCGCGGCACACCCAGCACTGGCAGTCGATCTCGGCACTCGGCTCGGTGAAGGGGAAGTAGTTGGGGCGCAGTCGCGTGACGATGCCCTCGCCGAAGAGGCCCTGCACGAAGGCGTCGAGCGCCCCGCGCAGGTGGGACATCGTGATGCCCTTGTCGACGACGAGCCCCTCGAACTGGTGGAAGACCGGGGTGTGCGTCGCGTCGAGGTCGTCGGTGCGGAAGACCTTGCCCGGGCACAGGACGTAGATGGGCGGCTCGCGGTCGAGCATCGTGCGGATCTGCACGGGCGAGGTGTGGGTGCGCAGCACGACGCCGGCATCGCTCGGCTCGACGAAGAAGGTGTCCTGCTCACCGCGCGCGGGATGGTCGGGACCGATGTTGAGCGCGTCGAAGGTCAGCCACTCTGACTCGATCTCGGGACCCTCGGCGATCTCCCAGCCCATGCCGACGAAGATGTCCTCGACCCGCTCGGTGACGAGGCTGATCGGGTGCCGCGCCCCGAGCCGCTGGTAGGGGCTCGGCACGGTGAGATCGAGGGTCTCCTCGACGAGGATCCGCTCGTCACGCTCGGACTCGAGCTCGGCCTGACGGGCCGAGAAGGCCTGCCCGACACGGCCCCTCGCCTGCCCGACGCGCTTGCCGGCCTCGGCCTTGGCGCTCGGCGGCAGTGCGCCGATCTCTCGGTTGGCGAGCGCGAGCGGGCTCTTGTCGCCCTGGTGCGCACCGCGGATCCGCTTGAGCTCGTCGAGGGTGGTCGCGCCCGCGGCGGCGTCGAGCGCGGCCTGCACGGCGTCGTCGATCACCTGCGGGTCGAGGGCGGCGACCTCGACCGGGTCGTAGTTCGTGTTGGGTCCAGACACGAGGCCCGAGTCTACGTGGGGACGAAGGGGGCCCGCCCCCGGGTTTCGAGGTCGATCACTTCCTCAGGTCGTGGACGGTGAGGCGGTCCCGCGGGTCGGTGTCGCCGACAACTCGGTCGACGATGAAGTCCGGCCCGGGGTTGTCGTCGTACTTGTCGGCCCCGGACTCGTAGAGCTGGTAGAGGCGGCCGTCCACGACCACCGACCCCTCGGCCATGTTGGGGATCTTCTGGGAGCGCCCGTTGTCCTGGGTCCAGCCGCCGTCCCGGGCGAAGTCCTCCGCCGAGACCCGGGTGAGCGTCGACTCGTTGTTGCGCCCGTAGCTCGAGGAGTAGTAGGCGTTGCCGGCCTCGTCGAAGGAGACCCCCTGGGTCTGGGGCGGCACCTGGTATGTCTTCGGGTCACCGGTCGGGCTGCCGTCCGCCCCGATCTCGTACGCGTACATGGTGCCCGGGTCGTCGTGGTCCTTGGTGAACTGCGTGACGTACAGCTTGTCGTCGTGCACGGTGACCGTGGAGTGCGCCTTGGTGTCGACGGTGTCGATGGGCTCCGCCGTGTGCACGACGTCCGTCATCGGGTCCCCGCCCCAGGCGGCCCCGGGGTTCGGGATCGTCGTCGTCTCGGGGTTGCGCAGGTCCTCGGTGCGGTACACCTGTGTGTTACCACCCCCGGAGACGTAGGTGTACTCACCGTTGACCGTGACCCCGCCGTAGTGGTCGAGCCCCTCCAGCGGGACCCGCGAGGTGACCTCGCCGGTCTCCCGGTCGACGAAGACGATCTCGCCGTCGGTGTCGTCGTCCTCGTCGTAGAAGGTGTAGACGAGCTCGTCGTCCGCCTCGTTGTACCCGAGCCCCTGCGGGATCTGGCCCTTGTCCCTGAAGGGGATCTCCGGTCCGTCCTCGTAGTCGTCGGGCAGGTCGAGGGAGTCCGAGGGCGGACGACCGGGGTTCCCGCCCACCGCCGCGGCGCCCAGCCCGCGCCCCGCGCCGAGGTCGAAGGGGGAACCCGTCCCCCCCTTCGCCGCTGGCGGACCGCTGGTCCGCAGCCTGCTCCTTGGCCCGCTGACCGACCGCCCGCAGCAGCTGGGCAGCCAACGCCAGCTGCTGCTGCGCCCCCTGCCAGTCCCCCACGAAGCCCTCGAGATCAGGACCCGACCACGCACCCACCAGGACCGCGATTCCCGAGGTGCCCGAGCCCGAGCACCTCTTCGACCCGGTCCCCCTCGGCACGCAGCGCGTCACCGATCGCGTCGAGCCGGTCGGGGTCGTTGCCGTGGGTCACTGCCATGAGCGGTCAAGGTAGTCCGTGTCCGCGCCGCCGGCGATGGGGAGCGCTCCCCCGGCCCGGTCGTTATCTTGACTGATTCAAGTCTTGGTGGGACTCTGGTGGCGATGAGCACGATGATCGAGACCGAGGCTGCCGCCGACCTGCTGCGCACCCACGCGCTGCGCGTGACCGCCCCACGCGTCGCCGTCCTGCGCGAGCTGTCCGCGATCCCCCACGCCGACGTCGACACCATCGCCCGAGCCACCCGCGAGCGACTCGGGTCCGTGAGCACCCAGGCGGTCTACGACATCCTCGGCGCGCTGTCCGCGCACGGCCTCGTCCGCAAGTTCGAGCCGGCCGGCCACCCGGCCCGCTTCGAGCTGGAGCTCGGCGACAACCACCACCACCTCGTCTGCCGCGCCTGCGGCACGATGATCGACGTCGAGTGCGCGCCCGGCAAGGCACCGTGCCTCGATGCCGCCGACGACCACGGCTTCGCCATCGACGAGGCCGAGGTCATCTACTGGGGCACCTGCCCCGCGTGCGCGACCGCTGCGGTCACCACCCCCTGACCAGCACTGCACCCCACCCCACAGAGAAAGAGGAGCAGCAGATGTCATCCACCCCTTCCACACCGGAGCCCCGCTCGGACGCCCGAGGGACGCTCGACGTCTCCGGGCCGTCGACCCAGCTGGGCGGCGCGCCCACCGTGAGCGACCGCAACAGCCTCTCGGTCGGCAGCAACGGGCCCCTGCTCCTGCACGACACGCACCTCGTCGACATGCTCGCCCACTTCAACCGGGAAAACATCCCCGAGCGCAAGCCGCACGCCAAGGGCTCCGGCGCCTTCGGCCGCTTCGAGACGACCGCCGACGTCTCGCAGTACACCAAGGCCGCGGTCTTCCAGCCGGGCACGACGACGCGCATGCTCGCCCGCTTCTCCACGGTGGCTGGCGAGCTCGGCTCCCCCGACACCTGGCGCGACGTGCGCGGCTTCGCGCTGCGCTTCTACACGAGCGAGGGCAACCTCGACCTCGTCGGCAACAACACCCCGGTCTTCTTCCTGCGCGACCCGCTGAAGTTCCCCAACTTCATCCGCAGCCAGAAGCGGCTGCCCGACAGCGGGCTGCGCGACAACACCATGCAGTGGGACTTCTGGACCAACAACCCCGAGTCGGCCCACCAGGTCACCTACCTCATGGGTGACCGCGGCCTGCCCCGCTCGTGGCGCCACATGAACGGCTACGGCAGTCACACCTACATGTGGGTCAACGGCTCCGGCGACAAGTTCTGGGTCAAGTACCACTTCCACACGCAGCAGGGAGTGCAGGGCCTCACTGGTGACGCCGCCGACCGGATCGCCGGTCAGGACGCGGAGTTCCACCGCCGCGACCTCTTCGAGGCGATCGCGCGCGGGGAGGCCCCGCAGTGGAAGCTGTCGGTCCAGGTCATGCCCTACGAGGACGCGAAGAACTACCGCTTCAACCCCTTCGACCTGACCAAGACCTGGCCGCACGCCGACTACCCGCTCATCGAGGTCGGCACGATGACCCTCGACGAGAACCCGGTGAACTTCTTCGCGCAGATCGACCAGGCGGCCTTCGCCCCGAGCAACACCGTGCCGGGCGTGGGCTTCTCCCCGGACAAGATGCTGCTCGGCCGGGTCTTCGCCTATGCCGACGCCCACCGCGCCCGCATCGGCCCGAACTTCCACCAGCTGCCGGTCAACCGCCCGGCCGTCGAGCGGGAGAACCACTACTCCTTCGACGGGCCGATGCGCTACGAGCACTCGGGCGCCGCGCCGACCTACCACCCCAACAGCTTCGGTCGCCCGGTCGCGGACTTCGAGGGGCCGGTCGACGACGGGTGGGAGGCCGACGGCGCCATCGTCCGCTCGGCCTACCAGCTGCACGCCGAGGACGACGACTTCGGCCAGCCGGGCACGCTCGTGCGCGAGGTCTTCGACGACGCCCAGCGCGACCGGCTCGTCGACACGGTCGTCGGCTCCCTGGCCGGGGTCGAGGACCCGGTGCTCTCGAGGGTCTTCGAGTACTGGACCAACATCGACGCGACGATCGGGCAGCGCATCCGTGACGGCAAGGCCGCCGCGGACGAGTCCCCGGTCGACCCGGGTGAGGTCCTCGGCGGGCAGGAGACGCACGCCGCCCAGGGCTGACGCCGGCACGACGAAGGGCGCCGCCCCCGAGATCATCGGGGGGCGGCGCCCTTCGTCGTCAGGCCCGCTGCTGCCGGGCCGAGGCGTAGAGGCAGATGGTGCTCGCCATCGCGAGGTTGAGCGACTCGGCGTGCCCGTGGATCGGGACGCGCACCACCTCGTCGCAGACGCGCAGCGTCGCCTCCTCCAGGCCCCACGCCTCGTTGCCCATGACCCAGGCGTGCGGGCCCGTGAGGTCGGCGTCGTCAGTCGTGACGCTTCCCGCACCGTCGGCAGCCAGCCGCGTGATGCCGGCCTCGCCGAGCCTCGCGAGGGTCGGCTCGATGTCGAGCCCCGTGACGACGGGCAGGTGGAAGATCGACCCGGCCGTCGACCGGATGACCTTGGGCGAGGTGACGTCGACGGACGCCGCGCTGACGAGCACCGCGTCGGCGCCCGCGGCGTCGGCGCCACGGATCACGGTGCCGAGGTTGCCGGGGTCGCGCACGTGGGTGAGCAGGACGAGCAGGCGCGGACCCGCCGCGAGGACCGGCGCGAGGTCCGTGGGTGTCCACTCGACGACGGCGGCGGTGCCCTGCGGCGTGTCCGCATCGCACATCGCGGCAAGGACCTCGTCGCTCGTGCGGTGGACGAAGACACCGGCCTCGCGGGCCGGGTCGATGAAGTCCGCGTACCGCTGCGCCGCCTCGTCCGTGACGTAGAGGTCGACGATCCGCTCGGGCGCGAAGCGCACGGCCTCGCGCACCCCCTGCGGACCCTCGACGAGGATCCGACCGGTGCGTCGACGCGCAGGACGCCGGGAGAGCCCGCGCACCGACTTCACCCGCTCAGCAGCGGGATTGGTCAGTGGTGGGCGCTCCCGGCGTCCGGAGTGGTCGCTCAGGCCTCGACCTTGGCGTCGGTGGCCGCCGGCACGTTGGCCTTGGCGATCTCGACGAGCGCGGCGAAGGCCGCCTCGTCGTTGACGGCGAGCTCGGCGAGCATGCGACGGTCGACCTCGATCTCCGCGGCGCGCAGGCCCTGGATGAACCGGTTGTAGGTCATGCCGTTGGCGCGGGCGCCGGCGTTGATGCGCTGGATCCACAGGCGACGGAAGTCGCCCTTCTTGGCGCGACGGTCACGGTAGCTGTAGACCGCGCTGTGGGTGACCTGCTCCTTGGCCTTGCGGTACAGGCGGGACCGCTGGCCCCGGTAGCCGCTGGCGCGCTCGAGGACGACCCGACGCTTCTTGTGGGCGTTGACCGCCCGCTTCACGCGTGCCACGTGATGACTCCTTCAGTGTGTGGGGACAAGAGGCTCAGGTCAGCGACCGAGCAGCTTCTTGATCTTCTTCTCGTCGGCCTTGGAGACCAGGACGTCGTTCGCGAGACGACGCGCGTGCTGCGGGGTCTTCTCGTGGAACTTGTGGACGTGGTTGGCGCGCTCGCGCATGATCTTGCCCGAGCCGGTGACCCGGAATCGCTTCTTGGCACCGGAGTGCGTCTTGTTCTTCGGCATGGCGCCGATCTCCTTCTCGTTGCTTGCTGGTCTGTTGCCGGCTCAGGACTCGGCCGGGGCCTCGGCGGTCTCGGCGGGGGCCGACTCCTCCGCGGCGGCAGCCGGGGCCGCCTTCTGCTCGTCCTTCTTGCGTCGGGCCTCGGCACGCGCCTCGGACTTCCGCTTGGTCGGGGCGAGCACCATGATCATGTTGCGCCCGTCCTGCTTGGGCGCGGACTCCACGGTGCCCAGCTCCACGACGTCCTCGGCCAGGCGCTGCAGCAGCCGGAAGCCCAGCTCGGGGCGCGACTGCTCGCGACCGCGGAACATGATCGTCACCTTGACCTTGTCGCCAGCGCCGAGGAAGCGCTCGACGTGGCCCTTCTTGGTGCCGTAGTCGTGGCTGTCGATCTTCGGGCGGAGCTTGATCTCCTTGATGACCGTGTTGACCTGGTTCTTGCGGGCTTCCCGGGCCTTCATGGCGGCTTCGTACTTGTACTTGCCGAAGTCCATGAGCTTGGCGACGGGAGGCTTGGCCATGGGGGCGACCTCGACGAGGTCCAGGTCAGCCTCTGCCGCGAGTCGGAGGGCATCCTCCACCCGCACGATGCCGACCTGCTCCCCGTTGGGGCCGACCAACCGCACCTCGGGAACGCGGATTCGGTCGTTGATGCGAGGCTCGCTGATGTGCTGCTCCTTAGCTCGGTGTGTCACTCCCGCTACCGACGAAGAAAGGCTCCTCGCCGATCGCGAGGAGCCTCCACCAGAGCACGACACGGACGACGGGCTGGACACCTGGGGTGTCCGGCGACGTGCGTCGCGTCGAGACCTGAGACCCGGCAACCTGTGAGTCCGAGGACTCCGGTCGACGCGGGTGGGAAGCGAGGCTCCTCTTGCGTCACCGCCACGAGGACGGTGACCGGTCGTTGCGGACCACGATAGCAGTGGCCGGACCGGACCCGAAATCGGCTCGCGCGTCGGGCCCGCTGAGGGGTGGCCGTGGGTCAGACGACGGCGAAGGAGAGGCCGTCGACCCGAGCCCGCAGCTCACCGTCGGTGGCCAGCTGCTCCGCGACCGCGGTCACCAGGGCCTGGACCTCCTCGACCTGCAGGCCCGGTACGAGGGTCAGGCGCACCTGGAGCACACCCTGCCCATCGGGGATGCCTTCGACGAGCTCGGTCCCCGTGATCTCCGGGTGCTCGGCGCAGGCCCGCTCCACGGACTGCTCGACGAAGGGGTCCTCGTGCGCGGGCAGCCACGGACGCTGCTGCGCCAGGGCCCACACCATCGAGGCGCGGATCTCGAAGGCCTGCTCGCTCGCGCAGTCGAGCACCATGAGGTCGGCCGACTCGCTGACGGCGGCCTGCGCAGCGCGGGCCGCCTCGACCGGCACCGGTCGCACGGACGCGTCGAAGGCCGCCAGCGACTCCATCGAGGTGAAGACCGGCAGGGCGGTCCGCCCGTCGGGGTGCTCGAGGAGCAGGACGGCCATGTCGGCCTCCTTGTCGGAGGTCTGCCCGTGCCCGTCCTCCGTGGTCTCCGTGGCGACGGCGGTGACCGGCACGAGGAGCCGAGCGGCCGCGAGGTGCTCGAGCACCTCGGCCTCGCCGCCCGTCGTCAGCGCCCGCATCAGGCCTGCGTCAGCTGCGCCGTCGTCGCCCTCGAAGCCTCCGGTCGGCAGCGACCGTCCCTGCCAGGGGACGCCCGCGGAGTCGGTCGGGTCCACGCCGCTCACGGCCGGCCCGCCGCGTCGAGGGCGTCGGAGAGGGTCACAGTGCCCTTGTACAGGGCCGAGCCGATGATCGCCCCCTCGACACCGACCGGGACCAGCTCGCGCAGGGCGACGACGTCCTCGCGGGTCGTCACCCCACCGCTCGCCACGACGGCGGCATCGGTCGCCGCGCACACGTCCCGGAGCAGCTGCAGGTTGGGGCCGGCCAGCATGCCGTCCTTCGCGACGTCGGTGACGACGTAGCGGGAGCAGCCCTCCGCGTCGAGCCGCGCGAGCGTCTCCCACAGGTCGCCGCCCTCCTTGGTCCAGCCGCGGGCGGCGAGGGTCGTCCCCCGGACGTCGAGCCCCACGGCGATCCGGTCGCCGTACTCGGCGATGGCCCGGGCCGTCCACTCCGGGTCCTCGAGGGCAGCGGTGCCGAGGTTGACCCGGGTGCAGCCGGACTCGAGCGCCGCCACGAGGGAGTCCTGGTCGCGGATCCCGCCGCTCAGCTCGACCTTGAGGTCGAGCTGCCCGACGATGCCGGCGAGGAGGTCACGGTTGCTCCCTTCGCCGAAGGCCGCGTCGAGGTCGACGAGGTGGATCCACTCGGCCCCCTGCTCCTGCCAGGCCTGCGCCGCCTGCAGCGGGTCGCCGAAGTCCCAGCCGGAGTCGGCCACGCCCTGCTGCAGCTGGACCGCGCGCCCTCCCCGCACGTCGACGGCGGGCAGGAGCTCCAGGCGGGGGCTCTCGGTCGTGGTCACAGTGACATCACCCAGTTCTTCAGGAGGTGCAGTCCCGCGTCCCCGGACTTCTCGGGGTGGAACTGCGTGGCGGACAACGGGCCGTTTTCGACGGCCGCGACGAAGGGGGGACCCGTGCTCGCTCCACGTGACGCGGGGCGAGGCGGCGGACAGTGCGCCGGGTGCCGTCGGCAGGTCCCAGGACCCGACGGCGTAGGAGTGGACGAAGTAGAAGCGCTCGGACTCGACCTCGGCGAAGAGCCGGGTGCCCTCGGGGGCCTGCACCGGCGACCAGCCCATGTGCGGGACGACGGGCGCGGTGAGCCGCTCGACGGTGCCGGGCCACTGGTGCAGCCCGTCCTGCTCGGGCTGGGTGCCGTGGGGCTCGGCCGAGCCGTCGAACATCACCTGCATCCCGACGCACACCCCGAGCACCGGACGCCCGCCGGCCAGTCGTGTGTCGACGAGCGAGGGCCCGTCGACCGCCCGCAGACCGGCCATGCACGCGTGGAAGTTGCCGACACCGGGCACGAGCAGGCCGTCAGCGCCGAGCACGGCAGCGCGGTCCGCGGTCAGCTCGACCTGCGCCCCGACATGGCTGAGCGCGCGCACGGCGGAGTGGACGTTGCCGGAGCCGTGGTCCAGCACGACGACACGAGGAGAGCTCATGGGTGGACATCCTTGACGACGGACTCGAAGGCGGAGACGGACCGCGCATCGGGGCGGATCACGGGGCCGAGATCGGTGTCGGCTCCGCCGATGATGCGGGCGCCGGGCAGGCCGAGGACCGTGGTGACCTCGACCAACCACTCGGCGTGGGTCAGGTCGGTGCGACCCCACAGGGAGCGCACCTGGCTGATGGGGACCTGTCGCGCCGCGGGGTGGCTGGACAGGGTCCGGTGCAGGTCCTCCGGCGACAAGGGCGGCAGCTGGGGCCCGCGGACCACCTCTCGGTCGGCCGCGCGCAGCGCCCAGCGGATCGGGGCCCGGCCCGGTGCCCGAGCGGTCACGACCGCCGCGTCACCGATCTCGAAGAGCCCGATGGACGGCGCCATCGGCGACGGGACGTGACGCGAGGCGAGCACGGTGAGCGCGTCGTCGTAGGGCTGCGCGGCGGCACTCGTCGCCGAGGCCGTCACGACGATCGACCACGCGCTGTGCTCGACGACGTGGCACGGCACGACGCCGCGCCGCACCCACTCCACGGCCCTCGCGGACGACGCGGAGAGGAGCACCACTCCCCTGCCCGGCTGGCTCATCGCACGCTCTACAGCGCGCCCTTGGCACTCGGGATGCCGGTGACGCGCGGGTCGGGCTCGACGGCGGACCGCAGAGCTCGGGCCAGGGCCTTGAACTGTGCCTCGACGACGTGGTGCGGGTCGCGGCCGGCGAGCACGCGCACGTGCAGCGCGATGCCGGCGTTGTACGCGAAGGACTCCATGACGTGCCGGGTCAGCGAGCCGACGAAGTTGCCGCCGATGATGACGTGCTCCTGGCCGGCCGGCTCACCGGTGTGCACGACGTAGGGGCGCCCGGCGACGTCGACGACGGCGTGGGCGAGGGCCTCGTCGAGGGGGGACGGTGGCGTCGCCGAAGCGGCTGATGCCCCGCTTGTCGCCGAGGGCCTCGCGCACGGCCTGCCCGAGCACGATGGCCACGTCCTCGACGGTGTGGTGGGCGTCGACGTCGACGTCGCCCTCGGCCCGCACCGTGAGGTCGATGAGGCTGTGCTTGGCGAGCGACAGCAGCATGTGGTCGTAGAAGCGCACGCCGGTGGAGACCTCACCGACGCCGGTGCCGTCGAGGTCGACGGTCACCTCGACCCGGCTCTCGGAGGTGCCGCGCGTGACCGTCGCGGTGCGGTGGGTGGTGGTGCTCACGGGGTCTCCTTGCTCAGGGCGTGGGTGGGGACGATCTGCGCCATGGCCTCGAGGAACCGGCCGGTCTCCTCGGGGGTCCCGGCGGTGACCCGCAGGTGGTGCGGGATGCCGACGTCGCGAACGAGGACGCCCCGGTCGAGCAGAGCCTGCCACGTGGCCGCCGCGTCGGCGAGACCGCCGAAGAGGACGAAGTTGGCATCGCTCGGCACCGGCGACAGCCCGAGAGCGGAGAGCTCGGTGACGAGCCGGTCGCGCTGCCGCTTGATCGCGTCGACCGTCTCGAGCAGCCGATCGGCGTGCTCGAGCGAGACCCTCGCGATCGTCTGCGTCGGCGACGACAGGTGGTAGGGCAGCCGGACGAGACGCAGGGCGTCGACGACCTGCGGGTCGGCGGCGAGGTACCCCAGTCGCCCCCCGGCGAGGGCGAAGGCCTTGCTCATCGTGCGGGTCACGACGAGGCGCGGGTGCCGGTCGAGCAGGGTGAGCGCGCTCGGCGTCCCCGGCCGGGCGAACTCGGCGTAGGCCTCGTCGACGACGACGACGGCCCGCGGAGCGGCCTCGAGCATCGCCTCGACGACCTCGAAGGGCAGGGCCGTGCCGGTGGGGTTGTTGGGCGAGCACAGGAAGACGAGGTGGGGATCGGTTGCCGTGGCCTGCTCGACGGCAGAGTCGACGGTCAGGTCGAAGGTGCCCGCGTCGCGCTGCCCGTCGACCCACGTCGTCCCGAGCGTCTCGCTGATGATCGGGTGCATCGAGTACGCCGGGGTGAAGCCGAGGGCGGTCCGCCCGGGGCCGCCGAAGGCCTGGACGAGGTGCGAGAGGACTTCGTTGGACCCGTTGCCGGCCCACACCTGCTCCGGGCGAAGGGAGACCCCGCTGCGGTCCTCGAGGTAGGTGACCAGCGCCTTGCGCAGGTCGGTGAACTCCCGGTCGGGGTAGCGGTTGAGCCCACCGAGCTGCTCCGCGAGCTCGGCGACGACGGCCGAGACGACCTCCTCGGGGACGGGGTAGGAGGACTCGTTGGTGTTCAGCTGCACGGCGACGTCCAGCTGGGGGGCGCCGTAGGGGCTGCGGCCACGCAGCTCGGGGCGCAGCAGCTGCTCGATCTCGCTCATCGGGTCACCTCGCCGACCCGGGCGGTGACGGCCTCGCCGTGCGCGGGCAGGTCCTCGGCCTCGGACAGGGCGAGCACGTGCGGTGCCACCTCGGCCAGGGCGTCGGCCGAGTACTCGATGACGTGGATGCCGCGGAGGAAGGACTGGACGGACAGGCCGCTGCTGTGCGCGGCGCTGCCGCCCGTGGGCAGCACGTGGTTGGACCCGGCGACGTAGTCACCCAGGCTCACCGGCGAGTGCGGCCCGACGAAGATCGCCCCGGCACTGCGCACCCGGGCAGCGACGGCGGACGCGTCGGCGGTGATGACCTCGAGGTGCTCGGCCGCGTAGGCGTCGACGACCCGCAGACCGGCGTCGAGGTCGTCGACGAGGACGATCGCGGACTGCCGCCCACCGAGGGCCTCGGCGACCCGCTCGCTGTGCTTGGTGGCGGCGGCACGGCGCTCGACGGCCACGCGCACGGCGTCGGCGAGGTCGGTGGAGTCGGTGACGAGCACCGACCCGGCGAGCGGGTCGTGCTCGGCCTGGCTGATGAGGTCGGCGGCGACGTACTCGGGGTCCGCGCTCGCGTCGGCGAGGACCGCGATCTCGGTCGGGCCGGCCTCCGCGTCGATGCCGATGAGCCCCTTGAGCAGCCGCTTGGCAGCGGCGACGTAGATGTTGCCCGGGCCGGTGACGAGGCTGACCGGTGCGCAGGCGACGGTCTCGCCGGACGACGTGTCCTCGAAGCCGTGGGCGAAGCCGGCGACCGCCTGGGCGCCGCCCATGGCCCACACCTCGTCGACGCCGAGCAGGGCGCAGGCGGCGAGGATCGTCGGGTGTGGGTAGCCGGCGAGGTCACCGACGTTGTCCCGCTGCGGCGGGCTGGCGACGGCGATCGAGCCGACGCCGGCGAGCTGGGCGGGCACGACGTTCATGACGACCGAGCTCGGGTACACCGCGCGTCCGCCGGGCACGTAGAGCCCGACGCGCTCGACCGGCACCCAGCGCTCGGTGACGGTGCCCCCGGGGTGCAGCCGGGTCGTCGTGTCGACGCGCCGCTGGTCGGCGTGCACGGCCCGCGCGCGCTCGATCGAGATCTCGAGTGCGGCGCGGACACCGTCGTCGAGGGTGTCGAGAGCGGCCTCGAGCACGTGCGGCGGGACGCGCAGGGAGGTCGGTCGCACCCCGTCGAAGCGCTCGGCGTACTCGTAGAGGGCCTGGGCCCCGCGGTCGTGCACGTCGTCGCAGATCGGCCGGACGGCATCGAGGGCGGCCTCGACGTCGTACTCCGCACGGGGCAGGGCGGCGCGCAGCTCCC
This sequence comes from Janibacter hoylei PVAS-1, assembly GCF_000297495.1. Lineage (GTDB taxonomy): Bacteria > Actinomycetota > Actinomycetes > Actinomycetales > Dermatophilaceae > Janibacter > Janibacter hoylei. Next base: position 4,250 of record NZ_ALWX01000021.1, on the reverse strand, counting down.
GGGCCCCGAGGGGTCGCGAGCGCAGATCGATCGTGGCGAGCATGGCCCCCAGTCTAGGTTCGCTGCCGGCGCTGCCTGACCGGCGTCTCACCGCTGCTGCTCGTCCTCGCCGTAGAAGATGCGGTCGACGACCTGACGGGCGCGTCGCGCCGTGCGGCGGTAGGACTCGGCGAGCGCGAGGCCGGACTGCGGCTCCATCCCGACGATCCGGCCGACCCCGTCGGCCTCGCGCAGGTTGGACGGCACCGAGTCGACCGGGCGGCCGCGGAAGAGCATGCCGGCATTGCGCAGCAGCGAGGCCATCGACCAGGCCTCCCGCAGGACGGTCGCGTCGTGGCCGTCCACGAGGCCGAGGTCGACGGCGGCGGCGAGCGCCGGCAGGGTCCGCGTGGTGCGCAGGCCCTCGTGCTCGTGGGCGTGCTCCATCTGCAGCAGCTGGATGGTCCACTCGACGTCGGAGAGACCACCCATGCCGAGCTTGAAGTGCGCCTTGCGGTCGGCCCCCCGCGGGAGTCGCTCGGCCTCCATCCGTGCCTTGAGTCGGCGGACCTCACGGACCTGCCGCGCGTCGAGCCCCTGGGGCGACCACCGCAGGGGGTCGATGAGCTGCGTGAAGCGCTCACCGAGACCCGGGTCACCGGCCACCGGCCGGGCGCGCAACAGGGCCTGCGCCTCCCACGTCTCGGACCAGCGCTCGTAGTAGCTGGCGTAGGAGGCCAGCGACCGCACCAGGGGGCCGCTCTTGCCCTCCGGCCGCAGGTCGGCGTCGAGACCGAGCGGCGGGTCGGACCCCGCAGCGCCGATGAGTCGACGCAGCTCGGTGACGACGGCCAGGGCCGCCTCCTGGGCCGCCTGGTCGTCGGCGCCGGGACGCGGGTCGTGGACGTAGAGGACGTCGGCGTCGGAGGAGTAGCCGACCTCGCGACCACCCAGCCGGCCCATGCCGACGATGAGCAGGTCGGTGCCGAGGTCCGCGCCCCGCTCGGCCTCGACCTTGTGCACGACGACCTCGAGTGCGGCCTGGATCGTCGCCTCGGAGACATCGGTGAGCGCCTCCCCCACCTCGTCGAGCGTCAGCCGGTCCTGCAGGTCGGCGACGCCGACGCGGAAGATCTCGGCCCGGCGGATCGCCCGGATCGCGGCGACGGCGGCCTCGGGGTCCTCTCGGCGACCGGCTGCCGACCGCATCCGGCGCAGCAGCTCGTCGCGGGTGCGCGGGCGCAGCCCGTCGGCCTCACCGAGGTACTGGACCGCCTCCGGGCTCGCGAGCAACAGATCCCCGGCGAAGCGGCTCGCGCCGAGGGTGTGCGCGAGGATCTTGGCTGCCTCGCCCTCGTCGCGCAGCAGGCGCAGGTACCAGTGGGTGGTGCCGAGCTCCTCGCTGACCTTGCGGAAGGCGAGCAGCCCGGCGTCCGGGTCGGCCATCTCGGCAAACCACTCGAGCATGACGGGGAGCAGCTGCCGCTGGATCGACGCCGCACGGCTCATCCCTTCGGTGAGCACCTCCAGGTGGCGCAGCGCTCCGGCCGGGTCTCGGTAGCCGAGGGCACTCAGGCGCTCGCGGGCCGCGTCGGGACTGAGCGAGGCCTCGTCGGGGCTCAGGCGGGCGACGGCCGACAGCAGGGGCCGGTAGAAGAGGCGCTGGTGCAGCCGACGCACCTCGCGTGAGTGCCCGGTGCGCAGCGCGACGACCTCGTGGGCGGGCTGGTCCCAGAGCCGCATGGCCCGGCCGAGCCGCCGCAGGTCGTCGTCGGAGGTCGGCATGAGGTGGGTGCGCCGCAACCGGTGCAGCTGGATGCGGTGCTCGAGCGTGCGCAGCACCCGGTAGGCCTCGCCGAGGACGGCGGCATCGGCCCGACCGATGTACCCACCCCTGGACAGGGCGGCCAGTGCGTCGAGGGTGGTGCCGGAGTGGAGGGTCTCGTCGGTGCGCCCGTGGACGAGCTGGAGCAGCTGCACGGAGAACTCGACGTCACGCAGCCCGCCCGGCCCGAGCTTGAGCTGGCGGGCGGCCTCGGCACTGGGGATGTGCTCCTCGACCCGGCGCCGCATGGCCTGGACGTCGTCGACGAAGTCCTCGCGGGAGGCGGCCTCCCACACGAGGGGCCGCACCGCCTCGAGGTACTCGGCACCGAGGGTGGCGTCGCCGGCGAGGTGACGCGCCTTGAGCAGCGCTTGGAACTCCCAGGTCTTGGCCCACCGCTCGTAGTAGGCGCGGTGGCTGGCGACCGTCCGCACGAGCGGGCCCTGCTTGCCCTCGGGGCGCAGCGCGGCGTCGACGGGCCACAGGCTGCCGTGCGACGTCGCGTCGGCACAGGCGTGCATCATGCGGCTGGCGACGCGGGTCGCGACCTCGAGTGCCGCGGCCTCGTCGACCCCGTCGACGGGCTCGGCGACGAAGATGACGTCGACGTCGGAGATGTAGTTGAGCTCGCGGCCGCCGGCCTTGCCCATGCCGATGACGGCGAAGCGGCAGGACTGCCCCTCCTCCCCCAGCTCGTCGATGGCGATGCGCACCGCGCCCTCGAGCGCCGACCCGGCCAGGTCGGCGAGCGCGCGGGCGATGTCCGGCAGGTCGGCGACGGCGTCGTCGGAGGTGACGTCACGCGCGACGATGCCGAGCAGCTGGCGCCGGTAGCCCACCCGCAGCGCGTCCTGCGGCTCGAGGTCACCGTGGTCGGCGATCTCGGCGAGCAGGGCCTCGGTTCGCTCCTCCGGCGTCATCTCGACCGCGTCGACCGCGTCGCGCCACTGGTCCGGGTGCGCCACGAGGTGGTCGACGAGCGCCGAGGAGATGCCGAGCACGCCGATGAGCCGGTCCCGGGCCGCCGCGTCGCCGGTGAGGGCTCGCACGAGTGCCTCGTCGTCGCTGGCCTCGAGCACCCGGACGAGACCGAGCAGCGCCTGGTCGGGGTCGGCCACCCGGGCGATCGCGCGCAGGAGCGGCTCGTGGTGCTGACCGAGCGGCTCGAGAGCCGCGTCGGCGAGGAGGGCCTCGGCGCGACGCGTGTCGCTGAAGCCGCGCCGGGCCAGGGTGGGGACGGGCCGGGAGGGTGGGGTCACGCTGTCCTCACAGGCGCGGCAGCAGCCGCTCGAGCTCGAAGGGGGTCACCTGGTTGCGGTAGTCCGCCCACTCCTGCTGCTTGTTGCGCAGGAAGAAGTCGAAGACGTGCTCACCGAGCGTCTCGGCGACCAGCTCGCTCTCCTCCATGGCCTCGATCGCCTCGATGAGGCTGGAGGGCAACGGCTTGATGCCCATGGCCCGGCGCTCGCGGTCGGTGAGGCCCCACACGTCGTCCTCGGTCTCGGGGGGCAGCTCGTAACCCTCCTCGATGCCCTTGAGCCCGGCGGCGAGCATGACGGCGAAGGCCAGGTAGGGATTGCACGCGGCGTCGAGGCTGCGCAGCTCGACCCGGCTGGAGTTGCCCTTGTTGGGCTTGTACATCGGCACGCGGACCATCGCCGAGCGGTTGTTGTGACCCCACGTCAGGTGCGCGGGTGCCTCGCCACCGCCCCACAGCCGCTTGTAGCTGTTGACCCACTGGTTGGTGACGGCCGCGTACTCGCGCCCGTGGTGCAGGAGGCCGGCGATGAACTGCCGCCCGACCTTGCTCAGCTGGTACGGGGCGCCCGGCTCGTAGAAGGCATTGGTGTCACCCTCGAAGAGCGACATGTGGGTGTGCATCCCGCTGCCCGGGTACTCGGCGAAGACCTTCGGCATGAAGGTGGCGTACACCCCCTGCTCGAGGGCGACCTCCTTGATGACCGTCCGGAAGGTCATGATGTTGTCCGCCGTCGACAGGCGGTCGCGGTAGCGCAGGTCGATCTCGTTCTGCCCCGGAGCCCCCTCGTGGTGGCTGWACTTCTCCGTGCTCAAGCAGGGCCACGACCCCCGGTGAGCGTCCGGTCCCCGTCGACGACGGCGGGTACTTCGACCACGTGCCGAAGGGGGAGGCCCACGACTTCCGTCGGGCAGCCATCACCATGCTCGAGTCGGTCGGCATCTCCGTGGAGTTCAGCCACCACGAGGGGGCTCCGGGGCAGAACGAGATCGACCTGCGCTACGCCGACGCCCTGTCGACGGCGGACAACATCATGACCTTCCGGACGGTCATCAAGGAGGTCGCCCTCGAGCAGGGGGGTGTACGCCACCTTCATGCCGAAGGTCTTCGCCGAGTACCCGGGCCAGCGGGATGCACACCCACATGTCGCTCTTCGAGGGTGACACCAATGCCTTCTACGAGCCGGGC
>NZ_ALWX01000020.1 GCF_000297495.1 Janibacter hoylei PVAS-1 | reverse complement strand
TCTTCGGGGCTGTCCACTCCACCCGCCGGGGGCCGCAGCTGTGTCATCCCCGGGGGCGCGAGACCTGCGAGCACGGCCGCTCCCTCTCGTGCACGGCACGCCACGACAAGGACGACGACGTCGTCGGCTCGCCCATCTGCCACGACTGCTACGACTACCTCGGCCACGTCGTGTGGCAGTTCCACGCACCCGAGCTGTGGCGTCGAGCCGTCCAGGACGTCAGCCGCCAACTCGCCGCGCGCCTGGGCGTCCCGGTCTCGAAGGTCTCCAAGTTCGCCTCACGTCAGTACGGCCGCACCGCCGAGATGCAGGCCCGAGGGGCGGTGCACTTCCACGCGTTGTTTCGCCTCGATGGCCCAGCGGAGCACGGCATCGGTGCACATGTGCCGTTGACGTCGACGTGATGGTCGACGCGATTCACGCGGCCTTCGCTCGGACCCGCGTCGTTGCTCCCAAGACCGGCGAGCAGGACCTCGAGCGGGTTCTGAAGTGGGGACGCCAGATCGACGTGCGCGTCGTGCGTGACGGCTGCCGGACCGATGACCCGGACGGGCCCATCACGGGGGAGCAGGTGGCTGCCTACCTCGCGAAGTACTCGACCAAGGACACGTCCCTGTCGGTGCCCGATGGGGAGCACGCGCGCCGTCTGCAAACCACGTGCCAGGAGGTGCACGATCTCGCGGTGCTTCGTGCCGAGCGTCGAAGAGCAGGCGAAGTCCTCGAGGCCCCGGTCGACGCTGAGGGCAGGGACCACTACGCGCTCATCGGCAAGTGGGCCAAAGAGCTTGGCTACCGCGGGCACTACTCGTCCAAGTCGCGCCGCTACAGCGTCACCTACCGGACCCTGCGTCGTCGCCGAGCACGATTCCAACAGGTCATGAGCGACGAGACCGAGCGCGCCCGACGGGCCGGCCGACCGGTTGACCCGAAGTCCGTCGAGGAAGCCTCCGGGAAGAGGCCGACGAATCGGCCACCCTCGTCGTCGGCGTCTGGGAGTTCGTCGGTACCGGCTGGGCCAACGAAGGGGAAGCCGAGATCGCTACCGCTGCGGCTGCTCGAGCGCGCGAGTACGCACAGCACCGCGCAGCAACGACGAAGTGACCACACAAGGGGAAAGGGCACGACGATGAGCACGAAAGAACTGCAAGACCTGGAGCTGCCGATCTACCTGACGACCGCCGAACTGGCCACACTGGCAAGGGTGGATGCCTCCACCGTGTGCAGATGGCGCCAGCGAGGAGAGGGGCCGCGCGTGACGTGGCTGTCTCCGACCATGCCGCGCTACCTGTGGGACGACGTCCAGAAGTGGCTCAAGCACGCGGCGGCCTGAGATGACAATCATCAAGAGAAACGGGCGGTACTACGCCAAACTGAAGTCCGGGCGCGACTTCATCGCCGGCCGCACCTTCGACACCCAGCGCGAGGCCAAGGCCTGGCTGGCTCGGGAACGTGCCGCCCTAGACGGTGGTGTCGACCCTCGAGCGGGTCGCGAGCGAATGCGGGAGGCGTTGAAGCGCTGGCTGGAGATCCGTCGGACCACGGTCGCCGTGAAGACGCACCGTGCGGACTGCGACCTGATGCGGCTGACCCCGACCAGCATGCTGGCTCTGCAACTGTCGGCCATCTCCGAAAGGGAAGTGAGCCGCGTCTTCGTGCAGCTCCTGGCCGACGGGCTGGTCGAGTCATCGGTGGTCCGCTATCGGGCCAGCCTGTCGGCCTTCTTCGGCTGGTGTGTCCGCGAAAAGCTGATCCTGACCAACCCGGTCACGTCGGCCAAGGTCCCCAAGGGATCCGAGGAGCGGGCCGAGATGATGCCCTTTACCGAGGACGAGCTCTGGGAGGTCTTCGAAGACTGCCGCGCGAAGAACGAACGGTTGGCGAGCATCGTCCTCGTGCTCGGCTGGACCGGGTTGCGGTGGGGCGAGGCTCGAGCGATGGCGGTCGGTGACGTCGTCCAGCTGCCGACGGCCGGTCTGATGGTGCGTCGCTCGCGGTCAGAAGGCATCGGCACGAAGTCGACCAAGGGCCGCCGGTGGCGCCGGGTGCCTGTCGCGGACGGAATCGTCCCGCATCTCGAGGCGCTGGCGGCGGGCAACCACGAGCGGGACCCGCTCTTCACGACCGACGCGGGCGGGCTGCTCAATCGCACCGCCTTCATCCGAACGCTGAAGTGGGAGAAGACAGGGCGGGGCCGGCGGCTGCACGACCTGCGGCACACCGCCGCCTGCCTCTGGCTCGCCCGCGGGGTCGACCTCGGGACCGTCCAGGCGTGGATGGGACACGAGTCCGCGTCAACGACGAATCGGTACCTGCACTTCCTCGGAACGGGGGCCGACAGGGCGGGTCTCGAGAGGCTCAATTTTGGATGGGGGTACCAGGGGGGTACCAACTCGCGCGCGATGGGGGAGCAGCCGTGACCAGAAAGGCTCTGGAAATGACGAAAACCCTCGATTTCTCGAGGGTTTCGTGTGGAGCCGCCTGTCGGAATCGAACCGACGACCTTCTCATTACGAGTGAGACGCTCTAGCCGACTGAGCTAAGGCGGCGTGCGCCCGAGGACGCGAGGCACAAGTATACGGATGAGTGCCTGTGGTGCGTAATCGGGTCGCGCGCCTCAGAGGTCGAAGTGCGCGTCGAGGTCGTCCGTCGTGGTGTTGGCGTCTTCGGACGGTGCGACGACCTCGGTGGTGAGCACCCGCGTGGCCGGGTCGTCGGCCGGATGAGCCTCCAGCCGCACGAAGGCCGTGCGCGCGTCGGCCTGGTCGCGATAGGTGCGGGCCACCGCCTCGAGGACGCGCTCGAGGGAGGCGGTGACGGCTGCGCGGTCGGAGCCCTGGAGGGTCAGCACCCCGCTGATCGTCGTGCCTGCCGAGGTCGAGTCCTGGTACTGCACCAGTCCGGCGACGTGCTCGGGCAGCGCCTCGACCGCGGAGCGCAGCGCGGCCTGCACGGCAGGCACGTCGCTCCTCCGGCCGCACGCCGCGACCGGCAGGATGAGCGCCCCGAGCAGGACGGCGCGACGCGAGGTGCGCATCAGTCCGCGAGCGCCTCGTCGCGCCCGCTGCCGATCCGCTCGAGCACCACGTCGGCCACGACGTCCGGGTGGGTCTCCATGAGCCAGTGCCCGGCGTCGAGCTCGCGCGTGATCGCCAGCTCCGGCCGGTCGCCCGCGCGGCGCCGCAGCTGCTCGACGGTGTGCGTCGTCGCGACCTCGCCGAAGGCCGGGTCCTTGCGTCCCCACAGGTAGGCCGTCGGGATGACCCGGCGGTGCTCGCTGCTGCGGGGACCCCCCTTCGTCCGGCGTGCTCGCCACATGAGGGTGGGGGAGAGCGCCGCCCGGTACCAGGCGAAGGTGCCCTGGGCCGCGCCGGGCGTCTTGAGCCGCAAGGCGTCGTGGGCCGCGCGCTCGCGGGGCATGCCGATCTTTTCGAGGATCTGCTGGGCGAAGAGGCGGAAGAAGAGCACCGGCACGAGCGGCAGCGCGAAGGCCGCCATGTACCAGCTGTGCTTGTGCTGCTCGCCCGCGCGGAAGCCCGCCGCCATGCCCGCGCCGGTCGGTGTCGACAGCACGGTGAGGGTCTCGACCCGGTGGGGCTCGCGCGCGGCGACCGCCCAGGCCAGCGCGCCGCCCCAGTCGTGCCCGACCACGTGCGCCCGCTCGGCTCCAGCCGCGTCGATGAGAGCGACGACGTCACCGACGATCTCGTCGAGGCCGTACTCGAGGTGGTTGCCCGGACGGGCCCCGGGGGAGTAGCCGCGCAGATCGGGCGCGATGACCCGCAGCCCGGCCTCCGTCAGTCGCGGCGTCACGTGCTGCCAGGCCGTCCGGTCCTGGGGCCAGCCGTGCAGGAGGACGACGAGATCGGCGCCCTCGGGGCCGGTGTCGTCAACGTCGAAGGTCAGTCCGTCGCGGGAGTAGTAGCGCACGGGGCCAACGTAGTTCACGTCCCTTCGAGACGCTCGGCCGCGGGCGGCCCCGCTCCTCAGGGACCGGGGGGACGGGAGGGCTGCAGGCGGCCTCGCTCCTCAGGGACCGTAGGGGAGACTTTCGCTCCCTGAGGAGGTCGCTCTGCGACCGTCTCGAAGGGAGGTTGGTGACGTCCCTTCGAGACGCTCGGCCGCGGGCGGCCTCACTCCTCAGGGACCGGGGGGGACGGGAGGGCCGTGGACGGCCTCGCTCCTCAGGGACCGGGGGAGGAGGGAGCCGCGGGGAGAGGATGGATGGGTGACCGGACCGACCTTCACCTTCCACCACCAGTGGTCCTTCGCTGCCCCCCGGGAGGCGGTGCTCGCGGCACTCGCCGACATCGATGGATACCCGGCGTGGTGGCCACAGGTGCGCTCCGTCGGGCGGCTCGACGAGCGGAGTGGGCGGGCCCGGATCCGCAGCGCCCTGCCGCTCACCCTGCACCTGGTCCTCACCCGCGAGATCGAGGACCACGCACGGGGCCGCCTGCGGGTTCGCGTCGACGGTGACCTCGAGGGGTGGGCGCAGTGGTCGGTCGGCAGCGATCCGCAGGGCGGGGTGTGCGCGACCTTCGACCAGGACGTGAGGGTCGTCGCCCGGTGGTCCCGGGCGGCGACCCTCGCGCCTGCAGTGCTGCGGGCCAACCACGCGTGGATGATGCGGCAGGGCCGCCGCGGGTTGGCGCGATCGCTCAGTCGTCGCTGAGCGGCTTCTCCTTCGTCGCCAGCTCCTCGCGGGCACGGGCGGCGGCGGCCTTGATGTCCTCCTCCGAGTGGGTCACGTCCTCCTGCGGGGGCGTGGCCGGAGTTGGGCATGTTCCAGCGGGCGGTGGTCACGCCATTGGCCTTGGCGCGCTCGATGGCCTCGAGGATCGTCTGGATGGCCTCCTCGCGGCCGACCCAGTGGGCGCCCTCGACGGACTTGCCCGGCTCGAGGTCCTTGTAGGTCTCGAAGAAGTGCTGGATCTCCAGACGATCGAACTCGCTGACGTCCTCGAGGTCCTTGATGTGCTCCTTGCGCGGGTCACCGGCCGGGATGCACAGCACCTTGTCGTCGCCACCGGCCTCGTCGCGCATGTGGAACATGCCGATCGGCCGGGCGCGCACGAGGCAGCCGGGCCACGTCGGCTCGTCGAGCAGCACGAGGGCGTCGAGCGGGTCGCCGTCCTCGCCGAGCGTGTCCTCGATGTACCCGTAGTCGCTCGGGTAGGCCATGGACGTGAAGAGCATGCGGTCGAGACGGATGCGGCCCGTCGCGTGGTCGACCTCGTACTTGTTCTTCTGGCCCTTCGGGATCTCGATGGTGACGTCGAACTCCACAGGTGTACCTCTTGTCCGTGAATGGGTGAACTACTCTCGGAGGCCAGTGTTCCACCACCTCCGCCAAAACACCGCAAGGGGCCGCCCGTGAGACGTGCTCTCGTCGCCGTCACCACCGTCGCCGCGCTCGCGGTGGGCTACGGGGTGGCCGACGCGTACGACCGCGTCCCCGGCGTGCTCACCATCGACGAGGCGGCCTCGGAGCAGCCCCCCGAGCCGGTCGAGCCCACGCCCGTGCTCCCGCCCGCCGACGAGTCCGCCCCCCTGCCGACCGCGGCCGGCCTGCGCGACGCGATCGCCGACGACGTCGGCTCCTCCGCCCTCGGCCCGCGGGTCGGGATCGTCGTGCGTGACGCCGTCACCGGTGACCCCGTCTGGACGAAGGGGGCCGACCGCCCCCCAGACCCCGGCCTCCACCGCCAAGCTGCTCACCGCGGCCGCCGTCGCCGAGCGCACCGATCTGAGCCGGACGATGAAGACGACCGTCGTCGCCGACGGGGACGACCTCGTGCTCGTCGCCGCCGGCGACACGATGCTCGCCCGCGGCGACGGTGACCCGACTGCCGTCGAGGGCCGCGCCGGTCTCGCCGACCTCGCCGAGCAGGTCGCCGACTCCCTCGGGACGAAGGGGGGCGGGTCCCGCTCCCTTCGCCTCGACGCGACGTACGCCGCAGGTGAGCGCTACGCGCCGACCTGGGACCGTGCCGACGTCGCGGCCGGCTACACCCAGGGTGTTTCGATGATCGGGCTGGCGGGGGACCGGCCCGAGCCCTTCAAGCCGTCGCCGACCTTCCCGGAGAAGGCGGTGCTCGCGTCCTTCGCCGCTCAGCTCGACAAGGCGGGCGTGAAGGTCACGGTCGACGACTCGCCCACGACGTGGCGCCGGGCGGCCCCCGCCGACGGCGAGCAGCTGGCCTCCGTCGAGTCGGCGCCCCTCGGCGACGTCCTCGCCCTGGCCCTCGACGACAGCGACAACGCCCTGACCGAAAACGTCGCCCGCCAGGCCGCCGTCGCCGACGGGGCCGGCGCGTCCTTCGCGGAGACCACCGCCTGGGTGCGCTCCACCCTTGACGACGCGGGCATCGACCTCACCGGGGTCAAGCTCAAGGACAACTGCGGGCTCAGCTCGGGCCAGGTGGTCCCCGCCCGGGTCATCTCCGACGTCATGCAGCTCGGCATCACCGGCTCGGCGCAGACGATGAGCGTCGTGCTCTCGCAGCTGCCCGTCGCCGGCCTGACCGGGACCCTGCACGAGCGCTACCGCACCGACGAGTCGCGGGACGCCGCGGGCATCGCCCGCGCCAAGACCGGCACGCTCACCGGCACCTCGGCCCTCGCCGGCACAACGACGACCGCGGACGGTCGGCTGCTCACCTACGTCATCATCGCCGACCGCGTCCCCTCGACGACCGGCACGCTGGGCGCCCGGGCCGCACTGGACCGGATCGTCGCCGGCATCACCGACTGCGGCTGCGACTGACAGAGGTGTCGGGCCGGCGCGCGGGGTGTTTGGATGGGGTCGTGACGCAGTACGTCGACTGGAAGTTCGCCAAGTCCACCGGTGCCCGGCTCGTGCCGCCGGGCCCTGACGTGAGCGAGGACGAGGCTGCCGAGGCCGTCGCCGAGATCCGCGAGCTGGCAGCGGCGGCCGTCGCGCCGGTCGCGGCCACCTCACGACTCACCGCCCCCGGGGACGCCCCGGCGCCGCTCGTCGTCGACCGCCCGACGTGGATCGGGGTCAACGCCGACTCGATGGCCGCGCTGCTGCAGCCCGCGCTGGAGCGGGTCGCCTCCCGCCGTGACAAGGAGCCCTCGGCCGCCGCTCAGGCCATCGGCTCCAAGGTCACGGCCGTCGAGGCCGGCGGCATGCTCGCCTTCCTCTCGACGAAGGTCCTCGGGCAGTACGACATCGCCCCCGACGGCACCCCGGCGCTGCTCCTCGTCGCCCCCAACATCGTCGCGACCGAGCGCGAGCTGGGCGTGACGCCCCGCGACTTCCGGCTGTGGGTCTGCCTCCACGAGGAGACCCACCGCGTGCAGTTCACCGCGGTGCCCTGGCTGCGTGAGCACCTCATCGGGCAGGCCCGCGACCTCGCCGGTGAGCTCGCACCCGACATGGAGTCGCTGCGCTCGCGTCTGGAGCAGGTGACCGCCCGGCTGCCCAAGGTGCTCAGCGGCGAGGGCCAGGGCCTGCCCGACCTCGTCATCACGCCCGAGCAGCGCGAGCAGATGGCCCGCGTCACCGCCGTCATGTCGCTGCTCGAGGGGCACGCCGACGTCGTCATGGACGACGTGGGCCCCGAGCACGTGCCGAGCGTCGCGACGATCCGCGAGCGCTTCACCCGCCGACGCAAGGGGGCCGGCGCCGCCGACCGCATGCTGCGCCGGCTCCTCGGTCTCGAGGCCAAGATGCGCCAGTACCGCGACGGTGCCGACTTCGTCCGTGGCGTGCAGGAGCAGGTCGGCGTCGACGGCTTCAACGCCGTGTGGACCTCGCCGGAGACCCTGCCGACTCCGCTCGAGATCACCGACCCCACCACCTGGGTGCGGCGGGTCCACGGCTGATGGGGGCCGGTCACCCTGCGCAGGCCCACTGCCGAAGGGGGGTCCGCGCCGTCCTCGAAGGGCTGCCCGCCGGGTCCCTGGCCCTGGCCGCCGTGAGCGGGGGCACCGACTCCCTCGCCCTCGCTGGGGCGCTGGCCGCCGAGGGCGCCCCCCACGACGTCACCGTCGGCGCGATCATCGTCGACCACGGTCTCCAGCCCGACTCCGCGGAGACCGCCCTGCTCGCCGCGCAGCAGTGCGGCGACCTGGGGCTCGCGCCCGTCGCGATCGTCCAGGCCGTCGTCGCCGCCAGCGGCGACGGGCTCGAGGCAGCCGCCCGCGAGGCCCGCTACTCGGCCCTCGCCGAGACCGCCGCCGCGATGGGGGAGGAGCACCCTGCGCACGTCGTGCTGCTCGGCCACACCCGGGACGACCAGGCCGAGCAGGTGCTGCTCGGGCTCGCCCGCGGGTCGGGCGCTCGCTCGCTCGCCGGCATGCCCGCGCTCGTGGTGCGGGAGGGCACTCCCTTCGTCAGGCCGCTGCTGCACCTGCCCCGCGAAACGACCGAGCAGGCCTGTGCCGCGTGGGGACTCGTGCCGTGGGAGGACCCGATGAACTCCGACCGGGCCTACGCCCGCGTGCGGGTGCGTCAGGCCCTCGCGATGCTCGAGGACGACCTGGGCCCGGGGCTCGGTGAGGCGCTGGCGCGCAGCGCCGACCTGCTGCGCGACGACGCCGACCTGCTCGACGACCTCGCCGAGGCGGCCGTGCCCGACGACGACCCGGCCGGAGTGCCCGTCGGGGTGCTGGCGGACCTTGCTCCCGCCCTTCGCTCCCGCGTGTGGCGCCGACTGCTGCTGCGGGCCGGCTCGCCCGCCGGCGCGGTCACCGCCGCCCACGTCGCCGCGTGCGACGGGCTGGTCACCGACTGGCACGGTCAGGGCCCGCTGCACGTGCCCGGCAACCTGCGGGTGGGCAGGGCCGACGGCCGGGTGCACATCACCCCGGTCACTGGTGGACAATGAGACCGCCCAGGCCCGCTCGCTAAGGAGAACCGTGGACTCCAAGGACATCCAGGACGACCTCGTCGAGGTGCTCATCACCGAGGAGCAGATCCAGGCACGGCTGGCCGAGCTGGCCACCGAGGTCTGGGAGCACTACCGCGACAAGGAGGTGCTCCTCGTCGGTGTCCTCAAGGGCGCGGTCATGGTCATGGCCGACTTCATGCGTCACCTGCCCGGCTCCGCCCCCCATGGACTGGATGGCCGTGAGCTCCTACGGCTCCGGCACCAAGTCCTCCGGTGTCGTGCGGATCCTCAAGGACCTCGACACCGACATCACCGACAAGCACGTGCTCATCGTCGAGGACATCATCGACTCCGGCCTGACCCTCTCGTGGATCCGGTCCAACCTCGACTCGCGCTCGCCCGCCTCCGTCGAGATCCTCACCCTCCTGCGCAAGCCCGATGCCGCGAAGGTCGAGATCGACACCCGCTGGGTCGGCTTCGACATCGCCAACGAGTTCGTCGTGGGCTACGGGCTCGACTACGCCGAGGGCTACCGCAACCTGCGCGACGTCGCGACGCTCGCGCCGCACGTCTACTCCTGACGTTCCCTTCGAGACGCTCGTTCCTCGCTCCTCAGGGAGCGGGGGTGGGGCGCTCGTTCCTCAGGGAGCGAGGGGGAGACGCAAGGAGTGCGCGGCGCGAATCAAGGATGAAGCCCCGCCTCAGGACCGCGTGAGGAGCAGGCCGACGAGCGGGGCTTCATCCCCAGCGCCGGGTGCTGCTTGTGTCGACCACGGAGCTGGCCACGGGAACACCGGGGCGCAGGTGCTCGTTGGCCTGTTAGCCGCTGGTGAGCGGGGGTCAGGTAGTTTCGTCCTGATGTCCCGGCACAGCCGGTGGCCGCCACGTCGTCGAGTCAGGAAGTCCGGGAAGTCCCCGTACCCGTATGAACGCCAAGAAGATCTTCCGTGCCCCTGCCTTCTGGGCACTGCTGCTCATCGCCGTCTTCGTCCTGATGTTCATGACGCGCGGCAACAGCGAGTACGCGCGGGTGGACACCTCCGCTGCCGAAAAGCTCGTGACGGACGGCAAGGTGAAGGACGCGCACTTCACCACCGACAACCTGCTGCAGCTCGACCTCAAGGACGGGCAGACCTACTCCGACGGTGACTCGGTCAAGGACGCCGACAAGGTCGAGACCGAGTTCATCGACGCCCGCGCCGACGACATGCTCAAGGTCGTCGAGGCCAACGTCGAGGGGGTGCAGAACGACACCGTCGAGGAGCCGAGCGTCTGGTCGAGCCTGCTCTTCTCCCTCCTGCCACTGCTCCTGCTCGTTGGTCTCTTCTGGTTCATCCTCAGCCAGGCCCAGGGCGGCGGCTCCAAGGTTATGCAGTTCGGCAAGTCCAAGGCCAAGCTCGCGACGAAGGACACCCCCAAGGTCACCTTCGCCGACGTGGCCGGCGCCGACGAGGCCGTCGAGGAGCTCCACGAGATCGTCGAGTTCCTCCGCGACCCGAGCAAGTTCCTCGCGGTCGGGGCCAAGATCCCGAAGGGCGTCCTGCTCTACGGCCAGCCCGGTACCGGCAAGACGCTCCTCGCGCGCGCCGTCGCTGGCGAGGCGGGCGTGCCCTTCTACTCCATCTCCGGGTCCGACTTCGTCGAGATGTTCGTCGGTGTCGGCGCCAGCCGGGTCCGCGACCTCTTCGAGCAGGCCAAGACCAACTCGCCGGCCATCGTCTTCGTCGACGAGATCGACGCCGTGGGTCGCCACCGCGGCGCCGGACTCGGTGGCGGCCACGACGAGCGGGAGCAGACGCTCAACCAGCTGCTCGTCGAGATGGACGGCTTCGACGTCAAGACCAATGTCATCCTCATCGCGGCGACCAACCGCCCCGACATCCTCGACCCGGCGCTGCTGCGCCCGGGCCGCTTCGACCGTCAGATCGCCGTCGAGAACCCCGACATGATCGGTCGCCACCGCATCCTCGAGGTGCACGCCGCCGGCAAGCCGATGGCCCCCGGCGTCGACCTGCTGGCCGTCGCCCGCCGCACCCCCGGCATGACCGGTGCCGACCTGGCCAACGTCCTCAACGAGGCCGCGCTGCTCACGGCGCGCACCGACAAGCAGTTCATCGACGACGCGATCCTCGACGAGGCGATCGACCGGGTCATCGCCGGCCCGCAGAAGCGCACCCGGATCATGAGCGCCCAGGAGCGCAAGATCACCGCGTACCACGAAGGGGGCCACGCCCTCGTCGCAGCCGCGATGAACCACACCGACCCGGTCACCAAGATCACGATCCTGCCGCGCGGTCGGGCCCTGGGCTACACGATGGTCATGCCCGTCGACGACAAGTACTCGACGACGCGCAACGAGATCCTCGACCAGCTCGCCTACGCCCTCGGCGGTCGCGTCGCGGAGGAGATCATCTTCCACGACCCGTCGACCGGCGCCTCCAACGACATCGAGAAGGCCACCGGCATGGCCCGCAAGATGGTCACGGAGTTTGGCATGAGCGAGCGCATCGGCGCGGTCAAGCTCGGCCAGTCGCAGGGCGAGGTCTTCCTCGGCCGCGACATGGGCCACCAGCGTGACTACTCCGAAAACGTCGCGACGATCGTCGACGAGGAGGTGCGCCGTTTCATCGAGGCGGCCCACGACGAGGCATGGCACGCGCTCAACGACAACCGCGACATCCTCGACCGGCTCGTGCTCGAGCTGCTCGAGCACGAGACGCTCAACGCCAAGGAGCTCGCCGAGATCTTCGCCGACGTGCGCAAGCGTCCCCAGCGCCCCACGTGGCTGAGCAGCGAGCACCGCACGATCTCCGACATCCCGCCGGTGCTCACCCCCGCCGAGCAGGCCGCCCTGCGGGCCCGCGAGGGCGAGCAGGAGCGCGCCGAGCAGACCGCGCCCCCGACCGACCCGCAGGTCACCCAGGCGATCGACCGCGCCGCGGAGGAGGGTGCTGTCCTCCCCGAGGAGCACCCGACGACCGAGATCCGCCAGGTCCCGCCGGGTGAGGCCGTCGACGGCGACGGCCCCGGGCACGCCTGAGACATGGCTGACGTCGACCTGGGTCGCATCGAGGCGGCCGTGCGCGAGATCCTCCTCGCCGTCGGTGAGGACCCGGGCCGCGATGGTCTCCTCGAGACCCCGGCCCGCGTGGCGCGGTCGTACGCCGAGGTCTTCGCCGGGCTGCGGGCCGACCCCGCGGAGCTGCTGGCCACGACCTTCGACATCGACCACGACGAGCTCGTCATCGTCCGCGACATCGCGCTCTACTCGACCTGCGAGCACCACCTCGTGCCCTTCCACGGCGTCGCCCACGTCGGCTACACCCCGGGCAAGAGCGGCAAGGTCACCGGCCTGTCGAAGATCGCCCGGCTCGTCGACATCTTCGCCAAGCGGCCGCAGGTCCAGGAGCGGCTGACCAGTCAGATCGCCGACGCACTCGTCGAGCACCTCGACGTCGCCGGCGTCATCGTCGTCGTCGAGGCCGAGCACCTGTGCATGTCGATGCGCGGGGTCCGCAAGCCGGGGGCGACGACGATCACCTCCGCCGTGCGCGGTCAGTTGCGTGACTCGACGACGCGCGCCGAGGCGATGGCCCTGCTCACCGGAGCCGCTCGGTGACCCACCCGGTCCTGACCCGGATCGCGGCGGAGCACGACCGGCCCGGTCCGGTCGTCATGGGCATCGTCAACGTCACGCCTGACTCCTTCAGCGACGGCGGGCGGTGGATCGAGACCGACGCCGCGATCGCCCACGGCCGGTCCCTCGTCGCCGCCGGAGCGAGCGTCGTCGACGTCGGGGGAGAGTCCACCCGCCCCGGCGCCGAGCGCCCCAGCGAGGACGAGGAGCTGCGCCGAGTCGTGCCCGTCGTGCGCGCGCTGTCCGCCGAGGGCATCGCCGTCTCCGTCGACACCATGCGGGCGAGCGTCGCCGCGGCCTCCCTCGAGGCCGGGGCCGCGATCATCAACGACGTGAGCGGGGGCTTGGCCGACCCGCAGATGCCGCACCTCGTCGCGGCGAGCGGGGCTCCCTTCGTCGTCATGCACTGGCGCGGCCACGCCCACGACATGCAGTCGCGGGCCCACTACGCCGACGTCGTCGCCGAGGTGTGCACCGAGCTGACGGCCCGGGTCGAGGCGCTGTGCGCCGTCGGGGCCACCCCCGAGCAGCTCGTGCTCGACCCCGGCATCGGCTTCGCCAAGACCGCGGAGCACAACTGGCGCCTGCTCGCCGGGCTCGAGCAGGTCGTCGACCTCGGCCACCCCGTGCTCCTCGGGACCTCCCGCAAGGGCTTCCTCGGCTCCGTCGGTCGCGAGGAGGGCCACGAGCGGCCCCTCGACGGCCGCGCCGTGGCCACCGCCGTGACGAGCGCCCGCGCGGCCAGGGCCGGTGTCTGGTGCGTGCGGGTGCACGACGTGACCGCCACCGTCGACGCCATCGACGTGACGACGGCACTTGGGGAGGTCGGTTCCCTTCGAGACGGTCGCTTCGCGACCTCCTCAGGGACCGGGGAGAGCGGTCGGGGCTCCTCAGGGACCGGGGAGAGCGGTCGGGGCTCCTCAGGGACCGGGGAGAGCGGTCGGGGCGAGCGACCGTGAGCGACCGGATCAGCCTCCTCGGGGTGCGCGCGCGCGGGTACCACGGTGTCCTCGCGGACGAGAAGCGCGACGGGCAGGACTTCGTCGTCGACGTCGAGCTCCACCTCGACCTGCGGCCCGCGGGCACGAGCGACGACCTCACGGCGACCGTCAACTACGCCGAGGTCGGCGCCGAGGTCGTCCGGCGCATCGAAGGGCCCTCGCTCGACCTCATCGAGGCACTCGCCGAGCAGATCGCCGGTGACGCGCTCGAGCGCCCGGGCGTGCGTGCCGTCGAGGTGACGGTCCACAAGCCCTCCGCTCCCGTCGGCGTGCCCTTCGGCGACGTCGCCGTCACGATCACCCGACGACGCGAGGTGCCCGTCGTCATCGCGCTCGGCGCCAACCTCGGCGACGCCCCGCGGACGCTGCAGACCGCGCTCGACGACCTCGGCGACGCCCTGCACGACGTGCGGCGGGCTCCCTTCGTCGGCACCGACCCGGTCGGCGGGCCCGACCAGCCCCGCTACGTCAACACGGTCGCCGTCGCGACGACCTCGCTCACGCCCGAGGAGCTGCTCGCGCGACTGCACGCCGTCGAGGCACGCCACGGGCGGGTGCGCGAGGTGCGCTGGGGGGGCGCGCTCGCTCGACCTCGACCTCGTCCAGTACGGCGAGCCTGCCACCGGCAGCGACGTGACGAGCGAGGACGCGGCGCTCACACTGCCGCACCCAAGGGCGCACGAGCGCGGCTTCGTCCTGCAGCCCTGGTCGCGGGTCGACCCCGACGCGGTGCTGCGGGTCGACGGGCGCCCCGTCGCGGTGGCCGAGCTGCTCGCGGGGCTGGACACGAGCGACATCGAGGACCTCTGATGCTCCAGCGGGGCCTGGGCGTCGCGACCGTCTCGGTCGTGCTCGTCGCGAGCGGAGCCCTCAGCTGGTCCGCCGGTCACTGGTGGCTTGCCGGTGGGCACGCGCCGCTGCGCGTCGGCTGGCTCACCGGGCTGCTGCTGCTCGCCATGGGCGGCATCGTCCTCGTCACCGGCTCCCGGATGTGGCGGATGCGCCGCGGGCGCACCCACGTCGAGCCGCTCGTGGCCGCCCGCATCCTCGGGCTCGCGCAGGCGAGCGCCGTGACCGGAGCGATCATCGCCGGGCTCTACCTCGGCCAGGCGCTCGCCCTCGCGCCCGACGCCGGGTACGCCGGTCGAGGAGGCATGGCGCTCCGATGGGCGGTGGCGGCCGTCGGTGCGGTGCTGCTGACGGTGGCCGGGCTCGTCGTCCAGGCATGGTGCCGAGTCGACGACGATGACGACGACGAGGAGCGGTCGAGCCTCAGCTGACCATCTCGTCGGCCCAGACGACCCAGTTGCCCTCGTAGTGGCCGCCGCTCAGCGGGGTGTCGGGGTCGCAGGTGATGAGGCGCAGGACCGGCTCGGGGTTGTCCCAGTCCCAGATCGTGTCGTCCTTGGGGACACCCGTCTTGGGGGCCGCCTCGGAGCGGGTGATCTTGAACTTCACCTGCCGCCCCGACCCGTAGGTCACCGTGACGATGTCGCCGAGCTTGACGCTCGGCAGGTTCCAGAAGACGTCGGGGTTGCCCTGGTGGTTGATGTGGCCGACGAGGATGCTCGCGCCCTTGTTGCCCGGCTTCGGCCAGCCCGGCTCGGCGTACCAGCCGGCCGTGCCGTAGGGCGGCGCCAGGACCTTCTGCGCGTCGAGCTTCGTCGCCCCGAGCGAGGCGTCGACGAGCTCGCGGCCCCCGGAGGTCACCTGGACCCGGGTGGGGGTGCCCGCCGGCGCCTTCTTGGGGGCGGGGGGTGTGGGGTCGCGTCGCTGCGCGTCGCGGCCGTCGTGCTCGAGCTCGTCGAGGTCTTCTTCGGCTTCTTTGTCGTCGTGGTGGACGACGACGAGGGGGTGGTCGACGTGATCTGGCTCGGCGGCACGTAGGTGCCGGGGGAGACCGCCTCGTCGTCGTGCTGGCCCCACCAGGTGCCGGCCGCGACACCGCCGCCGAGCAGGACGGCGACCGCGACCGCGAGGAGCGCGGTGGTGCGTCGGTACTGCGTGCGGTCCCGCCAGCGCTGACGGCGCGTCGGTGGGGTCACAGGTCTCCTCCTGGCGTCACGGGGGTGCTCACGGGTGCGAACGACCGGGGAGTCGGCGAAGTTCCCCCCGGCACGTGCCACGGGCCGCCGGCTCGGGGAAGACCCCGATCCGACGGCCCGTGGACGTCAGCCACTGACAGTGGTCAGTGGTGCTGCCTCAGTGCTGGGCGCTCTGGCGGCGACGGACGATGACGACCGACGCGGCACCGACACCGGCGAGGAGGGTCCCGCCGAGCAGGAGAGCGGCGGTGTTGTCGTCGGCCGGCTGCTCGACGCGTGTGAAGCCGTCGGTCTGGACGACACCGGGCGTCTCGGGGGCGGCGCCGTCGTCGTCACCCGAACCGGCACCGTCGTCGTCCGAGCTGCCGTTGTCGTCGTCATCACCGGAGCCGGCGTCGTCGGGGTTGACCCACGGGGCGACGTACTCGACGTTGCAACCGCCGGCGACCGAGCCGTCGTTGCCGTCCGCGTCGACGCAGTCCTCGGAGACGAGACGCACGTAGTTGGTGCCGTCGGCGAAGGCGAAGTCCTTGCTGTTGGAGCCCTCCGAGACCTCCCAAGCCTCGGTGCGCAGGACCTGCTTGTCCTTGTCGAGCAGGACGACGTTGACGGTGCCCGCCTGGGTGGCGGTGCCCTCGACGGTGAAGTGCTTGCCGTCTTCGGTGATCGGCAGGCTGCCCGGCTCGGTGAACCAGTCGTTGGGCTCGGCCGGAGTGGTCGTGGTCGTGTCAGACGGGTCGGGCGTCTCGCTCGGGTCGGGCGTCTCGCTCGGGTCGGGCGTCTCGCTCGGGTCGGGCGTCTCGCTCGGGTCGGCGCTSGTCGCTCGGGTCGGCGTCGTCGCTCGG
>NZ_ALWX01000019.1 GCF_000297495.1 Janibacter hoylei PVAS-1 | reverse complement strand
CCCCGCCGGAGCCGGTCGTCGACTGGTCCGCGCCGTCGACGTGGCCCCCTGTGGGCCCAGCTGCTCGGGATCTTCGTCGGCATCCCGCTCCTCCTGCTGCTCCTCACCCCGCTCGTCACGGCCGTGCGTCGGGCCGTCCGGCTGCGGCGCGGCACGCCCGACCGCAGGGTCGGTCGCGCGTGGAACGACCTCGTCGAGGAGGCGCGGGTCCTCGGCCACACGCTCCCGGCCGGCGGTACCCGCATCGAGCAGGCCCGGGCCCTCGGGCCCGCCGTCGACGCGGTGCCCGCGGCGATGCGGGCCGATGCCCTCGTCTTCGGCGAGGCGCCGCCCCAGCCGGCCGAGGTCACCGCGTGGCAGGCCGAGCTGCGCCGGGTGCGCCGTCGGCTGCGGCGCGAGGCTCCCTTCGTCACCCGGGTCCGCACGATCTTCGACCCGCGCCCGCTGTTGTCCCGCCAGGAGGACATCGGGCTCCACGACCACACCACCGCCCCCCTCCCGGAAGGCGCTCCGATGAAGCTGATGTTCACCCTCCGCGGGTCCGACAACCAGGACACGGACCTCGTCGCGACCGTCGACGGCCGCACGACGGTCGGTGACCTCGCCGAGCACCTCGTCCTCGCCGACCCCGAGCGGCAGCGGTCCGGGGTCACGCCCGGGCACGCGGACCTCGGTGAGCTGACGCTGGCGCTGGTCGACGAAAACCACCGGGCCGTCGACCCGCACACCACGGTCCAGGAGTCGGGCCTGCACTCCGGGGCCCACCTCGCGGTGACCCGTCGGTCCTCGGGGTACAAGGACACCGAGGCCCCCATCGCCATCGCGCGGGTCGTCGCCGGGCCGGACACCGGTCGGGAGTACCCGCTCCAGCGGGGGACCTCGCACGTCGGGCGTGGTCGCGGCTGCGAGGTGCAGATCAACGACGCCTCCGTCTCGCGACGTCACGCCAAGCTGCTCGTCGCGGACGTCGTCGAGGTGACCGACCTCGGCTCGTCCAACGGCGTCGTCGTCGGCGACGAGCAGGTCGACCGGGCGATCCTGCGCGAGGGCGAGACCTTCACCATCGGTGACACGACCTTCGAGATCTCGGCCCGGACCGCGGCCGCGGGCGTCACCCGCACCGAGTCCGGTGACGTCGCCTTCGTCCGCTCGCCCCGGATCGCACCCGTCTACCAGGGTCTGCAGTTCGAGGTGCCGGAGCTGCCCGAGCGCGGCAAGCCGCAGCGCATCCCCCTGGCGATGATGATCGTGCCGGTCTTCATGGGCGCGACCCTCTTCGCCATCACCCGCTCGCGCTTCACGATCATGTTCATGCTCATGATGCCGATGATGATGCTCGCCAACGCGTGGGAGTCCAAGCGGCGCGTGCGGTTGGACTTCGAGGAGGCGATGGTCGACTTCCGCGAGGACGTGGGCTACCTCGTCGAGGACATCGAGACCGAGCTCGACCGCGAGCACGACGTGCGTCGGCAGGAGCACCCGGCCGTCGCGCAGTTCGGCCAGGCGGTTGCCGCCCACCACCCGCTCATGTGGACCCGGCGGCCGGGGGAGCCCGGTTTCCTCGAGTACCGCCTCGGTCTGGGCGTGCGGCCGAGCCGCAGCGAGATCAAGCTGCCCAAGATGGGGCGGACCCGCGCCGAGGCGTGGCTCGAGGTCTCGACCCTCATGCAGGGCCTCGGCGTCGTCGCCGACGTGCCGGTGACGGCTCACCCGCTGCTCGACGGCGCCATCGGCGTCTCGGGACCGCGCGACGCGGCCCTCGGCCTGGCCCGCTCGCTCGTCGTCCAGACCCTCGCCGCGCACTCGCCGGCCGAGGTCGTCCTGTGCGCGCTCACCTCGACGACGTCGGCGCGTGACTGGGACTGGCTCAAGTGGGTACCCCACACCTCCTCGCCGCAGAGCCCGCTCGACGTGCAGCACACGGCCAGCTCCGGCCCCGGGTGCTCTGCGGTCATGGAGCAGCTCGAGGGCCTCGTCGCCGGCGCCGCCGGGAGCAACGACACGCGCAGCGGCCCGGCGGTCGTCGTCCTCGTGGAGAACGACGCGCCGGTCGACCGGGCCCGCCTGGTGCAGCTCGCCGAGACGGGCTGGCAGCAGGGCGTCGTCGTCATCTGGGTCGCGCCCGTCACCGAGCAGCTGCCGGCGGCCTGCCGCACCTTCGTCGAGGTCGCCGACGGGGGCGCCTGCCGGGTCGGTTGGGTCGGGCCCGCGCAGGTGGCGACGGACGTGCAGGCGGACCTGCTCGCGCCGGCCGACGCCGAGACCATCGCCCGCCAGCTCGCACCGATCACCGACTCCAGCGCGCTCGCCCAGGACGACTCCGACATCCCGCGGTCGGTCTCCTACCTCGCTCTCGTCGGGACCGAGATCGCCCAGTCCGAGATGGCCGTCATCGAGCGGTGGAACGAAAACCGTTCGATCCTCACCGGCCGGCACGCGCCGCCGACCCCGAGCCGCAAGCCGGGCTCCCTTCGCGCCGTCATCGGTCAGTCCGCGCTCGGCACGCACAGCGTCGACCTGCGCACCGACGGGCCGCACGCCCTCGTCGGCGGGACCACCGGTGCCGGCAAGTCCGAGCTGCTCCAGGCGTGGATCCTCGGCATGGCGACGGCCAACAGCCCGCAGCGGGTGACCTTCCTGCTCGTGGACTACAAGGGTGGTTCGGCCTTCCGCGACTGCGTCCAGCTGCCGCACACCGTCGGCATGGTGACCGACCTGTCGCCGCACCTGGTGCGACGGGCCCTGGAGTCGCTCTCGGCGGAGCTGCACTACCGCGAGCACCTGCTGGCCCGTTTCAAGGCCAAGGACCTCGTCGAGCTCGAGCGTCGCGGCGAGGTCGAGGCCCCGCCGAGCCTGATCATCGTCGTCGACGAGTTCGCCGCGCTCGTGCAGGAGGTGCCCGACTTCGTCGACGGCGTCGTCAACATCGCCCAGCGAGGTCGCTCGCTCGGCATCCACCTCATCCTCGCGACGCAGCGCCCCGCGGGCGTCATCAAGGACAACCTGCGCGCCAACACCAACCTGCGCATGGCGCTGCGGATGGCCGACACCGATGACTCGACCGACGTCCTCGGCACGCCGGACGCGGCCTACTTCGACCCCGGCCTGCCGGGCCGGGCGATGGCCAAGTCGGGACCGGGTCGTCTCGTGCCCTTCCAGACCGGCTACGCCGGTGGGTGGACGAGCAACACGCCGCCACCGCCGGACATGCTCGTCTCGACGCTGACCTTCGGTGCTCCGGTCGCGTGGGAGCTGCCCGCCAAGCCGAAGGGGGACGAGGATGCCGACCTCGGCCCGACCGACATCCAGCGGGTCGTCGAGACCGTCGAGCGGGCCCGGGTCGAGGCGGAGATCCCGATCCCCCGCAAGCCGTGGCTGCCCGAGCTCGAGGAGGTCTACGAGCTGGCCAAGCTGCCGACGGACCGCCGCGACGACGAGCTGGTCATCGGCATCGCCGACAACCCCGAACGGCAGAGCCAGCCGTCGATCTCCTTCCGCCCGGACGTCGAGGGCAACCTCGCGGTCTACGGTGCGTCGGGCTCGGGCAAGAGCACCTTCCTGCGGACCATCGCCATCGCGGCGGGCTTCACCGTGCGCGGCGGGCCCTGTCACGTCTACGGCCTCGACTTCGGCAACCGCGGCCTGTCGATGCTCGAGGACCTGCCGCACGTCGGCAGCATCATCTCGGGTCAGGACGAGGAGCGGGTCAAGCGACTCATCACGACGCTCCGCGAGACGATCGACGAGCGCGCCATCCGCTACTCGGCCGCCAATGCCACGACGATCACGCAGTACCGCAAGATCACCGGCCGCACCGACGAGCCGCGGATCTTCGTCCTCGTCGACGGGCTCACCGCCTTCCGCAATGCCTACGAGTCGGCGGGAGCGCTCATGAAGTGGCTCGACGCCTTCACCTCGCTCCTCGCCGACGGGCGCCCGGTGGGTGTCCACTTCGTCCTGTCGGTCGACGCCCGCAACGGGCTGCCGGTCGCCATGGGCTCCTCGGTCCAGTCGCGCTTCGTGCTGCGCATGGCGACCGAGGACGACTACTCCTTCCTCGGCGTGCCGACCGACGTGCTCACGCCGGAGTCGCCGCCCGGCCGAGGCATCTTCAAGAAGCGCGAGGTCCAGGTGGCCGTCCTCGGCGGCACCCACGACGCCTCCGAGCAGTCGCGCATGGTCCGCGGTTTCGCCGAGACCATGACGAAGTCGGGAGTGCGACCGGCCGAGCCGATCGCTCGCTGCCGGAGGTCGTGCCGGCAGCGAGCATGCCGGCCCAGGTCGACGGTCTGCCCGTCATGGCGATGAGCTCCGACGCGATGGCCCCGGTGACCATCGACCCACGCGGTGGCTTCATCGTGACCGGCCCGCCCGGGAGCGGACGGACCACGGCGGTCGTCCAGCTCGTGCGTGCGGTCAAGCGGTGGGACCCCACCTGCCAGGTCAGTCTCATCACGCTGCGCCGCAACTCGGAGCTGCTCGGCCTCCCCGAGATCGACGCCTCCGCGACCCGCGAGGACGACATCAAGGAGCTGTGCGCGACGCTCAAGGAGCGGGCGCTCGACGAGAGCTCCCCCCGGCAGGTGCTCGTGTGCGAAAAGCTCGACGACCTCAACGCGCCGCCCTTCCAGATGCCGCTGCAGGAGGCGATCAAGCCGCTCGTCGACAACGACCACTTCGTCATCGGTGAGGCCGACCCGAGCGCGCTGAGCACGAGCATGGGCCTGCCTGGCCTGGTCAAGGCCAGCCGGTCGGGCATCGCGCTGGCGCCCGACGGGTCCGAGTCGTCGATGATCTTCAAGACCAACTTCCCGCCGCTGGCACGGGTCGTCATGCCCGAGGGCCGAGGGGTCATCGTGCGTCGCGGCAAGTCGCTGATCGCCCAGATGGCGCTCCCCGGCGGACTGGGGAGATCATGAATTCCGTTGTGCCGCAACGGTATCGACGGGCAGGTGCCGGTGCGGTGGAGGTCGGGGGAGTTCTCCCCATGTACCTCCCCGCGGACCTTCCCTAGTGTTGACCTCAGTCGGGCGGAGGGATCGCTCGAGTGAGCAGCACAGATCCACACATCACGATCAGCATCTACAGCAGGAGGACACAATGGGTTGGCTCGGAATGAACCTCGACGTCGTCAAGGGTGAGCTGCCGAAGTGGCAGAACCTCGCCGAGGACCTCGGCACCGTGATCACCAACGTCAACACCCAGGTCCAGGCGGCCAACGAGGCCTGGAACGGCGCCGACTCGGAGAAGTTCGTCTCGGAGTGGGAGTCCCAGCACCGCCCGCAGCTCGAGAAGATCAAGCAGATGCTCGACGCGCTGAGCGAGCAGCTCCAGCACGAGACCACCCAGCAGGGCGAGATCTCCAACCGCTGAGCGACCACACCGACAGCTTCGAACCACACAGACTTGAAGGGACACTGAGATGAGCGGAAACCTGACCGACGGAATGGATGTTGCCAAGATCAAGGAGGTGGCCCAGCAGCTGACCACCCAGTCCGGCAAGATCGGCGAGGTCGCCACCAGCGGCACCTCGCAGGCCGCCACTCTGGCGGAGAACTGGCTCGGCACGGACTCCGAGCAGTTCACCAGCTCCTGGCAGGACGCCGTCAAGGCGCTCCAGAGCGCGCAGGACTCCATCGACGCCTACGCCAAGCAGGCCGTCGAGCAGGCCGACCAGCAGACCGAGGGCTCGGGCGGCGGCGGGCGCGGCGCCTGATCGCCACCACACGCACCGAAGGGTGGGTCCGACCGCATGGTCGGACCCACCCTTCGTCGTGTGCGCAGGTCAGTCGTCGATGACGACGAGCACCTCGCCCTCCTGGACGACGTCGCCGGGGGCGACCTTGACCTCGGCCACCCGCCCGGAGCGCTCGGAGAGCACGGGGATCTCCATCTTCATCGACTCGAGGAGGACGAGCTCGTCACCCACGGCGACGACCTGGTCGGCCGCCACCTGCACGGCGATGACGTTGGCGACCAGCTCCGACTCGACCCTGTGACCCATGGCACACAGGCTAGCGGGCCGGCGTCGAGCTCCGGTCAGCGCTCCTCGGTGCCGGCGATGAAGGCCTCGAGCTTGGCCCGACCCTCGGTGTCCTCGCGCTGCTCCGGCGGGGACTTCATGAGGTAGCTGCTCGCGGACAGCAGGGCGCCGCCGACGCCGCGGTCCTTGGCGATCTTCGCCGCGCGGATCGCGTCGATGATGATGCCGGCGCTGTTGGGGGAGTCCCAGACCTCGAGCTTGTACTCGAGGTTGAGCGGCACGTCGCCGAAGGCGCGACCCTCGAGGCGGACATAGGCCCACTTGCGGTCGTCGAGCCAGGCGACGTAGTCCGACGGGCCGATGTGGACGTTGCGGTCGTCGGCCCCGACGCCGGCGAGCGGGCCGTCGAGGTTGGACGTGACCGCCTGCGTCTTGGAGATCTTCTTCGACTCCAGGCGCTCGCGCTCGAGCATGTTCTTGAAGTCCATGTTGCCGCCGACGTTGAGCTGGTAGGTGCGGTCGAGGACCACGCCGCGCTGCTCGAAGAGCTTGGCCATGACGCGGTGCGTGATCGTCGCGCCGACCTGGCTCTTGATGTCGTCGCCGATGATCGGGACACCGGCGTCCTCGAACTTCTGGGCCCACTCCGGGTCGGACGCGATGAAGACGGGCAGCGCGTTGACAAAGGCGACGCCGGCGTCGATCGCGCACTGCGCGTAGAACTTGTCCGCCTCCTCGGAGCCGACCGGCAGGTAGGAGACGAGCACGTCGACCTCGGCGTCCTTGAGCGCCTGGACGACGTCGACCGGCTCGGCCGGGGACTCGTCGATCGTCAGCGCGTAGTACTTGCCGATGCCGTCGAGGGTGTGGCCGCGCTGCACCGTGACGCCGGTCGTCGGGACGTCCGCGATCTTGATCGTGTTGTTCTCCGAGGAGTTGATCGCCTCGGCGAGGTCCTTGCCGACCTTCTTGTCGTCGACGTCGAAGGCGGCGACGAACTGCACGTCCGAGACGTGGTAGTCGCCGAAGGTCACGTGCATGAGGCCGGGCACGGTGCCCGACGGGTCGGCGTCCTTGTAGTACTCGACACCCTGGACGAGCGAGCTCGCGCAGTTGCCGACGCCGACGATGGCGACACGGATGGCAGTCATGGGTTCTCCTTGGTGGGGGGCGGGTTGAAGGCTGGGTGCGATGGGTCGCTGAGGGTGCCCGGGGCGGGCGTGGGGCTCTCGGCGCTCGGCGTCGATGAGCTCGTCGAGCCACGCGAGGGCGCGCTCGGTCGCGTCCTCGTCGTGCGCGGCGAGGGCGGCCGACCAGCGGTCGGCCCGGGTGGCGCCCTCGCGCATGGCACGCAGCTGCTCGGCGAGGCGGGCCCGGCGCCCTTCGAGGATCCGCAGGCGAACCTCACGCTCGGTGCGCGCGAAGAAGGCGACCCGCACGTCGAAGGCGTCGTCGGCCCAGCTCGGCGGGTCGGACCGGCCGGCCAGCTCGGCGAAGGCCGCCCGACCGGCCTCGGTGATCGTGTACGTGATCCGCTGACGCCGTCCGCCGCCGGTACGCGCGCCGTCGCCGTCGACGAGGCCCTGACCCTGCAGGCTCGCCAGGCAGGGGTAGAGCGTGCCGAAGGAGAGCGCCCGGAAGGCGCCGAGGCGGGTGTTGAGCCGACGGCGCAGCTCGTAGCCGTGCAGGGGGTCCTCGTGGAGCAGGCCGAGCACGGCGAACTCGAGCATCTCGCGACGGCGCACGTGACTCCCTTCGCCCGGTCGGTGGACCACCGGCCGGCGGCTCGGTGCGGGGAGAGCGTACCCGATGTATCGAGGTGATACATCGACTCGACGTGGGTGGGCGCGCCGCGATGCGTTCATACTGGGGAGGTCTAGTCGTGATCCCGCGTGTGCAGAGGTGCCCTCATGTCCGACTCCCCCCGCTCCCGCGCCGAGGCGCGGTCTCGGCGACGCTCGTCGTCCCGGCGGAGCAGCGCGCGCCCCAAGCGGGGGAAGCGACGCATCCTGCGCAAGGTCCTCATCGGGCTGACCGCCCTCGTCGCTCTCGGCATCGGCGCGGTCGTCGCGGCGTACCTGCTCATCGACATCCCCAAGCCCAACGACCACGCGGTCTCGCAGGCCTCGGTCATCTACTACTCCGACGGCAAGACGGAGATGGACCGGATCGCCAAGGTCAACCGCGAGGCCGTCGAGCTCGACCGGGTGCCGGAGCACGTGCAGCACGCCTTCCTCGCCGCCGAGGACCGCAGCTTCTACGAAAACCGGGGCATCTCGCCCAAGGGCATCTTCCGTGCGGTGAGTGGTGCGCTCGCCGGCGAGGACCGGGGCGGCGGCTCGACCATCACCCAGCAGTACGTGAAGAACTACTTCCTCACCCAGGACCAGACGCTCGAGCGCAAGGGCCGCGAGATCCTCCTGTCGGTGAAGATCGACGGTGAGCTCAGCAAGGACGAGATCCTCACCAACTACCTCAACACCATCTACTTCGGTCGCGGCGCCGACGGCATCCAGACCGCGTCCAAGGCCTACTTCAACAAGGACGTCGAGGACCTCACGCCCTCCGAGGGCGCGCTGCTCGCGAGCGTCATCCGCGGCCCCTCGCTCTACGACCCCGCCCTCGGCGAGGAGCAGACCGAGCTGGCGACGAGCCGGTGGAACTACGTCCTCGACGGCATGGTCGACCAGGGCTGGATGACCGCCTCCGAGCGGGCCGAGCAGAAGTTCCCGAAGACCAAGGCGCCCAAGCGATCGCAGGCGAAGTCCGATGACATCGGCTTCATCACCGAGGAGGTGCGCTCCGAGCTGCGCAACCGCCTCGAGCTGAGCGACGCGGACATCGACCGCGGCGGCTTCAAGATCGTCACGACGATCGACAAGGACGCGCAGGCCGCGGCGGTCAAGGCGGTCAAGGAGCACCGGCCGACGGGGCGCCGGACCGCGGACCTCCACATCGGTCTCGCCTCGGTGCAGCCGGGCGACGGGGGCGATCCGGGTCATGTACGGCGGCGAGAAGTTCGGCCGCGGCAAGTACGGCTACTTCAACTCGGCCGTGGACGGCAAGATGCAGGCCGGCTCGACGATGAAGCCCTTCACGATGATCGCGGCCCTGCGCAAGGGCATCCCGCTGTACACGACGTACAGCGGCGCGAGCCCGTACTACAACCGGGCCTTCGTCTACTCCGGCTCCGACGCCACGCCGATCCAGCGGGCCGGTGGCATCGTCAACTACGGCAACTCGTCGTACGGCCCGGTCAACATGCGCACGGCGACCCAGAAGTCGGTCAACACCTACTACGCGCAGCTCAACCTCGCGGTCACCCCGAAGTCGACCGCCGCGTCCGCCAAGGACGCCGGCGTCATCGGGTGGCAGGGTGACAAGAAGGTCCCGCTGTCGGACGGCCCGGGCAATGTCTTCGGTACGGACTCCGTCCGGGTCATCGACATGGCCAATGCCTACGCGACGATCGCGGCCGAAGGGCGCCGGGCCACCCCGTACTACATCTCGTCGGTGACGAGCACGGGCGCCTACGACATCGACTACAAGGTCAAGAAGGACGTGCGGCGGGCCTTCCCCCAGGACGTCGCCCGCGACACGATCCAGGCCATGAGCCTCGTCGGTCAGCCCGGCGGCACCGCCTACCCGACCGTCGCCGATCTCGGCCGCCCCGTCGGGGGCAAGACCGGCACGACCTCCAACAACTACGCCGCCTGGTTCGACGGCTTCACCCCGGGCCAGCTCGCGACCGCCGTCGGCATGTACAAGGGCGACGGCTCGCTCACCGAAGAAAACCAGCTGAGCAATGTCGGCGAGTACGGAGAGATCACCGGTGGCACCGTGCCGGCGCGGATCTGGACCGACTACATGATCGACGCGCTCGAGGGTGAGCCGGTCAAGCGGCTGCCACCGCCGGGCAACGTCAAGTACCGGCCGCAGACCGACCCGCCGACCGACGCCCCGGCGCCGATCACGACGACCCAGGCCCCCGCGCCCACGCCCACGACGACGCGCTCCCCGAGCAGCTCCTCGTCGAGCTCGAAGTCCTCGTCGAGCAGCTCCTCGTCGACGTCGAAGTCCACGTCGACCTCGAAGTCCACGTCGACGACGAAGTCGCCGACCTCGACCCCGAAGCCGACCTCGTCGACTCCCAAGCCGACCTCGTCGACCCCGAAGCCCACCTCGACCACGCAGCCCCCTGAGCCCCCGGAGCCGACGCTGCCCAGCCTGACGCCGGGCCGGGGTGCGACCGAGGGCCGAGGCGACTAGTGCCCCGCGAGTGGACGCCGCGCGACCTCCTGCCCGGGGACGCCAGCGCGATCATCGGTGGTCCGCTGGGGCGACGGGCGTCGGGGCGCGAGCGGAGTCTGGGTCGGCTCCTGCCCCTGATCGTCCTGATGTCGGTGCTCCCGATCTCGGGCGCGGTGCTGCGTCAGGGCCACTGCGTGGCCAACGGGTGGAACGGCGACGACCAGTTCTGGCGGGGCTGCTTCTCCGACCTGCCGGCGCAGTACCAGCTGGCCGGGCTCGACCGGGGGCTGCCAGCCTGGCTGGGCGGCGACGTCCGGCTCGAGCAGATGCCGCTGCTGTCGGGGCTGATGGCTTTGGTCGGCGGCATCGTGCCGGACGGCAACTGGCTGGACTCGTCGCGCTGGTACCTCGTCATCTGGACGCTGCTCATCACCGCCGCGCTCGCCGTCGCGGTCTGGTGCGTGGGCCGGCTGCGTCCGCAGCGGCTCGACCTGGCGACCCAGCTCGCGCTGTCGCCGATCCACGTCGTCGCGGCGCTGCTGTCGCCCGACCTCGTCGTCGTCACCCTGGTCCTGGCGGCGATGCTCGCCGACGCGCGTCGTCGCACGACCCTGGCGGGCGTGCTGCTCGGGCTGGCTCTGCTCGGGCACGCGTGGGTCGGCCTCGTCGCGAT
Organism: Janibacter hoylei PVAS-1; assembly: GCF_000297495.1. Classification (GTDB taxonomy): domain Bacteria; phylum Actinomycetota; class Actinomycetes; order Actinomycetales; family Dermatophilaceae; genus Janibacter; species Janibacter hoylei. The sequence goes on along the minus strand of NZ_ALWX01000019.1, from coordinate 57,712 downwards.
CGCCCTCGTCGTGGCCGCCCGCCGGGAGGAGCGCACCGACGAGGCGGTCCGCACGGTCGTCATCGCCCTCGCGACGGCCGTGGGCGGCATGGCCGTGCTGGCGATCGCCTCCCCTGACATCGTCCTCGGCCCCCTGCAGACGTGGTGGGCGGAGAAGCCCGGCTACGGCTCCATCCTCATGATCCCGGAGCTCGCGGGGCGCCCGCTGCCGGACCGGGTCGCGCCGATCGTCGCCCTCGTCGGGTGGGCGGGCGCCGTCTGGGCGGCCGTCGTCATGGCCCGTCGCGCATGGCGCCCGGCGACGTGGGCGCAGGTGGCGGCCTTCAGCGTGCCGGTCCTCGCGCTCACCGGTACCTCGGTGCCGGTGCAGGCGGCGCTGTGGGTGCTGCCGCTCGCGCTCCTCGCGGGCGTCTCGTGGCGCACCCACCTGGGCTTCGTCGCCGTCGAGGCGGTCCACGCGAGTGCGCTGTGGCTGCACATCGGCGCGGCGTCCGACCCGGACAAGGGGTTGCCCGCCCCCTGGTACGCCGTCGTCGTCCTCGGCCGGACCATCGCGTGGTGCTTCCTGCTGTGGAGTGTCTGGTACACCCCCGTCGACAACCCGGCTCCCCGTCCACAGCCGGGCCCCCGCCTCGATGCCCGTCCACAGGAGCCGGCCGGGGTCTGACGTCGGCCGCCCGTCCGGGGCACGCTTTGGTGCGAAGGGAGTGCAGCCGATAGCCTTGATGGGTCCCCTGCGTCAGCTCGTCGCCCGATGAGCCTGCCCGGGGGCGGATGCACAACCCTCCTGTCACGGAGAGACCGTGACCGTTCAGACCGAAGGAGGCGGGTTATCAGCATGCGTCAGTACGAGCTCATGGTCATCTTCGACCCCGAGACCGACGAGCGGGCCGTCCAGCCGCTGTTCGACAAGTTCCTCACCGTCGTCACCAAGGACGGCGGCAGCGTGGACAAGATCGACCACTGGGGCCGTCGTCGTCTCGCCTACGAGATCAACAAGAAGGCGGAGGGCCTCTACGCCGTCGCCAACCTGACCTGCACGCCGGAGACGAGCAAGGAGCTCGACCGGCAGCTGGGTCTCTCCGAGCAGGTCCTGCGGACCAAGCTCATGCGCGTCGAGGCCTGAGCGGCCTCACCCTCCGGCCTGTCGGTGTCTGCTGACAGGCTCACCTGAGACGATCACCGATCGAGAAGGAAACCCATGGCTGGCGAGACCCCCATCACCGTTATCGGCAACCTCACGGCGGACCCGGAGCTCCGGTTCACGCCGAGTGGTGCCGCAGTGGCCAACTTCACCGTTGCCTCCACCCCCCGCACGTTCGACCGTCAGACGAACGAGTGGAAGGACGCGGAGACGCTCTTCATGCGCTGCTCCGTGTGGCGCGAGGCCGCTGAAAACGTGGCGGAGTCCCTCACCCGTGGTACCCGCGTCGTCGTGACCGGTCGCCTCGTCTCCCGCTCGTGGGAGGACAAGGAGACCGGGCAGAAGCGCTCCGTCATGGAGATGCAGGTCGACGAGGTCGGCCCGTCGCTGCGCTATGCCACCGCCAAGGTGACGAAGACCCAGCGCGGTGGCGGCGACGGCCAGGGCGGCGGCTCGTGGGGCGGCGGCCAGCAGGGCGGCGCTCCCCAGGGTGGCGGCTTCGGCGGCCAGCAGGACGACCCGTGGGCGAGCGGTGGCCAGCAGGGCGGCGCTCCCCAGGGTGGCGGCTTCGGCGGCCAGCAGGCTCCTGCCCAGGGCGGCGGCAACCAGGGTGGCGGCGGCTGGGGCAGTGCGCCCAGCTACGACGAGCCCCCCTTCTGATCGATCTCTCACGCCCGGGTACGCCCGGGCACTGACACCACCCCCATCCCGAGGACCAACCTCGGGCTCTCGTGAACACGAAGGAGAGCACCACGATGGCCAAGCCCGTAGTGCGCAAGCCCAAGAAGAAGGCCAACCCGCTCAAGGCGGCGAAGGTCGAGAACATCGACTACAAGGACGCGAACCTGCTGCGCAAGTTCATCTCCGACCGCGGGAAGATCCGCGCCCGTCGGGTCACCGGCGTCTCCGTCCAGGAGCAGCGTCGCATCGCGACCGCCGTCAAGAACGCCCGGGAGATGGCGCTGCTGCCCTACTCCTCGTCCAACCGCTGATCCGCGGCCGCGAAGAACTCAGGAGCAGACATGAAGGTCATCCTCACCCACGAGGTCTCCGGCCTCGGTACCGCCGGTGACGTCGTCGACGTCAAGCCGGGCTACGCCCGCAACTTCCTCTACCGCCGCGGTCTCGCGGAGCAGTGGACCAAGGGTGCGCAGAAGCAGGTCGAGGCGCTCGCCGCCGGCCGTGCGGCTCGCGCTGGCAAGTCCCTCGAGGAGGCGACGTCGATCAAGGGCAACCTCGAGTCGAAGTCGGTCACCATCAGCGCCCACGCCGGTGAGTCCGGTCGCCTCTTCGGCGCCGTGACCAGCCGCGAGGTCGCCGAGGCCGTCGCGGCCGCCGGTGGCCCGGAGCTCGACCGTCGCACGATCGAGATCCCGACCCCGATCAAGTCGGTGGGCCCGGCCGAGGCGCTCGTGCGTCTCCACCCCGAGGTCCAGGCGAAGATCAGCCTCGACATCGTCGCCGGCTGACGACACCCGCTCGAAGGGGGGCGATCCACCGTGTGGTGGGTCGCCCCCCTTCGTCATGCGTCCTGCGTGAGCTCCCCAGGGGCGGCGCCGTCGTCATCTCATGGGTAGTCCTCCCCATGTCCGTGGGGCGGTCGCCGACCGTAAGGTCTTGGTAAGACATCACGACGAGCGGGGAGCCCACCATGACCATGCCGCCCTACGGCCAGCAGCCCGGCTACGGCCAGCAGCCCGGCTACGGCCAGCCCTACCAGGGACAGCCGATGTACCAGCAGCCCTACGGCCAGCCCGCCGGCCAGTGGGGCCAGGCGCCCCAGCAGCCGACGCCGCGCTCCGGCTCCGGCCTGAAGTGGCTCGCCTTCGGCACCGCAGGTGTCCTCTCGTTCGGCCTCCTCGGCGGTGGCGCGCTCTTCGCCTACAGCAAGATCAACGGGGGCGGCCCCCAGCCCGAGGAGGCGCTGCCGGCCTCGGCCTTCGCCTTTGCCAAGCTCGATCTGGACCCCGCCGCGGACCAGAAGGTCGATGCCTTCCGCTTCGCCCGCAAGTTCCCGGGTGCCCAGGACCCGCTGGCCGACATGGACGAGGACGGAGACCTGCGCAAGGAGATCTTCGAGGAGCTGCAGGAGGACGGCGAGTTCGAGGGCGTCGACTACGCCCAGGACGTCGAGCCGTGGCTCGGCCAGCGGGTCGGCGTCGCGCTGCTCCCGGGGACCGACGGCGGTGAGCCCGAGGTCGTCATGGCCCTGGCCAGCACCGACCAGGACGCCGCCACCCAGGGCATCGGCAAGCTCGCCGGCGACGGCACCTACTGCTCGGTCCAGCCCGAGTGGGTGCTCTGCGGCGAGGACCAGGGGGTCGTCGACAAGGCGGTCAACGAGGCCGCGTCCGCCCCGCTCTCGGAGGCCGACGGCTTCTCGCAGGACATGTCCGACCTCGGCGAGGACGGCATCGCGACGGCGTGGATGGACGGCACCAGGGCCGCCGAGCTCGAGTCGGTAATCGGCGAGGACGTCACGGGTAGCGGTCAGTCCCAGGGGCGGTACGCCGCCGCGCTGCGCTTCGACGGGCCGACCCTCGAGATCGCCGGTCGGGTCAACGATCTGCCCGAGGGCAGCGTGCCCGCGGGTGACGGGACCTCCATCGGCAAGCTGCCGACGAGCACGCTCGCGGCCTTCTCGGTCGCCGGCCTCGACGAGTCCCTGCGCAAGGCCTGGCCCGAGATCGACAAGGCGGCCCGCGAGAGCCTCGGCGACGAGTGGCAGGAGGGCCTCGACGACTTCACGAGCGAGACCGGTCTGTCCGTGCCCGAGGACGTCGCCAAGGCGGTCGGCAGCGACACGACCGTCGCGCTCGGTCCGGACGCCGACGAGCCCAAGGTGGCCTTCGTCAGCAATGGCGACCGTGGCCTGATCGACAAGGTCGTCGGGAGCACGCAGGGCAGCCCCTCCGGCTACTCCAGCGGTCCGGCCTTCGAGGTCAAGGACGCGGGTGATGGCCGCACCGTCGTCGCGACGCCGGCCGGCTACGCCGACGAGGTCGCCGGTGGCAGTGGGCTGGGTGACTCCGACGCTTTCAAGGACGCCGTCCCGGACGCCGACAAGGCCGGCACCGTCGCCTACGCCGACATCAGCAAGATCGTCGAGACCTTCGGCTCCGACATGGACGACGAGACCAGGGCCAACCTCGAGCCGCTGTCGGCCGTCGGGTTCGCGATGTGGGGCGAGGGCGACCAGGCCGAGTTCACCCTCCGTCTGACGACGAAGTGAGCCCGCTGCGGGCGGCCCGCTGTGACGCCCCATGACGAAGGGGGGTCCCGCCGACGACCGGCGGGGCCCCCCTTCGTCATGGGGCGTCGTCCAGTGGACGGGGCGGGGGGGCCTGACTTTCGCCCGCCCCGCGCAGCGGGCAGGATGCAGGGGTGACTTCCATGGATCAGACCGACCGCAGTGGTGAGCGTCGAGCCGACTTCTGGCGGGCCGTCGGCTCCGTCGGGGCGCAGCACGGCGCGCTGGGCGACGCCGACGAGGGCGGGCTGTGGCCGACGGGGGCCTCGTCCTACGTCCTCGTGACGACGACCCACACGGGCATCGTCAGCACCGACGGCCTGAGCGCGGGCTCCGGCGGTCTGGGCGTCGAGCTCTACGTCGAAGGGCGCGAGCTGCTCTCCGGGCCCACCGGCGAGGGGCGGTGGCTGACCGCCGCCCTCGAGGAGGCGGCCGGTGCCGTGGCCGGTGCTGCGGCGAGCCTCGCTGAGGCACTCGACGCCCACGACCTGCTCTCCGTCGAGCTGTCGGGCGAGCACGCCCCGGCCGACTGGGTCGATGACGGCCGTCTCGGCGCGCTCATCGGTGTCCAGTTGCCCGGCCGGCCCGTCGACCTCGACCTCGAGGGCTCCGGCGCGCGGGTCCTCCCGCTCACCCCGCTGCGCCCCGCAGAGCTCGCGGTGGTCACCGCCGAGGGCGCCGCCGGCCGCCGCCGCGTGGCCGAGGGCCTGGCCGCCCAGGCTGGTACTCCTACGCCGACAGCACCCGCCCCAGCGTCGTCTGAGGGTGCATTTCCCTAGGGAAATGCGCAGGTGGGGCCGAATTTCCCTAGGGAAATGTGTACGTGGATGGGTATTTCCCTAGGGAGATGTGCAGGTGGGGTCAGCGGGTGGCGCCGGTGACGGCCCAGGCATCGCCTCGGATGCGCCAGGCCATGAAGGCGCCCCGCACGAGCATGAAGACGGTGAAGGCCACCCACAGCGCGATGACGGCGGCCTCCGGCCCGTGGCCTCCGCCGACCGCCCGGGTCACCGCGACGACGGGCACGTAGGAGAGCAGCACGAGGGCCATCGACCCAGCGAGCCAGCGGCCGTCGCCGGCCCCGATGAGCACCCCGTCGACGACGAAGACGTAGCCGGCGAGCGGCTGCCCGAGCGCGATGACGACCAGCCCCGCGGCGATCGCGCTGCGCACGGCGGGGTCGTCGGTGAAGAGGATCGGCAGCACACGGTGCAGCGCCAGCAGCACGAGGCCGAGGGCGACCCCGCCCCACACGCCCCACCGGACCATGAGGGCGGTCGCCTCACGTGCCCCCCGCGCGTCGCCGCTGCCGAGCTGGGCCCCGGTGAGGGCCTGGCCGGCGATCGCGAGCGCGTCGAGGGCGAAGACGAGGAGCGACCAGACCGTCGTCGTCACCTGGTAGGCGGCGAGCGGCACGTCACCGAAGTCGGCGGCGGTCGCGACGGTGAGGAGGATGACGGCCCGCAGCGCGAGGGTCCGCACGAGCAGGGGGACGCCGTCGAGGGCGGCGGCCGCGACCCGCCCGACGTGCGGCCGGAGGGAGGCCCCGGCGGCCCTCCCTTCGCGCAGGACCACCCCGAGCAGTGCCACGGCCATGCCCCACTGGGCGATGACCGTGCCCCAGGCGGCACCGCCGATGCCGAGGTCGAGCCCGAGGACCAGCACGACCGACAGCACGGCATTGGCGCCGAAGCCGAGGGTGGCGACGGCCAGTGGGGTGCGGGTGTCCTGCAGGCCGCGCAGGATGCCGGTGGCGGCGAGGACGAGCAGCATCGCGGGCAGGCCGAGGGCGCTGATGCGCAGGTAGACGACGGCCTCGTCGAGGGCGGCCGGCGACGACCCGAAGGCGTGGGCCAGGGGTCGGGCGGCCAGACCGACGACGAGGGCCGCGAGCACCCCGAGGCCTCCGGCGAGCCAGACGCCGCCGACGCCGGTCTCGAGGGCCCCGCGCCGCGACCCGGCGCCGAACTGACGGGCGACGACACTCGTCGTGCCGTAGGCGAGGAAGACGAAGACGCCTGCGGCAGTGAGGAGGACGGAGCTCGCGGCCCCCAGGCCGGCGAGCGGCACGACGCCGAGACGCCCGACGACGGCCGCGTCGACCATGAGGAAGAGCGGCTCGGCGACGAGCGCGAGGAAGGCGGGGACGGCCAGGCCGAGCACCTCGCGGGGGCCGACGCGCGGGGCCGGGTCGGGGGAGTGCACCCACGCACCCTACGGAGCCGCGAAGTTACTCACCGGTAGACCAAAGTGTTACTCGTCGGTAGCCTGTGGAGGCCGGGCCCCACCCGCCGCCACCGATCGGAGACCGCCATGACCACACCCCGCCGCAGGACCAGGCGCAGAGGGACCCCCTTCGCCCTGCTCGTGCTCGCGCTCGTCCTCGGACTGCTCGCCCCGGGAGCCGGTGCCGGGACCAAGCCCTGGTACGAGCAGAGCGCCCCGCAGGCCAAGGACTCGGAGGTCAACGTCACGGGCGCCCCGTCGACGGCGACGCCGCAGGGGGAGGTGCGCGGGCTCATCGACGCGCACACCCACCTGATGTCCGACGAAGGATTCGGCGGGGACATCGTGTGTGGCAAGACCTTCAGCGAGCTCGGCATCCAGGACGCCCTCACCGACTGCCACAGCCATGGCAGCGACGGGCGGACCGGCCTCATCGAAAACCTCACCCACCTCGAGGGCAAGGGCCCGCTGGACACCCACTCGACCACGCTCTACCCCTCCTTCGCCGATGCGCCGAAGTGGTCCTCGCTGACCCACCAGCAGATGTACTACCGCTGGGTCGAGCGGGCCTGGCGTGGAGGGCAGCGCATCATGGTCGCCGACACCGTCAACAATTCGGTGCTCTGCTCCCTGCCGACGCAGGTCAACACGAGCTCGTGCAACGACATGGACGTCGTGCGCCGGCAGGTGAAGAAGACCAAGGAGCTCGAGGCCTTCATCGACGCGCGGCACGGCGGCCCGGGCAAGGGCTGGTTTCGGATTGCCTACTCGGCCCAGGAGGCCCGCGAGTACATCCGTCAGGGCAAGCTCGCCGTCATCCTCGGGATGGAGGTGTCCGCTCCCTTCGGCTGTGGGCAGACCATCGGGATCGCGCACTGCACCAAGGCCCAGATCGACGCCGGCCTCGACGAGGCCAAGGAGCTCGGCATCCGCTCGATGTACCTGTGCCACAAGTTCGACAACGCGCTGTGCGGGGTCCGCTTCGACTCCGGCACCCAGGGCATCGTCGTCAACGCCGGCAACTTCCTGAGCACCGGGCAGTTCTGGCAGGTGGAGTCCTGCCCGACCTCCCTGCACGACAACACCGTCGAGGGCGGGGTCATCCCGCCCGAGGTGGCCAAGCACCTGCCGGTGCAGGTCCTGCCGATCTATCCCAAGGGGCCGCACTGCAACAAGCGCGGGCTGACCTCGCTCGGTGAGTACGCGCTGCGCGGGATGATGGAGCGAGATCTCATGGTCGAGATCGACCACCAGAGCGTCAAGTCCGCCAAGCGGACGATGGAGATCCTCGAGGCCGAGGGCTACCCGGGCGTCATCTCGAGCCACTCGTGGATGGACAAGCAGTTCACCGAGCGGGTCTACCGGCTCGGCGGCTTCATCGCCCAGTACGGGCACGGTGCCGAGGACTTCGTCGAGGAGGGTCACGCCGATCGGCCGGTGCGGCAGAAGTACGGCGTCGGCTACGGCTTCGGCATGGACATGAACGGCTTCGGTGGCACCCCGCCGCCCCGCGACGACGCCGCGGAGAAGCCGCTGAAGTACCCCTTCCCGACCGTCACCGGGTCGGGCACCGTCGACCGCCAGGTGACCGGCCAGCGGATCTGGGACTACAACCGCGACGGCGTCGCGCACTACGGGATGATCCCGGACTGGGTGCAGGACATGCGCACCCACGGCGGGACCCGGGGCGAGCAGGTCGTCCAGGACCTGCTGCGCGGCCCGGAGTCCTACCTGCGCACCTGGGCGGCGACGACGGGCTGGCAGGAGGGCTCCGACCTGACGACGGGGGCGGTGGCCACCGCGAGCTCGACCCAGTGGAGCCTCGCGGGCAGCTACCGGGCCGGCAATGCCATCGACGCCAGCGCCACGAGCCGGTGGGCGAGCGCCTGGGGTGACGACGCGTGGTGGGCCGCCGACCTCGGCACCCCGCGCCTCGTGCGTCGGATCACCCTCGACTGGGAGGCGGCGTACGCCTCGTCGTACCGGGTCCAGACGAGCCTCGACGGCCGGTCGTGGACCACCGTCAAGACGGTCAAGGACAGCGACGGCGGCATCGACACCATCCGCCTGCCCGGCGCCTCGGCGCGGCACGTGCGGATCGTCACCGACCGCCGCGCCACGCGGTACGGCGTCTCCCTGCACGACGTCGTCATGACGAGCTGAGCGAAGGGGGCGATGTCGCGGCCGGTCTCGGGGGGAGTGCTCCCCAGTGCCGCGGGCCGCGTCACTCCGTAGAGTGGCCGCGACATCGACCACCGATCGAAGGGGGAGCCTCGTGCCGCCCACGAGCAGGATCAGCAAGGACCAGATGGAGCGGGCCCGCAGCCTCGTCGCGGCGGTCGACAAGGGCTTCGAGACGAAGGTCGTCGGGCAGAAGCGTCTGCGCGAGACCCTCCTCATCGGTCTGCTGACGAGCGGCCACGTGCTCCTCGAGTCGGTGCCCGGCCTGGCCAAGACCACGGCGGCGCACGCGCTCGCGACGGCGATCGGTGGGTCCTTCAAGCGGATCCAGTGCACGCCCGACCTGCTGCCGAGCGACATCGTCGGCACCCAGGTCTACGACGCGAGCCAGGGCAAGTTCGTCACCCAGCTCGGCCCGGTCCACGCCAACTTCGTCCTGCTCGACGAGATCAACCGCAGCTCGGCCAAGACGCAGTCGGCGATGCTCGAGGCGATGCAGGAGCGGCAGACCTCCATCGGCGGTCAGGTCTTCAAGGTCCCCGAGCCCTTCCTCGTCCTCGCGACGCAGAACCCCATCGAGCAGGAGGGCACCTACGTCCTGCCCGAGGCCCAGCTCGACCGCTTCATGCTCAAGGACCTGCTCGACTACCCGAGCCCCGCGGAGGAGGCCGAGGTCGTGCGCCGCATCGACTCCGGCGTCTTCGACCAACCGGACCGGGCGATGATCGACGTCGCCGACGCCCGCGAGCTGCAGCGTCTGGCCGGCTCGGTCTACCTCGACAAGGCGGTCCTCGACTACATCACCTTCATCGTCTCGGCAACCCGCACCCCGGGCAAGGTCATGCCGCCCGAGCTCGCGCGCTACGTCGAGATCGGCGCCAGCCCGCGTGCCTCCATCGCCTTCGCCAAGGCCGCGCGCGCCTCCGCCCTGCTCCAGGGCCGCGACCACGTCATCCCCGAGGACGTGCGCCACCTGGCCCACCGCGTCCTGCGCCATCGCGTGCTCCTCACCTACGAGGCCACCGCCGACGACGTGCGCGTCGAGACGATCATCGACGCCGTCGTGCGCGCCGTCCGCACCCCCTAGGGCGGCCATGACGCGACTGGTCCACAAGGTCAAGGGGAAGCTGTCGATCCACGTCCGACGCCGGTCGGTCGCGCTGCTCGACGGTGGGTACGCCTCTGTCCACAAGGGACGGTCGATGGACTTCGACGACCTGCGCGAGTACGCGGTCGGTGACGACATCCGGGACATCGACTGGCGGGCCTCGGCCCGGCACGGCTCGATGCTCATCAAGCGCTACGTCGCCGAGCGCCACTTCTCCCTCGTCGTCATCATGCCCGCCGGCCGGGAGATGGCCGCCACGGCCGCCGGCGGGGAGCCCAAGCGCGACATCGCCGTGCTCGCCGCAGGGGTCCTCGGGTGGCTCGCCGTGCGCCACGGCGACGACGTCTCGATGATCAGCGGCGGGCCGGGGCGCATCCACGCCACCCGAGCGCGCAACTCGGAGGGGCACCTCGAGCACATCCTGCAGGAGACGATCGCCCTCTCCCAGCCGGACTCACCCCCTTCGGACCTGCCGGGACTGCTGCGGCACGTCAGCCGCAACGTCCGCGGGCGCAAGGTCCTGCTCATCATCGCCGACGACGGCGTCGAGCCCCGCGAGGTCGAGGACCTGCTGCGGAGCCTGCGGCTGCGCCATGAGGTCCTGTGGGTCGACGTCGCCGACCTCGACCCCCTCGGCGTCGCCGAGGACACCCTCGTGCGCGATGTCGCCGCCGACCACACGCTGCCCGACCTGCTGGCCACCGACCGCCTCCTGGCGGAGGAGTTCGGCCGGTCGGAGACCACCCGGAGGGCGGATGTCGAGACCATGCTGCGGCGGACCGACGTCTCCTCCGCGCGCGCCGGGCACACCGACGAGGTCGTGCCGATGATCGTGCGCATGCTCGAGAAGAGGCGCCGTGGACGCTGACCCGATCTACCTCGCCCCGCAGGACTACGCGATCACCTGGCCGCTCCTCGGCGGCTTCATCATCTTCGCCCTGATCATCTGGTGCGTCTGCATCTGGCTCTTCACGCGCACGCCGGACCCGCAGGAGCGTGGCGGCTCACTGCCGCCCTCCGCCCTGACCAAGCTGCGGCGGGACGCCCTGCGTCGGATCGACGAGATCGACTCGGCCGTCGGCGGCGGCAAGATCACCGCCCGTCGGGGTCACCACGAGCTGTCGAAGGTGGTGCGCGGCTTCGTCGCCAAGGCGAGCGGGCTGCGTGCCGACACCATGACCGCGCAGGACCTGCGTGAGCGCGGCCCGGCCCACCTCGCGCAGCTCATCGAGACCTTCTACCCCCGGCAGTTCGGGGCGGCCGAGGCCGACCGGCCGAGCTTCGAGGCGTCAGCGGGCGCGGCCCGCGAGGTCGTCGGGGGGTGGTCGTGATGGGTCTGACGTGGTGGTGGCTCACCCTGCTCATCGTCCTGGCCATCGGCGCCGTCGCGGCCCTCGGCTGGTGGTTCGCCGGGCGCGACACGGCGGCCCGCACGGCCGTCCTCGTCGCCCACACCCGCCGGCTCACCCGACTGCCCGCCTACCGTGCCGCCGTCGCCCGGCAGCGCACCCGGCTGCTCGGGATCGCCGCGATCATCGGCCTGACCGTCCTGCCCCTCGCGGTCGCCGCCGGGCGACCCGCGACGACCGAGACGATCGAGCCGGAGAAGAACAACCGCGACATCATGCTCTGCCTCGACGTCTCCGGGTCGATGATCCGGACCGACAAGGCGGTGCTCGAGGACTTCGCCGAGATCGTCAAGAGCTTCCGCGGCGAGCGCATCGGGCTCGTGCTGTGGAACAACCAGGCGGTCACCGCCTTCCCCCTCACCGACGACTACGAGCTCGTCGAGGAGCAGCTGACCGGCTACGCCGAGGGCTTCACGACCTTCGGCGGCGGGCAGTACAGCCCGACCGACGGCACCTTCAACGAGCGGATCATGGCCAGCTCGCAGGTCGGTGACGGTCTGGCGAGCTGCGTCTTCAACTTCGACCACCTCGACCAGGAGCGGCCGCGCGCGATCATCCTCGGTACGGACAACGAGGTGCACGGCGAGGGCGTCTACACCCTCGACGAGGCGGCCGACCTGGCGACCGAGCGCAAGATCCGCGTCTACGGGCTCAACCCCTACGACTTCGGCAGCAACCACCAGGAGCTCGTCACCGCGACGGAGAAGACCGGCGGGCGGACCTGGGGGCTCGACCAGCCCGGCGCGACCGCCGAGGTGACGAGCGACATCGAGGAGCTCGAGGCGGCCCGCCTGCCCGACAGCGCCCCGATCACCGTGCGCACCGACCTGCCCGCCGTGTGGGTGACCCTGGCGGTGTTCGGCCTGCTCGTCCTCTACCCCGTCCTGTGGAGGTGGCGCCGATGAGCTGGCATCCGCTCCTGCCCTGGCCGATCGTCGTGCTCCTCGGTCTGCTGCTCGTCGGCTTCACCGGCTGGCGCCTCGCCGCCGACTCGCGCCACCGGCTGCGGTGGGGCCTGCGGCTGGCGACAGCGCTCGCCATGGTCGTCGCCCTGCTCGGCCCGGCGACCACCGGCGGCATCGCGCGTCAGGCCGCCTCGGACGTCAACGTCTTCTTCGTCGTCGACACGACGACCTCGGCGATGGCCCGCGACCACGTCGACGGCGCGACCCGCCTCGACGGTTACCGCGACGACATCGCGAAGATCCAGGAGGAGATGCCCGGTGCCCGCTTCTCCATCATCACCTTCGACTACACGGCCCGCGTGACGATGCCGCTCACGACCGACACCCAGGCGCTGCGGACCGCGACGGACAACCTGCGCGCCGAGGACAGCCTCTACTCGGGCGGCTCCTCGGTGACCGAAGCCGATGAGCGCCTGCGCACCACCCTCGAGGGGGTCAAGGAGCGCCAGCCCGAGCGGGCCCGCATCGTCTTCTACCTCGGTGACGGCGAGCAGACCTCGTCCGAGCCGGGGACCCCCTTCGACGTGGCCGACCTCGTCGACGGTGGCGCCGTGCTCGGCTACGGCACCGAGGAGGGAGGCCGGATGGCGACGACGAATGCCGACGGCTCGACCGGTGACGACGTGACCGATGCCTCGGGCAACCCCGGGGTGAGCAAGATCGACGAGGCCAAGCTCGAGGAGATCGCCGAGCAGCTCGGGGTGCCCTACACCCACCGGGCCGGCGGCGACATCGGCCCGGCGCTCGAGGAGGCCGACCCCGGCACGACCGTCGACGGCGCCGGTACCGAGATCGAGACCTACACCTCGCTCGTGTGGGTCGCAGCGGTCATCGCGTGCGTGCTCCTCCTCGTCGACCTCTTCACCATGACCCGAGAGATCGGCCGACTGCGAAGGGTGGAGTCGTGATGGCGACCCTCGAGCCCCGGCTGCGCCGTCGGCGGCGCCTCGTCTGGGGCACCGTGCTGCCCGCGATCGTGCTCCTCGTGCTCGCCGCGCGCTTCCTCACCCTGCCCCTGCACATGGGCTCGGCCCAGGACGCGCACGCCGCGGGCGACGGGCCCGGCGTGGTCCGGGCCGCCGAGCGGCTGGGCATCCTCAACCTCGTCGAGCGGTGGCGTGCTCCCTTCGTCGAGGGGACGGGCAAGTCGATGTCCGGTGACCTCGAGGGGGGTCGGCGCGACCTCGAGCTGGCGCTCTCGCGCACCGGCAACCCGCAGGACGACTGCACCGTGCGGACCAACCTCGTCATCACGATCTCCCAGCAGGCCGACCAGGCCAACGAGGCCGGCGACGCCGACCAGGAGAAGGCCTTCGCCGAGGAGGCCCTGACGCTCATCGAGGAGGGCCCCGAGGGCTGCCTCGACGGGTCCGACGACGGCAACGAGGGCGAGGCCGGCGCCAAGCAGCAGGAGCAGAAGGACAAGCTTGAGGAGCAGACCGGCAAGAAGGAGCCCGAGGAGGAGCCGGAGGACCCCGAGGACACGAAGGACGACGAGTCCGAGGGTGAAGAGGGCGAGGAGGAGAAGGACCCGAAGCAGAAGGAGCTCGAGGAGCGCAACAAGACCGGTCAGGACGAGGCCGAGAGCGAGCGCCGCCAGGCAGAGGGTCAGGACGAGGGCAACTCCGGGGGCGTCGACAAGCCCTGGTGACGGGCGGGGGCGTCAGCGCTCGTCGAGCATGAGGTCGATCGTGTAGTCCTCGGCCCGGTAGGCGTGGTCGCCGAACTCGACCGCGGCGCCGGAGGCGTCGAAGGCCATCCGCGTCATCGTCAGCACGGGCTGGCCCGAGCGCAGGCCGAGGGCGCGGCGCTCGGCGGCCGTCGGCATCCGCGCGCCGATCGACTGGCGGGCGACGACGGGCCGGACCCCGCGACGGCGCAGGAGCGCGTAGAGACCCTGGGCCTCGAGGGCCTCACGGGTGATGTCCGCGTGGGCCGGCGGCAGCCAGTTGTGCATGATCGCCAGCGGCTGGTCGCCGGCCGAGCGCACCCGCACGAGCGAGAGCATCTCGGTCCCCGGCTCGAGGTCGAGCGCCGCAGCGGCCCGCTCGTCGGTGCCCATCTCGAGCTCGACGATCTCGGTGCGCGGCTGTCTCCCTTCGGCCTCGAGGTCGTCGAAGAGCGAGGACAGGCGCGCCTTGCGGTGCACCTTGCGGTTGGCGACCCGCGTGCCGAGGCCGCGGCGGCGCACGAGCAGGCCCTGGTCGACCATCTTCTGGATCGCGCGGCGCACCGTCGGCCGGGAGAGGGAGAGGCGGGTCGCGAGGGCCACCTCGTTTTCGAAGGGATCGCCCGGCTGGAGGCGTCCGTCGTCGACGGCGGCGGTCAGCTGCTCGGCGAGCTGGTGGTAGAGCGGCACCGGCGACTCGCGGTCGATGACCACCTCGAGCTGCTGCGCTGACATGCCGGGGAGCATACGCGCACGACGGCAGGACAGCCATACGTCAATATGTCCTGACAAACTATTGACAGGCGCGAAGGGAGTGGGCCAGAGTGTCCCGCATCACTCACGTGCCCCTCGCGCAAAGGAGCGTGCCGCGGATGCGGATCGGACTCGTCGGCCTGGGCCGCATCGGCGCCTTCCACGCCGAGACCCTCGTGGCCCTGCCGGCCGTGGAGACCCTCGTCGTCACCGACGCCCGGGCCGACGTCGTGGCCGAGGTCGCGGCCCGCCTCCGGGGGACCGGCGCCGCGGTCGAGACGTGCCGGCCCGAGGAACTGCTCGAGGCCGGCATCGACGGTCTCGTCGTCGCGACCGCGACCAACGGCCACGCGGAGTGGATCCGCCGCGGCATCGACGCCGGCGTGGCGACCTTCTGCGAGAAGCCGGTCGCCGGCGACCTCGACGAGATCATCGAGCTGGCCCGCCTCGACGCCGCGAGCGAGACCCCCGTGCACATCGGGCACCAGCGACGCTTCGACGCCGGCTTCGCCCGGGCACGTGATGCCGTCGCCTCCGGCGAGCTGGGCTTCGTCCACACGATCCGCGCCAACACGCACGACCAGGCACCGCCGCCAGCCGAGTTCATCCCTACCTCCGGCGGCATCTTCCGCGACTGCGGGGTCCACGACTTCGACGCGATCCGCTTCGTCACCGGCCACGAGATCGCCTCCGTCTACGCCGTCGGGGCCAACAAGGGCGCGGACTTCTTCGCCGCGGCCGGCGACGTCGACACCGGCGCCGCCGTGCTCACCCTCGACGACGACACGCTCGTCCTCATGTCGACGACCCGGTACAACGGCGGTGGCCACGACGTGCGCATGGAGGTCATGGGCGAGCGCGGCACGGTCACCGCCGGCCTGGACCACTCGCTCGCGATGGTCAGCGCCGAGCCGGACGTCGACTTCCCCCGCGGCCCGCAGGTGTGGTCCTTCATGGAGCGCTTCCAGCCCGCCTACCGGGCCGAGCTCACCGCCTTCTGCGAGGTGGCCGCCGGCCGCCTCGAGAGCCCGTGCACCATCGCCGACTCGCTCGAGGCCTTCCGCGTGGCGGAGGCCTGCGAGCTCTCGCGCGCCCAGCGCCGCCCGGTGGCCCTGACCGAGATCCGAGGACTGTGACCATGACCGACCCGACCGTGCGCCCCCCGATCACCGAGCGGATCGCCGCCGCCCCCATCTCGTGGGGGGTGTGCGAGGTCCTCGGCTGGGGGTGGCAGCATCAGCCGCAGACCGTGCTGACGCAGATGCGTGAGCTCGGCATCGCGGCGACCGAGTTCGGCCCCGACGGCTTCCTGCCGGACGACCCGCAGGCCAAGGCGGACACGCTCGCGCAGTACGGCCTGGCCGCGGTCGGCCAGTTCGTCCCCGTCGTCCTGCACGACCCGAGCATCGACCCCCTGCCGACCGTCGAGACGGCGATGGCCGGTCTCGTCGCGGCCCGGGCGACGACCGTGGTCATCGCCGCCGCGACCGGTGCGGAGGGCTACGACGCCCGTCCCGAGCTCGACGAAGGGGGGTGGGCCACCCTGGTCGCCAACCTCGACCGGATCTCGGATGCCGCTGCGGCACAGGGCCTCACGGCCACCCTGCACCCGCACGTCGGGACGA
Organism: Janibacter hoylei PVAS-1; assembly: GCF_000297495.1. Lineage (GTDB taxonomy): Bacteria > Actinomycetota > Actinomycetes > Actinomycetales > Dermatophilaceae > Janibacter > Janibacter hoylei. Next base: position 41,382 of record NZ_ALWX01000019.1, on the reverse strand, counting down.
TGGTCGAGTCCGGTGAGGAGACCGACCGCGTGCTCGCCGGCTCACGCATCGGGCTGTGCCTCGACACCGGCCACCTCCTCATCGGGGGTGGCGACCCCGTGCGCGTCGCCCGCGAACACCCCGAGCGGATCGCCCACATGCACCTCAAGGACGTCGACCTCGCCTGGGCCCGCAAGGTGCAGGAGGGCTCGGCAACCTACACCGAGGCCGTCGCCGCCGGCATGTACGTCGCCCTCGGCCGTGGCGACGTCGACGTCGCCGCGATCGTCGACTCGCTCGAAGGCGCCGGCTACGCGGGCTGGTACGTGCTCGAGCAGGACACGATCCTCGCCGGTGACCCGGCCGACCCGGCGACGCCGGCCGGTGCGGCAGACCCCGTCGCCGACGTGCGGGCCTCGGTCGACCACCTCGCCACCCTGGGGAGGCGGGGCTGATGCACGATCTCATCACCATGGGCCGGACCGGGGTGGACATCTACCCCCTGGACCACGGGGTGCCGCTCGAGGAGGTGCGGACCTTCGAGAAGTTCCTCGGTGGCTCCGCGACCAATGTCGCCGTCGCCGCCGCGCGGTACGGGCGCTCGACCGCGCTCATCACCAAGACCGGTGCCGACGCCTTCGGCCGGTACGTGCGGGCCGAGGCCGAGCGCCTCGGTGTCGCCGGTGACCACATCACCCCCATCGTCGGCGACGGCCCACCGACCCCGGTGACCTTCTGCGAGGTGCACCCGCCGGACGACTTCCCGCTGTACTTCTACCGGTGGCCGACGGCCCCCGACCTCATGCTCACCGACGCCGACCTGCCGCTGGAGCAGATCCGCTCCGCCCGCGTCTTCTGGACCACGGTGACCGGTCTGAGCGCCGAGCCCTCCCGCGCGGCCCACCACACCGCCTTCGCCGCCCGCGGCCGCGCCGAGCACACGGTGCTCGACCTCGACTACCGGCCGATGTTCTGGGCCGACCCGAGCGAGGCGACCCGCGAGGTCGGCCGAGCTCTGGAGCACGTGACGATCGCCGTCGGCAACCGCGAGGAGTGCGAGGTCGCGGTCGGCGAGACCGACCCGCAGCGCGCCGCCGACGCCCTCCTCGAGCGCGGCCTCGAGCTGGCGATCGTCAAGCAGGGGCCGAAGGGGGTGCTCGCCGCCACCGCCGACGAGCGGGTGGAGGTGCCCCCCTTCGACGTCGAGGTGGTCAACGGGCTGGGAGCGGGCGATGCCTTCGGCGGCGCCCTCGTCCACGGCCTCCTCGAGGGCTGGGAGCTGCGGCGCATCCTCGAGTTCGCCAACGTCGCGGGGGCGATCGTCGCCTCACGCCTGGAGTGCAGCACGGCCATGCCGACGACCGCCGAGGTCGAGGCCGGCCTGGCGCAGTGGGCGGCGAAGGGAGCGACGGCATGACGACGCAGCAGGCCCGCACCTCGGTCGCCGACCTGACGACGACCCGGGCCACCGACCCGGGTGCCATCACCCGCGGCTGGGCCGCCCGCGAGCGCCGCCCCCTGCTCGGTGGTGACGGCCGGATGCTCCTCGTCGCCGCCGACCACCCGGCCCGCGGCGCCCTCGGGGTGCGCGGTGACCGGCTGGCGATGGCTTCCCGCTCCGACCTGCTGCGCCGCCTGGCCACCGCGCTGTCCCGACCCGGCGTCGACGGCGTGCTCGGCACGCCCGACGTCCTCGACGACCTGCTGCTCATGGGCGCCCTCGAGGGCAAGGTCGCGATCGGCTCGATGAACCGCGGCGGGCTGCAGGGCTCCGCCTTCGAGCTCGACGACCGCTTCACCGGCCACACCGCCGCCGAGATCGTCGCCCGGGGCATCGACGGCGGCAAGATGCTCACCCGCATCGACCTCGACGACCCGGCGAGCGTCGCGACCCTCGAGGCCAGCGCACGCGCGGTTACCGAGCTCGCCGCGCACGGGACCATGGCGATGGTCGAGCCCTTCTGGTCCACCCGCCGCGACGGCAAGGTCGTCAACCTGCTCGACCCGGACTCGACGATCCACTCGATCACCGTCGCCTCGGGCCTCGGCGCGAGCAGCGCCCACACCTGGCTCAAGCTGCCCGTCGTCGACGAGCTCGAGCGGGTCATGGACAGCACGACCCTCCCGTCGCTCCTGCTCGGCGGTGACCCGCAGGGCGACCCCCGCGACGCCTACGCGGCCTGGGGACGCTCCCTGCAGATCCCGCAGGTCCGCGGGCTCGTCGTCGGCCGGGCCCTGCTCTACCCGCCGGACGGTGACGTCGCCGCCGCCGTCGACATCGCCGCCGACCTCGTCCACGGAGGTGCCGCATGAGCCACACCCCGCGCACCGGGGCAGACAACGACCGGTGGTACCTCCCCTTCGCGCCGAAGGGCGGTCCCTGGGCCGTCGAGATCACCGACGCCGTCGACGGCTGGCAGCACACCTCCCTGCGCATCGCGGTCCTCGAGCCCGGGCAGCAGGTCGGGCACACGCTCTGCGGGGAGGAGGGCGTCGTCGTGCCGCTCATGGGCGGCGCGACGGTGGCCGTGGCTGGTGAAGAGCACGTCCTGACCGGGCGGCCGAGCGTCTTCGCCGGGCCGACCGACACCCTCTACGCCCCCGCGGGCAGCGAGCTGACGATCACCAACCCCGGCAGCGCGCCCGCGCGGGTCGCCCTGTGCGGCGCCCGGGTCGAGGACTCGACCGGCGGCGGCCGTGAGGTCGTCCTCGTGCCCGCCGACCGGGTGCCCGTCGAGCTGCGGGGCGCCGGCATGTGCAGCCGCGAGGTCCGCGGCTTCGGCATGCCCGACACCCTGGTGGAGGCCGAGCAGATCCTCGCCTGCGAGGTCATCACCCCGGCCGGCGGCTGGAGCTCCTACCCGCCGCACAAGCACGACACCGACCGCCCCGGACAGGAGAGCGAGCTCGAGGAGATCTACTACTTCGAGACGCAGTCCGTCGGCGATGCCGCCGCCGGGCGCGCCCCGGTCACCCGCGGCACCGACCGCGAGGACGGCCGCCAGCCGGTCGGCTACCAGCAGGTCTACGGCGCCGAAGGGAGGCCCATCGACGTGCTCGTCGAGGTCACCACCGGCGACACCGTGCTCGTGCCCCACGGCTGGCACGGGCCCGCCATGGCCGCGCCCGACGCCGACCTCTACTACCTCAACGTCATGGCCGGCCCCGGGCCGGAGCGGGCCTGGCTCATCTGCGACGACCCGGCGCACGGCGCGATCCGGGAGAGCTGGGTCGGCGGCCAGGTCGACCCGCGGTTGCCGATCGGAGGCGGACGATGAGGGTCGCCACCATCACGGTCCCTGAGGAGCGAGGCCGTCTGCAGCTGAAGGTCCCCACGGTCCCTGAGGAGCGAGGCCGTCTGCGGCCGAAGGTGCCCACGGTCCCTGAGGAGCGAGGCCGTCTGCGGCCGAGCGTCTCGAAGGGACAGACCCTTCGAGACGGGCCCGGGGGGGCCCTCCTCAGGGACCCTTCGAGACGGGCCCGGGGGGGCCCTCCTCAGGGAGCGGTGGGGGTGGTCGCGGAGCGACCTCCTCAGGGAGCGGGCGGCGCGATGGTTCGGAGAGGTGGCAGCGATGACGACGGTCAGGCTCACGGTGGCGCAGGCGCTCGTGCGCTTCCTCGGGGCGCAGTGGAGCGAGCGGGACGGGGAGCGGCAGCGCCTCTTCGCCGGGGTGCTCGGCATCTTCGGCCACGGCAACGTCGCGGGCGTCGGGCAGGCGCTGCTCCAGGAGGAGCTCGCTGCCGGTGAGGGCGGGCCCGACCTGCCCTACGTCCTCGCCCGCAACGAGCAGGCCATGGTGCACACCTCGGTCGCCTACGCCAAGCAGCGTGACCGCCTGCAGACCTGGGCCTGCACCGCCTCGGTCGGCCCCGGCAGCACCAACATGCTGACCGGCGCCGCGCTCGCGACGATCAACCGGCTGCCGGTCCTGCTCCTGCCGAGCTCGACCTTCGCCACCCGCGCGGCGGGTCCGCTCCTCCAGGAGCTCGAGCAGCCGCACGGCGGTGACCTCACGGTCAACGACGCCTTCCGCCCGCTCTCGCGCTTCTACGACGAGGTGCGGCGCCCGGAGCAGCTGCCCGCGATCCTCCTCGCGGCGATGCGGGTGCTCACCGACCCCGCCGAGACCGGCGCCGTGACGATCTCGCTGCCGCAGGACGTCCAGGCCGAGGCCTACGACTGGCCGGTCGAGCTCTTCGCCGAGCGGACCCACCACGTCGCCCGGCCCCCGGCCGAGGCCCCCCCGCATCGCGGCCGCCGCCGAGATCATCCGCTCCGCCGAGCGGCCGATGATCGTCGCCGGCGGCGGGGTCCACTACTCCGGCGCCGAGGACGCGCTCGCCGCGCTGTGCGAGGCGACCGGCATCCCCGTCGGGGAGACCCAGGCTGGCAAGGGATCGCTCCTGCACGGTCACCCGCAGCTCCTCGGAGCGGTCGGGTCGACCGGCACGACGGCAGCCAATGCCGTTGCGGCACAAGCGGATGTGGTCATCGGTATCGGCACCCGATACCAGGACTTCACGACCGCCAGCCGCACGGCCTTCGCCGCCGACGGGGTGCGTTTCGTCAACCTCAACATCACCCCCTTCGACGCGGTGAAGCACTCCGGTCTCACCGTCGTCGGCGACGCACGCGAGGCGATCACCGCGCTGACCGCCGCGCTCGACGGCTGGTCCGTCGACGACGACTACCGGCAGGAGCAGGCCGACCTGTGTGCCGACTGGGACGCGCAGGTCGAGGCGGCCCACCACCCTTCGTCGCAGATCACCGACGCGCTCGCCGACGGCCTGCTCACCCAGGGCGAGGTCCTCGGGCTCGTCAACGAGCTCTCCGACCCCCGCGACGTCGTGCTGTGTGCCGCCGGCTCCATGCCCGGCGACCTGCACAAGACCTGGCGGGTCCGCGACCGACGCGGCTACCACGTCGAGTACGGCTTCTCCTGCATGGGCTACGAGGTGCCGGCCTCGCTCGGCATCCGCTGGGCCGACCCGACCCGCGACGTCTTCGCGATGGTCGGCGACGGCGGCTACCTCATGATGCCGACCGAGCTCGTCACCGCGGTCCAGGAGCGGACCAAGGTCATCGTCGTCCTCGTGCAGAACCACGGCTTCCACTCCATCGGGTCGCTCTCCCAGTCCCTCGGCAGCCAGCGGTACGGCACGGCCTACCGGGGCCGCGGCGACGGGGGGCGCCTCGACGGCGACCGGCTGCCCGTCGACCTCGCCGCCAACGCGCGCTCGCTCGGCGCCCACGTCATCGAGGTGCACGACCGGGCCGGGCTCGAAGCCGCCATCCGCGAAGCCAAAGCAGCCCCGGCCGACGGCGGGCCCGTCGTCATCCACGTCGAGACCGACCCGATGGTCTTCGGGCCCGACTCCGGCTCGTGGTGGGACGTGCCCGTCGGCGAGGTGAGCGAGCTCGACAGCACCCGCGAGGCGCGAGCCACCTACGAGCAGCACAAGAGCCGACAACGTTCGCATCTCGACCCGGCGGAGATCCCGCGAGTCGACGACGCGAGCCCCCAGACTCACAACTGAAGAGAGGTGCCCGCCCGGGCACCGCACCCTTCCGCCGCAACGGAGCGACGGATGATGAGAAAGGCAGAACCCATGTCCCGTTTTTCACGCGTCAGCGTCGCCGCGACGTCGGCCATGGCCGCGCTCGCACTCGCCGCATGCTCCTCATCCGGGGGCAAGCAGACCGAGGAGGGCGGAGGCAGCGCGGGTGGTGTCGACACCCCCGAGATGACCGTCGCCTTCATCACCCACGCCGAGCCCGGTGACACCTTCTGGGACCAGGTGCGCGCCGGTGCCGAGGACGCCGCCAAGAAGAACAACGTCAAGCTCGAGTACACCGCCAACCCCGAGGGTGCCCAGCAGGCCAACCTCGTCCAGCAGGCGGTCGACAAGAAGGTCGACGGCATCGCCGTCACCCTCGCCAAGCCCGAGGCGATGAAGGGCAACGTCGAGAAGGCCGTCGGCGCCGACATCCCCGTCGTCGCGCTCAACGCCGGCATGAACGAGTGGAAGGACATGGGCGCCCTGTCCTTCTTCGGCCAGGACGACGAGCTCGCCGGCGAGGCCGCGGGCGAGCGCCTCACCGAGGAAAAGGCGGGCAAGACCCTCTGCGTCATCCAGGAGCAGGGCCACGTCGGGCTCGAGGCCCGCTGCAAGGGCGTCGCCGAGACCTTCGACAAGTCCGAGAAGATCTACGTCAAGGGCACCGACACCGCCAACGTGCAGTCGACGATCACCGCCAAGCTGCAGCAGGACAAGAGCATCACGCACGTGCTGACGCTCGGCGCCCCCTTCGCCCTCATCGCGCAGAAGTCGGTCAAGGAGGCCAGCAGCGAGGCCAAGGTCGCGACCTTCGACCTCAACGACGAGGCGCTCAAGCAGATCAAGGGCGGCGGCATCGAGTGGGCGGTCGACCAGCAGCCCTACGTCCAGGGCTACCAGGCCGTCGACTCGCTGTGGCTGCGCGTCAACAAGGGCGCCTCCGTCGGCGGCGGCGAGCCGAGCTTCACCGGGCCCGCCTTCGTCGACGACAAGAACGTCGACCTGCTGCTCGAGGACTGATCCGGGGATGACCGCACAGACCGCCGCACCCGAGGCGGACGACCGAGTCGTGGCGAAGGGGAGGGCCGGCCTCCTCTTCGCCCGGCCCGAGGTCGGAGCGCTCATCGGCGCCCTGGCCGTCATGGCCCTCTTCCTCGCCGTCGCCCCGTCCTTCCGCAGCCTGGGCAACACCGGCACGATCCTCTACGAGGCCTCCGCCATCGGCGTCATGGCCGTCGGCGTCTCGCTGCTCATGGTCGGAGGCGAGTTCGACCTGTCGACCGGTGTCGCGGCGACGGCATCGGGGATCTGCGCGGCCCTCACCGCATGGAACTTCGGGCTCAACGTCTGGGTCGGGGTGCTCGCGGCGCTGCTCTTCTCGCTGCTCGTCGGGGCATTCAACGGCTGGCTGCTCATGCGCACCGGACTGCCGAGCTTCCTCGTGACGCTCGGGACCTTCTTCGTGCTCCAGGGTGCCAACCTCGCCGTGACGCGGCTCGTCGGCGGCACCGTCTCGACGCCGACGATCTCCGACATGGACGGCTACGCCTCTGCGCAGCAGGTCTTCGCATGGAGCGTCTCCGTCGGTCCGGTGACCATCAAGTCGCTCGTCGTCTACTGGCTCGTCATGGTCGTGATCGGCTCGCTCGTGCTGCAGCGGACCCGGATCGGCAACTGGATCTTCGCCGTCGGCGGTGACGCCGCCGCCGCCCGCGCCGTGGGTGTCCCCGTCACGCGGGTCAAGATCGGGCTCTTCATGACCGTCGGCTTCTGCGCCTGGATGCTCGGCATGCACCTGCTGTTTTCGTACCAGGTGATGCAGTCCGGCGAGGGTGTCGGCCAGGAGTTCATCTACATCATCGCCGCGGTCGTCGGTGGCTGCCTGCTCACCGGTGGCTACGGGTCGGTCGTCGGCGCGGCCCTCGGCGCGCTGATCTTCGGCATGACCCGCATGGGCATCAACTACGCGGGCTGGAACGTCGACTGGTTCTTCACCTTCCTCGGCGTGATGCTCCTGCTCGCGACCCTCGTCAACCTCTACGTCAAGAAGAAGGCGGACGCACGATGAGCACCCAGACCACGCCGCGGCGCGCGGCCGACGTCGAGCCCCTCGTCGGCATGAAGGACGTCGGCAAGTCCTACGGCAACGTCAATGCGCTGCAGGGCGTCAATCTCGAGGTCTACCCCGGCGAGGTGACCTGCGTCCTCGGTGACAACGGTGCCGGCAAGTCGACGCTCATCAAGATCATGGCCGGGCTGCACGAGCACACCACGGGGACCTTCGAGGTCAACGGGGTGAGCCGCAGCCTCGCGTCGCCGCGTGCCGCGCAGGCGCTCGGCATCGCGACGGTCTACCAGGACCTCGCGCTGGCGCCGCTCATGTCGGTGTGGCGCAACTTCTTCATGGGCAACGAGCTGCGCAAGGGGCCCTTCCTCGACGCGGCCCGGATGAGGTCGATCGCCGACAAAGAGCTGCAGAAGATGGGCATCCACATCGGCGACCTCGACCGGCCGGTCGGTGGTCTGTCGGGTGGTCAGAAGCAGTGCATCGCCATCGCCCGCGCGATCTACTTCGGGGCCAAGGTCATCATCCTCGACGAGCCGACCGCGGCCCTGGGCGTCAAGCAGTCGGGCGTCGTGCTCAAGTACATCGCCAAGGCGCGCGACGCCGGTCTGGGAGTCGTCTTCATCACCCACAACCCGCACCACGCCTACCTCGTGGGCAACCACTTCCTCATCCTCAAGCTCGGCCGGCTCACCCTCGACGCCCACCGCGACGAGCTGACGCTCGACCAGCTGACGGCGGAGATGGCCGGCGGGCAGGAGCTCGACGCGCTCAAGCACGAGCTCGGTGACGTGGACCCCGGCAAGCGGGTGGACCCGGCCGACCCGGAGGTGCGGCAGCTCGCCGGGCCCGGCAAGCCGCAGGTGCAGGAGGAGACGTCGCAGTGACGTCGAGTCCTGCCCTTCGAGACGCTGCGGCCGCAGGCGGCCTCGCTTCTCAGGGACCGGAGGGTGGCCGGGGCCGTCGCGCCGGGCTGCGCGTCGGGGTGGTCGGGGTCGGCACGATGGGCGCCGACCACGCGCGGCGGCTCGCGTCGCGGATCGTGGAGGCCCGCCTCTCCGCGGTCGCCGACCCCGACGTCGAGCGGGCCCAGGCGCTCGCCGACGAGCTCGGCGGGGTCGGCGGCCCGGTGCGGGTGCACGCCGACCCGCTCGACCTCATCGTCGACCCCGAGGTCGATGCGGTCGTCCTCGCCTCGCCGGGGTCGGTCCACGAGGAGCAGCTGCTCGCGTGCTTCGAGCGGGGCGTGCACGTGCTGTGCGAAAAGCCGCTGACGATGGACAGCGCCTCCTCGCTGCGCGTCATCGAGGCCGAGCGGGCGGTCGGCCGCCCGCTCGTCCAGGTCGGCTTCATGCGGCGCTTCGACCCCGAGTACACCCGGCTGCACGAGCTGCTCGGCTCCGGCCGGATGGGGCGCACGCTCCTGCTCCACCAGACCCACCGCAACCTGTCCGTGCCCAATCCCGACTTCCGCTCCGAGATGATCGTCCGCGACAGCCTCGTGCACGAGGTCGACTGCGCGCGCTGGCTGCTCGGCGAGGAGATCGTCTCGATCCAGGTCATCAGCCCGACCCCGACGCGGCACGCCCTCGACGGGGTGGTCGACCCGCAGGTCTCGATCTTCCGGATGGAGTCCGGGGCGGTGGTGACCAACGAGGTCTTCGTGAGCAGCCGCACCGGCTACGAGGTCCGTGTCGAGGCCGTCGGTGAGGACGGCAGCGCGATCATCGGCCGACCGTGGGGCGAGATGTACACGACGACCGTCGGTCCGCAGGGGGTCGACGGCGCCGCGGGCAGCTGGGGTGGCCCGATCGCGCCCGACTACCGCGTCCGTTTCGAGCGGGCCTACGACCTCGAGGTCCAAGCCTGGGTCGACGCCACCCTCCGTGGCGAGGTCGTCGGGGCCACGAGCCGCGACGGCTGGCTCTCGACGCTCGTCTGCTCCGCCGGGATGGAGTCCCTCGCGAGCGGACGACCGGTCGGCGTCGCCCTGCCCTGAGCCACCCCCCTTCGCCCGGATGAAGGGGGTACCGCTCACCCCGACCAGTTGTTAATATGTCAGGACAAAGTCACCGTTGCCCAAAGGAGGGCACAGATGAGCGCCAGCCCGACCGCGCCCGGTCGCATCACCCACCTCGTCGGTCACCAGTCGTGGCAGGGGGAGCCCGGCCGGACCAGCGAGGTCTACAACCCCGCGACCGGCGAGGTCACCGGGACCCTCGACCTCGCCAGCGCCGAGACCGTCGACGAGGTCGTGGCCAAGGCCAAGGCGGCGGCGCAGGAGTGGGGCCACATCTCGCTCGCCCGTCGCGTGCGGGCGCTCTTCGCCTTCCGTCAGCTGCTCGAGGAGCGGAAGGACGAGATCGCCAAGGCGATCACCGCCGAGCACGGCAAGACCTACGAGGACGCCAAGGGGGAGATCTCGCGCGGCCAGGAGGTCGTCGAGTTCGCCTGCGGCATCCCGCAGCTGCTCAAGGGTGGCTTCTCCGAAAACGTCTCGACGAGCATCGACGCCTACTCGATCCTCCAGCCGCTCGGGGTCGTCGCGATCATCTCGCCCTTCAACTTCCCGGCCATGGTGCCGCTGTGGTTCGTCCCCATCGCCGTCGCGACGGGCAACACCGTCGTCATCAAGCCGAGCGAGAAGGACCCGACCGCGGTCAACCTCATCGCCGACCTGTGGCGTGAGGCCGGAGTGCCGGACGGCGTGGTCAACGTCGTGCACGGCGACAAGGAGGCGGTCGACGCGCTGCTCGACCACACCGACGTCAAGGCGGTCTCCTTCGTCGGGTCGACGCCGATCGCGCGCTACGTCTACGAGCGCGGGGTCGCCGCCGGCAAGCGGGTCCAGGCGCTCGGCGGCGCGAAGAACCACATGCTCGTCCTGCCCGACGCCGACCTCGACCTGGCCGCCGACGCCGCGGTCAACGCCGGCTACGGGGCTGCGGGGGAGCGGTGCATGGCGATCTCGGTCGTGCTCGCGACCGACACGATCGCCGACGAGCTCGTCGCCAAGATCGCCGAGCGCACCCGCACCCTGCGCACCGGTGACGGCATGGGCGACTCCGACATGGGGCCGCTCGTCACCCGGGCGCACCTGGACAAGGTCACCGGCTACGTCGAGGAGGGCGTCGAGGCCGGCGCGGAGCTCGTCATCGACGGGCGCGAGGGTGCGGGCGACCTGGGTGGGGGCTTCTTCCTCAAGCCGACGCTCTTCGACCGGGTGACGCCGCAGATGTCGATCTACACGGACGAGATCTTCGGCCCGGTGCTCTCGGTCGTGCGGGTGGGCTCCTACGACGAGGGCCTGCAGCTGATCAACGACAACCCCTACGGCAACGGCACGACGATCTTCACCAACGACGGTGGGGCAGCGCGACGCTTCCAGCACGAGGTCGAGGTCGGGATGGTCGGCATCAACGTGCCGATCCCCACGCCGATGGCCTACTACTCCTTCGGTGGGTGGAAGAACAGCCTCTTCGGCGACACGCACGCCCACGGCATCGAGGGCGTGCACTTCTTCACCCGCACCAAGGCGGTCACCCAGCGCTGGCTCGACCCGAGCCACGGGGGCCTCAACCTCGGGTTCCCGCAAAACGACTGACGACGGCGCGGCGCGCCGACCGAGCGTCAGCGAGGGCGGGTGAGCGGCCTGGCTGGCAGCGTTATCGTCACCCGGCAGCGTTGGTGTCACCCGGTTGCCTCTCTCCGGGGGGCCAGGTGACACCAACGCCGTCAGGCTCGACCCCGTCCACCCTTCGACCGGGAGTTCGATCAGCCGATGTGCTCGTGCACGAAGGCGAGGGCGTCGTCGAGGACCTCTTCGCGGTTGGTCTCGTTGAAGATCTCGTGGCGGGCGCCGGGGTAGCGCTTCGACGGGGCGCCGTCGGGGGCGATGTGTGCCCAGCCCTCGTCGGAGCGGTCGATCGGGACGAGCTGGTCGTCGGCGCCGTGCAGCCAGATCGTCGGGACCTGCAGGCGCCCACCCGCAGTGATCGTCTCGAGGCAGGCGCGCAGCGCGAGGAGGGTGGGCCGCGTGAAGTCGCCGTGCCAGACGAGCTCGTCGGCCTCGTAGGCACGCCCGACGTCGGGGTCGCGGCTCAGGGTCGTGATGTCGATCGGCGTCGGCGGGATCTCGTCGAGGTCGGCCAGGGCGGTCGGCTCCCACGAGCCGAGCACCGGGCCGGAGAGCACCGTTGCCGTGAGCGTCTCGGGGTGGCGCTGGGTGTAGCGGGCGGCGATCATGCCGCCCATCGAGTGGCCGATGAGCACGAGCGGCAGGTCGGGGTGCTCTACGTGGGCACGCTGCACGAGCAGGTGCAGGTCGTCGACGACCCGCTCGAAGTCCTCGATCAGCACCCGCTCGCCCTCGCTGCGCCCGTGGCCGACGTGGTCGTGCCCGTAGACGACGGCGCCGTCGGCGGTGAGCCGCTCGGCCACCCACTGGTAGCGCCCGATGTGCTCGCCGTAGCCGTGCGCGATGACCGCGACCCACGTCGGGTCGCCGGGCGGGCTCCACTGCGAGCCGATGAGCAGGCCGGCGTGGCCCTGGGTGTCGATGTCCTCGGGCGGTATGGTGCTCACGGGGTCCTCCTGCGTGACGTCGGTGTCCGGCTCCAGTCTGTCAGCGCAGCCGGTCGAAGGGGGCGGATGTCCGGCCAGCGGCGAGCGATCCCGGAGCACACGGCACTCTCGTCGAGCGGTGACATGTCCTCGACGTCGCCGCGTGGCGCGCGCGTGACCGCCGTCGGACCCTGTGCGAAGGTCGGGTCATGAGCGAGAGCACGCGCGGGCCGGAGCGGATCGTCGTCGTCGGTGCCGGCGAATGCGGCACCCGGGCGGCGATGGCGCTGCGCGAGCGCGGCTTCACCGGCGCGATCACCCTGCTCGGCCGTGAAGACGTCATCGCCTACGAGCGCCCGCCCCTCTCCAAGGCGGCCCTGGCCGCCGACGACGCCGAGCTGGTCCACCCGTGGACGGCGGAGGCGCTGGCCGAGGCGGGGGTCGCCCTTCGTCTCGGGGTGGACGTCACCGGCATCGACCGCGAGGCGCGGACCGTCGAGACCACCGACGGGCCCGTGCCCTACGACCGGCTGCTGCTCGCGACCGGCGCTGGGCCGCGCCGGCTGGGCCTCGATCACGTGCACTACCTGCGCACCCACTCCGACGCCGCCACGCTGCGTGACCTCGTGAGCAGGGGCGGGCGGCTGCTCGTCATCGGTGCGGGCTTCATCGGCCTGGAGATCGCGGCGGGAGCCCGCGAACGGGGCATGGAGGTCGTCGTCGTCGAGGCCGCCGAGCGTGCCCTGGCCCGGATGGTCCCGCCGGTCGTCGCCGAGCGGGTCGTCGCGCTGCACGCGGCGCACGGGGTCGAGGTGCGCACGGGCACGACCGTCACCGCCGTGGAGCGGCACGAGGGAGGGTTGCGCGCCAGTCTCTCCACCGGCGAGAGCCTCGACGTGGACACGGTCGTCGCCGGTGTCGGAGCCGCCCCACACACCGAGATCGCCGCTGCGGCAGGGCTGCTCGTCGAGGACGGCATCGTCGTCGACGAGCAGCTGCGGACGAGCGACCCGCGGGTCTGGGCAGCGGGGGACTGCGCGGCCTTCCCCGACGCCCGCAGCGGTCACCGGGTGCGCGTCGAGTCCTGGCGCAGCGCCCACGACCAGGCGGTCACCGTCGCCGCGTCGATGACGGGTGGGCAGGAGCCGCACGTCGCCGTCCCCTGGTTTTGGTCCGACCAGTACGACCAGATGCTGCAGACCGCCGGCCTGCCGACGACCGCCGTCGACGAGGTCGTACGTCGCCGCGAGGACGGATCGCTGATCCACTTCGGTCTCGACGCCGGGGGGCGGCTCGTCGCAGCCACCTCGCTCGGCCGGGGCCCGGTCGTCGCCAAGGACATCCGCGTCGCCGAGCAGCTCATCGCGACGCACGCGACCCCCGACCCCGCGGCACTCGCGGACCCGGGGGTCGCCCTTCGCTCCCTGCGGTGACTCAGGGCTCCCTGCGGTGATTCAGGCGCCGCTGGCGGCGCGGATCTCGTCGATCGTCACGGGCCGGTGCTCGGCCAGCGACAGCGTCGCGGCCTCGGCCGCCCACGCGGTGCCCATGGCGTCGGCGACGGTGCACGGGTTGTCGACCTCGCCGGCCGCGACGCGGGTGAAGACGCCGAGCTCGATGCGGAAGGCCTCGGCGAGCCGGTCCATGAAGAACCCGTGGGCCGGGCCCGCGGGCCAGGTCGCGCCCGGCGTCGTCGAGCGAAGGGGGAGCCCCTCGTCGAGACCCGCGGCCACCGCGTCGGCCATGCCGTGGACCTCGAGCCGCACGTCGTAGCCGCGGCCGTTGGTGCGGGTGTTGGACACGACACCGATCGTGCCGTCGGAGAGGGTGAGCAGCGCCGAGACCGTCGAGTGGTCGCCGTGGGCGGCGTACATCTCGGCCGGGGCGTCGGGGTCGACCGCGCCGGTGGCGTAGACCTCGACGACCTCCTGGCCGGTCACCCAGCGCACCGCGTCGAGGTCGTGCACGGAGCAGTCGCGGAAGATGCCCCCGCTCACGGCGAGGTAGGCCGCCGGCGGCGGGGCGGGGTCTAGGGTCGTCGAGCGGACGGTCGTCACCCGGCCCAGCTCGCCGGATCGGACCGCGTCACGCGCGGCGACGAAGGCCGGGTCGAAACGGCGCGGGTACCCGATCTGGACCGGCACGTCGCTGCCGGCGACGGCTGCCTCGACGGCGAGCGACTCGGCGATCGTGCCGGCGACCGGCTTTTCGCAGAAGGTCGGGACTCCTTGCGCCACGGCCGCGCGGATGAGGTCGGCGTGCGCATTGGTGGCCGCCGCGATGACGACGCCGTCGACGCCCGAGGCGAGCAGCGCGTCGGGGTCGGCGACCGCCGTGGCGTTGCCGATCCGGCCGGTGACGGCCTCGACGGCCGCGGCGACCGGGTCGGTGACGACGAGCTCGTCGACGTGGTCGAGCCCGGCGAGGGTGTCGGCGTGGAAGGCGCCGATGCGCCCGAGGCCGATGAGTCCGATGCGCATCTCAGTCCTGCCCTCCGATGACCTGCTGGTCCCAGTCGATGACGGAGCCGGTGACGACCCCGCTGCGGTCCGAGAGCAGGAAGACGACCGCGTCCGCGATCTCGTCGACCTGCCCGAGCCTGCCCATGGGCAGGCGGGCGCCCGCCTGCTCCACCCAGTCGTCGCCGGCGTCGTGGAAGCGGCGCTGCGTCGCGTCCTCGCCCTCGGTCTGCGTCCACCCGATATTGAGCGCGTTGACCCGGATCCGGTCGAAGCGGTGGGCGTGGGCGACGTTCTTCGTCAGCCCGAGCAGGCCCGCCTTGGCCGCGACGTAGGGCGCGAGGTAGGGCTGGCCGCCCTGGGCGCTGATGCTCGCGATGTTGACGATCGTGACCGGCGCCGAGCGGGCGGTCATGTCGGCGATCGCGGCCTGCATGGTGAAGAAGGGGCCGCGCAGGTTGGTCGCGATGTGCGCGTCGAAGAGCTCGGGCGTCGTGTCGAGGACTGAGCCGCGGTCGGTGAGCCCGGCGCAGTTGACGAGGCAGTCGATGCGGCCGTGCCGCTCGATCGTGGCGGCGACGACCCCCTTCGCCTGCTCGGGGTCGGAGACGTCGCCGGTGACGGCGCTCGCACGCTCGCCCAGCTCGGCGGCCAGGGCGTCGCCCGGCTCGGGTCGGCGCCCCGAGACGACGACGGTCGCGCCCTCGCGGACGGCGGCGCGGGCGATCCCGGCGCCGACGCCGGACGTGCCTCCCGCCACGAGGACGACCTTGTCGGTGAGCAGCTGCTGCATCGGGCTCCTTCAGGAGGTGCGGCGGGCAGCGGCGTGCCCGGTGAGTCGGGTGGTGAGGTCGGCGGGTGTGGCGCCGTCGGCGAGAGCCTGCCGCACGATGTCGGCCTGCGAAGGGGGCGACATGCCGTCGACGGGCTGGTCCAGGTCGAGGTTGGTCGGGAAGGCGTAGCCCTCCGCGCTCGCGCTCACCGCGTGGTCGACGCCGACACCAGCAGCCGTGCGGGACAGAAGCGTCGGGTAGATCGCGGTGACGATGCGCTCGCGGTCGACGGCCTCCATGGCGCGGCCGAAGGCCGAGCTGATCTGCAGCAGGTTGGCCATCCGCCGCACGTCGCTCGTCGTGTTGGACCCGGCGGCGTGGAAGAGGGCGGGGTTGAAGAAGACGGCATCCCCCTTCGTCAGGGGCAGCTGCACGTGGTGCTCGCCGAAGTACTCCTGGAACTCGTCGAGCCAGTAGGCGAGGTAGCCGTGCGGGTACTTCTGCGAGTGCGGGAGGTAGAGCGTCGGCCCGGTCTCGACGGGCATGTCGCAGTGGGCGATCGCGCCCTGGAGGGTGAGCACGGGGGAGAGAGCGTGCACGTGCGCGGGGTAGCGCTCGGTGACCTCGGGAGAAGTGAAGCCGAGGTGGTAGTCGCGGTGCACGGTCTGCCCGACGCCGCCGGGGTTGACGACGTTGACCTGGCTGGTCACCTGGTAGCCGGGGCCGAGCCAGGCGCGGGCGGCCAGGGCCACGAGGTCGTCGCTGTAGTAGTCGACGAAGTCCTCGGGGTGGTCGACCGCGAGCTTCTCGAGCGCATTCCAGATGCGGTCGTTGACGCCGCCGGCGGCGAAGTGGTCGCCGACCTCGCCCCCCTTCGCACGCTCGGTGGTGATGATCGCCTCGAAGGCCGCGGAGACCCGGTCGACGACGGGGTGGGCCAGCGCGCCGGCCATGACGAAGATGCCGGGGCCGTCGGCGAGGACGTGCGCGAGCTCGAACTCGACTGCGGCACAACCCTCCTCGGTGGCGATGGCCGCTCGCAGGATGGCGGCGTCGTAGATCGGCACCTGCTGCTCGATGCGGTCGGTGAAGGTCAGCTGCGGGTCGGGCTGGGTCTCGAGGAGCTTCCGCAGGTCCTCGACCCGGCAGTCGGCCTGCCGCAGTCGTCCGGCGAAGGGGGGTGGACGTCGGTGTCATGTGCTCCACCCTTCACTGTCCGGCCGGGTCGCGTCGAGGTCGAAGACCTCAAAAACCCCTCAGATGACCGACTCGTGGCCGACCTGCGCCTCGACGCGGTGCCGGTGGACGAGCAGCAGGTCGCCGCTGCGCGAGCGGCCTACCGCGACTACGGCAGGGGGTCAGGTCACGCGGCCGGGCTCAACTTCGGCGACTGCTTCGCCTATGCCCTGGCCGCCACGACCGGAGAGCCCGTGCTCTTCACGGGAGACGACTTCACCCACACGGACGTGGTGCCCGTGGTGTGACGCGGGCCCTCACACCACCGAGAAGTCGGCCATCATCATCCGGTCCTCGTGCTCGAGGTTGTGGCAGTGCAGGACGTAAGCGACCGCGATAGCCCTCGATCGGCACGAGCACCTCGGCGCGCGAGGTCGGGCTGACGTCGACGCCGCCCGCTACCGGCTGCGCATCCTCAACGCCTGCACCGATCGTCGACTCGAGCTGGCCCTCGACACCGGAGGCGACCTCGTCCAGGTCGGCACCGACCTCGGCCTGATGACCCGGCCACACCGAGCACTACGAGCAGATCGAGCCCGGCACGGCGCAGTGGCTGCACGACGCGATCGTCGCCAATGTCGCTCCCCACGCCGACTGAGGGCTGTGTGCACGCCGTCAGTGGCGGGCGGCCGCCGAGGCGAAGCCCAGCCAGGTGTGCCGGTTGCCCGCCCAGCACCAGCCGACCTTGGGCGCGCCCTTGCGCTCACGCCCGTCGCGGCCGGTGCCGTTGCTGATCCAGATGGCGGGCGTGCGGGCGTCCAGGCCCTTGGCCTTCGGCTTGCGGGAGGCGATCGTCATGAAGCACCGGTTGCGCTCGAGCCGCTCCGGCTCCTGCAGCAGCCAGCTGATGCCCTCGCTCACCGTGAGCGGGTGGCGGCCGCGCTCGCGGATCGCCGGCAGCGCCTCGTCGGGTGACCAGCCCGCCATCTCGTCACCGCGCTCGATGTCGGTGATCCAGTAGAGCGGTGCATCGGGCACGACCTCGTCGGGCCGCGGCACGAAGTCGGCCAGGTCGGTCATGTCCGTCACGACGAACCCGGGCTGGTCCCCCTTCGTCAGCAGCGGGGCGAGGTCTGCCGCCGGGACGAGCGAAGGGGAGACCACGAGCACGCCGTCGCCCTCCGGGGCGTCGGGGACAAGGTCGGCGAAGGCGGTGGCGGTGAGGCCGGCGAGGTCGTGGACCCCGAGGGCGATGAGGCGGGCGGTCTCGGCGGCGGCATCGGCAGTCATCGGTGGCGGAACGCGCCCCGGCCGCCATTCCTTCCCCGAGCATGTCGAAGAGCGCCCCGCGGCTCCGACGTCCGTGGTGTCATGGCCAGCAGGCCGCATCCCGAGGCCGCCCCGGCGGCAGGAGGCACCACCATGAAGTTCGTCATCCTCGTCCACTCCACGCCCCAGCCCTGGGGGCATCCCACGGGCGACTTCGTCGCCGCGCACCAGGCGCTGCCGGCGCAGCAGCGCGAGCAGATGGAGCGCGACTTCGAGCAGCTGCTCACCGAGATGCAGGAGGCGGGCGAGCTCCTCGGCGGCGAGGCCCTCGGCGACCCGGCGACGGCGCGGCTCTACCGCTGGGCCGACGGCGAGCCGATCGCGACCGACGGGCCCTACGCCGAGACCAAGGAGCAGTTCGCCGGCTTCTTCCTCGTCGACGTCGTCGACCGGGAGCGGGCCGAGGAGCTCGGTCGGGCCTTCGCGGGTCCCGGCGAGACGATCGAGATCCGTCCGACGATGTGGCCCGGCGGCGAGGAACAGTGACCTCGGCCGAGGGCGTCTGGAGGGAGCACACCGCCGACGTCCTCGCCGCGCTGCTGCGGCGCAGCGGCGACTTCGGGGCCTGCGAGGACGCGGTCCAGGAGGCGCTGCTCGCCGCGGCGGAGCAGTGGCCGCGCGAGGGCCGGCCCGACGACCCCAAGGCGTGGCTGGTCCGGGTGGCCTCCCGCCGGCTCATCGACACCCAGCGCTCCGAGGGTGCCCGCGAGCGCCGCGAGGAGGTCGAGTCCCGCTCTGCCGCACGGCTGCTCGAAGGGAGCAGAGCCGCCTTCGGCGACCCCGGAGCCGTCGTCGACGGGTCGCCGGCCGATGACGACACCCTGCGGATGGCGATGCTCTGCGCCCACCCCGACCTGTCCGATGCCTCCCGGGTGGCCCTGACCTTGCGGGCCGTCGCCGGCCTGACGACCGCGCAGATCGCGGCCTGCTTCCTCGTGCCCGAGGCGACGATGGCGCAGCGGGTCAGCCGGGCCAAGGCGACGATCAGGGCGAGCGAGGCTCCCTTCGCCCCGCCGACGCAGGAGGACGCGATGGCGCGCCTGCACGCGGTGCGGCACGTCCTCTACCTCACCTTCACCGCCGGCCACACGAGCGCCGCCGGCGACGCGCTCGTCGACGTCGACCTCCAGCGCGAGGCCCTGCGCCTGGCCGAGCGCCTCCACCGGGCGCTGCCGCGCGACCCCGAGACCGCCGGCCTGCTCGCCCTGCTGCTCGTGGACCACGCGCGGGCGGCGGCCCGCCAGGACGCGGCCGGTGACCTCGTCCCGCTCGACGCCCAGGACCGCGCGCTGTGGGACCACGACGCCATCGCGCGCGGCGTGCGGATCGTCGAGGAGGCGCTGGTGCGCGGGGCGGTCGGGCCCTTCCAGCTGCAGGCGGCGATCGCGGCGGTCCACGGCGAGGCGCCGACCGCGCAGGAGACTGACTGGGAGCAGATCGTCGTCCTCTACCGGATCCTCCTGCGCATCGCACCCTCGCCGGTCGTCGAGCTCAACCTCGCCGCGGCCGTCGGGATGGCGCAGGGGGCGGCAGCCGGTCTGGCCGCGCTCGAACCGCTGCTCGCGGACCCGACACTGGCCCGGGGGCACCGGGTCCACGCCGTCCACGCCCACCTGCTCGAGCGGGCCGGTCGAGGCGAAGAGGCCTGTGCCGCATACCTGCTCGCGGCTAGCCGCACCCAGAGCATCCCCGAGCAGCGCTACCTCAACCGCCGTGCTGGCCACCGCCGGGGTTTATCGGGTGACCCGAGAAACCCCGGCTTTGCATGAGTCCCAAACTCTTGCGAAGCCGGGGATTTCCGGGTCACCCGAGAATCGCGGGACTCCTGAGGGGTTGACAACGTACAACCATATGGTCGGGGAGCACTCGGTGTCCGCCCTGGCCGCCGACTACCCGACGAGCTTCGCCGTCGTGCAGAAGCACGTGGCGGTGCTCGAGCGGGCGGGGCTGATCACCAAGCGCCGCAGCGGACGAGAGTCGCTGGCGAGCGGGGACGTCGAGGCCGTGCGTGCCGGCGGTGCCCTGCTCGCCGAGCTCGAGGCCGTGTGGCACGGCCGGGTCGCGGGGATCGACGCCCTGGTGGCCAACGACAGCACCACCCCCACCGCATGACCCACACCCAGGAGGTCACCATGCCCATCATCGACGTCACCACTGACCTCGACACCCGCACCCTCGTCATGGCGACCGAGTTCCCCGTCAGCGTCGAGCGCCGCTGGCAGGTGTGGGCCGACCCGCGCCAGCTCGAGCAGTGGTGGGGGCCCGAGGGCTACCCGGCCACTGTGACCGAGCACGACCTCACCCCCGGCGGCACGGTGAGCTACCACATGACCAGCCCGGAGGGGGAGGAGTTCCCCGGCGGCTGGACCGTCGTCGCCGTCGACGAGCCGCGCCGGCTCGAGCTGCGTGACTACTTCGCCGATGCCGACGGCAACCCCGTCGACACCGCCCCGACCTCGACGATGGTCGTCGAGTTCGTCGCCGTCGACGGTGGCGCGCGCATGGTTGTGACTTCGTCTGCTGAATGGCGGGGTTCCTCGGTCGCTTCGTGGCGGGGTCAGGTGACACCGATGACCAGGGTGCTCTGTGCGGCTTCGATGACGTCGTTGGTGATGGTGTCGAGTTCGTTGATCTTCAGGACCCGCTGGATCTGGGGGAAGAGGCGTTCGAGGAGCCGGAAGTTGCCGCGGGTGATCCGTGCGATGGCTGCGATGGCTTGGGCGTCGGTGAAGTCGTCGGGGTCGAGGGTCTTGCCGAGGGATCGCCAGTGTCGCTCGAGGACGAACAGCAGTTCGTCTTGTCCCAGGGGCCGGTACGGGTGGGCGAAGCCGACTCGGCTGTAGAACTGGGGGTAGCGGCTGAACTGCTTCTCCAGGCCGGGCATGCCGATCAGGATCAGGGCGATGTCGTCGCGGTCGTAGCGATCGCGCAGCAGTTCCAGAGCGGCAGGCGTGCCGTCGTTCCTCTCGATAAGTAGCGGTGGTGTCCGGTGAGGGTTCCCCTTGCGGGCATGCGATCTGGGCTGACGCCTGTGACCGAGTGTTCAGTGCGCGCTGTATAGTTCAGTCCATGCTGACTATTGCTTCGCGTCTCGACGTGATGAACCGCCTGGGTCGTGCACTGGCCGACCCCACTCGATCCCGGATCATCTTGACCCTGCTCGACCATCCCGCTTACCCGGCGGAACTGGCCCGAGATCTGGACCTGACACGCCCGAACGTGTCCAACCACCTGGCATGCCTGCGCGATTGCGGGATCGTCGTCTCCGAGCCCGAGGGTCGTCGGACACGATATGAGATCGCCGATTCGCACCTGGCGCAGGCGCTGACGGCACTGGTCGATGCCACCCTGGCAGTGGACGCAGACGCCCCGTGCATCGATCCCGCCTGCTCGCTTCCCGGATGCGACGCAGCTGGGGAGGGCGCATGATCCTCACCTCGGTCTTGCAGGCGATGGGCCTGTTCGCAGCGACCAACATCGACGACATCATCGTGCTCTCCCTCTTCTTCGCGCGAGGGGCAGGCCAGCGCGGCACTACAGCCCGCATTCTGGCCGGCCAGTACCTCGGATTCGTCGGCATCCTCGGTGCCGCGGTCCTGGTGACCATCGGTGCCGGAGCATTCCTGCCCTCGGCAGCCATCCCGTACTTCGGTCTCATCCCTCTGGGCCTCGGCCTCTGGGCCGCAT
Source organism: Janibacter hoylei PVAS-1 (assembly GCF_000297495.1). Lineage (GTDB taxonomy): Bacteria > Actinomycetota > Actinomycetes > Actinomycetales > Dermatophilaceae > Janibacter > Janibacter hoylei. The sequence continues at coordinate 19,792 of NZ_ALWX01000019.1, read as the reverse complement.
GGCAGGCCTGGCGCGGAGACGATGACGACGATGACGACGAGGCCAAGGTTGCCGGCAAGAAGGTCGGCGTGTGGACAGTCGCAGGCGTCACCCTTGCCAACGGCGGCGACAACATCGGCGTCTACACCCCTGTCTTCCTCAGCGTGGAACCTCTCGCAGTAGTCGCCTACTGCATCGTCTTCCTCGCGCTCGTCGCGGTCCTGGTGGCCCTGGCGAAGTTCGTCGCCACCCGCCCCCCGATCGCCGAAGTGCTCGAACGCTGGGAGCACATCCTCTTCCCCATCGTTCTCATCGGCCTCGGCATCGTGATCCTCGTCAGCGGCGGAGCCTTCGGACTCTGACGTAGCGGCAGCGATCCAAACGGCCCCGACCGGGCGCACCCCTCTCGGTTCAGACCGCGACACCTACCTGCAGCCAGTCCTGCGTGATCGCGGCAACAAGACCGCCACGGAGCGCTGCAAAAACCCCGCCACCAAGCGAACGAAGCCACACGCATGGTCAACACCTCCACGTGGGAGTCCGCCGACGACATGCAGAAGGTGCTCGACATGGGCGTCGTCGAGGGCTCGACGTCCGCGGTCAGCCAGCTCGACAAGCTGCTCGCCGCCTGAGCGCGGCCGACGTTTCACCCACCGTTCGCCCGGGGGACCCGTGAGGGTCGCCCCGGGCGAACGCCTGCTTGCTGGACTACGGCGCGTCCCCTCGACCGATCCCAGGAGTCCCCATGTCCACCCCAGCCCCCATCGACCGCCGCACCCTGCTCGGCGGCTCCGCCGGCGCCCTCGGCCTGCTCGTCGCCGGCAGCTCGGCCCCCTTCGCCGCGCACGCCACCGCCGCGCAGACCACCCGCCTGGCCGCCGGCTACGGCCCCCTTCGTCCGGCCGGTGAGCTGCTCGCCCTGCCGGAGGGCTTCAGCTACACGGTCCTCGCCGAGTCCGGCACGACCACGGTCGGCGGCTACGCCGTGGCCGGCAGTCAGGACGCGATGGGTGCCTTCGCCCGTGCTGGCGGCGGCTCGACGATCGTCTGCAACCACGAGATCGGTGGTGCCGACGACGGCGCCGTCCCGCACGTCGACGGACTGGTCTACGACCGCGGGGCGAAGGGGGGAACCTCCACCCTCGTCGTGGACGCCGACAACACCGTGCTCGAGCACTACACCTCCGTGGCCGGCACCGTCGACAACTGCGCCGGCGGCATCACGCCGTGGGGCACGTGGCTGACCTGCGAGGAGACCGACGAGCGCGCCGGTACCCACGAGGACGATGGCGTCAGCTACACCTTCGAGCAGGACCACGGCTACGTCTTCGAGGTCGACCCGACCAGCCAGGCGGCCAACATCGGCAAGGCCAACATCCCGCTGAAGTTCCTCGGGCGCTTCGAGCACGAGGCCGCCGTTGTCGAGGAGGCGACCGGCCGGATCTACCTCACCGAGGACGCCGACGAGCCCAACGGACTCTTCTACCGCTGGACCCCGCCCGCTGGCTACCGCCAGGGCAAGGGCGCACTCCACGCGCTCGCGGCCGACGGCGCCGTCGAGGTCGGCACCCTCGAGGCGCTCGTCGCCTTCGAGCGCAACGGCGCCCACGTCACTGACCTGTCGAAGGCGACGAAGACCAACACCACCTACACCGTGCGCTGGGTCGAGGTCCCCGACCGTGACGCCCGGGAGACCCCGATCCGTGAGCAGCTCGCCGACGACGAGGTGACCCGCGCGCGCAAGCTCGAGGGTCAGTGGTGGGGCGACGGCGGCGTCTATGTCGTCTCGAGCTATGCCCGCAGCGACGACGGCTCGCTCCACGAGCACGACGGCCAGGTGTGGTTCTTCGACCCCCGCAAGCAGACGATCAGGCTCACGACGATCTTCGCGGTCAACGAGGACGGCGCCGGCGTCGACGGCCCGGACAACATCACCGTCTCGCCCCACGGTGGGCTCGTCCTCGCCGAGGACGGCGAGGGCGCCTCGCAGCTCATCGGCGTCACCGACCAGGGCACGGCCTACCGTCTCGCGCTCAACCTCGTCGACGACAGCGAGTGGGCCGGCCCGACCTTCGACGCCGCGGGCACGACCCTCTTCGCCAACATCCAGGGCGACCCCGGTCGCACCTTTGCGATCACCGGGCCGTGGGGTCGTCCGTCCAACGCGCGGGAGTCGGCTCGCGGCTGACCCCCCTTCGCGCTCAGCAAGAGAAACCCGCGGTTCGCAAGAGTTTCAAACCCTTGCGAACCGCGGGTTTCTCGGGTCACCCGGAAATCGTGGGGTCGATGGGGTGCCAGGGCCGGTCCGGTCGCGTCTCGACCGGGCTGGCCCCCACCCGCACCCCGTAGACCGGGGGGCGGCCCGGGCTCGGCGACGCCGAGGTACCCGTGGCCGGTGAGCCGGCACCACGCCGGCAGGTCGATGGGCGCAACCGGGTCGGTCGTGCTCAGGTGCACGATGCTGCCGGGGGGCAGGTCGGCGACCCGCGCACGCAGCAGGATGAGTAGCCGCGCGCACGACAGGTCCCCGCCGTCGATCCGCGCGACGGGCTCGTCGGGTGCGTGCACTCAGCCGATGGCGGAGCGAAGGGCGGCGACGACCCGCTCGTCGTCGGGCGCCACCTGCGGGCTGAAGCGCGCCACGGGCGTGCCGTCGGCGTCGATGACGAACTTCTCGAAGTTCCACCGGATGTCGCCACTCTCGCCCCCTTCGTCCGGGGTGTCGACGAGAGCCGCGTAGACGGCGTGGCGGCCGGGGCCGTTGACCTCGACCTTTTCGCTCATCGGGAAGGTCACGCCGTAGGTGGCGGAGCAGAACTCGGCGATCTCCTCGGCCGTGCCCGGCTCCTGCCCGCCGAACTGGTTGCACGGCAGCCCGACGACGGTGAACCCCTGCGGGGCGTACTCCTCGTGCAGCGCCTCGAGGGCCGCGTACTGCGGGGTCAGGCCGCACTTGCTCGCGACATTGACGAGCAGCGCCGGTCGGCCGCCGGTGAGGTCGCGCAGCGTGCCGGGGGTGCCGTCGAGGCGGGCGAGGGGGGGCGTCGAGGAGGCTCATGACTCGACGATATGCCCGTCCCTCGGTCCCCGGGTGGGCGGGGCGAAGGGGGACGGCTGCGCCCGCCGAAGTCCTGCCTGGTCCGCTGGTGCCGTTGCCGTTCTCGACTTCGGCTTGATGTGCGCAGCCATCCCCTTCGCCCTGCCGCCTGCCGCCGTGTGTCCGTCCTCCGCTCCCTGAGGAGTGAGGCCGTCCACGGCCGACTGCCCCCCGCTCCCTGGGGGTGAGGCCGTCCTCGGCCGACTGCCCCCCGCCTCCCTGAGGAGTGAGGCCGTCCACGGCCGAGCGTCTCGAAGGGAGGGGCCCTTCGAGACGGGCCCGGGGGGCCCTTCTCAGGGGCCCTTCGAGACGGGCCCGGGGGCCCTCCTCAGGGACCGATGCGGCCGTAGGCTCGGGCCATGCCTGCGCTCGCCGCCCTCGTGGTCGTCACTCTGGTCCACCTGGCCGCGCAGGGCGTCGCTCCGGGGGGTGTGCTCGCCGACCTCACCCAGGTGCTGCTCATGCCCGTGCTCGCGTGGCTGCTGTGGACCACCACCCCGGACCCGAAGTCGCAGCTCGCGCGTCTGGCCCTCGCGGCGCTCGGCCTCTCGTGGCTCGGCGACACGCTCCCGCGGTTCTTCGACGACGGCAGCGACGCCGGCTTCTGGGCGATGGTCGTGCCCTTCCTGCTCGCCCAGATCGCCTATGCCGCAGCCTTCCTGCCCTTCGTCGACCGGAGCATCGCGCGCACCCGACCGGTCCTCGTCGCCCCCTATGTCGTGGCGATGCTCGCCGTGCTGGTCTTCACCGCGCTGCGTACGGGAGCGATCTGGCCGGTCCTCGTCTACGGGGCCGCCATCGTCACCATGGCCGTCCTCGCGACCGGGCTCGACCGGGTCGCGACGGTCGGCGCCGTGGTCTTCCTCGTCTCCGACGGGCTCATCGCGCTGCGCACCTTCGATGGGGTCGAGCTGCCCCTCCACAGCGTGCTCGTCATGCTCACCTATGTGTTCGCCCAGTTCCTCCTCGTCGCCTCGATCGCGCACCACGACCGGGCGGCCCGACCGCTGCGGGGCTGAGTGCGCAGCCACCGCGTCGCCGACATCGCCGAGCAGGCCGGCCTGTCCGAGGCCACCGTCGACCGGGTCCTCCACGGTCGGCCGGGTGCCAGTCCCCGCGCCGTCCGCGCGGTGGAGCAGGCGGTCGCCGAGCTCGACCGGCAGGCGAGCGCCCTGCGCCTCGGGGCCCGCTCGCTCGTCCTCGACGTCGTCATGCAGGCTCCCGACCGCTTCAGCGGAGAGGTCACGGCGGCGCTGGAGTCCCAGCTGAGCGGGCTGCGGCCGGCCGCCGTGCGCGCCCGCTACCACCTGCGGGAGTCGGGCACGGTCGACGATGTCGTCGCCACGCTCGAGGGCATCGGGCGCAGGGGGCGCACCAGCCACGCCGTGCTCCTCAAGGTCCCCGACGAGCCGGCCGTCGCGGCCGCGATCGACGACCTCGCCGACCGCGGGATCCCCGCGGTCACCCTCGTCACCGACGTGCACGGATCGCGGCGCATCGCCTATGCCGGGCCGGACCACGTCTCGGCCGGCCGCACCGCCGCGCACCTCGTGCAGCACTGGGGCAGAGGCGATCTCGCGAGCGTCCTCGTCACGCTGAGCCGCTCCTCCTTCGTGGGGGAGCGGACCCGGGTCGAGGCCTTCGTCGAGCAGATGAGCGCCACCGCACCGCACGTCGAGGTGCGCCGGGTCGCCGATGCCGACGGGCTCGACGCTGCGACCGCGGCCGTCGTCGCCGCCGAGCTCGAGGATGTCACGGCACCCCTCGGGGTGTACTCCGTCGGAGGCGCCAACCGGGCGATACTCGCGACGCTCCGCGCGAAGAGGGTCCCCCCTTCGGTCTACGTCGGGCACGACCTCGACGCCGACAACCTCGGGCTGCTGCGCACGGGCGAGATCGACCTCGTGCTCCACCACGACCTGCGCGAGGACGCGCGCGCCGCGATCACCGCTGTGCTCCAGCACCACCGGCTGGTCCCGGGGGCGCCGACCTCACTCGCGTCGGGGGTGCAGGTCGTCACCCGGCACAACATCCCCGCGCGGATGGTCCGGGGGTCGGCGTGAGGCACGAGGGCTACCTGCCGGGCAGCAGCGGCTACCGGCGGATCGTCTGGTCGCTCTTCGCGGCGGGACTCGCGACCTTCACCCTGCTGTACTCGACGCAGGCACTGCTGCCGGACCTGCGGCGCGACTTCGACGTCTCGACGGGTGCCTCGACCCTCAGCGTGTCGCTGGCGATGTTCGGCATCGGCGCCGGGTTGCTCATCGCCGGTCCGCTCTCCGACGTCGTCGGACGCACCCGCCTGATCCACCTATCGCTCGGGGCCTCGGTCGTCATCGGCTTCGCCTCGGCGCTCGCGCCGACCTGGGAGGCGCTGCTCGCGCTGCGCTTTGCGGACGGCTTCGCGCTCGCCGGGCTGCCCGCGGTCGCGACGGCCTACCTGCGCGAGGAGCTGCACCCCTCGAGCCAGGGGCGCGCCGCCGGGCTCTACGTCGGGGGCACGGCCTTCGGCGGGATGTCGGGCCGACTCGTCTCCGGATTCGGCGCGGAGCTGGGCGGCGGGTGGCGCTGGGGTATCGCCGCAACAGTGCTCGTCGGCCTGGCGTGCGCGGTCCTCGTGCGGCTCGCGCTGCCGGTCTCGCGGGGCTTCGAGCCGGCGCCGGGCAACCCGCGTGCGCTGGCGGCGATGACCCGCCGGGCCCTGTCGGACCCGGCGCTGCTCGCCCTCTACGCCATCGGCGGCTGCTCGCTCGGGGCGATGGTCGCACTCTTCAACACCATCGGCTTCCGGCTGGCGGATCCCCCCTTCGCGCTGGGGATCGGTGCGGCGAGCCTCGTCTTCCTCGTCTACCCGCTGGGGACGGTCAGCTCGACGTGGTTCGGCGACCTCGCCGACCGTCACGGGCGGCGAACGGTCATCCCGATCGGGGCGGCCGTCGCGATCGTCGGGGCACTGCTCACGCTGCCCGACGTGCTGTCGCTCGTCGTCGTGGGGATGGGGCTGCTCGTCGTCGGCTTCTTCGCGGTGCACGGCATCGCGAGCGGCTGGGTGCCGCTGCGGGCCCACCTCGGCGGGACGAGCGCCGGCCAAGCGGCCTCGCTGTACCTCTTCACGTACTACCTCGGGTCCGCGGTCTTCGGCACCGTTTCCGGCGCCGCGTGGACGCGCGCCGGGTGGGCGGGGTCGGTAGCCCTCTCGGTGGCGCTGCTCGTGCTCGTCATGGCATTGGCCGCGCTGCTGCGACGCACGCCGTCGCTCGCGCCCGGGCTGCGCTGACCGGCCCGGGAGTCCGCACCTCCGCGGCTACTCGTCCGCCGGGTCCTCGGCCGGCGTGCTCACCATGAGGCAGGTGCCGATGGTCACCGCGGCGGCGACGGCCAGCATGACGAAGGCCGCCTGCACGCCCGAGGTGCGCTCCGCCGTCGTCGGGTCGGCGCCCGCGACGAGCGTCATGACGGCGATGCTCGTCGCCGTGCCGGCCGCCCCGAAGACCTGCTGGGAGGAGCCGAGCAGCGCGGAGCCGTGCGCGTGCAGGGAGTGCGGCAGCGAGCCCAGGCCCGCGGTGAAGAGCGGGGTGAAGAGCAGCGCGAGCGAGAGGCTGAGCAGCACGTGCAGGATGAGCACGGTCCACATGCCGACGTGCGGCAGCAGCACGGCGAAGAGCGTCAGCGACAGGGTCATGCCGACCGCGCCGGGGACGACGAGGGGTCGGGCGCCGATGCGGTCGTAGAGCCGTCCGATCGACGGCCCGAGCAGGCCCATGGCCAGGCCGCCCGGGATGAGCAGCAGCCCGGTGTCGAGGGTGCTCAGGCCGAGCCCGCGCTGCAGGTGGATCGGCAGCAGGATGACCGAGCTGATGAGTGCGGCGAAGCCGAGGCACATCGTGACGAAGGCGCCCGTGAAGCTGCGGTGGCGGAAGGCCCGCAGGTCCATGAGCGGGTCGCCGGTGCGGGCGAGGGTCAGCTGTCGCCAGGCGAAGACCGCGAGGGCGAGGGCTGCGATGCCGGCCGCGAGGAGGGGGTCGACGACGGGCTCGGGAGCTGGACCCCCTTCGCCGCCGTGGCCGCCACCGAGGCCCGAGAGACCTTAGACGATGCCGCCGAAGCCGACGACCGCCAGGGCGACGCTCGGCAGGTCGAGGCGGCTGTCCTCGCGCTCGCCGGTGTCGGGCAGCAGGCGCAGGCCGAGGGCGAGGGAGGCCGCGGCGATCGGCAGCACGGCGATGAAGATCAGGCGCCACGTGCCGAGCTCGAGCAGGACCCCGGAGACGGCCGGGCCCATCGCGGGGGCGACGGCGATGACGAGCGAGACATTGCCCATCGTGCGGCCGCGGTCGGCGACGGGCACGAGGTCCATGAGGGTGGTCATGAGCAGCGGGATCATCACCGCGGTGCCGCCCGCCTGCACGACGCGGGCGGCGACGAGCACCTCGAAGCTCGGGGCGGCCGCGGCGATCGTCGTGCCGACGGTGAAGAGACCCATCGCCACGGCGAAGGTGCGCCGCGTCGCCAGTCGACGCATGAGCCAGCCGGTCATCGGGATGACGACGGCCATCGTCAGCATGAAGGCGGTCGTCAGCCACTGCGCCGACGTCTCGGTGACGTGGAAGTCGTCCATGAGCCGCGGGATGGCGTTGTTCATGATCGTCTCGTTGAGGATCACGACGAAGGTGGCCACCGTCAGCACGCGCAGGATCAGCGTCGTCTGGGCAGGGGTGGTCACGGGGTGCGGCGCCGCCGCGGTGGTGGGCATGTCCTCCATGGTCCGCCAGGCCACCGACAGCGGCCAAATGCTCTTGACCGCGAAGGGCGTGTCCCTGTCGGTCCGCAGGAGGAGACTGGGTGGCATGTGCCGAAACATCCGACAGCTGCACAACTTCGAGCCCCCGGCCACGACTGACGAGGTGCGCGCCGCCGCCCTCCAGTACGTGCGCAAGGTGAGCGGGTCGACGAAGCCGAGCCAGGCCAACCAGGCCGCCTTCGACGAGGCCGTCGAGGAGATCGCCCAGGTGACCCAGCACCTGCTCGACCACCTCGTGACGAATGCCCCGCCGAAGGACCGCGAGCTCGAGGCGGAGAAGGCCCGGGAGCGGGCCCGCATCCGCTACGGGCGCACCGGCTGACCGCCGGGCGCTCCGAGCTTGCGCGAAGGGGGTCATCTGTGGCCTATGGCGTGTCGTTGCCTGTGGATTGCCGGTCGGCATTTTTTTGCGGGTCCACACGCTTCGCGCCGCATCCTCGCAGGTCAGATGGGGTGTCGCCGTCGGGGTGTGAGGGAGATCCACAGACTTGTCCACGGACTGTGCACAGTGGCATGGCGCGTCGTCCACACCCCGTCCACAGCACTGTCCACAGGGCCGTTTGGCGTTGTCGGCGACGGGTGCGACCCTGCTCTGACGTCCCCTCGACGGGGCGTGCGGACCCCCCCCTTCGTCGGGGTCCGGGGCAGGCACACGGAGGGCGACGCGGTGACGACGACTGACATGGGCGCGAGGAGCTACGGGGACACCGACGGCTACGCGTCCGGGCCGCCCGCCGACCGGCTCCCGCCGCAGGACGTCGGCGCCGAGCAGTCCGTCCTCGGCGGCATGCTCCTCTCCAAGGACGCGATCGCCGACGTCGGTGAGGCGGTGCGCGGGCACGACTTCTACCGGCCGGCGCACGAGTTGATCTTCGACGCGGTCATCGACCTCTACAGCCGCGGCGAGCCGGCCGACGCGATCACCGTCGCCGACGAGCTGAGCAAGCGCGGCGACCTGCAGCGCGCGGGCGGGCAGGCGTACCTGCACGACCTCATCCAGTCGGTGCCGACCGCGGCCAACGCCGGGTACTACGCGCAGATCGTCGCCGAGCGGGCGGTGCTGCGGCGCCTCGTCGAGGCCGGGACCAAGATCGTCCAGATGGGCTACGCCCAGGGCGGCGGCGACGTCGAGGACATCGTCAACCAGGCTCAGGCCGAGGTCTACACCGTCGCGGAGAAGCGTGGCGGCGAGGACTACGCCCCCCTGTGGGACACGCTCAACGAGACGATGACCGAGATCGAGGTCGCCGCCGGTCGCACCGACGAGATGACCGGTGTGCCGACGGGCTTCACCGACCTCGACGAGCTGACGCACGGTCTGCACCCGGGCCAGATGGTCGTCATCGCGGCCAGGCCGGCCATCGGCAAGGCGCTCGCCCTCGACACCGCGCTGCCCACACCGACAGGCTGGACGACCATGGGCGAGGTCGCCGTCGGTGACCAGCTCATCGACGCCGAGGGCCGGGCGACGACTGTCGTCGCCGCGACGGAGGTCATGACCGACCGCCCCTGTTATGAGGTCGAGTTCTCGGACGGCTCGGTGATCGTTGCGGATGCGCAGCATCAGTGGCTGACGGACACCCACGCGTCGCGCAAGTCCTTCCAGGCCGCCCGCGACGGGCGCAACGGCACGAAGAACCAGCGCACCTTCGCCGAGGTCCGCACCACCGAGGAGATCGCGGCCACCATCCGCACCGCGACCAAGGACGCGCGCCTCAACCACTCTGTCGCGCTGGCCCAGCCGCTCGAGCTGCCCGCGGCGGATCTTGCGCTCTCGCCCTACGTCCTCGGTGCCTGGCTCGGAGATGGCACCAGCGACTGCGCGATGTTCACCACTGACGACCCCGAGATCGTCACCTACCTGGAGGGCCAGGGGCTCGTGGTGACGAAGACCAGCGCGGCCATGCGCTACTCCCTCCGGCTGCCCGTCGAGGACGTGGCGGTGCGAGAGTGCGTGGTCTGCGGTGCCGAGTTCGTCCCGCACACGTCACAGGTGAAGACGTGCGGTCGCTCGTGCGGTGGCAAGTCGAAGGGGACGCCCCGCATGGCGGACCCCACGTGCCCCGACTGCGGTCGTCCGTCGTCGGGCAGGCGGCGGTGCCAGGAGTGCCACAACGACCACGGCACGGTGCAGGCGCTGCTGCGCAAGATCGGTGTGCTCGGCGACAAGCACATCCCGATGGACTACCTCAGGGCGTCCGAGGAGCAGCGGCGCGCGCTCCTGGCGGGCCTGCTCGACACTGATGGCACGGTCACCAACGTCGGGTGCGTCCAGTTCACCTCGACCTCGGCACGGTTGATGGGGGATGTGCGCGACCTCGTGGCCGGGCTGGGCTACCGCTTCGGGGTCAGCGAAAAGGCCGTCCATGGTCGCAGCCAGGGGTCGTCGATCGCCTACACGCTGACCTTCAGCGCGGACGAGGACGTCTTCTGGCTCGAGCGCAAGGCGATTCGCCACAAGGACCTGCGGTCGCGCACCTTCCAGCGGCGCAACTCCCGCTTCATCACGGACGTGCGTCCCATCGAGTCTGTACCCGTGCGCTGCGTAGAGGTCGACAACCCGGCCCACCTCTACCTGGCTGGTCGCTCGATGATCCCGACGCACAACTCGACGCTGGGTGTCGACATCGCCCGCGCGGCGGCGATCCACCACCAGATGGCGACCGCGATCTTCTCCCTCGAGATGAGCCGCAGCGAGATCACCATGCGTGTGCTCGCCGCGGAGGCGAGCATCCAGCTGCAGCACCTGCGCCGCGGCAAGATGAGCGACCCCGACTGGCGCAAGCTCTCCCGCGTCGTCGGCCGGATCAGCGACAGCCCGCTCTACATCGACGACTCACCCAACCTAGCGCTCATGGAGATCCGCGCCAAGGCGCGGCGCCTCAAGCAGCAGCACAACCTCAAGCTCATCGTCATCGACTACCTGCAGCTGATGACCTCCGGCAAGAAGGTCGAGTCCCGCCAGCAGGAGGTCTCCGAGTTCTCCCGTGCGCTCAAGCTCCTGGCCAAGGAGCTGCAGGTCCCGGTCATCGCGATCTCGCAGCTGAACCGTGGCCCCGAGCAGCGCACCGACAAGCGTCCGGCGATGAGTGACCTGAGAGAATCGGGCTCTATTGAACAGGATGCAGACTTGGTTATACTTCTCCACCGCGATCGCGACCCGGGGTCCGAGCGCGAAGGGGAGGCCGACGTCATCGTCGCCAAGCACCGCAATGGTCCGACCGCCGACATCGTGCTCGGCTTCCAAGGGCACTATGCGCGGTTCTCGAACCTGGCGAAGGACTCGGCCGGCTTCTAGTTGTAGAGAGGGGGCCTAGTTTGTACAAGCGGCTCTGTACATTGTTTACGGGCAATTGCGGCGTGTCGTTAGGAGTTTTGCCTACGGCGTGGTAATGGAGCGCCAGCGTTCGGTAGTGTCGCTGTGCAGACAAAGTTCGAGGGCGTCCCGTTGGCCCGGGACGCCCTCGTGAACAACTACCTGATCCCTTGGCTGGGTGGCAGGAGGAGTCGTTGTGTCCACTGTAGATGTTGCGGTGCCGGAAACTCAATCTTCGGACCCGGAGTGGTCCTTCGCTGTGGAAGGACAGGTCGTCTCTGGCTGGGACTGGGGTGCTGGACCTCCAGATGTGCGGCAGCTGGGGTCGGTCCGCAAGGTTCGCTCCTCGACGTACTCGCGGAATGTTCCGGTGCATGCCTTCTCGATGACAATCGGGGACGATCTGACACTGGAGTCGGGCCTGGAGCATCAGTTGATGATGATGCTCGACCGCGACCTGGACGTCTCGTGGCTGGTGGCCCAACCGTTCCTCCTTCGGTGGTCACCGAAGAAGTCGCACTATCCCGACCTGCTCAGCGTGCGCGTCGACGGGTCGGTGACGGTGTGGGATGCGCGCCCGGCCGAGTTACAGGACATCGACTTCAACTGGAAGGTCGAGAAGACTGCTAAGGCGTGCACCACCCGCGGGTGGAGGCACCGGGTCTTTCCCGGACTCTCTGGCGCGGAGGAGGTCAACCTGCGGTGGCTGTCGATGGCCCGCAGACAGCAGCCGTGGATGCCAGCCGCGACGGCACGCCTACGCGAAATCACCCACGGCGCCGGCGCGACCTTCGGGGACATCGCCGCAGCCGATGAGGGCGGCTATCTGTTGTCGACACTGTGGCACCTGGCTTGGCGGGGCGACGTCGAGTTGGACCTTGCCGACCGGTGGAGCGAAGACACTCCCGTGGTCTGGGCGGGACGGTCGTGAGCGTGCGAGTCGCGCTGCACGACGGCGCGACCATCCAAGGTGAAGATGGCCGCCCGCTGCTGGTGGTGGGTGTCCGCCCGCTGAGCGTGCGCGTCGAGACCATCCACGGCGAAGTTCTCGACATTCGGTTCGAGGACCTCGAGGTGGCCGTGGGGATGCTTGATGGCCGCGTTGACGCCGTGGCGGGGCCCTTCCGGCACAAGTTCGAGAGCGTCCGCGAGGCCGCGCGCCAGTTGGCGCTCGACCGCGAGGAGATCGTCCTGACCGTCGAGACGGGCTTCGCGCGGGGACATCGTGCCTTGGCGCGCGAGGGTGAGCCATTCTGGCCGTTCGATCCGGCAGACGGAATCTCGCTGGCTCGCAAGCTCGCGGCAATGGTCGAGCAGCTGGCAGCCGAGGACGATCAGGATCGTCAGGCCCGTCGTGACCGTGAGGCAGGCCGCTCGACGCGGCCAGGTCGGATCGGGTCCCCGACGGCCAACGCCATCCGGAACTGGCACCGGGACTACTTCGGGGAACCGGGGGGACTGTTCGAGCTGGTCGATGGCCGCAGCCGGAAGGGCCGGTCGCAGTTCGACTCGTTGGACGAGGAGATCAAGGACGTGTGCAAGGGGGTCGTGGGCCGGTTCGACGGGACGGAGTCCGCAAAGCGGCAGAAGGACATCTACCGCCAGGTCCTGTCCAAGCTCAGTGCGGACGGCTTCGTGATGGAGGAGCTGCCTCGGGACACGCTGCGCAGGTACATCGCGCACGTGGTCAAGCCGTTGGGACGCACGACGCGGGCGCACAAGACGAACAAGCTGCGGACCACTGCCTCGTATTCGTCGTTCGCGACGGTCGGTGTGGGGCAGGTGGTGGCGATCGATGTCACCCGCGCGGACAACTTTTGCTTCGACCCGTTCACCGGGTCCGCGGTCAGCGTGGAGGTGATGACGGCGATCGACCTGGCCAGCCGGGTGATCGTGGGGACGAGGGTCTTCCCCCGCAGCCCGACCGGGTTCGAGGCTGGCCTGCTGCTGGTCGACATCCTGCGGCCCTACAGCCTGGCGGTGGATCCGGCCCGGGTGGATGACTGGCGGTGGGCCGGGGTCCCGGAGCACATCGGGTTGTTCCCGCATGCACTGGCCGAAGCCGAACGCATCGATGGGCTCGCGGGCCGGCCGTTGGTCGGTGAGCACGGCATCCCCGGTGTACTGCCGGATGCGATCCGAGCGGATCGGGGCAGCATTTTCACCGGGACCCATTTTCGGGCGTTGTGTCGCCAGTTCGGGATCAACTTGCTGCTCTCCCGTGGTGCGCACCCGACCGACAACGCGGTCATGGAGCGCTTCTGGGAGACCCTGCAGGCCTGTTTCCAGGCCGCGCCTGGGTACAAGGGCCACAACGTATCCGAGCGGGGCTCGAAGGTCGGGCGTATCACCTTGGACAAGGCCGGTCAGCCGGTCTTCCACGGCGGTGCCCCGGCGCTGACGCCGCGGGAACTGGAGCGGCACATCCGGGAGTGGATCGCCACGACATATCACCGCAGCCCGCACTCCAGCCTGGTGCTGGCCGACAAGAGCATCACTGCCGAGGATGCCCGGATGAGGCTGACCCCACTGGACGTCTACGACAGCCTGATGGCCGCCCAGGGGCGCATCCACGTGCTCCAGCGTGCGGACCTGATCTACGACGCGATGCCCATCCGGTGGGGCCAGATCGGCGCCAACGGCGTCGAGTTCGACGACTTGTACTACGACTGCCGAGAGCTGGATGAGTTCCGCAACGTGCGGGACTGGACCTTCCGCTCACCTGACCAAACGGGGCACACCGGTGATCAGCGTGCCCGGGCCGGAGCGAAGGCGGCGCCGTTCTACTACGACCCTCGGGATGTCTCGGCGTACTGGCTGCGTCACCCCGACACCGACCGGATCATCCGGGTGCCGTGGCGCCGGGAGCACGAGTTGCGGGCACCGATGACCGGGTTGACGTTGCGGCATGCGAAAGGCCTGATGAAGAAGCGCGGCGCCTACCGAGACCTCTCTCGCGACAGCATCGAGGAAGAGGTCCTGACCACCCTGAACACGGCTGACGGGTACGACCGGTTGCGGGGGGGACCCGGACCTGGCGGACTGGCACGGCAACATGCTCACCGCCGCCGCCATGCGCTCGGGCCAGTCCAAGCACGACCACGGCGAGGCCGCCTCCGCCGCCGGCGGCCGCACCCCATCGACCGGCGGGGCGCCGCGCCCGCGGTCGCGCCCCCGCACCGCCGGCGAAGACGACCAGGGCGCCCTGGGAGACCGACGCCGCCGACTGGTCGAACTTGGAGGAGCAAGAATGAAGGCCGACCTGCTTCACTCCCTGGCCTTCACTCCGCCGATCGGGCCACCGCCGATGATCACCACCTGCGAGGCCCACGGCATGTCCGGCCAGCGACGCGCCCGCGCGAGCGAGGTGCGCCGCTTCCTGGCGGGCCGCTACTTCGACTCCGACCGCGACCGCGGCATCCGGCAGCGCCTGACTGCCCTGATCGAGGGCAACGCGCAGTCGCTGACCGGGACCAAGGACGTGGCAATCGTGACCGGCGACAACGTTCTGGGCAAGTCCACGATGCTCTACCAAGTCGCCTTCGAGGCGCACCGACGCCTGGTCGCCCCGCACACCAACCCGGATGTCCGTCCCGCGACCACCGCCCGCACCATCACCGGACGCAGAGTCGAGAACCTCGAGGTCGACCACGTGCCCGTCCTCTTCCTGTCCCTGGCGGCCGGCACGACGGTGGCGAAGTTCAACGCGCAGATCGTCCAGGCCTTGGGCTACCCGCCCGGTGTCGAGAAACGCGTGCGCTACCTCGACCTCCTCGAACGACACGGTGTCCGCCTGCTGATCGTAGACGACCTGCACCTGCTGAAAACCTCACTGAAACTGGGCCGCGAGGCGCTGGACCACCTCAAAGCCGTGGTCACCGCTGTCGGCGAGCTCGGGGCTACCGTCATCCTCGCCGGCGCGAATCTGCACACACATCCGGTCATGGACGACCCGCAGGTGACCGGGCGGGCCTACGAGATCCCCGTCGCGCCCTATTCGGGCACCACGAAGGCCGACAGGCTGGCCTTCCAACAGTTCCTGCGTGAGTGTGCGAAGCACGCCCAGCCCTACCTTCCGGCCGGTCGGCCCGACCACATCTGGAAGGAACTGCCACACATCTGGCTCGAACGCAGCGCCGGCTACCACCGCGACCTGCTCCAGCTGCTGCGCGACGCCACGACCGCCGCCATCGAGGACGGAACCTGGGCCATCACCGAGAAGCACCTCGCCGGCGTCACGCTGGCCGCGCTAGCCGAACGACGAAACGCGGACGCTCACGCCACGCGGCGGCGAGCGACCGCCCCGGTCGGTGACCCTTCCGCTACCGCTGCCCCAAGGTCAGGAGCTTCGGCATGATCGAGCCAGCGCCGCCACCGCTGCCCGCTCGTCCAGACCTGCGACCCGGCGAGGACATCGCGGCCCCTTCTGGCACGCACCGCCAGCGCGAACCACACCACCGTCCGCGAGCTGACCGGCCTGCAGGTCCACTCGCGGGTCTGGGAAGAGCCCCCGGATGACCTGCTGCACCGCGTCGCGGCACTCACCTCGACCGCCGTGGACGAGCTGAGGCCAGCGACCCTGCGTGGCGCCTACCCGGGGATGGCGCCGGAGCGAGCCCGCACCGGCCGACGGTATGCCGGTCAACCCGCCACTTGCCCCCAGTGCCAGATCGCGACCGTCGCCGCGCGGCTGAACATTGTCGTGCTGTGCCCCAACTGCGGCTGTTTCCTGCACGACGCCTACTTCCCGCACCCCAGCCACCCGGGACCCGACATCGAGGCGGTCCACCGAGAGATGCTCGCCACCCTCTGCTCAGCCGGTGAGTCCCAGCGTGCTCGAGACCGGCTGACGCGACTCGAATCTCTGATGGCCGGACTCGAGCACGCGTTGTGGACCAACTGGCCCCCACTCCTACCCGGAGAGTCCACTCTCTGGCGTGGAGCCGTGGTGGATTTCCTGCGCTGGGGGCTGCAACCGGGCCGGGTCGTTGCCAGGCCGCCGTACATCAGCGCGACGACCCTGGCGCTGACCTGGGCCGCTTCCGCCACACAGGCCGCGGCCCGTGACCTCGCCGACCAGATCGCCATCATGGGCGACCCGTGGTTGCCCGCCAGGGACCTGGTGCCGCGATGGCCCGACGCTCACACGGGGTGCGAGGCCGTGCTCTCCCTGATCCTGGACCACGGCATCCACGTCGGGCACATCCCTACGACCATGCGCCGCAACCACGACCCCCTCGTGCTGCCCGAAGCGGCCCGCACCATCCGCACCGCAGAGGCAGTCGCCCTGACCACACTCGTCGCCCAGGCCCGGAACAGCGACCTCTCGATCCGCGACATCCACACGTTGCACGCAGCCACGATCAACCCTCAGGTGGCCCGGCTCGCCGAGCACATCACCGAAGACGTGGACACCTACCGCCGCCTGGCGGCCCACCTGGCCTTCCTCCTCGACGAAGGGCTGCCGCCGCTAGCGGAGCGCCGCGAGGCGCTGCGCAACGTCAAGATGACTCCCCACGGCGTCATCGAGGAACTGCCGGCCGCTGCGGCACACACGCCCGATGCCGGGAGGCTGGCAGCGGCTTGGGTGTGGCTGGATGCCACCCTCGGGCGTCCGGCTGGTGGACCACACGCCCAGATGGCCCCTCGGCTGCTGTTGGCCTTCGACCACGACATGAACCCCGAAGGCCGACTGCTCCTGCGCGACTGGTGGCAGCACCACCTGCAGCTCAGCGCCACGGTCGCCGTCGACGCCCTCCCGAGACTAGGCCGTGCTCACGGTGAGCGTCGTGTCTCCTGACCCCAGCCGCAACCTGCCGGCCCGCCCGACGATGGGATTCCCGGTCAACGAGAAGATGGACTACAACCAGCTGTGGCACCTCGCCCGCGAACGCCTCGGTGTCCTGCCCCAGCAGGTCGACCCGAACGTCCCAGGCGCCAACGCGATCCGCGCGA
Source organism: Janibacter hoylei PVAS-1 (assembly GCF_000297495.1). Taxonomy (GTDB): domain Bacteria; phylum Actinomycetota; class Actinomycetes; order Actinomycetales; family Dermatophilaceae; genus Janibacter; species Janibacter hoylei. The sequence continues at coordinate 2,644 of NZ_ALWX01000019.1, read as the reverse complement.
TCCACCAGTCCACCTGGAACATCGCCGACCAGATCAACGCGCTACGCAACCTCCAAGGCACCGGCCACGGACGGACCCTGCCATCAGGGGTATCTGAAGATCTCGCGATGCTCGTCGTCCGCGAAGCCGCCACCGTCGCCGACTACATGCTCGCCCGACTCGAACACGAGAAAGGGTGACCGTCACTGCAACCCGAACCAGGGCAACCGCTCGCCCTCGATCGCTGGTCGACACGTCACGGTGCGGGCGAGACCCAAGCCCGCAAGGCGTCCAGATGGCCACGATCAAGGCCACGTCGCGGGTTCGGGCGTAACAGCAAGCACTCGTGGTCGGCTGCCAGCGCCGCGGCGTCGTGACGGCTCAGCTCGTCCTCGACCCACGCGAAAGGCCGGTCGCCGACGAAGTCCAACACCGGGGGCCACCCGGGGTGTGTCGTACCCGTCGGGGTCTCCTCCCAGGCGGGGTAGGCCGTGCACGACCGGCCACGGTGAACGTCCGGTCTCGCGCAGGAGCGTGTTGGCGCTGGCGCCCCACGAGGTCGCCTACGCCAAGTCGTACGACTGGGCGAGCAGATCCAGTTCGCGCAACAGACTGGTGCTGATCATGTCTGTCGTGGTGCCGTACGGCAGCAGCACCCCATCGACGTCGAGTAGCAGCCACGGTTTGACCGCTCGCTCCCGGGACGAGGCGTGGGCCATCCAGGTGACGGTATGGAAGTCCACGACGCGGGGTCGGTGATCTGTCACGACGAAGTCCGTGCCCCGCTGCAGCTGGCCGCACTCACTCACCATCAGGGCCAGCGCATCAGGGTCGGGGTCCGACCCGTCGTCACGCCACGGGGGCAGCACCAAGGCACGCTCGGAACGGTCGATAAAGCCACCGCTGGCCCATGCCCGCCCGCCGGCAGTCGCCTGTACCAGGACCTGGAACGCGTCCTCAACGCCAGACATCGGGAAGGTGAGCACGGTCGCTTCGGGCCTGCAGCGGATCTCGGGCTGGCCGCCGTTGCTCTCCCGGACCCGATCGCCGGAACCCTCAGGCGCGAACACGTCACGCCGCGGACCAGCGTGCTCGACCCAAGCCGCCCGCGGGAGGGTCTGGTACGACGCCTGAAGGTGGTACTGGAAGGTCGCTGCAGGCACGGTGAGATCCTCCAGCAGCTCTCACAGCCGGTGCGGCCGGTGGGGCATGCCGTCGTGCAGGAACCGCCGCCGGGGATCGACGACCTCGTCACCGAGGTCGTCGAGGAAGGTGTCCTCGACAGGGGGCAGCGGCGTCGTCTCCATCAGCGACTGGCTGCGCTGCTCGATCCAGAACCGCAACTCGCGTCGATCGCCGTGACGATCAGCGTCTTCGCGCGCCAACTGCTCGGGGACGACCACGTAGTGAGCGTCGATGTGCGCGAAGTAGGCGGCCGGGTCGCGCAAGGCATCGAAAGCCTGCGGAGTGTTCAACTTCCACAGACGTAGCGCCTCACGTCCAAACCGCTCCATCACACCACCACGATCGCCAGGAGCAGGAGTCTGACACGGTGCTTCCGCACCGACGTGGATCACGTTCGTCCATGAGGACCCAAGGGTTCAAGGCACGCGCGAGACACCACGCTTGCGCTGTGACATCCGACGGAATATCCTCATGGGTATGTCACACCTCTCCCCTGAAGAGCGCAACCGTCTCGACGGACTGGCCTTCTGGATCCGCGATGAATTCAGCGCCCGGGGACACAACATCACGACCGCCCTAGATCAGGATCCCGCTTTTCGGGAGGGAGAGCGGGCACGATCTGGGTTGGCGAGGTCGCTGATGCAAGCGGCCGTCACCGTCGCCACCAGTCGGGTCGGCTTGGGACTTCTGACAGGCGACGGAGGCGTCCGCACGGTGCAGAGCTTTGACCGGGGGTGCGATCGTCGATACCGGGTGCTGTCGGCCCACAAGGACGAAGAGAACCACTTCCGCATCCTCAGCAGTAGTGACGCGATCCTCTCCGTCGACACCGACAACTTTCTGCCCCAGGAGTCGTGGGTGCTGGCCTACACCCTTACTGCCGACAACCAGGTCGACGACCTCTTCGTCGCCCCAATCATCGACCGTCGAGAGGGGAACCCCGGCGAGCTCGTCCTGGGTCCTGAGTACCACCTGGAGGGTGCGCCCCCCTCGGGTGGCGGGTTCCAGCCCACCGATGAGGGTCTGCCCATGTTCGACGAGGACGATGAGGACGGCATCGGGGCAGCAGGCGCGGTGTGAGCACCACCATGCCAGTACGTCACCAAGGAGTACGCACCACGTGATCAACCCGAACCCCGCCGACATCGGTCAGCGTGTCCAGCGGCTGCGCCACGCCAACGGGCTGAGCCAAGCCGACCTGGCCGACCACGCCGGCATCCCCGCCGGCGTGGTGTCCATGGTCGAGCACGGCCGCCAGAGCTTGGAAGCCGGCGCCCTCGACCGCGTCGCCAACGCGCTGGCATGCACGACCGACTACCTGACCGGGTTGCGGGCCGAGCCGGTGTCCACGCGCCCGTGGCTACGTGCCTATGCAGACGCACCGAAGCGCACTGTGGACAAGTACGTCTCCGACACTGAGACTGCCAAGCACACAGGGACTTCGGAAGCGCTCGGTCTGGCCTTCTACCCCGAGTCCCTG
>NZ_ALWX01000018.1 GCF_000297495.1 Janibacter hoylei PVAS-1 | reverse complement strand
TCGAAGGCCTGGGCGAAGTCGGTACGGCCTGTCGAAGCGCTCCTGGCAGTTCAGCTGACCGGGGAGGGCTCCCCGTCGTGCTGCCGGCCGCCCGTCGCTAGGCTCGTCGGCAGAGCGTCCGGCGCCACGGCCGGCCCACGAAGGGGAGGACCCACCCATGAAGAAGCTCGCCACCGTCTTCGCCGCCAGCGCGCTGGCCCTCGGCCTGAGCGCTTGCGGCAGCAGCCCGGAGGAGGACGCCGAGAAGGCCGTGACCGACTTCGCCCAGGCCTTCGAGGACAAGGACTACGAAAAGGTCTGCGACGCCATCGACCCCGAGATGGTCAAGACGATGGAGCAGGGCGGCATGAAGTGCGCCGAGGGCATGGAGGAGGGCGGCGACGAGATGGCCGAGGAGGCCAACGCCGACGACATCGAGATCCTCTCCTCCACCGTCTCCGATGACGAGAAGACCGCCACTGTCAAGGTGAAGAACGCCAAGGGCGAGGAAAACGACGTCAAGCTCAAGAAGGTCGACGACGAGTGGAAGATCACGATGGGCGCCTGACCTCGGGCAACCCGTCGAACCCTCCCTCCGCACGAGCTCACGCTCCTGCGGAGGGAGGGTTCTTCCGTGTCCAGGCACCCGCGCCGTTCCCTCAGAGTCCGCCCGCTGCGCGGACTCCCCGCGCCCCCCTGCCCTTCGAGACGGTCGCCCGCTGCGCAGACTCCCACCTCAGGACCCGGAGGCCGCCTACGGCCGCTACCCGACCCGCCCCCTGAGGAGGCCGCCTGCGGCCGTCTCGAAGGGGACTCAGCCGGGCAGCAGCAGCCCGTCGGCGGCGAGCCGGCGCACCAGGCCTGCTCCGGCGCCGAGGGCCTCACCGGTGGGCAGGTCGAGCAGTGCCGAGATCGCCGTGAGCGACTGGCGGGCGGTCAGCTCGCCGTCGCACACCGACACGAGCGCGGCGTCGAGGGTGTCGAGGCGGATCGAGCGGGCCAGGCCCCCGCCCTGGCGCAGGACGATGACATGGGGGTCGCTGGCGCCGGGCGCCGCGTGGGTCTCCGTCGTCACGTCGTCGGCGCAGCGCCACGCGGTGTCGAGCAGGGCGTCGTCGTCGAGTCCGGCGAGCCGGTCGCGGGCGACGAGCCCCGCCGCGATGGCCGGGCCCATCGGCGAGGCGACCGCCCCGGTCGCCTCGACGAGGTCGACGAAGGGAGCCCGCCGCGACGTCGGGCGGTGCAGCGTGATGACGCCGAAGCCGATCTGCTCGACACCCCGCTGCTCGAAGTCGTCGAGCCAGGCACCGACGAGCGCCTCGTGCTCGCTCGTGCCGGGCAGGTGCCCACCGTCGCGGGACCACAGCGCCGCGTACTCCGCGGGGTCCTGCACGTCGCGCTGGACGACCCACGCGTCGAGACCGCTCGCCGCGACCCACTCCCCGACGCGCTCGCGCCAGTCCTGGCCCGCCACCGACTCCCAGTTGCCGAGGAGCTGGGCGATGCCGCCCGGCGCGAGGTGCGCGCCGACCTGCTGGGTGAGCGCCGCGACGACGGCGTCGCCCGCGGCCCCGCCGTCGCGGTACTCGTAGAGCGGCACGTCGGCGGTGCGCGGCGTGATGACGAAGGGAGGATTGCTCACGATCAGGTCGAAGGCCTCCCCCGCGACCGGCTCGAGGAAGGAGCCCTCGCGCAGGTCCCAGTCCTGCTCGTTGAGCGCCGCGTTGAAGGCCGCGTAGCCGAGGGCCCGACGAGAGAGGTCGGTGGCGACGACCGCGTCGGCGTGGCCGGAGAGGTGCAGCGCCTGCACGCCGCAGCCGGTCCCGACGTCGAGGGCGCGGGCGACCCGGGGGCGGGGTGTCCACGACGCGAGGGTCGACGAGGCGCCCCCGATGCCGAGCACGTGGTCGACGGGCAGCGGGCCGCTGCGGGCGTGCTCGGTCGGGTCGGAGGCGACCCACCAGGCGCCTCCCGCGTCGTCGCCGTAGGGCCGCAGGTCGCACGTGGCGACGACGTGTGCGCCCTGCGGCTCGACGATCCCGAGGGTGACCGCGCCGGTGACGCCGGTGCGGGGCAGCGCCCGGGCGAGGTCGTCGGCGGCGGTGGGCAGCCCGAGGCCGAAGCAGCCGATGAGGATGCCGAGCGGGTCGCTGGCCCCGGCCACCGCGCGGCGGGCGGGCAGAGACTGCTCGCGCCCCAGCGCGTTGGCGGCGAGGTCGCCGAGCCGCTCCCTGACGGCGTCGACGGCGAAGGGGGCCTCCCCCAGGTCGGCGCGCAGCGCGGCGATCAGCTCGGGGTGGGTGCGGGGCGTGGTGCTGGCGGTCACCCGGCCGAGCCTAGTGGGGCGGCCACCTACGTCCGGTCGACCGCCGGCACCCCCTCGCCGTCGCCGTCGCCGACGGCGACGTCGTCGCGCTTGGTGATCACGAGCGCGGCGGCGACGACGAGCAGGGCGACCAGGGCGATGGCCCACCGGACGAGCTGGTCGGCGCCGTCACCGAGGTAGAGGGTGATGACGGCGGGCGCGATGAGCACGGCGACGAGGTTCATCACCTTGATGAGCGGGTTGATCGCGGGCCCGGCGGTGTCCTTGAAGGGGTCACCGACGGTGTCGCCGATGACCGCCGCCTCGTGAGCCGGCGACCCCTTGCCGCCGTGGTGCCCGTCCTCGACGATCTTCTTCGCGTTGTCCCACGCGCCACCGGAGTTGGCGAGGAAGACGGCCATGAGGGCACCGCAGGCGATCGCCCCGGCGAGGAAACCCGCGAGCGCCCCGATGCCCAGGCCGAATCCGACGACGATCGGGGTCAGGGCGGCGAGCAGGCCCGGGGTGGCGAGCTTGGCGAGCGAGTCGCGCGTGCAGATGTCGACGACCCGCGCGTACTCGGGCTTTTCGGTGCCCTCCATGATCCCGGGGTGCTCGCGGAACTGACGACGCACCTCGTGGACGATCGAGCCCGCGGCCACGGTGACCGCGTTGACCGCCAGGCCCGAAAACAGGAAGACGACCGCAGCCCCGAGCAGGAGCCCGACGAGCACGCTCGGCGTGACGATCTGGGTGTTGACCATGAGCTCGAGGTCGGCGACCTGCTGGGCCGTGACGCTCCCTTCGTCGACGGTCGACAGGGCACCGCGCCAGGCATCGGTGTAGCTGCCGAAGAGGGCGGTCGCGGCGAGCACGGCGGTCGCGATGGCGATGCCCTTGGTGATCGCCTTGGTCGTGTTGCCGACCGCGTCGAGCTCGGTGAGCACCTGAGCCGCCTCACCATAGACGTCACCGGACATCTCGGCGATGCCCTGCGCGTTGTCCGAGACCGGGCCGAAGGTGTCCATGGCGACGATGACCCCGACGGTCGTCAGCAGTCCGCAGCCGGCGAGCGCGATGAAGAAGAGGCCGAGGACGACGGAGGAGCCGCCGAGCAGGAAGGCGAGGTAGATGCACACGGCGATGGTCACGACCTTGTAGACCGCCGACTCGAGGCCCAGGCTGATCCCCGACAGGATCACGGTGGCGGCGCCGGTCTCGGTCGTGCGGGCGACGTCCATCGTCGGGCGCTTGTCGGTGCCGGTGTAGTAGCCGGTCATCCGCAGGATCACCGCGGCGAGGACGATGCCGAGGACGACCGCGAGCAGGGCGGCGCGCCGCGGGTCACCGACCAGCTGGGCGACCGTCTCGTCGGAGGAGCCGAGCTCGGCGTAGGTGCCGGGCAGGTAGAGGTAGGCCGCGGCGGCGCACAGCACGGCCGAGATCGCCGCGGAGATGAAGAAGCCCCGGTTGATGGCATCGAGCGCCGACTCGCCCGAGCGCGCCCGGGTGATGAAGATGCCGATCATCGCCGTGACCGCACCGATGGCCGGGATGAGCAGGGGGAAGACGAGCCCGTGGGCGCCGAAGGCCGCCGAGCCGAGGATGAGCGCGGCGACGAGCATCACGGCGTAGGACTCGAAGAGGTCGGCGGCCATGCCCGCGCAGTCGCCGACGTTGTCGCCCACGTTGTCCGCGATCGTCGCCGCATTGCGGGGGTCGTCCTCGGGGATGCCCGCCTCGACCTTGCCGACGAGGTCGGCGCCGACGTCAGCGGCCTTGGTGAAGATGCCGCCGCCGACCCGCATGAACATCGCGAGGAGCGCGGCGCCGAAGCCGAAGCCCTCGAGCACCTTGGGCGCATCACCCCGGTAGACGAGGACGACGACGGCCGCGCCGAGCAGACCGAGGCCCACGGTGAACATGCCGACGGTGCCGCCGGTGCGGAAGGCGATGCGCATGCCGTCGTCGCGGCCGGTGGAGCGGGCCGCCTCGGCGACGCGGACGTTGGCCTTGACCGCGAGCGACATCCCGAGATACCCGATGGCGGCGGAGAAGCCGGCGCCGAGGACGAAGAACCCCGAGCGACCCCACCGCACGCCCGAGGAGTCCGCGGGCAGGAAGAGCAGGAGGACGAAGACGAGCGCGACGAAGACGAGCAGGGTCCTGAACTGGCGGCGCAGGTAGGCGTGCGCGCCCTCCTCGACCGCCCCGGCGATCTCCTGCATGCGGGGCGTGCCCGCGCCGGCGGTGAGCACCTGGCCTCTGAGGACGACGCCGAGCACGAGGGCCAGCAGGCCGATGACGGCGACACCCCCCGACCAGACCCAGGTTGGTGCCGTCGAGGTCGATCGACGATGCGGTGGACAGGGTCGCGAGCGTGACAGCCATGCCATCCTCCTTGATGGGCGCGGGTCACGGCCGGTCCGTCATCAGGCGGGTCAGCCGCGCTGTCACCCTACTGCCGGGGCGCCCCCGCTGCCCGGACCGCGCCCTCGAGATCGGGGTGGATGTCGAGGAGCTGGTCGAGGCCGGTGATGGCGAAGACGCGCAGCACCCTCTCGTGCGAGGCCGCGACGGTGAGCGTCCCGCCGTGGCGGGCGAGCTTCTTGAGGCGGCCGACGACGATCCCGAGACCGGTCGAGTCGAGGAAGGTGACCCCTCCGAGGTCGAGCGTCAGGCGGCGTCGCCCGTCGGCGATGAGGGCCTCGAGGGCATCGCGCAGCACCGCGGCGGAGGCCACATCGATCTCCCCGGTGACGTGGACGATATTGACCTCTCCGGCTGCGCTGGTCGTGACGGAGATCGGCATCCGCCTACCGTAGAACACATGTCCCACACCCGCCCGCAGGCCCGCGACCTGCTCGCCGACCTGGCGCGCGGGCGCGAGGAGCTCGTCCGGCACGTCGAGTCGCTCCCCGCCCGCGAGCCGGAGCACGCCGACGTCCCCACGTGGGTCGCCCCTCCCCTGCGGCAGGCTCTGGCCGGGGCAGGCATCGCGCGACTGTGGTCGCACCAGGCGACCGCCGCGCAGGCCGCCCGCGAAGGGCGGCACGTCGTGCTCGCCACGGGGACGGCCTCGGGCAAGTCACTGGGCTATCTCCTCCCTTCGCTCACAGCAGTGCTCGAAGGGAGGGCCGCGGCCAACGGTCGCGGTGCCACCGCCCTCTACCTCTCCCCCACCAAGGCGCTGGCCGCCGACCAGCTCGCCCGCATCCAGTCGTGGGCGATCCCGGGGATCCGCGCCGCCACCTACGACGGCGACACCCCGACCGACGAGCGCCGGTGGATCCGTGACCACGCCGACGTCATCCTCACCAACCCCGACCTCGTCCACCACTCCCTCCTGCCCGGCCACGAGCACTGGGCGCACGTCCTGCGACGACTGCGCTATGTCGTCATCGACGAGTGCCACGTCTACCGCGGGGTCTTCGGCTCGCACGTCGCGCTGCTCATCCGTCGCCTGCGGCGGGTGGCGCGTCGGTACGGCGCCGACCCGGTCTTCGTCCTGGCCTCCGCGACCGTCGGCGACCCCGGCGGGCACGCCACCCGCCTCGTCGGCGACGACGTCCTCGCCGTCACCCACGACGGGTCGCCGCGCGGCGCGATGACCTTCGCGCTGTGGCAGCCGCCCGAGGACGACGAAGGGAGCCGCCGCTCCCCCACGACGGAGGCCGCCGACCTCATGGCCCACCTCGTGGGTCGCGACGTGCAGACGCTGGCCTTCGCGCGCTCCCGCGCCGGGGTCGAGGCCCTGGCCACCTCCGCGGCGCGGCAGGTGAGCGCCGCCGACGAGGGGCGGATCGCCGCCTACCGCGGCGGCTACCTGCCCGAGGAGCGCCGCGTCATCGAGCGTCGGCTGCGCGAGCGTGACCTGCTCGGGCTCGCCGCGACCAATGCCCTCGAGCTCGGCATCGACATCGCCGGGCTCGACGTCGTGCTCATGGCCGGCTGGCCGGGGCGGCTGGCGTCGGCGTGGCAGCAGGCAGGCCGCGCCGGCCGTGACGGGCAGGACGCCCTCGCCGTGCTGCTCGCGGCCGACGACCCGCTCGACACGTGGGTCGTCGACCACCCGGAGGCGATCTTCGACGCGCCGGTCGAGGCGAGCGTGCTCGACCCGGCCAATGTCCACGTGCTCGTACCGCACGTCGCGTGCGCGGCCGCCGAGATCCCGGTGACGCTCGACGACGAGGGGTGGTTCGGCGACGGCCTGGCAGGGGTGCTCGAGGTCCTCGTCGACCGCGGCATCCTGCGCCGTCGGCCGGGTGGCTGGTACTGGACCCGGCCGGACCGGCCGGGTGAGCACGTCTCCCTGCGCGGCATCGGTGAGGTGGTGAGCATCGTCGAAGGGAGGTCCGGCCGCGTCGTCGGCACGATCGACGAGTCATCGGCGCACGCCCAGGCGCACACGGGTGCGGTGCACGTGCACCAGGGGCGCACCTTCGTCGTCACCGAGCTCGATCTCGATCAGGCGACGGCCACGGTCGTCGCCGGCGACCCGGGGTGGACGACGCACGCCCAGTCGGTCTCCTCCTTCGACATCGTCGCCGAGGAGGCGGGGGTCGACCACGGGCCGGTGCGGGTCTCCTTCGGGCGGGTCGACGTGCGGCGCCAGGTGACCGGGTTCCTCCGGCGGCTGCCGAGCGGCGAGGTCATCGGGCGCCACGACCTCGACCTGCCCGAGCGCACCCTGTCGACGCGAGCCGTGTGGTGGACGATGACGCCGGAGGCACTCGCCGCCGCCGGAGTCGCCGAGGCCGACGTGCCGGGTGCCGCGCACGCCGCCGAGCACGCGGCGATCGGGATGCTCCCGCTGCTCGCGACCTGCGACCGGTGGGACATCGGTGGGGTCTCGACCGACCTGCACCCGGGCACGGGGTTACCGACGATCATGGTCTACGACGGGCACCCGGGCGGGGCCGGATTCGCGGCGCGGGCGCACGAGCGGATCACCGAGTGGCTGACGATGACCCGCGAGACGATCGCCGGGTGTGCGTGCGCCGGGGACGGCTGCCCGGCGTGCGTCGTCTCGCCGAAGTGCGGCAACGGCAACGAGCCGCTCGACGCGCGCGGCGCGGTGGCCCTGCTTGACCTGCTCCTGGGCACGCTCGGTCCTACAGTGAGCGAGGACCCGTTGCCGCAGACGGCGGGCTGACGCCACCGAAAGGAACCCCTCATGGTCATCCTCGGCATCATCCTCGTGCTCGTCGCCCTCCTCATCGGGGCGGCGCTGATCCTCGGGACCCAGGCGCCGGAGGTGTCGGGCCAGGAGGTCGACATCCGTCTCCTCGACGCGGTGACGATCAACCTCAACCCGCTGACCCTCGTCATCGCGGGCATGCTGACGATGCTGCTGCTGTGGCTGGGCCTGGTCACGATCAAGTGGGCGCTGACCCGCAAGGCGAAGGCACGTCGCCTGCGCAAGGAGCAGGAGGCGGAGTCGCGCCGCCGGCTGGCCGAGCAGGAGGCGGCCCACCAGGAAGAGCTCGCACAGCGCGAGCGCGACCTGGAGGAGCAGCGGGTCTCGACGCAGATCGCTCGCGAGCGGGCCGAGGTCGCCGAGAGCCACGACCCCACGACCAGCGCGGCCACCCAGCGGATCGACACGCGCGGGGCCGCGCCGGCCGACGACGCCACCCGCCCGATCCGCCGCGACCCGCGCGCCTGACGGGCCGGCCGTGATCTGGGTCGGTCTGGCCGTCGCCGGGTGCGCGGCCGCCTTGCACGTCTTCATCTTCTACCTCGAGTCCTTCGCGTGGACGACCCGCGCCCGGGGCGTCTTCGGCACCTCGGTGGAAGAGGCCCAGGTCACCCGCGAGCTCGCCTTCAACCAGGGGTTCTACAACCTCTTCCTCGCCATCGCCGTCGCGCTGGGCATCGTCGTGCACGCGGTCGGGCACGAGGCGGTCGGCCTGACGCTCGTGCTCACCGGTGTCGGCTCGATGCTCGCCGCGAGCCTCGTCCTGCTCCTCTCCAGCCCGGACAAGGCCCGCGCCGCCGTCAACCAAGGGGTCCTGCCCGCGCTGGCGATCGCGCTGCTCGTCGCCGGACTTGCCCTCTGACGCCGCCGGTCAGGGTCCGTCGAGGAGGCCGCCCACGGCCGTCTGGTCGGGCTGCGGCCCCGCGCGGGCCCTCCCTTCGGCCTGCTCCGGCCCGACACCGCCGAGACGAAGGGGGATCCTCGCCGCGACCGTGACCGTCACGTCCCCGTCGCCGGTGACCCGGCAGTCGAGGAGCCGGACGTCGTGCCGCTGCGCCAGACGGTAGGACTCCGCGCACGCCGCGGAGGCGTCGAGAGAGGCTTGGTACTCGATCGCCCCCGCGAGTGCCGACAGGTCGGCAGCCGACCGCGCGATGTGCGCGGCACGGACAGCCGAGAGCACCGCGAGCGCCGCGACCGTGACAGTGAGCAGCACGGCGATGAGGGCGAGCGACATGATCGTCGAGGACCCTGCTTCGGCGTGCAGGTCACGCCGGGTCATGAGTCGGCTCCACGCGCGCCGTTGAGAAGCACGAGGTCTCCCCCGTCGCGAAGGCGAGGACCTCCGGCGGTGAGCTCGTCACCGTCACCGTGACGTCGCGACCGCCTCGGGCGACCTCGAGACTCGCACCCTCGGGGGCGAGGGCTCGGGCGTCGTCGAGGGCGCGCCCCGGGTCCTCACCGCGGGCGATCTCGCGAACGGCCACGCGCGCGGCATCGACGCAACGGACCCGGTCGACGCCCCAGGCAAGGGCGCCGAGACAGATCGTCAGGACGAGGACGACGGCGGGGAGGGTGAGGGCGAGCTCCGCCGTCACCATCCCCGACTCGTCGCCCGCCCTAGCGGATGCCGAGCGCCTCGAGGATGACATCGGACAGGCCCGACTTGATGGTCCCCGACTTCACGACCGCCAGCAGGACGATCGCGAACGTGCAGGCGGCCAAGGTGCCGACGGCGTACTCGGCGGTCGTCATGCCGGCCTCGCAGGCCAACCGGGCCCGGTGGCTCCACCGGACGATGGACTTCTTCATGGGACGCTCCTCCCTTCGGCGGCACCCGATGTGCCGCGGTGAGGTCCACCCTTCGCCCTGAGCGGTTCTCCTGACCGCGGCCCGGGCCATCTGTGCACGACCCCACCCCGCACCCAGCACCTGTGGATCCCCGACGGTCCTCGCGCAACCGTCGACCGGTCGATATCGGAAGGAGGCAGCCAGCGTGGTGCACGGCGATCAGCGAGGCACCGCCGGCCGTCTGGCTGCGGTGATCGTCAGGACCCCGCTCATGGGTCACCCACTCCTCAGGACAGCTGGGTCCCCACGAGCACGGCGACCGTGGGCACCACGGCCGTCGCGATGAAGGCCGGCAGGAAGCACAGGCCGAGGGGCAGCACGAGCATGACCGCCGCCCGACCTCCCGCTTCCTCGAGACGTCTCGCCTCGGTCTCACGCAGGTTGCTCGCGGCGTCGAGGAGCACGGTCGCCGACGGAGCTCCGACGGCGTCCGCGACGACGAAGGCCGTCGCCGTCGGCCCCCACACCCCACGGGCGTAGGTCCACGCCTGGCTCATGGATCGCCCCCAGCGCAGGGCGGCGGCCACCCGGCGCAGGTCCTCCGCCGCGCCGGCCGCGGACACCCCGGCCACCTCGTCGAGGGACTGCACGAGCCCACGACCGGACTGCAGGGCGAGTGCGAGCAGGACGCTCGCGTCCGCAACCTCGTCCACCGTGACCGAGGAGGCCGGCGCCTCCCCCACGGGCTCCGCGTCACGGCGCCACCACCGCAGATGAGCGCTGCGGCCGGGCCAGGCAAGGACCGCCACGACGACGAGGAAGGCGACGGTCGGGCTCACGTGTGCTCCCGGGGCGCGACAGCACGGGCGAGCACCCGCCGGCAGACGAGCCAGCCGAGCGCCGTGAGCACGAGGCCGAGCACAGCGCAGGCCATCGTCACCGCGCTGTGCCCGTACACCTCCCACGGCGTCAGGCCGAAGGCGAACCCCGCCAGCAGCCCCACCAGTGGCAGCAGCGTGAGCATCCGCATCGTCGCTCGGGCACCCGCCGTCGAGGCCTCCAGACGTCGCCGGGCCTGCACCCTGGCCCGCAGCACCTGCGCACTCGTCGCCATCGACGGGGCGAGCGCGACACCCAGGTCCTCGCTGAGCGACCACGCACCGGCGAGCGGCGCCAACTCCTCGCGCTCGCTCGCGTGCCGACGCCACACCGCCCCCGCGACGCCACCAGTTGCCAGCTCGTCGCGCACCTCCTCGAGCACCCGGCGCCACGGTCGGGGCGCCTGGGCGGCGACGACCCGCAGGGCCGACACCGGCGCCGCGCCCGAGCGCAGGGCCATCGCGAGCAGATCGGCCACCCCGGCGAGCGACTCGAGGTCCTCGACCCGACCGGTCGACACGTGACGACCCCGCCACCACCTGCGCGGTGTGGCGAGGGCGCTGCCAGGGCCCATGTCGACGCCGGCGGCTCGGCCGGGCCAGACGAGGGCCGCTGCGAGGACGAGGCCCACGACTGCGAGCGTCATGACCGCACCGGCAATGGACCGATGGAGTCGACGACCCGTCGGCCGCCGACACGACGGAGGTGGACGACGACCTCGAGCGCGCTGGCCACCTGCGCGCGCACCGCATCACGACTCATCCCGGCGAGCGCTCCCAGCGCCTCGAGCCGGCTCGGCACGTCCTCGGCGCGATTGGCGTGGAGGGTGCCGCAGCCCCCTTCGTGGCCCGTGTTGAGGGCGAGCAGGAGGTCCCTCACCTCTGCCCCGCGGACCTCTCCCACGACGAGGCGGTCCGGGCGCATCCGCAGGGCCTGCCGCACGAGGTCGACCATCGTCACCTCGCCGGCCCCCTCGGTGTTGGCCGACCGGGCCTGCAGGCGCACGACGTGTGGGTGGCCGACGTCGATCTCGCCGACGTCCTCGACGACGACGAGCCGCTCGGCCGCCGGCACCTCGGCGAGCAGGGCCGCGAGCAGGGTCGTCTTGCCCGTGCCCGTGCCGCCCGTGACGACATAGGCCTGCCGGTCGTGGACGATCTCGCGCAACCGTGCGGCCTGGCCGGCGCTGGCCATGCCGAGCGTGACGAGCGCATCGAGTCCTCCGCCTCGGTGACGCGGGATCCGCAGGCTCAGGTGGGCGCCACCGGCCACGAGCGGGGGCAGCACGGCGTGCAGCCGGATCCCCCGCGGGAGCAACCCGTCGACCCAGGGTTGGGCATCGTCCAGGCGACGACCTGCCACCGCGGAGAGGCGCGTCGCGAGCCGACGCACCGCCTCGGGCCCGTCGAGCTCCACCCCGGCGGCCACCACCCCGGCACCGCGGTCGACCCACACCGACCCATCGCCGTTGACAAGCACGTCCGTCACGGCCTCGTCCTCGACGAGGGGCTCGAGCGTCCCGAGCCCCATGAGGTCGGCCCGCAGCTGACCCGAGCGTCGCAGCGCCCCTGCGCTGCCCAGGCGGACCGCCTCGGTGCGGGCCACCTCCTCGATCACGGCGTCGTCCGGCGCGCGACCGGCCCGCACCTGCGCGTCGATCGCGCTCGACCACGTCATGACGCCAGCCCCAGGACCTGCTCCGACAGCGGCTGCCGAGCCTCCGGCAGCGCTGCCGCCAGGGCGCGCGCGACCTCGCCCACCGGGCCCTTGGGCCGTGGCGCCCGCCCATGGGCCTCGTCGCGCACCACGCCCGGGTCGTCGCAGAGGTGGTCGAGCAGGGTCAGCCCCAGGTGGTCGGCCGCACGCTCGGCGACCCGGCCGGCGCGGCGTGGCCCCCCGGGTGACGAGCAGGGTCTGCTCCGGCAGACTGCCCTGCCCGGCGAGCGCCTCACCGTCACGCAGCCACCGCGGGCGCAGCCCCACCAGCACCACCGCGACGTCTGCCATCTCCGACCACACCCGTGGGAGCCGCCCCGAGCACGGCAGGTCGACGACGACGGGACCGATCGCCGCCAGCCCCGTGACGACATCACGCACGACCTCGGCCGACGGCCGCTGCCCGCGGGCCGCCAGCACGGGGACCGGCCCCCGCGGCAGTGCCTCGCGCAGCCGAGCCGCGTCGACCCGCCCGTCGTGGTCGGCGAGGTCACCCCACCGCAGCCCCTCGAGGTGCTCGGCCGCCACCGTCGCGTCCACTCCCCCGCCGCCGAAGGCGCCGTCCACCAGCGTGGGTGAGGCCTCCCGGGCGAGGACGGTGGCGGCGGTCGCGGCGAAGGTCGAGACGCCCAGACCACCCGAGGCTGCGGTGATGACGACGACGGGGTGCATGCCTCGACCGTGCCCGCTACCCGCAGCTCACGGGACGATCGCGGCGCACCTATGGACGAGCACCGGCCCCGGCGCTGGCCTGTGGACGACGAGACGGCACGGGCCCGGCAGGGCCTCGGCAGGGCTGGGGACGCGCCCCGGGAAAAGGGGACGGCCCCGGCGGGGGAGCGCCGGGGCCGTCAACGCGCGGACTCCGGGGGGGAGGGAGCCGTGCGCTGGCCGCTCAACCCGAAGGGAGCGGCTGATGAGCAACTCTAATACGCATCGGCTCGAATGCAATTCGGACCGGTGGATAACCTCCGGCGCCCTCAGCCGAGTCGTCCCGAGCGCACCGAGTCGGCCACCCGCCAGCCCTCCTCGGCGCCCGCGACGAGCGAGTCCCCGCAGTGCGTGAGCCACAGGCTGACCCCCGGCGCGCCACCGTGGACGTACCCGTTGAGCGACCCGAGGTAGGCGGGCCCCCCCTTCGTGCCCGTGACCCGCCTCGGGGACGGCCACACCGGTGGGGTCCAGCCCGGTCGCCGCGATGAGCGCGCGCTCCACCGCGCGTGCCACGAGGCCGTTGCCGACGACGAAGGGCCGGGTCGCCGCGATCTCCGCGTGGACGATCGAGGCGACGACGAGCGCCGGCGCGGCGCTCGCCGACCGCATGAGCTCGATGATCCCGTCGAGACGCTGCCGCAGCTCGGCACCCGTCGGGGCCGGCCCGAGGTCGGCGAACTCCTCGCACCCCTCCCCCTCGACCCGCGGACGCCCCAGCTGGTCACGGTCCTCCACGAGCTCGGCCGCGGCGGCCGTGTGCAGCCGGGCGAGCGCCTGGCCCGGGGCACGGGTCACGAGGTCACGCAGGTGCTCGCTCTCGGCCGTCGCCGCGATGGCGCCGTGGATGACGCGCTCGGCAGGGTCCGGGTCCGGGGTGCGCTCCCGCGCCCCCATCATCAGCTCGCGCACGATCGACGCCGTCGAGCGCGCCCCGTCGAGCTCGGCGCTCGCCCACGCGCCCCGCACGCGCGACTCCGCCGATGCCTCGGGGATCCGTCGCCGCAGCGCCTCGTGCCACCGGAGGTTGGTGCACACCTCGCGGGCCCGGTCCGAGGCCTGCGCGACCTCGGGGATCTCGGCGAGCTGGGTCAGGGCGGTGACGAGGGGGCTGGAGTCAGGCACCCGCACAGCGTAGGCCGCACTAGGGTGCGGCCATGGAAGCCGGCCTGCACCTGCCCACCGTGGCGGTGGTCACCGGCGCCTTCCTCGCGGTGTGGCTCGTCATCGGCCTCGCCCGCTGGCGACGCGCCCGCCCGGGCTTCATCTCGGTCACCGACCAGGCCACCTACGAGACCCTGCACACCGCCTCCGAAGCCGCTCGCCACCTCGCCGACGGCTTCACCGACGATGGCTGCGAGCGCGCGGCGCCCTACCTGCGCGCCATGCTCGCCACCCCGGGGCTGGCGGTGTGCGACACCTCGAGCGTCCTCGTGTGGGAGGGCGAAGGGAGGCACCACCTGCCGAGCGTGGTCGACCAGGCCGCACCGGTCCTCTCGTCCGGCCAGACCGTGGTCCTCGGCCCCGACGTCGTCACGTGCACGCAGACCGACTGCCCCGTGCGGGCGGCGGTCATCGCTCCGGTGACCGCGGATGGTCGGGTCATCGGGGCCGTCGCCGGCTACGGCCCGGCCGTCTCCGCGGGTCTGGCCCGCGCTGCGGAGGAGGTCGCCGCCTGGGTCGCCACGCAGGTCGAGCTCGCCGACCTCTCCTTCGAGCGCACCCGCGCGATGGAGGCCGAGCTGCGCGCCCTGCGCGCCCAGATCTCCCCGCACTTCATCTACAACTCCCTCGCCGCGATCGCCTCCTTCGTGCGCACCGACCCGGCACGGGCCCGCGAGCTGCTGCTCGAGTTCGCCGACTTCACCCGTTACGCACTGCGGCGCGGCGGCGCCTTCACGACGGTGCGGGAGGAGCTGCGCAATGTCGAGCGCTACCTCGTGCTCGAGCAGGCCCGCTTCGGCGACCGGCTCGGCATCACCCTGAAGATCGCCCCGGAGGTGCTGCCGGTCCGCGTCCCCTACCTCGCGATCCAACCCCTCGTCGAAAACGCGGTGCGCCACGGCCTGGCACCCAAGGAGGGTCCGGGGCACGTCACCCTCAGCGCGACCGACCACGGCACCGAGGCCGAGATCACCATCGACGACGACGGCGTCGGCGCCGAGCCGGAGTCGATCCGCAAGGTGCTCGACGGCCAGTCGCGCGCCGACTCCGTGGGCCTCGGCAACGTGGACGCCCGGCTCCGTCAGGTCTACGGCGATGAGTTCGGCCTCGTCGTCGACACGGCGCCGGGCGCCGGGATGAGGGTTTCCTTCCGGGTACCCAAGTACTCCCCTGCACTCGAAGAACCGGCCTAGTCTGGTGGCCATGCCACCTCCGCCCCAGCCCGACGGGCTCGTCGTGCTCGTGGTCGACGACGAGGCACCGGCACGCAACGAGGTCGCCTGGCTCCTCGACCGGGACGAGCGGGTCGCCCGCGTGCTCACGGCCGCGAGCGGGACCGCTGCCCTGGCCGCCCTCGAGCGTGAGCACGTCGACGTCGTCTTCAGCGACATCTCGATGCCCGGGCTCGACGGCATGCAGCTGGCCCGCGTCATCCGGCGCTTCACCGAGCGCCCACAGGTCGTCTTCGTCACCGCCCACGACGAGCACGCGGTCGACGCCTTCGACCTCGACGCCGTCGACTACCTCATGAAGCCCGTGCGCCCCGAGCGCATCGGCGAGGCCGTGCGTCGCTGCCTCACCGCCGCCAAGCGCGAGGCCCACCCGTCACCGCCCGAGGACGCGGAGACCATCCCGGTCGAGCTCGGCGGGGTCACCCGCTTCATCCCCCGCAGCGACATCCGCTGGGTCCAGGCCCAGGGTGACTACGCGCGGCTGCACACCCCCACCGGCTCTCACCTCGTGCGCATCCCGCTCGCCACCCTCGAGGAGCAATGGGCCGCGGCAGGATTTGTCCGCATCCACCGCTCGACCCTCGTCTCGACGCGACACATCAGCGAGATCCACCAGGACGGTGGGCGCTGCAGCGTCGTCGTCGACGGCACCGAGCTGCAGGTCAGCCGCCGGCACACCCGACACCTGCGCGGCACCCTCCTCCGGCCCCGCCAGGCTCGGACGAGGGGTGAGCACCCCTCCCCAGCGGGTCCGGGTCACGCGGACCCGCCGCCCCAGCCGCCGCGAACGTCCCCGGACGGTCCGCGACGAGATCGCCGGCAACTCCTCGCTCGGGGCGGCCTACGTCACCTCGCTCATGCGCGCCCAGCTCCAGCTCTCCCTCTCGACCATCGCCTTCGGTGCGGTGACGCTCGGAGCGCTGCCCCTCGTCTTCGCCCTCATCCCAGCGGCCCGACGCTGGACCGCCTTAGGGCTGCCCCTGCCGTGGGTGGTGCTCGGCGTGCTCGTCTACCCGGGCGTCGTCCTCACCGCTCGGTGGTACACCCGCGCCAGCGAGCGGCTCGAGGCCGACTTCGGCGACGTCGTGGGGCGCCGGTGACCGAGCCCCTGAGCGTCCTGGCGATCGCGATCGTCTGCCTGACGACGCTGACGCTCGGTGCGCTCGGGCTGACGACTGGCCAAGGGCACGAGCGACTTCTACGTCGCCGGCCGCACCGTCACCCCCTGGCGCAATGCGAGTGCCATCGGCGGCGAGTACCTCTCGGCGGCCAGCTACCTTGGCGTCGCCGGGCTCGTCTACGACCAGGGCATCGACATGCTGTGGATGCCGATCGGCTACACCATCGGCTACCTCGTGCTGCTCATCCTCGTCGCCGCACCCCTGCGGCGATCCGGCGCCTACACCCTCCCCGACTTCGCCGAGGCCCGTCTGGAGTCCCGGGCCCTGCGCCGCGGGTGCGCCCTCCTCGTCGTCGGCATCGGCTGGCTCTACCTGCTCCCCCAGATGCAGGGTGCCGGCCTGGCGCTGCGCCACGTGAGCGGGCTGCCCACCTGGGTCGGCGCGACGGTCCTCACCGTCATCGTCGTGCTCAACGTCGCAGCCGGCGGCATGCGCTCGGTGACGCTCGTGCAGTCCGTGCAGTACTGGATCAAGCTCACGGCGATCGCCGTCCCCGCCTTCGTCCTGCTGCTCGTCTGGCACCGCTCCGGCTCACCCACACCGCAGGCCCCCGCGTCCTGGTGGGAACCGCTCACCTCCGACGAACCCACGCCCCGCACCCTCTTCACGACCTACAGCACCCTCGCCGCGCTCTGCCTCGGCACGATGGGCCTGCCGCACATCGCCGTGCGCTTCTACACCAACCCGGACGGGGTCGCGGCGCGCCGTACGACCGTCTCCGTCCTCGCCCTGCTGAGCATCTTCTACGTCTTCCCGCCGGTCTACGGGTACCTCGGCCGGGCCTACCTCGACCCCGTCGACACCGCCGGCGACCCCAGCCGCACCGTCGTCCTCGCCCTGCCCGGCGCCATGCTCTCCGGGCTCGACGGTCAGCTCCTCACGGCACTCGTGGCCGCCGGGGCCTTCGCCGCCTTCCTCGCCACCGCTTCGGGTGTCGCGATGTCCGTCGCCGGCGCCATCGACCAGGACGTGCTGCGGCCGCTCACCGCCCGCCTCACCCAGGGTGACGCCACCCCGTCCTCCTCCTTCCGGCTCGCCGCCATGGTCGGGGTGCTCGCCCCCTTCGTCACGGCCGTCACGGCCGAGCCGATCGGCATCTCCTCCGCGGTGGGGCACGCCTTCGCCATCGCCGCCGCCACCTTTGCGCCCCTGCTGATCCTCGGCGTCTGGTGGACCCGCCTCACCGCGAAGGGGGGCGGCCGCGGGCGTCCTCGTCGGCGGCACCACGACGAGCCTCGCGGCGATCGTCTCCGTCCTCGCCCTCGCGCCCGAGGGATGGCCGGGTGCGCTCGTCGCCGCACCGACGGCCTGGGCGACGCCGCTCGCCGTCGTCGTCGCGATCGTCGTCTCGCTGCTCACGCCGGGCTCCCGCCCGCGACGCGTGGCCCGCACGACTGACCCGCCTGCACACCCCGGAGGACGTCCTCGCCGAGCCCGCTGMCCGCCTCGTCGCGC
>NZ_ALWX01000017.1 GCF_000297495.1 Janibacter hoylei PVAS-1 | reverse complement strand
GAGGTCGCTCTGCGACCCACGACCACCGCTCCCTGAGGAGGTCGCTCTGCGACCCACGACCACCGCTCCCTGAGGAGGTCGCTCTGCGACCGTCTCGAAGGGAGACCCCCACCCCCGCTCCCTGAGGAGGTCGCCCCGCGACCGTCTCGAAGGGAGGTCCGGCCACCGCTTCCTGAGGAGGTCGCTCTGCGACCGTCTCGAAGGGAGACCCAGCCCCGTGCTCCCTGCCCCTCGAGACGGCGCTGGCGCGCCTCCTCGGGACCCAGAGGTCGCCCTGCGACCGTCTCGAAGGGAGAGCACCGTCAGGTCCGCCGACGGGCCAACATCTGGATCGCGTCGAAGTCGCCGCGGATCAGCGCCTCCTTCTTGGCGCGTGACCAACCGTGGATCTGGCGCTCGATGGCATATGCCTGCGTCACTCGAGGAGTCTCGGCTGCCCACACGAGCTCGACGGGCATCCGACTCTTGGTGTACGCCGATCCGCCACCTTCACCGTGCTGCCGCATCCGCGACTCGAGATTGCGTGCGCTGCCGACGTAGTAGGAACCATCAGCGCACCGAAGGATGTAGACGTGGGCCATGGGTTCGATCCCAGCAGGTCCGGGGGTGGGCGAAGGGAGGTTTTCCACAGTGGTCCGGGGTCTCCCTTCGAGACGGTCGCAGAGCGACCTCCTCAGGGAGCATCAACCGGTCCCTGAGGAGCGAGGCCGTCCACGGCCGAGCGTCTCGAAGGGACGTCACCCACCTCCCTTCGAGACGGTCGCAGAGCGACCTCCTCAGGGAGCGGTGGGCTGGGTCGCCCTTCGAGTCCTCCCCGAGGAGCGGGTGGGTCTCCCTTCGAGACGGTCGCAGAGCGACCTCCTCAGGGAGCAGGTGGGCTGGGTCGCCCTTCGAGTCCTCCCCAAGGAGCGGGTGGGTCTCCCTTCGAGACGGTCGCAGAGCGACCTCCTCAGGGAGCGGGGGCGAGTCGCAGAGCGACCTCCTCAGGGAGCGGTGGCGAGTCGCAGAGCGACCTCCTCAGGGAGCGGTGGGCGGTGGTGGTGCGGGCCTCCACCCGTGGGGGGAGGCGCGATTCATCCGATGGGTGGATGTCCCCCTTCGCCCGGGATGGTTGCATGGGACCCGACATCAACCGATGAAGGGGACTTCATGACCACCACGGGAGCGCGCGTCGAAGTACGCAACCTCACCAAGAGGTTTGGCAGTTTTACCGCTGTCGATGATCTCAGCTTCAACGTCGAGCCGGGCCGGATCACCGGCTTCCTCGGCCCCAACGGCGCCGGCAAGACGACGAGCCTGCGGATGCTGCTCGGCCTCGTCAAGCAGACCCAGGGCACGGCGACGATCGACGGCAAGCCCTACCGTGAGCTCGACCAGCCGCTGCGCGTGGTCGGGTCGGCGCTCGAGGCGACCAACTTCCACCCGGGGCGCTCCGGTCGCGACCACCTGCGGGTGCTCGCCGCGACCTCCGGCATCCCCGACAAGCGTGTCGACGAGCTGCTCGAGCTCACCGGCATCCCGGCCGCGGCCCGCAAGAAGGCCGGCGGCTACAGCATGGGCATGCGCCAGCGGCTCGGCCTCGCGGCTGCGCTCCTCGGCGACCCGCGCCTGCTCGTCCTCGACGAGCCGGCCAACGGGCTCGACCCGGAGGGCATCCGCTGGCTGCGCGGCTTCCTGCGCCACCTCGCGAGCGAAGGGCGCACGATCCTCGTCTCCAGCCACCTGCTGCAGGAGATCGAGCAGACCGTCGACGACGTCGTCATCCTCGCCAACGGCAAGCTCGTCAAGGAGGGCACCGTCGGTGACCTGCGCGGCGCCGCGACCTCGCTCGTGCGCACGACCGACGCCGACACGCTCATCGGTGCGCTGCGCGTCGCCGACGTGCCGGCGAAGCTGCAGGACGACGGCGGCGTCGTCGCCGAGACCGAGGACCTGCGTCTGGTGGGCGATGTCGCCCTTCGCGCCGGTGTCCCGGTCCACGAGCTGCGTCCGCTCGCCGCGGACCTCGAGCAGCTCTTCTTCTCCCTCACCGAGGGCACGAACCGCAACCTCGGTGACACCGGGGGCTCGGCGGCGCCGGCGATGACCGACGCCATCGAGGGCCAGGAAGGGGCGAACGGCTGATGCTGGGTGCGATCAAGTCCGAGATCCGCAAGATCTTCACGACCAAGCTGTGGTGGGGCATGGGCATCGGGATGGCGGCCTTCGCCTTCCTCCTGTCGATGGCCGCCGCCTCGCTCATCGGTCTGACCAACCCCGACGGCTCGAGCGCAGGCTTCGACTCGATGACGGGCGCGACCGGCCAGATGGTCTACAGCGCCGGTCTGCTTGGTGAGTTCGGCAGCATGTCGGCGCTCTTCCCGCTGGCGCTCGGCGTCCTGCTCATCACGACCGAGTACCGGCACAAGACGGCGACGGCCACCTACCTGGCGACGCCACGACGGTGGATCGTCGCGGTCGCCAAGACCCTCGCGGTCATCGTCGTCGGGGCTGTCCTCGGTGTCGTGCACGTCATCGCGTCGGTCGGTGGCGGTGCGCTGATCCTCACGGTCTTCAAGGACCAGCCGCTGCTGCTCGGCAACAGCGACGTCGTCGCGACCTACGGCACCTCGATCGTCGCGACGGTCGTGTGGACGCTCATCGGCTTCGGCTTCGGCATGCTCGTGCGCAACCAGATCGCGGCGGTGCTCATCGCGGTGGCCTTCGGCTTCCTCGGTCAGCTCATCCTCAACATCGCCTTCGCGATCCTCGGGTGGACGACGGCCGCGAAGTTCATCCCCGGCAACCTCACGACCGGCATGCTCGTCACCGCCGACCCGAGCGGCGGTGCCGTGGAGAGCGGCGGCGACAGCTACTACTTCGCGTGGTGGCTGAGCGCGCTCATCCTCATCGGCTACGCCGCGATCCTCACCCTGCTCGGGTCGATCCTGTCCAACCGCAAGGACATCACCTGACGTAGCGCACCGCGCCTCACCCGCGGGACCGTCCTCCTGACGAAGGGGGGCGGTCCCGCGGTCTGTGCCCCCACCTCCCTTCGAGACGGTCGCAGAGCGACCTCCTCAGGGAGCGGAAATCTCCCCCCCGGTCCCTGCCCTTCGAGACGGCGCTGGCGCGCCTCCTCAGGGAGCGGAAATCTCCCCCCCGGTCCCTGAGGAGCGAGGCCGTCCACGGCCGAGCGTCTCGAAGGGCCGTCACCAACCTCCCTTCGAGACGGTCGCAGAGCGACCTCCTCAGGGAGCGGTGGTCGTGGGTCGCAGAGCGACCTCCTCAGGGAGCGGTGGTCGTGGGTCGCAGAGCGACCTCCTCAGGGAGCGGAGGTGGGACGGGGAAGGGAGCGGGGAGGCGGGGGTGGCGCATGGCGTCCATCACGTTAGGCTGACCCGGTGGGGTCCGCGCTGCCTTCGGGCCCCGATTCGCGACTGTGACGAAAGAGGCGTATGCGCCGTGCCTGACCCCCAGGATGGCTCCGTGTCCCTGAACGACTTCGGCCCCAACGAGTGGCTGGTCGACGAGTTGTACGAGCAGTACACGAAGGACCGCAACAGCGTCGACAAGGCCTGGTGGGAGTTCTTCGAGAACTACACGCCGGGTCAGGGCGGCGGCGACAACGGGACCAGCGCGAAGGGGGCCGCCCCCGCCCCGCAGCAGGCCGCCCCCGAGGCGAAGGCCGAGCCCAAGGCAGCGGCCAAGGCCGAGCCCGCCAAGGCCGAACCGAAGAAGGCAGAGGCCAAGGCCGAGCCCAAGAAGGCTGAGCCCAAGAAGGACGAGGCGGCCAAGCAGGCCGAGCCGACCCCGCGCGAGGAGCAGAAGCCCGCCAAGGCCGAGGCGCCGGTCCAGGAGGACGTGCTCACCCCCCTTCGCGGCGCTGCCGCCCGGGTCGTGACCAACATGGAGGCCTCGCTCGAGGTCCCGACGGCGACGAGCGTGCGCGCTGTCCCCGCGAAGCTGCTCATCGACAACCGCATCGTCATCAACAACCACCTCAAGCGCAGCCGCGGTGGCAAGGTCTCCTTCACCCACATCATCGGGTACGCCCTCATCAAGGCGCTGCGGATGATGCCGGAGATGAATGTCGGCTACACGACGAACGACAAGGGCAAGCCCGTCGTCGTCCAGCCCGCGCACATCGGCCTGGGCATCGCCATCGACCTGCAGAAGGACGACGGCTCCCGCCAGCTCTTGGTCCCGGCGATCAAGCCGGCCGAGACGATGGACTTCAAGGCCTTCTGGCAGGCCTACGAGGTCGTCGTCACGAAGGCCCGCGACGGCAAGCTGACCGTCGAGGACTTCCAGGGCACGACGATGTCGCTGACCAACCCCGGCGGCATCGGCACGGTCCACTCGATCCCGCGCCTGATGAAGGGCCAGGGCGCCATCATCGGCGTCGGGGCTCTCGACTACCCCGCCGAGTGGCAGGGCGCGAGCACCGAGACGCTCAACCGCAACGCCGTCTCCAAGATCCTCACGCTGACCTCGACCTACGACCACCGCATCATCCAGGGTGCGCAGTCGGGCGAGTTCCTGCGCGTCGTCCACCAGCTGCTCCTCGGTGCCGAGGGCTTCTACGACGAGATCTTCGAGAGCCTGCGCATCCCCTACGAGCCGGTGCGCTGGGTGCAGGACATCTCCACCACGCACGACGACGACATCAACAAGGTCGCACGTGTCCAGGAGCTCATCCACGCCTACCGCGTGCGCGGTCACCTCATGGCCGACATCGACCCGCTGGAGTACAAGCAGCGTCGCCACGAGGACCTCGACATCACGAGCCACGACCTGACGCTGTGGGACCTCGACCGGCACTTCGCCACGGGCGGCTTCGGCGGCGAGCCCTTCCTCAAGCTGCGCAAGATCCTCGGCATCCTGCGCGACTCGTACTGCCGCACCACCGGCATCGAGTACATGCACATCCAGGACCCGGCGCAGCGCCGCTGGATGCAGGAGCGCGTCGAGGTCGGCTACGCCAAGACGACGAGCGACGAGCAGCTGCGCATCCTGCGGCGGCTCAACGCGGCGGAGGCCTTCGAGACCTTCCTGCAGACCAAGTTCGTCGGGCAGAAGCGCTTTTCCCTCGAGGGCGGCGAGTCGGTCATCGCCGTGCTCGACCGGATCCTCACCCGCGCGGCCAGCGAGGGCATGGACGAGGTCTGCATCGGCATGCCGCACCGTGGCCGGCTCAACGTCCTGGCCAACATCGCCGGCAAGTCCTACGGGCAGATCTTCCGCGAGTTCGAGGGCCAGCTCGACCCGAAGTCCGTCCAGGGCTCCGGCGACGTCAAGTACCACCTCGGCACCGAGGGCGAGTTCACCGGTGAGGACGGCGAGACGACGAAGGTCTACCTCGCGGCCAACCCGAGCCACCTCGAGGCGGTCAACCCGGTGCTCGAGGGCATCGTGCGCGCCAAGCAGGACCGGCTCAACCATGGCGGCGAGGACTTCCCCGTCCTGCCGATCCTCATGCACGGTGACGCGGCCTTCGCCGGTCAGGGTGTCGTCGCCGAGACCCTGCAGCAGAGCCAGCTGCGCGGTTACCGCACCGGCGGCACGATCCACGTCGTCGTCAACAACCAGGTCGGCTTCACGACCTCGCCGTCGGCGAGCCGCTCGTCGGTCTACTCGACCGACGTCGCGCGGATGATCCAGGCGCCGATCTTCCACGTCAACGGTGACGACCCGGAGGCCTGCGTGCGGGTCGCCGACGGCTCGCCTTCGAGTTCCGGCAGAAGTTCCACAAGGACGTCGTCATCGATGTCGTCTGCTACCGCCGTCGTGGTCACAACGAGGGTGACGACCCGTCGATGACGCAGCCCCTGATGTACAAGCTCATCGAGTCCAAGCGCTCGGTCCGCAAGCTGTACACGGAGAGCCTCATCGGCCGCAAGGACATCACCCCGGAGGAGGCCGACGCCGCGCTGCGTGACTACCAGGCGCAGCTCGAGCGGGTCTTCGTCGAGACCAAGGAGGCCCTCAAGGCTCCCGCCTCGCCGGCGGACGCGACGAGCGACTCGGGCGACAGCGGTTCCGACGCCCCGGACAACGCCGGCCTCGAGCGGCCCGCCGCGCAGACGAGCGACCAGACGACGCGCTCGGCGACCGAGACGGCGATCTCCGAGACCGACCTCAAGCACATCGGCGACGTCTTCGACTCCCCGCCGGCCGACTTCACGATCCACCCCAAGCTGCAGCAGGCGATGCAAAAGCGCGCGGCCTCCGTGCACGAGGGCGGCATCGACTGGGGCACCGGCGAGATGCTCGCCGTCGGCTCGCTGCTCATGGACGGCACCCCGGTGCGTCTGGCCGGTCAGGACTCGCGTCGCGGCACCTTCGTGCAGCGTCACGCGGTCCTCATCGACAAGAACACCGGCGAGGAGTGGACGCCGCTCAACTACCTCGGTGGTGGCCAGGCCCGCTTCTGGGTCTACGACTCGCTGCTGTCGGAGTTCGCCGCGCTCGGCTTCGAGTACGGCTACTCGGTGGAGCGTCCCGACGCGCTCGTCATGTGGGAAGCGCAGTTCGGTGACTTCGTCAACGGCGCCGCGTCGATCATCGACGAGTTCATCTCCTCGTCGGAGCAGAAGTGGGGTCAGAACTCCTCGGTCGTCCTCCTCCTGCCGCACGGCTACGAGGGCCAGGGGCCGGACCACTCCTCCGCGCGCATCGAGCGTTTCCTCGCGCTGTGCGCGCAAAACAACATGACGGTCGCCTTCCCGTCGACGCCGGCGAGCTACTTCCACCTGCTGCGTCGTCAGGCCTACCACCGGCCGCGTCGCCCGCTCATCGTCTTCACCCCGAAGTCGATGCTGCGGCTCAAGGCGGCGAGCAGCCAGCCGGAG
Organism: Janibacter hoylei PVAS-1; assembly: GCF_000297495.1. Classification (GTDB taxonomy): domain Bacteria; phylum Actinomycetota; class Actinomycetes; order Actinomycetales; family Dermatophilaceae; genus Janibacter; species Janibacter hoylei. The sequence continues at coordinate 13,552 of NZ_ALWX01000017.1, read as the reverse complement.
GACTTCACCGAGGGCACCTTCCGCGCGGTCCTGCCGGACATGGTCGGGCCGAAGGGAGAGGACGTCACCCGCGTCATCGTCGCGGCGGGCAAGGTCACGTGGGACCTCGAGGCCGAGCGCAAGAAGCGCGGCGACGAGCAGACCGCGATCCTCCACCTCGAGCGGTACTACCCGCTGCCGGGTGAGGAGCTGGCCGCCGAGCTGGCGAAGTACCCCAACGCGGAGATCGTCCTCGTGCAGGAGGAGCCGGAAAACCAGGGTGCGTGGCCCTTCCTGGCCATGAACCTGCCGGCGGACCTGGCCGAGCACGGCGAGACCCGCGCGCTGCGTGCGGTGACCCGCCCGCCGTCGGCCTCCCCGGCGGCCGGCACGGCCAAGAAGCACGCGCAGGAGCAGGCTGACCTGATCAGCCGCGCCTTCGACCGCTGATGTACTTCACCGACCGCGGCATCGAAGAGCTCGCGGATCGGCGTGGTGAGGAGCTGGTCACTCTCGAGTGGGTGAGTGACCAGCTCCGCACCTTCGTCGACCTCAACCCGGAGTTCGAGACGCCGATCGAGCGACTCGCGTCGTGGCTGGCACGCCTCGACGATGACGAGCTCGACGACGAGTAACGTCGGGCAGCAGTACCCAGCAACCCCCGATCTTCAGGAGTACCCGAGTGAGCGGCCAGATGACCGACGCTGCCGGCAACCAGTTCACCCCGAGCGCGTCCTTTGCCGTCGACGAAGGGCGGAGGGAGATCGCGCTCGTCTTCATCGGGGACAGCTTCGTCGCGGGTGTCGGTGACGAAAAGGCGCTCGGCTGGACCGGTCGGGTCATGGCCCGCACCGAGGTGCCGGGCGCGGTCGTCGCCCACTACAACCTCGGGGTGCGGGGTGAGACCTCCGGCGGCGTCGCCGAGCGCTGGCAGGTCGAGGGGGCGCGCCGCTTCGCCGACGTCAGCGAGCGTCGTCTCGTCGTGCAGTTCGGTCACGCCGACGTGCAGGCCGGCACCTCCATCGCCCGGCTGCGGCTGAACCTCGCCAACATCCTCGACGAGGCGAGCAGCCAGGGCGTCGCGGCCTTCGTCGTCGGCCCTCCCCCGGCCGCCGACCCCCAGACCAACGACGCGCTGCGCCAGCTCGTCGAGGCGCAGCGTGACGTGTGCGACCGCCGGGGCGTCACCTTCGTCGACACCTTCACCCCCCTCGCCGGCCACGACCAGTGGGAGTCGGACATCGCCGCCTCCGTCGACGGTGTCCACCCCGGTCAGGCGGGCTACGGCCTCATCGCCTGGCTCGTCCTGCACCACGGGTGGGGCGAGTGGATGGGTTGAGCGAAGGACGCTGGACAAGGGGAAGCAGGTAGGCCGAAAGGATCGGTCCTCCGCTAGAGGTCAGGACCTTGCGTCGTCCTGCACGGCTGCGAGCGCTCGGCCAACGTAGGCTCGAGCGACCTGGGGATCGTTGCCCCCTCCCGTAGCGTTTTCGTGGTGCAGTGCGTTGTCCTGTGATCTGGGGAAGCTCCACGCGGTGAGCCGGTCCCCCGTCCACCGGGTCCGGATCCCGTGACGTGCGGCAATCGAGTTGATCCAGACATCGTCGGCACGTGGCGCGATCTCCAAGAATTCCTCGCCGTGACTGCGCAGATGACCGATCAAGGCTGGGGGATAGACGACACCGCCGACGCCGGTGACGAAGGTGCGGTGGTCGGGCTGGGTGGTGGTAGCCCGGCCCCACGTGGCATATGGCTGGATGACGTCGGCCTCGACGTTGATCGAGATGGCTCTGTGCCCCAGCAGCAGGTCGGGTGTCGCTAGGTGGGCCGACCACAAAGTCGCTAACCAGTCCCGCGGGTAAAAGACGTCATCGTCCGCCGTGACGAGCGGTCCGTCGCCCTCTCGGGGGTCAGCGCAGTAGGGGTAGTACTTCTTGTGGGGACCGTAGTCCGTGCATCTCTTGATCTCCAAGCCTCTGGCGACGAGCCTCTCGAGCATCGGGTAGTCACTCGTCTCGAAGGCCGGGTCGTCGACCCAGAGGATCATGCGGCGTGGTCTCACGGATCCCGCGGCCAACGACTCGATGACGTAGGCGACAATGCCGAGCCGGTCTCCGTAGGAGGTCACTGACACGTCCATCGGGCAGTCACCGAGCACCCGTCGCCGGCTCATGAGGTTGACCAGGCGGTAGCGCGCGATGAGCGCCGCCTTCATGATGGCCTTGGCGCGCCCGGCCCGGGACGGGTCGATGTGCATCAGGTTGCCTCCTGCTTCGTGGACCGCTTGGTGATCTTGCGCCCTGCCGACCGCATGGCGACGACGTCGCGGCGACGTAGACCGTAGAACTGGCGCCAGTCGTACCCAAACCTGCGGTGCAGCCAGACGACGTTGAGGCTACCGGCAATGGTGTTGCCTGCGAGCATGGCCCATCCGCCCCCGGCGGCCCCCACCCAAGGCACCATGACGATCAGGACGGTCAGGTTGGCCAAGGCACCCCACATCATCGACCAACTCCGCAAACCCGGGCGTCCGCGTGCCCCGAGGCCGGCCCCGGCGACCGAGCCTGTGGACCCGAGGACCGTAGCCGCGATGACCAGGTACGCCACCACCACCGAGGGCGTGAACTCCGTGCCGAAGGCCCACGGGACCACAAAGGGCAACGTCAGCCCGATGCCCGCGCCCGCCAGGAAGGTCACAAAGGTCGTAATCCGCGCCACCTGCTCGAGATTTGAGCTGTCGAGGTCAGCAGCATCGGCCGCGAAGATCACGTCACGGACGGCGCTGCTGACAAGCAGCGGGAGCTCGCCGATCGTCACGGCGATGGCGAAGATGCCGGCGTGGACCTCGTCAGACAGGGGCACCATCAGCACCTGCGACATCCGGGTGAGCACGATGCCGGACAGCGCGCCGAGCCAGACCCGCAGCCCGTAACCGGCGACGTCCCTCCACTCCGGCTGCACCGACGCCTCCGTGCGGGTCCCGTCCGCGTCCCGCAGCACCGCACGACTCTTGGGGATGTAGAGGAGGAGCGCCACGAGCGGGGTGAGGACCACGCTGAGGGTCGCCGTCAGCGGCGTGAGCGTGTCGGTCGCAAAGAGGAGGACGACGGAGGCGAGGCGGACGACAGACACGACCAGCTGTCCCGTGGCGAGGACGCGCCACAGCTGGTAACCGGTGAGGACGGCCTGGGGGACGCGCAGGAGCAGCAGGGGCACGCACGCCCAGGCCGAGATCTGGATGAGGCTCTCGAGTCGCTCGTTGCCGGACGAGAGCGGCCCAGCAAGCACGTGGACGGCAGCAGCCGCGGCGACCGCGGTGACGGCGACGAGCAGCAGTCCGTGCTGGTGGATCCGTCGCGCAGCGTGCGGATGTCGTGCCGCGAAGTAGGTCACGGCCTCGGGCAGACCGAAGGCCCCCACAGCGGTCGCAAACATCCACGGCGCGGTCGAGGCCGCGACCTCACCGCGGCCGACGACCCCCAGACCGCGCGCCAGCAGAGGGGCGGTGGCCAAGGAGGCCAGTGGTGGGACGAAGGTCGCGACGAAGGACCAGAAGAACTTCTGCAGGGATCCGCCCACGGCTGTCTCGGCCGAGCTCAGCGCAGGACGCGTGAGCTGGCGTCGCGAGTGCTCTTCTTCTTGCGCTGCTGCTGGCGTGCTCGCCGGGTCGGTGCGCCTTCGCCTGACTCATCGGGCTCGGTCGTCTGGTACTCGTAGCCGTAGCGCGACCCGTAGTAGCTGTAGGCGCCGCCCTCGAGCTTGCCCGTGGGTACCCGGTTGAGCACGGCACCGAGCATGTGCGCGTTGACGCGCTCGAGCGAGTCACGGGTCTTGGCGAGCTCGTCGATGGTCGTCGAGCCGGCATTGACGACGACGAGCACGCCGTCAAAGCGAGCGCCGAGGATGGCGGCATCGGTGACCGGCAGCAGCGGAGGTGCATCGATGATGACCATCGAGTCCTTGGCCAGCGTCTCGATCGCGTGGGCGAGCCGGTCCGAGGCCAAGATCTCACTCGGGTTGGGTGGGATGGTCCCGGCAGCCAGGACGGCCAGATCGGGGTTGCGCGGGTCGTGCTGCAGTGCGTCGTCCATCGCCAACCGGTCGACGACGACGTCCGTCAGGCCGACGGACCCGACGAGCCCGAAGGACTGGGCGACAGTCGGCCGCCTCAGGTCTCCGTCGACCAGGGTCACGGGTCGACCGGACTCGGCCAGGGAGATCGCCAGATTGGCGGCCACCGTCGACTTGCCCTCCGCGGGCAGCGCGCTCGTCACGACGACGACGCGCGGCGGGTGGTCCGGGTTCATGAACTGCAGGTTGGTCCGCAGCTCCTTGAAGGCCTCCTTGACGATCGTCGTCGAGTGGGAAGCCTTGTCGGTCTTGGGGATCGTGCCGACTGCGCTCAATCCCATCTCCTCGAGCGCCTTGACGGAGCGGATCCGTCGGTCGAAGGCGCTGCGCACCGCGGCGTATGCGAGCCCGACGAGGAGGCCGATCAGCGCCCCAGTGGCAAGAGCCAGTTTGGTCGGCGGGTACGACGGACCGCTCGGCACCCGCGCTTCGACGAAGGGCAACAGCTGGATGATGGAAGTCTGAGACGTGCTCGACCCTTGGTCCTCGCCGCTGGCCGGGGCGCCTGCGGTCTCGATCTCCTCGACGCTCTCCCCCAACGCCTTGACGTACGCGTCCGCCAGATCGCGTGCATCCTCCGGGGTTGAGGCCGTGACCGACAGGGTGATCTGCGGGGTGTCCACCGGGACGGCGACGCTCAACCCCTGCAGCACCGGCTCCGGGCGACCGGACTGCTGAGCCGTCTCGCTCGCGAGCTCCACCGCCCGCTCCTCGACGGCGCGCGACTTCGCCAGCTCCTGGTACTGCGTCGCCTTGGCACGCGCCAAATTGTCCGCAGAGACGGCGATCCCGAGGTTGTCGACGCTCCCGGTGCTCACGATCGCGATGGCATCGGCCGTGTACTTCCGCGGCTGGAAAAAGCTCCAGATCGCGGCCAACAGCAGGCCGACGAGCAGACCAGCCACGATCGCCCGCCAGTGGCCAAAGACCAAGCGCCGCAGGCGGGTCAGGTCGATCGTCGCCCGTGAAGTCGAGTCCGTAGTCGTCACAGTGTTCCCTCGAGATGTGGACGCGCCTGAGTTCCCCCACACGCCCAGCAGTCAGCAGTCCGGGTCATCCTAGAGGCTCAGCAGGATCTCCATACTCCCCGCCCGGAAGGACGAGGCAGGCGTCGAGAGATGCAAGCGTGTCGAGCAGAGAGCGCAGGTCGGGTAGCAGCTCGTCGGCCTCCCCGTCCGAGCTCAGCGTGGCGGCCAGGTCGGGCAGAGACCGAGGCTGGGCCAAGGCCTCCCAGAGCATCAGGCCGGGCGCCCCCACATGGATGGGCAGCTCGGCGTCGTCGGCGAGGATCAGCAGACTGCCATCGGCACCTGCCATCCAGATGACATCCGCTTCACGACCCCACATCTCCTGCCCGTCCACGGTGGCACACTAGCGCTCCCGCTACCGCCACCTGGCACCTACACTCACGGTGGTCTGACAAGTCTGGGGGGATAGCGATGCGATCTCGATCGTCCGTGGCGTTGCTGGTTCTGGCCGTGGTGGCCGTCGCTGTCGCAGCCTTGGCCGCCACGCGCGATGGTGGCTCACAGGCCGCCGGATCCGGAAGCAGCCCCATCCAACACGTCCCCGAGCAGGACGGGCGGCTACGTCTGGTGGCGCACGGGGACTCAATCACGCAGGGCGACTCACCGAGCATCTCCACCGGAGATCTGGGACCCAGATCGTGGGTGAAACACATCGACAACAGCTCGTTTCGCTTTGTCGGAGGTTCGGCCCGAGGCGGCCTGACGTCCGCGCGCGCCCTTGACGACATCCGCAGCGACTTTCGCGGAGACATCGTCGTGTACGCCCTCGGAACCAACGACCTCAGGACGGCCGAGAGCACCCCTGCGCAGTTCGTGCGCAACATCGTCAAGCATCACCGGCATTCCACTGGGTCGAGGGATGCCACCGTCGTGATCGTCGCAGTTGGGCCCATGAGGGATCGCAGCGCCAAGGAGATCAGCGCCTGGAACGCCGCCGTCAAACGCGGCGCACGCGCACACGGATTTCACTTCATCGACCCGTGGACGTCGATACGAACCGTCGACTACACCTGGCGCGACCCGGATGACACCTTCGACGGCCTCCACCCCACGGCCTCGGGTGCGCGCAAGCTGGGCCGGGCGATCAGCCGGCAGCTGACAGACCTGGAGTCGTCCCAGTAGACACGGAGCTGTCGGCGCCGGCATCTGTCTGCCCCTGATCGAGCGTCGCCTCGCTCGTTGTGAGCGGGAACGCCGCCGCCCACGCCATCGCCGCGATCAGCCAGAAGGATCGGCCGTCGACGGCGTATCCCATAAAGGAGCTCGACGCGAAGAAACCGACCCACACGGTGAACGTCGCGACCGTCTCGGGCGTAGCTGCTCGGGTGGCGACAATCGGACGGAGCATCGTGTACAGGTGAAGCAAGAGCAGGCCCAAGGAGAAGGTCAGGCCAAAGGCCAGCCCCGCGATGAGGTATCCGTTCTCCAAGCTGGAGCGGAGGATCCCGGTGCCCCTTAGGTCATGACCTCCCGGGTAACCAAACCACAGGTACTCGTCAAGGTGTTCGATGGCCCACTGCAGCGCCTGCGCTCGTAGCCGAGCAGACCCTTGATCGTCCTGGACCTTGTCGCGGAGGGCGGCGGCTCCCTCACTGCGCCAGAACTCGAACCCGAGTGCACCGGCCAAGGCGGCCGCCGCTCCGGCTGCGAGCCAGCGTCGACCGTGCCACACGATCACGAAGACGACCCCCAGTGCCGCTAGTGCTGTGGACGCGCGTCCCGTGCTGAGTGCGCAGGCGTAAAGCAGCACACCCGAGATGATCACGGCGGTGATCGGCGACTTCAGCCGCGCGAGGAGCGGGATACACATGGCGAGGAAGGCGGCCAGCTGCAGGGGGTGCCCCATTGTGCCGAGCGGGATGGGGAAGGTGTCCGTCCACCAGTACGAGAGTTCGTAGTAACTGCGCCAGAAGACCCATTGCTCCATGTCGGAGGTGTACTGAACATAAGCAATGACGACCTGGACCAGCGCCATGATCAGCAGGAGCCGTCTCAGGGTCTTTTGGGACGCAGGTCGGCGCCTCAGCTCGATGAGAGTCAACGGGAAGAGCAAGAACGGGACGACGAAGATGCGCAGATCGGTGCTGACCACCCATTGCGGATCAGACTGCCACGGGTTGAGCAAGTCCAACATGCTGAGCGACATGACCAAGACAAGACCGATGATGACCGGGACGCCCGGACGGACCAACAGCCTCAGCTCGGATCTGTCACGGGTGACCAGGTGCTGACCCACTAACGCAAGCGTCAAGTACGACGCGGGGTGGAGGAAGGGAACGATGAGTCCGTCCGCCTGCGATGGGATCGCCACGTACAGCGCCATGATCAGGCCGAGGACCCAGACGGTCCGATTGCGCAGCAACCACACGACGAGCAGGCAGGCAACCGTCGTCAGTGCAGCCGGGATCATCGCGACGCCGCACGGTACGCGTCGAGAAGCCGCTCGACGACCGACTCCATGGTCACGTGCTCACGCACCCAGGCGACCCCGGCCGCGCCCGCCGTCGCCCGACGCTGCGGGTCGGCGAGCAGCCGAGACATCGCATCGGCGAGCGGCTGCGCCTCGAGCCCGGTCACGACCTCTCCCCCGGTCTCGGCGACGGCACCTGCGAGACCGCAGTCGCTCATGACGACCGTGGGCAGCCCGACGCTCATGGCCTCGACGACGGTCATGCCGTAGGGCTCCTCGACGGCCGGGAGCACGTAGGCGGCCGCGCGGGTCATCCGCTCGAGGGTCGCCTCGGGCGCGACGGCGCCCTCGTAGGTGATGCGGCCGTCGGCGTCGTCGGTCGCGAGCGCCGCGCGCAGGGCGTCGCCCTCCCCTTCGTCCGGCCCGCAGACCGTGAAGGTGACGTCCGGATGCTCTCGTGCCGCGATCTGGGCGGCGGCGACGAAGACGGCCGGCCGCTTGCGCGGGGCGACCCGGGCGAGGAAGAGGACCTCACGTGCCCCGACCGGGTCGGCACGCAGCGAGGTCTCGGGGACCCCGTTGTGCAGCACCGTGATGCCGCCCAGCCCGGGGACGACCTCCTCGAGGTCGGACCGCTCGAGCTCCGTGAGGGCGAAAACCGCCCGCGCCCCGCGCAGGACCGGACGGGTGAGGCCGGCGTCGAGCGGCGGTACGAGGGGCGAGTCGGAGGCGTCGATCATCCCGTGCGTCTGGGCGACGTAGGGCAGGCCGAGCGCCTTGAGCAGACGTCCGGCGGGCAGGGTGACGAGGTCGCGGGCGAGGTGCAGGTGCACGACATCGGCCGTCGGCGCCCACCGTCGCAGCCAGGCGAGCAGCCCGGGTGAGACGAGTCCGGCGAAGCCGGTGCCGGGCAGCGCCTGGTGGGCGGGGAAGAGCGTGACGGGGTCGTCGCCGAAGTGCGTGGGCAGTTCGCCCTCCCACCCCCGCGCCCCGGCGGCGACGACGACGTCATGACCGGCGGCCCGCAGGGCGTTGGCCTGGTTCATGGCCACGCGCAGGGGGCCGCCGAAGGCCCCGTCGGGGTCGACGAGGGAGACGACGTGCAGGATCCGCATCAGTCTCGGGCGCTCCTCACCGAGGTGGCCTCGCCGATGGGCGCGAGGACCTTGCTGCCGGCCGGCACATCGGCGACGACGAGGGCGCCGGCACCGACGACGGAGTCGTCACCGATGGTGACGCCGCGCAGGACGGTGGAGCGGGCGGCCAGCCAGCACCGCTCGCCGATGGTGATGGGCGCGTTGTCGAACTCGAAGTGGTCGTCGTGGAACTGGTGGCTGCCGGTGCACACGAAGACGTCCTGGGAGATGCACGTGTTGGAGCCGACGGTGATCGGCTCCAGGTTGAGCATCCAAGCCTGCTCCCCGATCCACACGTTGTCGCCGAGCGTGAGCTTCCACGGCCAGTGGATGCGCACCCGGTGCCGCACCAGGCAGCCCTCGCCGATCGTCGCACCGAAGCGTCGCAGCACGGCGATCCGCACCCCCGCCGGGCACCACCAGTGCTGCAGCAGCAGTCCCTGGACCGCCAGCCAGGCCGCCTGCCACATCCGCGACCGCCCCTTGTCGTACCCCACCCCGGTGAACCCGGACAGATCCCTCATGGCGCCAAGGGTAAGGCTCAGGCCGAAGGGCGGGTGCGGCGATAGTCGCGCACCTCACCCGCGATGGTCGGCAGCGAGCGAAGGGCGGTCACCAGACGTTGGTACCGGCGGCGCCAGACCTGTCGGCGGGAGACCTCGAGGATGTGCAGGTCCTTGTTGGCCATCGCCTCCCGGGTGGGGACGAGGGCGCGGTAGAGCATGACCGGCCGCTGGCGCCAAGGAGCCTCGAGGATGGTGACCAGCCGGATGGACGCGGACGAGCGTGCGGTGGTGCGCAGGACCCATTCGCGGGAGGGCTCGGGCACGTGGCCGAGCTCGATGCCCGGGTAGGTGTCACGCAGGAAGTCGGCGAGCGCTGCGACCGACCCGGTCGCCCTGGCCATGGCGAGGACCTCGTCCGCCGGAGCCAGCTCGGCAGCCCGCTGCATCAGCTCGTCGACGAGCCTGCGTCCCACGCCGGCGTCGTCGCTGCGCAGCACGCTCGTGGCGAGCACCACGACGTGACCGGCGGCGTCGGGCACCGGGACGACCTCGCTGGCCATCGGGGCGGTGGCGCCGGAGGCCGTCAACGCCTCGACGACCTGGTCGGTGGGGCGGTCGCAGCCGGGCAGGTAGTCGTGCACGTCGATGTCGCACGGCCAGCCGGGGTGGAAGTAGCTGATCCCGTGGATCGGGAATCCGTTGTCGTGGGAGTCGACCGGTCGGGTGCGCCAGCCGAGCCCCTCGAGGAAGCGCCCCACGGCTTCGCGGTGCTCCGGGGCGGGCAGGATGTCGACGTCCGAGCAGGAGGCCTTGGACCGCAGCCCGCTGTCGGTGGCCGGGCGGCCCTTGACGATGACGTAGCGCCAGCCGCGCCGGCGCCCCTCGCGCGCGAGCATGGCGTTGGCGAGGGTCACGGCATCAGCCATCGTCAGGACGTGACCGGCAGGAGCCGTCATGGGACCACCACGTCGCTGCACCCGGCAGCCCTGCGGATGCCCGCGCGGAAGGACTCCCACGAGACGCGGGCGGCGTACTCGAGGGCGAGCTCGTGGTACGGCCGCTCCGCCTGTGCGGTGGAGCGTGCAGCCTGCAGCGCCTCAACGATGGGCTGGACACGACCCGGCTCGATGACGGTCGCCAACTCGTCAGGCAGGTCGAGGTCGACGAGCCCGGTGTGGCTCGTGGCGATGATGCGGCAGCCGTGCGCGAGCGCCTCCCCGAGCACGAGGCCGAAGCCCTCGAGCAGGCTCGGGAGGACGAAGGTGTCGGCGGCGACGAACTCGCGCGCCAGGTCCTCGCGGGAGAGCTTGCTGAGGATCGCCACCCCGGGGGCGGACTTGGCGATGCGCTCGATCTCGGGGTCGGTGAAGTTGGCGACGAGCACGAGGTCGGCGTCGTCGAGCGAGGCCTGCTGCCAGGCCTCGAGGAGCAGGTGGACACCCTTGCGCTGGCTGCCCTTGCCGACGAAGAGGAACCTCACGCGGTCCCCCGGCGCGGGCTTGGGCAGGGTCGTGGGCGGCGGGCAGCCGTACGGCACGACGGAGACGAGGGCCGGGTCGGCGCCGTTGTGGATCAGGCCGCGGGCGGTGAGCGTCGACGCACACAGGTAGCTGTCGGCCGCCTCGACCTCGCCGCGGTGCCGGACCTCCATGCGCGGGTCGACGACCTCGGACTGCGGCGCCCAGTCACCGGCGTGCTCGAGCTCGTCGAGCCCGTCCATGATGCCCTCGAGGTAGGCCGGCCCCGGGTGGTACTGGAAGAGGATCCGCTGCCCCGTGCTCGGGCCGCGGAATGCCTCGAGCGCACTCCCGCTGTAGAGCAGCAGCGAGGACTCGCGGCTGCGACGGGCAACTCTGGCGGTGGCGGCGCCGAGCGCCTTCTCGACGCGGTAGGTGGGGAACTCCGCGGGGCCGCGTCGGTTGGCCACCTCGTAGGGCAGCTGGTGGAGCACCGTCGTCATCGACGAGGTGACGAGCGCCGGCGGGATCGCCGGGTCGTGTCGGTGCCCGAGCGTCGGCAGGCGCAGGCCGGAGCCCTCGTAGTAGTCGGTGACGAACTGGTCGAGCTGCCCGACCTCGGCGAGCGCCACGGGGACCTGGTACGAGTCCCGGTCCCGGTTGAGCGCAACCACAAACCCCATTGATCTCCCCATCGTGCGGCGGGTGCGTCGGCGACGGTGCACATCCCCGCGGCGAGGATACTCTGTGGGCCATCACCGTCAGGGGCAGGAGGGGGCACCCATGCGCGTGGCCATCATGGTGCACCGGTTTCACCCCGACCTGGGCGGCGTGGAGATGACCGCGCAGGTCATCGCTCGCGGCCTCGCCGAGCGACACGGCGACGAGATCGTCGTGGTGACCCACACCGAGGACGACCACGACGACGCAGCTTTCCCTTTCCGCGTCGTCCGGGAACCCGCGCCTGGTGAGCTGCTCGGCGTCGTGCGAGGCGCGGAAGTGGTGCTCCACAACAATCCCTGCCTGCAGTTCTGGTGGCCCCAGGCGGTGACGCGCACGCCGATCGTCATGGCGATCCGCCAGCACGTCAGCCTGCCGGGGCAGGCCATGTCGCGGGTGACCCGGGCGAAGTACCACGCCAAGTACGCACTCATCGAGGGCGCGGACGAGCTCACGGCGACGAGTCACCACATGGCCACCCACCTCCCCCAGATCACGACGGTCATCCCCAACGGCTATCGCGACGACGTCTTCAGCACGATCGTGCCGCCGACCTCCCGGGACGCGACCTCGCTCGCCTATCTCGGACGACTCACCGAGGACAAGGGCGTAGACCTGCTCGTCCACGCCGTCGCCCTCCTCGCTGGCCGAGGCACAGACGTGCGACTGACCGTCATGGGTGACGGGCCCGAGCGACCCGCCCTCGAGTCGCTCGCCGACTCCCTGGGCGTCGGCGAGCGCATCGCCTGGGTCGGGGCCGTCGACGGGCCGCGGGCCAACACCCTGCTCAACGAGCACGCGATCGCCGTGGTCCCGTCGCGGGTGCCCGAGGCCTTTGGCACCGTCGCGCTCGAGGCGGCCGCTGCCGGGTGCGTCGTCGTCGGCGCCGACCTCGGCGGCCTGCCCGAGGCGATCGGCCCCTGTGGTCCGCTCTTCGTCCCCGATGACGCGGCGTCCCTCGCCGACAGGGTGGAGCAGCTGGTGCGCAACCCGCAGTCCTTGGCGGGTTACCGCGCCCGGCTCGCCGCACACACCGCGGCCCACACCCAGGCGGCCATGGTCGACGGCTACCGCGAGGTGCTGGTCCGTGCGGCGGCCGGCCGGGGACGCAACCGCGCAGCCTCCAAGTCGCTCCGCGGCCGGGTCCGACGAGCCATCAACCCCTGGCCGCCCTCCGTCTAGAGTGCCCATCGTGAGCAACGACCACTCACGGGGGGCACTCTTGGTCGCCGCCCGTAATCCCACCGCGCCGCGCACCGGCCGCATCGCCGTCCTCGAGACCGCCGTGCGGTCGCTGCAGAGCGCTGGCCGGACGGTGACCGTCGCGGCCCTGACCGACGAAGCCGGTCCCGACGAGTGGTGCGGTGCCCGCGTGGTCCGCATCCCAACGATGTCGCTGCCGCGGACCGTCGTGGCCGCCGGGCGCGCGCTGGCGACGCGGCGCTGCCTCAACGAGGCGGTCTTCGACTCCCGCGAGATCCGCGAGCGCGTGGCCGCGGTCGCGCGCGAGTGCGGCGCCGGGTTCGTCGTCGCCGACACGATGCGCACGGTCGCCGCGGCCGAGGCGACCGGGCTGCCGGTCGTCGCCCACCTCGACGACCTGCTCTCGCTGCGCTACGCCTCCAAGGAGTTCGCCGAGGGCAATGACTCGGTCCTCGGCTACATGGCGGGGAGGTTCCCCCCTTCGCTCCTGCCGCCGCTGGAGTGGGCCACGCGCCGCGCGCTCGGCCTCGAGGCACGAAGGGCGGTGGCCCGCGAGATCCACATCTCCCGGACCGTGGAGGTCACCGCGCTCACCGGCGCCGACGAGGCGCGGCACCTCGCCGACCGATCCGAGCGGCCCGTCGAGACGCTGCCGATGGCAGTCGCGCCGCGCCCGCCCGTCGACCCGCGGAGCGCCGAGGCGGCACGGGCCGTCTTCCTCGGGGTGCTGCACTACGGCCCCAACGTCGCCGCCCTGCGACACCTGCGCGATGAAGTCCTCCCCCTGCTGCGGGCAGACGGTCTCGACCTGCACGTCGACGTCATCGGCCACGCGCCGGAGGGGACGACTGAGGAGTTCGCGGGACAAGGCTTCACCTTCCTCGGCTACGTCGACGACCTGCGCGATGCGCTGGCGGGGCACCGGATGTTCCTCTCCCCCGTGCTCGTCGGCGCACGGGTGTGAAGACCAAGGTGCTCGACG
>NZ_ALWX01000016.1 GCF_000297495.1 Janibacter hoylei PVAS-1 | reverse complement strand
GTCGCCGCCCTGCCGGGCGCGGCAGCCGGCGCCGGCCTGGGGCTGGCCCTCGCCGCCGACCTGCGCATCGGCACGCCCCGCACCGTCGTCGCGACGGCCTTCGCGAGCATCGCCCTGTCCGGCGACTTCGGTGTCGCCTGGCTGCTCGAGCGGCTCGTCGGGCCAGCGGTGGCCCGCGAGCTGATGTTCTTGAACCCGCGCCTCGACGGGCAGGCCTGCCGCGACCTCGGCCTGCTCAACCGGATCGTGCCGGAGGAGGAGCTCGCGGCGCGCACCCGCGAGCTCGCCGAGCAGCTGGCGGCCGGCTCGGCGGGCACGCTCGCGAGCATCAAGCGCAACCTCCTCGAGGCACCGACTCAGACGCTCTCGGAGTCGATGGCTGCCGAGGTGCCGCGGCACAAGGCGTGCGGCCTGACCGCCGACCACGTCGAGGCGGCCCGAGCCTTCGTCGAGAAGCGGCCGCCGGTCTTCGCGCGCTGACGAGGTCGGGCTGCTCCCGCGCGACGCTGTCGGCGCACGGGTCTACGGTCAGGACATGGCACAGGTACTGCTCTTCCCGTCGGTGCTCGGTGTGCGTCAGGGCATCACCGACCTCGCCGAGGCACTCACCGCCGCCGGCCACAGCGTGACCACCGTCGACCACCTCGAGGGCGTCACCTTCGACGACTACCCGACCGCCGCAGCCCGCTCGCAGGAGATCGGCTTCCCCGCGCAGATGGCCTACGCGCGCGAGGCCACCGAGGGGGTCGCCCCCTTCGTCGCCGTCGGCTTCTCCAACGGCGCCGCCATGGCCCAGTGGGTCGCCGCCCAGCGCCCGGCCGACGCCCGCGGCGTCGTCATGGTCGGCGGCGGGATGGCCATGCGCCACCTCGAGGCGACGTGGCCGACCGGGGTGCCGGGGCAGGTCCACGTCACCGCCGGCGACCCCTTCCACGAGGAGGACCGGCAGGTCGACCCGATGGTCGACGAGCAGCTCCAGGACGACGTCGAGCAGGCCGGCGGCGCGTACTCGTACGTCGAGTACCAGGGCGAGGGACACCTCTTCAACGACCCGACGCTGACGTCGGAGTACCAGCCGGAGGAGGCGCGCATCCTCACCCGGCGGATCATCGAGTTCGTCGACGAAGTCGGCTGAGCCTCACTCGAAGTAGCGGCGGGGGTTGTCGACGAGCATCGTGTCGATGTCGCCCTCGCTCGCCCCGCCCTCGAGCAGTGCGGGGATGACGTCCTCGCTGATGTGGCGGAAGTTCCACCGCGGGACGACCTGGCGCTTGGCCTCGGGGTCGAACCAGTCGATGAAGCACGAGGCGTCGTGGGCGAGCACCATGCGCTCGGCGTAGCCGCGACGCAGCAGCTCGAGCACCGTGGCGACCCGGTCCTCGAAGGGCAGGAGCACGTCGAGCCCGAAGCGGTCCATGCCGAGGTAGGAGCCGGCGTCGGCGACCCGGCAGAGGTAGTCGACGTCGGTCGTGTCGCCGCTGTGGCCGATGACGACCTTGCCCAGGTCGGCGCCCTCCTCCGCGAGCACGCGCTGGGCGACGAGCCCGGACTGCGTGTGCGGGTTGGTGTGGACGGTGATGGGCGCGCCGGTGCGCACGTGGGCCTGGGCCACCGCCCGCATGACCCGCTCGACACCCGGGGTCAGTCCCTGCTCCTCGATGGCGCACTTGAGGAAGCCGGCGCGCACCCCGGTGTCCGAGATCCCCTCGGTGAGGTCCTTGACAAAGAGCTCGGTGAGCGGCTCCGGGACGTCGAAGAGCAGGCCGGGGCCGGTGTGGTGGAACTGGAAGGGGATCTCGTTGTACGTGTACACGCCCGTCGCGACGACGATGTTCAGGTCGACCTGCTCGGCCACCCGCTGGACCCGCGGCAGGTAGCGGCCGAGACCGATGACCGTCGGGTCGAGGATCGTGTCGATGCCGAGGCCGGGCAGCTCGCCGAGGTCCGCGACGGCCTCGGCCACCTTGGTCTCCTCGTCCCAGTCGGACTGGTAGTTCTGCCGGTACTCCTCGCCGACGACGAAGATGTGCTCGTGGGCGAGGACCCGCCCCAGGTCAGCGGAGTCGACACTCCCGGTCACGGTCGGTACGGCCACCATGGCGAACTCTCCTTCGAGTTGGGTGGCCCGAGCCTAGGCGTAATGTGAACTCAAGTTCAAGTGTGGCACGGCAGGCGGTCAGCGCAGCACCTGCCCCCGCAGCTCCGGGAGCAACCACGCCGCGGCTCCCGCCCCGACGAAGGCGACGGTGAAGCGCGAGAAGACGATGACCTCGCCCGAGGCTCCCCCGCGCTCGAGGACGACGGGGACGGTGAGCGGCGCGACGACCGACGCGATCCGCCCGAATCCGGCCGCGGCACCGGCACCGGTGCCCCGCAGCGCTGCCGGGTGGATCTCGGGCGTGATCGCGTAGAGCGCACCCCACGCCCGAGGTTGCGGTGCCCGAGCCGAGCAGCACTCTCGCGTGCTGGCGGGTGAAGGGGAGGCGCCCCAGTCCCTCGGCACGGGTCGCCCCGGCCGGTGGGGTGCTGCTCATCGAGCTGCCTCGAGCTCGAGCAGCGCGTGCTTCGCCTCGGGGCCGCCGCGGTATCCCCCGTCGCTCCCGTCGCTGCGCACGACCCGGTGGCAGGGCAGGAGCAGGGGCACGGGGTTGTGAGCGCAGGCGCTACCGACGGCCCGGACCGCGCGGGGCCGGCCGGTCATCGCGGCCACCTCGGCGTAGGTGGCGGTGCGGCCGAAGGGGATGCCCGGCAGCGCCGTGACGACCTCCCGGCGGTAGCCGTGGAGCAGACGCAGGTCGAGCGGCACCTCGGGTGCCGGCCCACCGCTGAAGTAACCGTCGAGACCGCGGGCCACGTCGTCGAGGCGCGCCGGTGCCTGCAGCACGCGGGAGCTGACCCGCTCGGCGAGGTCGGCCAGCACGGCGTCGTGACCCTCGACCTCGAAGCCGACCCGCACGACGCCCTCGGGTGTCGCCGCGACCAGCAGGGCACCGAGGGGCGAGTCGAGCACACGGTAGGCGACGTCGAGCAGGCCCTCGTCGGCCGCCCGGGTGACGAGCCGCGCGTGCAGGCGGTCGATATCGGTGGCGGTCATCGGATCTCCTTGTCCCGCAGGGTCTTCAGCCCGTCGCTGGCGGCGCGACGGGCGGCGGCGGGTGACCCGCCGACGAGGTCGACGATCTGCGCGTAGCTCAGACCGCCGAGGTAGCGATAGGTGATGACGTGGCGCTGCTTGTCCGGCAGCGCGGCGACGTGCCGCCAGATGCCCGCGTCGCCCTGCTCGGCGGCGGACGTGGCCCGCTCGGGCAGCTCCGCGACGGGGTCGGTGGCCCGCCGAGCACGCGCCCGGTGGACGTCGATGCACTTGCGTCGCGCGACGGTGACGAGCCAGGCCTCGACGTCGAGGTCGGTCGGCAGGTCCGGCCACGCCCGCAGCGCCGCGACGAAGGTCTCGCTCCACGCATCGTCCACGTCGGCGGCGTCGACGAGACCGCGGCAGACCGACAGCACCCGCGGCCCGTGCTGCCGCACGACCTGCTCGAAGGGGGCGGGCCCCTCAGAAGAGCGCATCGCGCTCCCGGGCCGGGGGCTCTTCGAGGGCGAGCAGCGTGCGCTTGCGGTCGAGCCCGCCGGCGTAGCCGGTGATCGAGCCGTCGGCCCCGACGACGCGGTGGCAGGGCACGAGGAGCGAGATCGGGTTGGCCCCCACGGCGCGGCCGACGGCCTGGGCTGCACCACCGGTCTCGCGGGCGAGGTCGCCGTAGGTGACGGTCTGGCCGTAGGGGATGCGCTCGAGCAGCGCCCAGACCCGCTGGTGGTGCTCACCCCCGCGCAGCTCGTAGGGCGTCGTGAAGTCTCTCCGGCTGCCCGCGAGGTACTCCTCGAGCTCGGTGGCGAGGGTCGCGAGGACCGGCTCGGCGGCGGGGTCGACGCGGGGTCCGTGATCAGCGCCCTCGGGCAGGGTCCAGTGGCCGGGGAAGTACAGGCCGACGACCACCGCCCCCTCCCCGGTGGCGTGGGCTCGGTCGACGACGGCAGTCAGTTCGCCCAGCTGCGTCGCGAGGACCGCGTGCCGTGTCGTCATGAGGTCGATCATGTCCCATGGACGTCTGCGGGAGCAGATGTGTGAGATCGGTAGCCTCCCGACCCATGAGCATCCGCGCCTGGCAGGTCCACGCACTCGGCGACGCCGCCGACGTCCTCACCCTCGGTGACATCGAGCGCCCCACCCCCGGCCCCGACCAGGTGCGCGTGCGGGTGCGAGCGACGGGCGTGAACTTCGCCGACACCCTCCTGTGCCGCGGCGAGTACCAGGTCAAGCCGTCGCCCCCCTTCGTCCCGGGGCTCGAGGTCTGCGGTGACGTCGTCGAGGTCGGCGAGCGGGTCACCCACGTCGCCGTCGGCGACCGGGTGCTCGGCGGCACGGCGCTGCCCCACGGCGGCTACGCGCAGGAGTGCCTCCTCGACGGCGCGAGCACCTTCATCGCGCCGGAAGGGCTCGACGACGCGGGGGCCGCGGCGCTGATGATCAGCTACCAGACCGGCTGGTTCGCGTTGCACCGCCGGGCTGCGCTGCAGGCCGGCGAGCACCTGCTCGTCCACGCTGCCTCCGGTGGGGTCGGCTCCGCCGCCGTCCAGCTCGGCAAGGCGGCCGGCGCCCACGTCATCGGCGTCGTCGGTGGTGCTGACAAGGTGGCGATCGCCCGCGAGCTCGGCTGCGACGTCGTCATCGACCGACGGGAGCAGGACGTCGTCGAGACGGTCACCCAGGTGACGGGTGGCCACGGCGCAGACGTCGTCTACGACCCGGTGGGCGGCCCGTCGTACACCGCGAGCACCAAGTGCATCGCCTTCGAGGGGCGGATCGTCGTCGTCGGCTTCGCCAGCGGACGGGTGCCCGAGCCGCGCCTCAACCACGCGCTCGTCAAGAACTACTCGATCCTCGGCCTGCACTGGAGCCTGTACCAGCAGCATGACCCGGCGGCCGTGCAGGAGGCGCACGCCGACCTCGTCCGGCTCGCCGACGCGGGCGCGGTGCGGCCGCTCGTCGCGGAGACCTTCGGCTTCGACGAGGTCCCGGCGGCACTCGCCCGCCTCGCGGGCGGGTCGAGCACCGGCCGGATCGTCGTCACCGGTACCTGACCCACGGCGCATCTCCCTAGGGAAATTCGGCCCCCGTGCGCATTTCCCTAGGGAAATGCGGCCCCGGCGAGCATTTCCCTAGGGAAATTCGGCCTCCCGTGGGCATTTCCCTAGGGAAATGCGGCGAAGGGGGCAGCGGGGCCCCCGTCGTCCGTCCTAGGCGGACGCGGGCGGGAAGGCACGGCGGGAGGCCAGCGCCTCCTCGAGCTCGGACTGCGCGTCGACGATCGCGCGCCGCACGCCCTGCTGCAGCTCGCCGGCGAGCGCCGCACGGGAGTGCGCGAGGGTCTCGTCGCTGACGAAGCGCGAGGGATAGGCCATCGACGCCACCCGCGAGAGGGCGTCCTCACCCAGCCAGGCGGTCATCGGCGGGATGTCGGTGAAGTACCGCGACACGTAGGGGGCGACGAGCGTCCGGTCCTGCGGCCCCCAGAAGCCGGCGGCGATCGCGACGAGCTCGTAGTTGCTGCGCTCGCGGTTGGTCGTGAGGTCGGCCCAGGCCGCGGCCTTCGCCTCGGCCGTCGGGATCGCGGCCCGGGCGGTGAGGGCGCCGAGCTGCCCCGTCATCGTCCGGTCCTGCTCGAGGGCCGCGTCGATCTCGGGTGCACCGATGAGACCACGCCGGCTGAGCTGGCCGAGGAGGATCCATCGGAAGTCAGCATCACCCTCGAGCCCGGCGGGCAGGTCCCGCCCTTCGGCCCAGGGGACGAGCCGGCGCTCGACGTCGTCCGTCGTCCGCGCCACGAGTCGCGCGGCGTGCAACGCCCGGGAGGAGCCCGGCTCCGCGTCGGCGAGGACCTGCTCACCGACGGCAGCCATCCGGGCCCGCGCGGCGTCCTGCTCGGCCTCCGGCAGGAGCACCCGGATGACACGGTTGGTCAGGTGCATGCCGGCGCGGGCGAAGATCGAGTCATTGGTCTCGGTGACGAGTGCGGCCTCGCCGAGGTCGACGAGCAGGCGCGGGTCGACCTGGGCGAGCGCGACCCCGTCGCGCAGACCGACCCACAGGACCGCCCGGGCCTGCTCGTCCGTCATGCGGGGCAGCTGCCCCCCGAGCGAGCGAAGGGAGGTCCCGTCGAGGATCGGCGTGGCCCACGTCAGGTCGCCGGCATTGGGCAGCACCAGCTCGGCACCGGTGTCGAGGCCGTCGACGGTCGCCCGGTCGGCGTCGAGGGTGAGCTGGACCCGCGAGGTCTCGGCACCGTCGGTGTAGGTCGCGATGTCGAAGGCGTGCGGTCGGTCCGCGGGGTGCTCCGGCGGTGCGGTGCGGGTGACCGAGCCGTCGCGCCCGACCTCGATCCGGTCGACACCGGCCGTCTCGAGCCAGGCGCGGCTCCAGTCGGCGAGCGGCTGGCCGCTCGCGGCCTCCATCGCGCCGAGGAAGTCGGCGAGCGTGCCGTTGCCGAAGGAGTGGTCGCCGAGGTACTGCCGGATGCCCTCGAGGAAGGCCTCGTCGCCGATGAACTCGATGAGCTGGCGGATGACCGCGGCGCCCTTCGCGTAGGAGATCCCGTCGAAGTTGGCCAGCGCCGACTTCGCGTCCGGGGCGGGCGACCCGGCGACGGGGTGGGTCGAGGGTGCCCGCTCGGCCCCGTAGCCCCAGGACTTGCGCGACATCGTCGAGTCGACCCAGGCCTCCGTGTAGTCGGTGGCCTCGACGAGGCACCGGTGGGCCATGTACTCGGCGAAGGACTCGTTGAGCCACAGGTCGTCCCACCACTTCGGGCTGACGAGGTCGCCGAACCACATGTGCGCCATCTCGTGGCTGATCGTGTTGGCGCGGGTCAGCAGCTCGTCACGCCCGACGGCACCGCGGAAGAGGTAGGCGTCGCGCACGACCACGCAGCCCGGGTTTTCCATCGCGCCCGCGTTGAACTCCGGCACGAAGACCTGGTCGTAGTCGTCGAAGGGGTAGCGGATGCCGAAGATCGAGTGGAAGTAGTCAAAGCTGCGCCGCGTGACGTCGAGCATCTCGGGCGCGTGCTCACGCAGCTGCTCCTCGAGGGAGCGTCGGGCCCACAGGCCGAGGCGGATGCCGTCGTGCTCGCCGGTCACCGACACGTACGGGCCCGCGCACAGCGCGACGAAGTAGGTCGACAGCGGGCGGGTCTCGGCGAGGTGCCACACCCCGCCGTCGGCGATCTGCGCCGCGCCGTTGCCGATGACCTGCCACTCCTGCGGCGCCTTGACGCACACCGCGTAGGGCGCCTTGACGTCCGGCTGGTCGATGCAGGCGAAGACGGCCGGCGCCGCGTCGAGGAAGAGGTGGCTGAAGACGTAGTCCTCGCCGTCGGCGGGGTCGGTCGCCCGGTGCAGGCCCTCGCCGTCGTGGCTGTAGGCCATCGTCGCGTCGACCTCGAGGACGTGCTCGCCGGCGGTCACCGCCAGCGGCAACCTCCCTTCGCGAAGGGAGGTGACGTCGAGCTCGACGCCGTCGAGTTGGGCGTGGTGCAGGGTCTCGGGCTTGACGTCGACGAAGGTCTGCCCGTCGGCGGCCGCTGTCAGGTGGATGCGGGTCACCGACCCGAAGGTCGCCGCCCCTCGGTCGAGGTCGAGCTCGACCTCCATCCGGGTCACGGACAGCAGATCGGCGCGGGCGATGGCTTCGTCACGGGTGAGGGAAGGCACGTCTGCATCCTGTCACCCCCGGGGCCGGCACGCCGTGCCACATGGTGGACGCCGGGTCCCCTCCGGTGGCGAGCCTCCGGTGGCAGGTGTCTACTGCTGGGTAACGACGACGATGTCGATCCCCTGGAGGCAGCCATGTCGGACCACCACACCATCGCCGAGCGCGTGGGCACCGGGCCCAGCCGTCGTACCTTCCTCGGGTACGTCATCGCCGGCGCCACCCTCGTCACGGGGGCGGAGATGAGTCTGGGCACCGAGTCCGCCGAGGCGGTCGTGCCCACCCCGCCACAGCCGGCCGAGATCCTCGACCTCAACGACCTGCTCACCCTGGCGGCCGCCCCGACGTCCGCACTCATCACGGTGACCATCGGCTCCGACGGACGCGCCTCCTTCGCCCTGCCGCGGGCCGAGGTCGGGCAGGGCATCGTCACCTCGACCGCGATGATCATCGCGGAGGAGCTCGACCTGCCCGTCGACCGGGTCGACGTCAGCCTCGCCGAGGCGCGGCCAGAGCTGCTCTTCAACCAGCTGACGGGCGGCTCCAACACGACGATCTCGACGTACACGCCGATCCGCGTCGCCGCGGCCCTGGCACGGCAGCAGCTGCTGCGGGCCGCCGCGACGGTGCTCGGCACCACCATCGACGCCCTGACCATCAAGGCCGGCATCATCAGCGACGCGCTCGGCAACACGCTGGGCTTCGGCGAGCTCGCTCAGCGCGCTGCCGTCACGAAGACGACGCGGGCCCAGGTCTCCCTCAAGGAGGGCTCGGCGCGCACGGTCGTCGGCACGCCCCAGGGGCGCACCGATGCACGGGCCGCGGTGACGGGGGCCAAGATCTTCGCCATGGACGTCAAGGTCGCCGACGCCCTGCCGACGATGGTCTGTCGCCCACCGACGCACAACGGCCGCCCGGTCGCGCTGCGCAACGCGGCCGAGATCACGGCCATGCCGGGCGTCACGGACGTCGTCAAGATCGCCACGGGCATCGCGGTGCGGGCCCGGACCTTCGGCCAGTGCATCGACGCGATCCAGCGGATGGACGTGGAGTGGGAAGGGGGCCGCCTCGCCGGCGCCTCCGACGCCTCCGTCCTCGCAGGCGTGCGCAAGGCGGAGCTGCCGATGCTCACCCCCAAGGTGTCGCTGCTCGCCAAGAAGGTCGACGCCTCCTTCACCTTCCGCTTCCGCAGCAACTCCTCCCTCGAGCCCAACTGCGCGATCGCCGACGTGCGCTCCGGGTCGGCGACCATCTGGGGCTCCCTGAAGTCGCCGGTCGTCGCCCAGGAAAACATCGCCCTCGAGCTGGGCCTGCCCGTCTCCAAGGTCAAGGTCCACGTCACCCAGGGCGGCGGGTCCTTCGGCCGCAAGCTCTTCCACGACGCGGCCCTCGAGGCCGCGCGCATCTCGAAGGCGATGGGCAAGCCGGTGCGCCTGATGTGGCACCGGGCCGACGAGCCCCGGCAGGGCCGGCTGCACCCGCTGGCGACCTCCCGGGTCCGGGCGGCCTACCTCGGCGGTGACGTCCTCTCCTTCGAGCAGAAGCACACGAGCGTCACGACCGACTTCGGCCACGGGCTGGGCGACATCATCACCAACCACGCGGCGAAGCTGCCGGTCGGGCAGCTGACCTTCGCGCAGACGATCTTCGCCCTGACCCAGGAGCTGCCCTACAACTTCGGCCTGGTGACGCAGTCGCTGACGGAGACGGACGACCGCTTCAACACCGGCAGCATGCGCCAGATCTACTCCCCCGACGTGCGCTGCGCCAACGAGCTGGTCGTCGACGAGCTCGCCCGCCGGATGCGTCTGGACCCGCTGGCCTTCCGGCGCAAGTTCCTCCGGGACAAGCGGGCCGAGGCCGCGCTCGACAAGGTCGCCGAGATCGGTGACTGGGGGCGCGACATGCCGGAGGGGACCGCGCAGGGCATCGCGATCCACAAGGAGTACAAGGGGGCGACGGCCTGCCTCGTCGAGATCGACTGCCGCCCCGAGACGGTCGACCGCAAGGTCCGTGACGCGGTGACCGGACCCCGGGTGACAAAGGTCGTCTTCGCCGTCGACGCCGGGCTGGTCATCAACCCGATGGGTCTCGAGGCGCAGATGCTCGGCGGGGTCATGGACGGCATCGGCCTGGCCCTGACGTCGAGCTGCCACCTCGAGGAGGGGCACTTCCTCGAGGCGAGTTGGGACAACTACTTCTACACCCGGCAGTGGAATGTCCCCCCGGAGATCACCGTCGAGATCATGCCCTCGGACTCGAAGCAGCCCGGCGGCGCCGGCGAGGCGGGCGTCGCCTCGAGCTTCGCCGCCATCGCCTGCGCCTACGCCCGGGCCACCGGTCGCATGCCCACGGAGTTCCCCATCAACCACGCCGACCCGGTGACCTTCGAGGTCAAGAGCTTCGTCCCGTCCGTGCCCCAGTCCCCGACCGACGGTCTCGACCACACCCGCTGAGGAGCGCCGCCATGTCCAGTCACACCTTCGTCCTCAACGGCGAAAAGGTCACCGTCGACGTCGAGCCCGGCGTGCGCCTCCTGTGGGTCCTGCGGGACGTCCTCGGCGTCACCGGCCCCAAGTACGGGTGCGGGATCAATGTCTGCAAGGCGTGCACGTCGCACATCAACGGCAAGGCCTTCAACCCCTGCGCCGTGCCGATCGACAAGATCTCGGAGAGCGACGAGATCACGACGATCGAGGGTCTCGCCGACACCGTCGACGACGACCTGCACCCGATGCAGGAGGCATGGATCGAGCACGACGTCGCGCAGTGCGGCTACTGCCAGCCGGGCCAGATCATGGCCGCGGTCGCCCTCGTGCGCAAGGTGCAGCGGGAGGGCCGCGCGATCACGGAGGCCGACCTCGACACGATCCGCAATGTCTGCCGGTGCGGCACCTACCCGCGCATCCGCGACGCGATCAAGGACGGCGCCCAGCGCATGTGAGCGCCTGCCCGATCAGCGCTGGTGGTAGCCCCCGACCATCCCCTCGAGCCGCGCGATGCGGTCGGCCATCGGCGGGTGGGTGCTGAAGAGCTTGGACATGTCGCGGGCGCTGAAGGGGTTGGCGATCATCATGTGGCTCGCATTCTGCAGCTGCGGCGTCGGCTCGAGCGGTGCCCGCTGCACGCCCAGCTCGAGCTTGCGCAGGGCGGAGGCCAGGGCGAGCGGATCGCCGGTCAGCCGGGCGCCGTCCTCGTCGGCGTCGTACTCACGGGTGCGTGAGATCGCCATCTGGATGACCATCGCCGCGAAGGGGGCCAGCAGCGCCACCACGATGGCGGCGATCGGGTTGCGGTCTCGCCCGCCGAACCACAGCGCCATGGAGGCGACGGAGGAGACGACGCCGGCGATGGCACCGGCGACCGAGCCGGTGAGGATGTCGCGGTTGTAGACGTGCATGAGCTCGTGGCCGAGGACCCCGCGCAGCTCGCGCTCGTCGAGCAGCTGGAGGATCCCCTCGGTGCAGCACACGGCGGCGTGATCGGGGTTGCGCCCGGTGGCGAAGGCATTGGGCGCGGCCGTCGGGCTGACGTACAGGCGCGGCATCGGCTGATTGGCGCGCTGGCTCAGCTCCTGGACGATCCGGTACATCTGCGGGAACTGCTGCGGGTCGGCCGGCACGGCGCGCATCGCCTTGATGGCCAGCTTGTCGGAGTTCCAGTACGTGTAGGCCGTCGTCGCGACACCGAAGAGCGCGAAGAGCCACAGGTAGCGGGCCCCGCCGATGCCGTAGCCGACGAGGAGCAACAAGGAGAAGATGGCGCCGAAGAGCGCTGCGGTCTTCAGCCCGTTGAAGTGGTTGTGCATGTCATCTCCAACGTCGCGACGGGTCAGGTCGTTCCCGCGCCGAGGAGCACGACCGGCGCGAGGGTGGCGGCGAGCAGCACGAGACCGCTGACGACGGCGATGACCGTGGCGGTGGTGTCGACGTCCTCGGGGGCCCGCGGGCCCTCCTCGGGACGCAGCACGAGGGCCACCCACCGCAGGTAGACGGCCAGACCGACGACGGCCGCGACGACGGCGGGCAGGGCGACCCACCACAGCCCCTGGTCGGCGAGGGGCCGCAGCGCGAGGAACTTGGCGAGCAGTCCCGCGACGCCCGGCGGCAGCCCGGCGAGGGTGAGCAGCGCGAGCGTGAGCACCGCGGCGTGCAGGGGCCGGCGCCGCAGCAGACCGCGGTCGTCCTCGAGCGAGCGGGGCCCGTCGACGGACAGGGCCGCGACGACCGCGAGCGCGGCGACGACCGCGACGACGTAGACGGCGAGGTAGCCGATGGCGGCGGCCGTGTCGGCGGCGACGAGCGGTGCCAGCACCCAGCCGCCCTGCGTCACGCCGGACCACGCGATGAGCCGAAGGGGGGTCGCTCGCCCGCAGGGCGAGCACCGCGCCGAGGAGCATGGAGAGCACTGCGAGCACCGACAGGGCCGGCTGGACGGCGGCGTGCACGCTGACGGCACCGCGGACGACGGCCGTGAGACCACCGAGGGCGGCGACCGTCGAGACACTGGCGAGGAGCAGGGTGACCTCGACGCCGGCCCGCGGGTAGGTCGTCGGCGCCCAGGCGTGGAAGGGCACGAGCGAGAGCTTGAAGCCGACGGCCGCGACGAGCAGGACGATGCCGAGGGTGAGCACCGGTCGCAGCAGCTCCTCCTGCCCGGGCGCCCACGATGCGGCCCCGCCGAGCCGGATGCTGCCGGTGGCCGTGACCCACAGGCCGGCGCCGACGACGGCGACGGCGAAGGAGGCGATCGAGGTCGTCACGAGGTTGAGCGCACCGCTGTCGCGGGTGCCTCCCCGCAGGACGGCGAGCGCGACGATCGGCAGCGTGGCCAGCTCGAGCCCGACGAGCCAAGTGCCGAGGTCGTGGGCGACGGCGACGACGGTCGCGCCGGTGACGGTGGCCAGGAGCAGCGCCACCTCGACCCCGGGGTCGGCGTGCGCGCGTCCGTCGGGGCCCTCGGTGGGCAGGCCCCGCGCGCGGGCGAGCAGGGCGAGCACCGCGAGCCCTGCAGCGGCGGCGAGGGTCTGGAGCAGCGCGCCGGGGCCGTCGACCCGCATGAGGCAGTCGCTGGCGACGAGCCCGGGTGGGTCGGCGACGGCCAGCGCCGGGTCGTCGGCGAAGCACAGCGTCGCGATCTCACCTCCGCCTGCGGCGCGCAGGCGCAGGACGACGGAGGCCACGAGCGAGAGGGTCAGCGCGAGGGCGCCGACGACGAGGGCCGGCAGGCGGCGGCGGGGGGTGACGGCGTCGACCGCGAGGGCGGCGACGGCACCGAGCGCGGGCGCGAGGACAGGGGCGGCGATGCCGAGGGCCAGCGTGGGCGTACTCATCGCGTCACCACCCCCCGCGAGGGCCGGCTCGGTCACGGCGAGCAGCAGGCCGGGCACGAGCCCGAGGACGACGACGGCCAGGCCGAGCAGGGCGGCCGGCAGCAGGTCGGTGCGGGCGATCTCCCGGGCCCCGTCGGCGCCCGCGTCGCCCTCGCCCCACCACACAGCGCGCAGGACACGGAGGGAGTAGGCGGCACCGAGCGCGGCGCCGATCGCCGCGACGACGGCGCACACGACGAAGACCGTGGCGGGCCGCCCTGCGGCCGGGTCGAGCGCCGCCACGACCGCGACGACCTCACCCCAGAAGCCGGCGAGGCCGGGCAGGCCGAGGCCCGCGGCGAAGCCGAGGACGAGCAGCAGACCCGTGGCGGGAGCGCCCTCCCGCAGGGCGGCCCGGGGGCGACTCAGGTCGTCGTCGCCCCACTGCTGCTTGAGCGCCCCGACGAGGAGGAAGAGCAGGGCCGAGATCACGCCGTGCGCGATGTTGGCGTAGAGGGCCGCGGCGACGCCGGTGTCGCTGCC
Source organism: Janibacter hoylei PVAS-1 (assembly GCF_000297495.1). Classification (GTDB taxonomy): domain Bacteria; phylum Actinomycetota; class Actinomycetes; order Actinomycetales; family Dermatophilaceae; genus Janibacter; species Janibacter hoylei. The sequence continues at coordinate 65,686 of NZ_ALWX01000016.1, read as the reverse complement.
GCTCGCGAGCGCGAGGGCGACGAAGCCCATGTGCGCGATCGAGGACCAGGCGACGAGCCGCTTGAGCTCGCGCTCGACGAGGCAGACGAGGCCGCCCCAGACGATGCCGACGACACCGCAGATCGCGAGCACCGGGGCGACGCGGGCGAAGCCGTCGGGGACCGTGGCCAGCGGGAGCCGGACCAGGCCGTAGGTGCCCATCTTGAGCAGCACGGCGGCCAGCAGCATCGACCCTGCCGTCGGCGCCGTGGTGTGGGCGAGCGGCAGCCACGAGTGCAGCGGCCACACGGGCACCTTGACCGCCAGACCGAGGGTGAGCAGCACGGCGACGAGCAGCTGGGTCGTCGAGCCGAGGCCTTGGCCGCCGGTGGCTGCGAGCGCGCCGAGGTCGGCGGTCCCGGCGCGGCTCACGAGCAGCAGCACCCCGAGGAGCATGAGGGTGGAGCCGAGGCCGGTGTAGAGCACGAAGCGGGCCCCGGCCTCGCGGCGGGCCTGCGGGTCGCGGTCGTCGCCGAAGCGGGTGATGAGCACCCAGACGGGCACGAGCACCAGCTCGAAGGCGACGACGAAGAGCAGCGCGTCTCGCGCGGCGAAGGTGGCGACCGCCCCGGCGAGCGTGAGCATGAGGCACCCGACGAAAGTCGCGGAGCTGCCTCCTCTGGGCTGCTGCGACCACGTGGTCAGGCAGGCGGCCGCGGTGACGGCTGCGGCGAGCACCGCGAGCGGCCCGCTGATGCCGTCGAGGGCGAGGTGGACGCGCAGATCGAGGGTCGGCAGCCACGGGAAGTCGACGACCGCGCCGCTCCCCCACGCGACCCCGACGAGCCCGAGGGTGGCGAGGGCGCCGGCCAGCCCCGCACGGGCGGCGACCCGTCCGGACAGCTCGGTGCCGCCCCCGAGGAGCACGGCCCCCAGGAGCAGCGGCAGGACGCAGGCGAGGCCGATCACGAGGGACCCACCAGGGCGAGGGCGGTGACGAGGCCGAGGAGGAGCAGCCCGCCCCCGAGCAGGACCAGGCCGGAGGTCGGCCGGCTGCGGCGGTGCCCGGCCGTCCCGGCGTCGGACAGGCCGAGCACGCCCCAGGCCGCGCCGCGGACGTAGGTGTCGAGGACGGCCCGGTCGACGAAGGAGACGAGGCGGCCGGCGGCGGTGACGGGCGTGACGACGAGGACCTGCTGGGCGCGGTCGAGGCCCAGGCCCGCGCCGACGGCACGCCCGACCGGGCCGTCGGCGAGCCGGCCCTGCGCGCCGAGGCGCTCGAGGGCGTAGCCGAGGACGATGCCGGCGACGACGAGCAGGAGCACGAGGGCGAAGAGCCCGAGGGGTACGTGCCCGGTCGCGGGTAGTCGGACCCCGAGGGCCAGACCACCGATGGTGCTCGCGACGGCGAGGACGAGCAGGACACCGGCGACGGCACCGGGCATGACCGCCCGCGAGCGCACCCGCTCCTGCTCGCCGATGACGACGAGGAGCAGCACCCGGGTCGCGTAGGCGGCGGTGAGCACGACGGTGAGGAGCAGCGCGGCGAGGACGAGGTGGGCGACCGGCCCCCGCGCGCCGATGTCGTCGCCCACGGCCGCGACGACGTGCTCCTTGGTGAGGCCGCCGAGGACGAGCGGCACCCCGGCGAGGGAGACGAGCCCGGCGGCCCAGGCGACGAGGGCGACGGGGTGGGCCCGGCCGCTGCCGACGAGGGCCCGGGCGGCGGTGGAGCCGCGGGTCGTCGCGAGCCACCCGACGGTGAGGAAGAGCAGCGCCTTGAAGATCGCGTGCCCGTAGAGGTGACCGAGCGCGGCCCCCGCGGTGTGGCCGGCTCCCGCCGCGGCGAGGGGGGCGAGCATGACGCCGACCTGGCTGATCGTCGACCAGGCGAGCACCCGCTTGACGTCGGGCTCGGCAAGGGCGCAGAGGGCGGCGAGCACCATGGTCACCGCGACGGAGAGCCCGAGGAGGGCGCGGGCCGCGTCGGCCCGCAGGAGGAGCGGGAGCAGCTGGGTGAGGACGACGGTGCCGGCCGCGACCATCGTCGCGGCGTGGATCAGGGCGGAGGCCGGGGTCGGGCCCTGCATCGCGTCGAGCAGCCAGTGGTGGAAGGGCAGCTGCGCCGACTTGCCGAGCACCCCGATGACGAGGAGCACGAGCGCGGCCGACCGCGTCCCGGGGTCGGCGGCCGCCGAGGTCCAGTGGTCGACGACGCCCGCGCGGGCGGTGGTGCCGGCGCCGGCGACGAGCACGGCGGTGCCGAGGACCAGCCCGACGTCGGCGACCCGGGTGACGAGGAAGGCGGCGTGCGCTGCGCGCCGGGGCTCGGGACGACGGGACCAGTGCCCGATGAGCAGCCACGAGCACCACCCCATGACCTCCCAGCCGACGACGGTGAGCAGCAGGTCGGCGGACAGGACGACGAGGAGCATCGCCGCGCTGAAGAGCGCCACGGTCGCGTGGAAGCTGCCGCGCCGGTCGTCGTCGGCGAGGTACCACGCGGAGTAGACCTGCACGAGCGCGGTGATGAGGGCGACGACGAGGGCGAGGAAGGCGCTCGTCGCCGACAGCGCCACGCCCAGCGGCATGTCGAGCCCCCCCGAAGACGTGGCCGGGCCCGGTCGCGAGCTCCTCGGCGAAGGGAGCCCCGCGCGCCCCCCGTCGGGGCGCCGGCGAGCGCGACGACCGCGAGGACGAGGGTGGCAGCGCCCCCGACGACGGCGACGAAGGCGGCCAGGGTGCCCCGTCGGGCGATGCCCAGGGTGAGCGCGGCGGTCAGGCTCGGCAGCGCGAGCAGGGCCCAGGCCGTCATCCGGCGTCCTGTGACAGGTCGATGTGGGCGCGGCGCCGGTAGGCCGCGACGATGACGGCCAGGGCGATGACGACCTCGGCTGCCGCGATGGTGATGACGAAGAGCGTGAGCACCTGGCCGGACCACGTGCCGTCCGCGCCGAGGGCGCCCGCGGTGACGAGGAGCAGGCCGCCGCCGGCGAGCACGAGCTCGGCGCCGACGAGGAAGAGGACGGCGTGGCGGCGGGCGAGCATGCCGTAGAGCCCGAGCGCGACGAGCACGCAGGCGAGCGTGTAGGGGCCGGCGGTGTGGATCATCGCTCCTCCCCCGGCGGGGTCGCGGTGAGGCCGGAGACGGCGAAGGCCCCGACGAGGGCGGCGAGCAGCAGTAGCGAGAGCAGCTCGAAGGGCCACACCCACGTCGAGAAGATCTGACGGGCCAGCTCGTCAGTGCCGCCGGGGCGCAGCTCGGCGCGTGCGGCGGTCGGCAGGAGCACGGAGGCGATGAGGGCGCCGGTGCCCGCGCCGACGAGCGCGGCGAGCACCCGGTGGCCTGGGCCGGTCGAGTGCTCGGTGCGCGGGCCGATGGGTGCCCGGGTCAGCATGAGCGCGACGACGACGAGGACGACGACGGCCCCGACGTAGACGAGCACCTGCACGAGGGCGACGAGCTCGGCGCCCAGCACGAGGTAGCAGCCGGCGAGCCCGAGCAGGGCGACGACGAGCCAGAGTGCCGAGTGGACGACCTGGCGGGTGGTCACCGCGAGCGCGGCGGCGGCAGCGGTCACGAGCCCGGTGGCGGCGAAGGCGAGGTCGAGACCGGTCACCGGCGTCCCCCGCGGGCCGGTTTGTTGGCGGAGGTCACCTCGGGCGCCTCGGCGGCGCCGGGGTCGAGCGGCGGCGGTGCCGGCACGTCGGCCGCCCACTGCCCGAGGCGCTCCTTCTCGTGGAGGAGGTCACGGATGTCGGTCTCGGCGTACTCGAACTGCGGGCTCCAGAAGAGGGCGTCGAAGGGGCAGACCTCGATGCAGATGCCGCAGTACATGCACAGCGAGAAGTCGATGGCGAAGCGGTCGAGGACATTGCGCTGACGGGCCCGGCCCCCTTCCTTCGCCGGCGGCACCTCCTCCTTGTGCGAGTCGATGTGGATGCACCAGTCGGGGCACTCGCGGGCGCAGAGCATGCACGAGGTGCAGTTGCTCTCGACGAGGGCGATGACGCCGCGCGAGCGGGCCGGCAGCTCGGGGGCGACGTCGGGGTACTCGGCCGTGTGCGGCCGGGAGAAGAGCTGGCGGGCGGTCGTGGCCATGCCGGTGACGAGCCCGGGGACGAAGTCCTTGCTCACGCGGTCACCACCACCCCGACGGCCGTGAGGCCGAGCTGGGCGAGCGCGAGCGGCACGAGCACCGTCCACGCGAGCCGCTGCAGCTGGTCCTCACGCATCCGCGGCCACGAGACCCGCACCCAGATGATGAGCAGCACGACGAGCGCCCCCTTGAGCAGGGTCCACAGCCAGCCGAGCTGGTCGGCGAAGGGCCCCTGCCAGCCCCCGAGCCACAGGATGCCGAAGAGCAGCCCCATGACGACCATCCCGGCGTACTCGGCGAGCATGAAGAAGGCGAAGCGCAGCCCGGTGTACTCGGTCCACGGACCCATGACGACCTCGCTGTCGGCGATCGGTGCGTCGAAGGGGGGTCGCTGCAGCTCCGCGGTCGCGGCCACGAGGAAGACGACCGCCCCGGGCAGCTGCCACAGCAGCCACCACGGCGACCAGGCCTCGACGACCCCGGCGAGGGAGAGCGTGCCGGCAGCCATGGCGATCGAGGCCACGGACAGGACGAGGGGCAGCTCGTAGGCGAGCAGCTGTGCGGCAGAGCGCATCCCGCCGACGAGGGCGTACTTATTGGCGCTCGCCCACCCGGCCATGAGGGTGCCGAGCACCCCGACCCCGGTCACGGCGAGCACGAGCAGCAGGCTGCCCGGCACCTCGGCCGCGGCGACCCCGGGGTGGACGGGCAGCAGCGCGATGGCGATGAGGTAGGGCACGAGCGCGACGGCCGGCGCGAGGCGGAAGACGGCCCGGTCCGCGGCCGCGGGGGTGATGTCCTCCTTCTGCACGAACTTCACGCCGTCGGCGACGAGCTGGGCCCAGCCGTGGAATCCGCCGGCGTACATCGGGCCGAGGCGGCCCTGCATGTGCGCCATGACCTTGTGCTCGGTCTGGCCCGCGGCGAGGGGCAGGACGAGCACGGCGGCGAGCGCCGCGAGTGAGCGGAGGGAGATCTCGAGCAGGCTCATGGCGCCCCCACCACACCACACGCTCCCTGAGGAGGTCGCCCGGCGACCGTCTCGAAGGGAGTCATGACTGCCCCCACTCCGGCCCGGGCACGCCGGGCGCGGAGACGCGGCGCCGGCTGGGCGACTTCGCCGAGTGGCCCTCGCCGGGCTCCTTGCCACCCGGCCACGGCCGGGTGGCGCGTGAGGCGAGGACGAAGGACTTGCGCAGCGGCGTGCCCTCGAAGCCGTCCGGCAGGAGCAGCGGCCGCAGCCCGAGGCCGGTGCCGTCGGCGAAGCCGTCGAAGTGCTGGCCGAACATCTCGTGCGTCTCGCGCTCGTGCCACGCCGCACCGGCGAAGATCCCGGTGAGGCTGTGCAGGGACTCGCCCAGGGGCACCCGGGTGCGCATGAGCAGGGTCCGCTGGTCCCGCTCGGGGGTCGGGCGCGGGTCGATGAGGTGGCAGACGACGTCGAGGCCGGGGTCATCGGCGCGGTCGCTCTCGTCGACGGCGCTCAGCCAGTCGAAGAAGGTGTAGCCGCGGTCGCGCGCGTCACCGACGGCTCGCAGCCACTCCGGTGGGGAGACGGTGAGGTCCTCCTGGGGCACGTCAGACCCCCTTCGTCGGGCGTCGCAGGAGGCCGCGGCGCACCTCGCCGGCCGCCGCGGACCGGTGGCCGGCGTAGCGGGCGCGCAGCGCCGGGGTCGAGAGCGACTCGGCGGCGATCTTGTCCTGGAGGGTGAGGATCCCGTGGAGCAGCGCCTCGGGGCGCGGCGGGCAGCCGGGGACGTAGACGTCGACGGGGATGAGCTGGTCGACCCCCTTCGTCACGGAGTAGCTGTCCCAGTAGGGGCCGCCGGAGTTGGAGCAGGCGCCGAAGGAGATGACGTACTTCGGCTCGGGCATCTGGTCGTACAGCCGGCGGATCGCCGGCGCCATCTTGTCGGTGACCGTGCCGGAGACGACCATGAGGTCGGCCTGGCGCGGGCCGGGGGCGAAGGGGATGACCCCGAGCCGGATGAAGTCGTGCCGCGCCATCGACGCGGCGATGAACTCGATGGCGCAGCAAGCCAGCCCGAAGTTGAAGACCCACAGCGAGTAGCGCCGGCCCCAGTTGAGGACGACCTTCATCGGGCGCGGGGCATGGGCGCCCACGGCACCCACGCGCGGCATCGGCAGGTCGGTCGTCACGCGGTCACCACCTCAGGTCCACCGCAGCAGCCCGCGGCGCACGGCGTGCACGAGACCCAGCAGGACGACCCCGATGAAGATCGCCACCTCGAGCAGGCTGACGAGCCCGAGGTCGGTGCGCAGCACGAGGGCCCACGGGAAGAGGTAGACCGCGTCGACGGCGAAGACGACGTAGAGGAAGGCGTAGGCGAGGTAGCGCACCCGGGTCTGGGCCCAGTCCTGCCCGACGGGGTCGACACCGGACTCATAGGTCGTCAGCTTGGCGCGGGTGGGGGCCGCAGGGGCGATGAGGCGACGGGCGGTGTAGGCCGCGACGACGAGCAGCACGCCCACGACGAGCGTGCCGGCGACGACGAGGTAACCATCCACGCCCCGCACCCTATCCGCGCCGCCCGCCGAATCGGCGCCGGCAAGGCCACCACGGCGAGGCCCGATCCTCTAGGTTGCGACCCACCAGGTGGGCAACTTCGCCTACCGACCACGGGAGGAAAGACACGTGCGATCACGTACAGCAGCCGCCACCGCGGCCGCCGCGACCGCTGCCCTGGCACTCGCCACCGTCGCCACGGGCCCGAGCCACGCGGAGGAACCCACCGCGTCGGACCGGATGACCACCGCAGTCACCGTCGAGGGGGTCACCGAGCACCTGCAGGCCCTGCAGGACATCGCCGACGCCAACGACGGCAACCGCGGCGCCGGCACCTCGGGCTACGAGGCGAGCGCCGCCTACGTCGAGGAGACCCTCGAGGAGGCCGGCTACACGACGCAGCGGCAGGAGTTCTCCTTCGTCTACGAGGAGGTCCACGAGGACAGCCTGACGGAGGTCGCCCCCGACGCGCGGACCGTCGAGGCGGTCCCGATGTCGTACAGCCAGCCGACCCCCGACGAGGGCGTCTCCGCCGAGCTCGTCGCGCCGAGCACCGCCACCGGCTGCACCGCCGACGAGTACGACGGGGTCGACGCCACCGACAAGATCGCCATCGTCGAGCGCGGCGTGTGCCCTTTCGGCGACAAGGCCATAGCGGCCAAGGCCGCCGGCGCTGACGCCGTGATCATCGCCAACAACACCGACGGCGTGCTCAACGGCACTCTCGGCGGCGTCGACGAGGACGGCGTCCCGGCCACCGGCATCACCCAGTCCGAGGGCGCGGCCCTGCTCGCCAAGATGGAGAGCGGTCCGGTGACGATGAAGCTCGTGCTCACCAAGACGATGGAGGAGCGCCAGACCTTCAACGTCATCGCGGAGACCGACGAGGGCAGCAGCGACGACGTCGTCATGGTCGGCGCCCACCTCGACAGCGTCCACGACGGCGCGGGGATCAACGACAACGGCTCCGGCACGGCGGCGATCCTCGAGACCGCGGTCCAGCTCAAGGCGGTCGGCGGCCAGCACCGCAACAAGGTGCGCTTCGCCTTCTGGGGCGCCGAGGAGCTCGGCCTGCTCGGCTCCGACCACTACGTCGCCGACCTGCAGGCCAACGACCCGCAGGGGCTGGAGAGCATCTCCTCCTACCTCAACTTCGACATGGTGGGCTCGCCCAACCACATCATCGGTGTCTACGACGCCGACCAGTCGACCTACGAGGCCCCGGTCGAGGTGCCCGAGGGCTCCGCCGACATCGAGGCCGTCCTCACCGACTACTTCGACGGCATCGACCAGGCCTGGGTCGACACCGAGTTCTCCGGGCGCAGCGACTACTCCGCCTTCATCGCGGCCGGCATCCCGGCCTCCGGTCTCTTCACCGGGGCCGACGGGATCAAGACGCAGGAGGAGGTGGCGCTCTTCGGTGGCACCGCGGGGATCCAGCACGACCCCAACTACCACACGCCGCAGGACGACATCGACAACATCAACAGCGAGGCGCTCGACGTCAACAGCGACGCCATCGCCCACGCGACGATCACCCTCGCCGAGCCGATCATCGAGGACCCGGGCACCGACGAGCCCGGCACCGACGAGCCGGGCACCGACGAGCCGGGCACCGACGAGCCGGGCACGGAGGAGCCAGAGCGTCCCGACGTCGTCCAGACCGACGGCACCGGCACGGATGGCGGCGCGGCCGGCGCCCTGCTGCTCGCCGCGCTCGGCGCGGGCGGCGTCCTCGTGGCCCGACGGCGGGCGCTGCAGGACTGACCCGGTCGCAGCACGGGCGAAGGGGGACGGCGCGGCCGTCCCCCTTCGTCGTGCCGGGGGTGGGGCTGGCCCCACCGCGACCCGGCGGCGCACCGCATGGTCCCGGCACCCTCCGAGCGGGCAGAGTTGACCCCGACACCACAGGAGGCACCCATGACCGAGCACCCGCAGACCCCGCCCCAGCAGGGGGCGCCCTACACCCCGCAGCCGCTCTCGCCGACCGAGGAGCGCAACCTCGGGTTGATCGCCCACCTCGTGCCCGCGGTCCTGCTGCCGCTGAGCGCCGGCACCCTCGGCTTCCTCGGGTCGCTCGTCATCTACCTCATGTACAAGGACCGCGGGCCCTTCGTCCGCCAGCACGCGGCCAACAGCCTCAACGTGCAGATCATCACCGCGATCCTGCTGCTGGCCTCGACCGTGCTGATGATCGTCTTCATCGGCTTCCTGACCTACGGTCTCGTCATCGTCGTCGCGACCGTCATCCACGTCATCGGCGCGGTCAAGGCCAACAACGGCGAGTGGTGGACCCCACCGCTCACCCCGCAGCTGGTGAAGTGACCGCGAGCGCGACCGGGGTCGTCGTCGCCGGGCACGGCGTCGCCTCCGGCCGGGCGGGCGACTCCCCCTTCGCCGCCGGGACGATCGAGCTCCAGGCCCCGCACTTCCGGGCGCGGGGCCTGGAGCTCTCGGCGTACCTGCTCGCGACGGTCAACGTCGACCTCGCGCCGTGGCGGCTGGTCCTGCGGGAGCCGCGGTGGACCTTCGCCGACGTCGAGTGGACCCGGGTGCACCCGCCGGAGACCTTTTCCTTCGTCGAGTGCACGGTGACCCGTGACGGCGCCGCCGTCGACGGGCTCGTCTACCACCCGCACCCGGAGACCAAGCCGATGCACCACCAGCCGTCGACGGTCGTCGAGCTGCTGCTGCCGCACCTGCCGGGGCTGACGCCGGGCGAGACCCTCACGCTGCAGGTCGACCCGCGTCAGGCCGTGCTCACCGACCGGTGACGAGCACCTCGGTCAGCTCGGCATCGACCCGGCGGCTCCGGACCCCCTTCGGCGTGGGTCCGGAGCCTTCGTCCATAACGTGACGTTATCCATCTCATAACGTGACCGACTGAAATCGGAAGGCAGGTCCGCCTTACCATGGACGGACGCCCCGGGGGACCCCGCGGCACGACCGACCTGCAAGGGGCACGACCACCCACCATGAGCAGCACAGCGACAGCCCAGGCCAAGGACCGCGTCATCATCCGCTTCGCCGGTGACTCCGGTGACGGCATGCAGATGACGGGAGACCGGTTCACCGCCGACAGCGCCGCGCTGGGCAACGACCTGTCGACCCTGCCGAACTTCCCCGCGGAGATCCGCGCCCCCCAGGGCACGATCCCGGGCGTCAGCTCCTTCCAGCTGCACTTCGCCAGCTGGGACATCCTCACCCCGGGCGACGCCCCCGACGTGCTCGTCGCGATGAACCCCGCGGCCCTCAAGGCCAATCTCGCCGACGTGCCCCGCGGCGCGACGATCATCGTCAACACCGACGAGTTCACCACGCGCAACCTCAAGAAGGTCGGCTGGACCACCAGCCCGGTCGACGACGACACCCTCGAGTCCTGGCACGTCCACGCCCTGCCCCTGACGTCGATCACCGTCGAGGCGCTCGCCGACTTCGACTCGCTGACGCGCAAGGAGAAGGAGCGGGCGAAGAACATGTTCGCCCTCGGCCTGCTGTCGTGGATGTACTCGCGCCCGACGAGCGCGACCGAGGACTTCCTCACCTCGAAGTTCGGCGCCAAGCCCGACATCCTCGCCGCCAACCTCGCCGCCCTGCGCGCCGGCTGGAACTACGGCGAGACGACCGAGGACTTCGCCGTCCCCTTCACCGTCGCAGCCGCACCCACCCCGCCCGGCACCTACCGCAACATCACCGGCAACACCGCACTCTCCCTCGGCCTCGTCGCCGGTGCGCACCGCGCCGGCCGCCCGCTCGTGCTCGGCTCCTACCCGATCACTCCTGCGAGCGACATCCTCCACGCCCTCTCCGGCTTCAAGCGCCACGGCGTGACGACCGTGCAGGCCGAGGACGAGATCGCCGGCATCGGCGTCGCGCTCGGCGCCTCCTTCGGCGGCGCGGTCGGGGTGACGACGACGTCCGGCCCGGGCGTCGCGCTGAAGTCGGAGACGATCGGCCTGGCCGTGAGCCTCGAGCTGCCGCTCGTCATCGTCGACGTCCAGCGCGGCGGGCCCTCGACCGGCCTGCCGACCAAGACCGAGCAGTCCGACCTGCTGCAGGCGATGTTCGGCCGCAACGGCGAGTCGCCCGTGCCGATCATCGCCCCGCAGACCTCGGCCGACTGCTTCGACGCGGCCCTGGAGGCCGTGCGGATCGCGACGGTCTACCGCACCCCCGTCTTCGTGCTCTCCGACGGCTACCTGGCCAACGGTTCCGAGCCCTGGCAGGTGCCGCAGGTCGCGGACCTGCCGAGCTTCCCCGCCGAGCTGGCCACCGAGCCCAATGCCACGGACGCGAAGGGCAATCCCACCTTCCACCCCTACGTCCGGGACGAGGCGACGCTGGCCCGCCCGTGGGCGGTGCCCGGCACGCCCGGTCTCGAGCACCGCATCGGTGGCATCGAGAAGGACGCCGTCACCGGCAACATCTCCTACGACCCCGACAACCACGACCTCATGGTCCGCACCCGCCAGGCCAAGGTCGACAAGATCGCCGACTCCATCGGCGACCTCGAGGTCGACGACCCGAGCGGCGAGGCCAAGGTCCTCGTCCTCGGCTGGGGCTCGACCTACGGGCCCAACCTCGCGGCGGTGCGCCGCCTGCGCTCGGCCGGCAAGGCCGTCGCCCACGCGCACCTGCGCCACCTGAACCCCTTCCCGGCCAACACCGGCGAGGTCCTCGCCCGCTACGACCGCGTCATCGTCCCCGAGATGAACCTCGGGCAGCTGGCGATGCTGCTGCGCGCGAAGTACCTCGTCGACGTCCGGTCCCACACCTCGGTCCGCGGCCTGCCCTTCAAGGTCGCCGACCTGGCCGAGGTCATCGACGCAGCCCTCCAGGAGGTCTGAGCATGAGCATCGATCTCGGCATCCCCACGGTCGCCTCCGGCACCGACGGCGTCCCCACCCTCCCCGAGGGCGAGAAGCAGACCCGCAAGGACTTCGCCTCCGACCAGGAGGTGCGCTGGTGCCCGGGGTGCGGCGACTACGCCATCCTCGCGGCCGTCCAGGGCTTCCTGCCCGAGCTGGGCCTGCGCAAGGAAAACATCACCTTCGTCTCCGGTATCGGCTGCTCCTCGCGGTTCCCGTACTACCTCGACACGTACGGCATGCACTCGATCCACGGTCGCGCGCCGGCGATCGCGACGGGTCTGGCGACGAGCCGCCCCGACCTGTCCGTGTGGGTCGTGACGGGTGACGGCGACGCCCTCTCGATCGGTGGCAACCACCTCATCCACGCGATGCGGCGCAACGTCAACATGACGATCCTGCTCTTCAACAACCGCATCTACGGCCTGACCAAGGGGCAGTACAGCCCGACCTCGCAGCCGGGCCTGGTGACGAAATCTTCGCCGATGGGCAGCGTGGACGCCCCCTTCAACCCGGTCTCGCTCGCGCTCGGCGCGGAGGGCACCTTCGTCGCGCGGACGATGGACTCCGACCGCAAGCACCTCACCGAGGTGCTCAAGGCGGCGGCCGCCCACCGCGGCACGTCGATCGTCGAGATCTACCAGAACTGCCCGATCTTCAACGACGGCGCCTTCGAGCTCATCAAGGACGTCGAGCAGCAGAAGGCACGCCTGGTCCACCTGCGCGACGGCGAGCCCGTCGCCATCGGTGACGAGGGCGAGCGCGAGCTGCTGGTCCGTGGCGAAGGGGGGTCCGTCCGCTTCGTGCCGGAGGCCGAGGTCGCCGGCCAGGGCCTCGCCGACCACGTCATCGTCCACGACGTGACGCTCTCCGACCCGAGCCAGGCCTTCTCGATCAGCCGGCTCGACTCCGAGTCGATGACGCACGTGCCGATGGGCATCTTCCGCGCGGTCGAGCGCCCCACCTACGACGACCAGACCCGCGCCCAGGTCGAGTCGGCGATCGATCTCGCCGGCGGCCCGGCCACCGACGACGACCTCCAGTCCCTGCTCCACGGCAAGGACACCTGGACCGTCGAGTGACCCCGCGCGCATTTCCCTAGGGAAATGCGGACCCAGGGCGCATTTCCTTAGGGAAATACGGACCCAGGGCGCATTTCCCTAGGGAGATGCGCGGTCAGGGGCCGAGCACGCGGTCCAGGTAGTCGTTGGTCAGGACCCGCTCGGGGTCCAGCCGGTCCCGCAGGGCGACGAAGTCGCCGTGACGCGGGTAGAGGTCGGCGAGCTGCTCGGCGCCCAGGCCGTGTAGCTTGCCCCAGTGCGGGCGGCCGGCGTGCGCTGCCACGATCTCCTCGAAGGCCGCGAAGTAGGCCCGGCGGTCACCCCGGTGGTACTGGTGCACCGCGACATAGGCATTGGCCCGCTCGTACCCCGTCGACAGCCACATGTCGTCGGGCGCGGCCACCCGCACCTCGACGGGGAAGCTGATCGGCTCGCGGTGCCGCTCGACCCAGGCGACGAGGTCGGTGAGCACGTCGGCGACGGCCTCGCGCGGCACGGCGTACTCCGACTCGACGAAGCGCACCGTCCGCGGCGTCACGAAGACCTCGTGCGAGGGCGCCGTGTACGACCGCTCGGTGAGCGCCCGGGCCGCGACCGCGTTGAAGGGCAGCACCGCCCGCGGCACCGCGGTGAGCACCCGGTTGGCCGCGCCGAAGACGGTGTTGGACAGCAGCTCGTCGTCGAGGCGACGCCGCCAGGGGGCGAGCGGCTCGCCGACGTCGTCGGCGATGAGGTCGTTGGCCTTGGTCTGCACCCGCCGCGTCCCGGGGAACCAGTAGAGCTCGAAGTGCCGGTGGGCGTCGAAGTGCTCCTGGATGCGCGGCAGCACCGCGTCGAGCGAGTCCGGCCGCTCGACCGCCCGCAGGCGGTAGGCCGGCAGGCAGGCCAGCTCGATCTCGGTGACCACCCCGAGGGCCCCGAGGCCGACGCGGGCCGCGCCGAAGAGCTCGGGGTCGCTCTCGTCGACCCAGCGGCTCGCGCCGTCGGGGGTGACGAGGCGCAGACCGACGATGCCGGCGGACAGCCCCGGGAGGGTGGCCCCGGTGCCGTGCGTGCCGGTCGAAGTGGCCCCGGCGAGGGTCTGGGCGTCGATGTCGCCGAGGTTGGGCATGGCCAGCCCCAGCAGGTCGAGGGCCCGGTTGAGGACGCGAAGGGGGGTCCCCGCCAGCACCCGCACGTGTCCGGTGGCCCGGTCGGCGGCGACGATGCCGCTCAGGTGCCTCAGGCTCAGCCGGGTGTCGCCGGCCTGCGCGATGGGCGTGAAGGAGTGCCCGCTGCCGACGGGGCGGATCCGCCGGCCGGCTGCGGCGCTCGAGTGCACCATCTCGACGAGCTCGTCCTGGGTGCGCGGGCTGAGCACGGCCGCCGAGTCGGTGACATTGCCCGCCCAGTTCGACCAGCTGGCGCTGTGGCGGCCGGTCATCCGAAGGTCCTTCCCTCGCCGCGGTAGGTCGGGACGACGTCGACGACCTCGTCCCCGCTGATGACGACGTACTCGTCGAAGCGCTCGGCGAGCTCGCCCGCCTTGGCATGCCGCCACCACACGCGATCACCGATCGCGAGGTCACGAGCGGCCTTGCCCCGCAGGGGAGTCTGCACCTCACCTGCACCCTCGGTGCCGATGAGTCGCAGGCCCTCCGGGTGGTGCACCGACGGGACCCGCGAGTCCCCGGCCGGCCCCGAGGCGATGTAGCCGCCGGAGAAGCAGGTGACGACGTCGGCCGCCGGGCGCCGCACGACGGGCAGGGCGAAGGCCACCGCGGGGTGCGGGGTGAAGGCGTCGTAGCCGTCGAAGAGCGTCGGCCCGATGAGCCCGGACCCCGCGGCCAGCTCGGTGAGCGAGGGATCGGCCCCCGTCACCTCGAGCGAGCCGGTGCCACCGCCGTTGACGATCTCCAGCGGTCCGACGACGGACTCGACTGCCGAGCGCACCCGACCGCGACGGCGTCGCAGCGAGGCATCGCTGCGTGCCTTGACGAGCCGGACCGCCGGCGAGCTGTCGGGCAGCCCGGCGATCTGGGCGTCGTAGAACATCACGCCGACGACGGCGAAGCCGGCCGCCCGCGCGGCCTGCGCGACCTTCGCCGCGGCCCGCGGGCTGCGCGTGGGGCTCCGCCGCACCCCGAGGTGGACCGGGCCGATGCGCAGGGAGGCGTCGACGTCGACGACGACGCGCAGCGGGACCCCCTTCGGCAGCCAGCGGCGCAGCGCGTCGACGTGCTCCACCGAGTCGACGACGACGGAGACCTGGGTCAGAGCATGCTCGTCCGCGGCCAGCCGGTCCAGCGCCTCCCGGTCGGCCGTCGGGTAGGCGACGAAGACATCACGCACGCCCTCCCCCACGAGCCACAGCGCCTCGGGAAGGGCGTAGGACATCACCCCCGCGAAGCCCTCGCGGGCCAGCGCCCGCTCGAGCAGGTACCGCACCCGGATCGACTTGCTCGCCACCCGGATCGGCCGGCCGGCGGCCCGCCGCACGAGGTCGGCGGCATTGGCGTCGAAGGCATCGAGGTCGACGACGGCGAAGGGGGCCGACCGCCCGGCCGTCGCCCGGTCCCACACAGCAGCTCTGCTCACGCCATTGATGTTACCCACAGGTCACTACATGTGACATTCGGGTGAGCGTCACCTGCACGCCACCTCGGCGACGCCGGGGGTGACCTTCGCCTCCCTAGGTTTTCGCCCGTCCCTTGCGCCACCCCGCCCACCCCGGGCCCTCGGAGGAGAAGTCATGACGCCACCCCGCAACGACCGCACCCTGCTGCCGCTGGCCGCAGGCCACCGGGACGGCGGCCGCTCCGCCGCCACCTGCCTGTGGAAGTGCAACGACGCGTGCAGCAAGCCGGTCCCCAACACCTCGGACAACGAGTACTTCGGTGACGTCGTGGCCGCGTCGCGCCGCTCGGTGCTCAAGGCCGGTGGCGCCGCCGCCGCGCTCGCCGGTCTGACGACCGCCGCCGGCACCGCGCTCGCCGAGCCCGCCGTCGCCGCCCCCCGGGCCGGGCAAGACCGCCCCCCTTCGGCTTCATCGGGATCGACCCGGTCAACGCCGGCACCGACGAGGTCGTCGTGCCCGAGGGCTTCCGCTGGGCCCCGATCATCGCCTGGGGCGACCCGGTCCTCGCCGGTGCCCCCGCCTTCGACTTCGACCACCAGACGGCCGCCGCCCAGGCCGGTCAGATGGGCTACAACTGCGACTACGTCGGCGTCCTGCGCAACGGCAGCGCCAACCAGGCCGTGCTCGTCGTCAACAACGAGTACACCAACAACGAGCTGATGTTCCACGGCTACACCGACGCCGCGTCGCTCACCGACGACCAGGTGCAGATCACGATGAACGCCCACGGCATGACCGTCGTGGAGATGACCCGCAAGAACGCCAACAGCAAGTGGGTCTACACCAAGGCGGCCCCGCTCAACCGCCGCATCACCGCCGAGACCCCCTTCGAGCTCGTCGGTCCGGCCCGCGGCAGCGACCTCGTCAAGACCTCCGCCGACCCGGCCGGCACGACGCCGCTCGGCACCTTCGGCAACTGCGCTGGCGGCACCACCCCGTGGGGGACCATCCTCTCCGGCGAGGAAAACTTCAACGGCTACTTCACCCAGCCGGCCGCACCCTCCGACGACCTGGCCGGCGAGGCCGCCGCCCGCTACGGCCTGGCCGGTGGCAGCGCCGCGCAGCACAACTGGGACCGCCTCGACGACCGCTTCGACCTGACCAAGGAGCCCAACGAGGCCCACCGCCACGGCTGGATCGTCGAGGTCAACCCCTTCGAGCCCGACGCCAAGCCGCGCAAGCTGAGCGCGCTCGGCCGCTTCAAGCACGAGGGCGCCAACGTCGTCGTCGCCGGCGACGGCCGGGTCGTCGTCTACATGGGTGACGACGAGCGCTTCGACTACATGTACAAGTTCGTCTCCGCGGGCACCTACGTCGAGGGCGACGCCGCCGCCAACCGCACGCTCCTCGACGAGGGCGACCTGTACGTCGCGAAGTTCACCGGCAACGGGACCGGGGACGGACTCCACGACGGCACCGGCGAGTGGCTGCCCCTCGTCGTCGACGGCGAGTCCCAGGTCGACGGCATGAGCCTCGAGGAGGTCCTCGTCTTCACCCGGCTGGCCGCCGACAAGGTCGGCCCGACGAAGATGGACCGCCCCGAGGACGTCGAGGTCAACCTCGTCAACGGCCGCGTCTACGCCGCCCTGACCAACAACTCCAAGCGCGCTCCCGGTCAGGTCGACGAGGCCAACCCCCGCGCGAAGAACAAGCACGGTCAGGTCCTCGAGATCACCCCGCGCTCGGGCGACCACACGGTTACCGCCTTCGACTGGAAGCTCGTGCTCATCTGCGGCGACCCGAGCGACCCGGAGACCTACTTCAACGGCTACGACAAGTCGCAGGTCAGCCCGATCTCCTGCCCCGACAACGTCGCCTTCGACAGCTCGGGCAACCTGTGGATCTCGACGGACGGCAATGCGCTCGGCCACTGCGACGGCATGTACCTCATGCCGCTCGAGGGCGAGCACACCGGCCACCTGCAGCAATTCCTCTCCGTCCCGGCCTTCTCCGAGTGCTGCGGCCCGCTCATCGAGTGGGACGACCGCGTCGTCTTCGCGGCGATCCAGCACCCGGGCGAGGACGACGGCGCGAGCACGACCAATGTCCGCAGCCGCTTCCCCTACACGGGCAACACGCAGCCGCGTCCCGCGGTGATCATGGTGTGGCCCGAGGCGAGCAACGAGCCGAAGCCTCCGAAGGCGCCCAAGCCCCCGAAGGAGCCCAAGCCGCCCAAGGGCCACAAGCCCCCGAAGGGCGACACGCCTCGCGGCCCGGTCATCGAGACCGACCGCGTCTGACCCCACCACTCGGGCGGGCCGTCCGCGACCGCGGGCGGCCCGCTCCCCCCATGACAAGGTGAGACCCATGCCCCGCCACCGCCCCTCCCGCCGCGCTCTCGCCGCCGGCGCCCTGCTCGCCCTGGCCGTCACCGGCTGCGGGGCGGGTGGTGACGACCCGCAGGCGTCCGGGACCTCCCCTTCGTCATCTGCGACGTCGAGCACGAAGGGGGGCGACCCCCACCTCGTCGTCGACCAGCGCCACCTCGTCGTCGGGCACCTCGAGCACGAGCCATGCCCCCGACCCCGACGTCACGGTGACGCCTGCGGCCGACGCGCCGCAGACCGCCGCCGAGGCGAAGGCCGGCCGGTCCGCTGCCGACGCCTCCGCCCCCGCGACCACGCTGAGCATCCCCGCGGTCGGTCTGTCGACGAAGATCGGTCCCCAGGGCCTGCGCGACGGCAAGGTCAACCCGCGCGCCGGCGAGGTCATCTGGTTCACCGGCTACGACCGGGTCCGGCCGGGGGCTACCGGCACGACCGTCATCGCCGGCCACGTCATCTCGGGCGGGAGGGCCGACTCCTTCGCCGCCCTCGAGCAGTTGTCCAAGGGCGACGGCGTCGTCCTGTCCTACCCCGGCGGAGCCCGCCTGCGCTTCGAGGTGACGAGCACCGACATCGTCGACAAGGACGAGCTGACGACGAGCCAGGACGTCTGGGGAGACAACTCCGACACCCGCCGGATCGTCCTCGTCACGTGCGACGACGAGCTCGGCTTCCGCACCGACGGGCACCGCAAGGCCAACTTCGTCGCCGTCGCAGAGCTGCCCGCCTAAGGCCGGACCGGCGGCGGGAGTAGCCTCGGCCGGTGACCCCTCAACGTGACGCGCGCGGCGTCCTTGCCGCCTGGCTCGCCTACGGCATCTGGGGGCTCTTCCCCCTGTACTTCCACGCTCTCCGGCCGGCCAGCGCCGAGGAGATCCTCGCGCACCGCGTCATCTGGACCTTCGTGCTGTGCGTGCTCGTCCTGCTGCTGCGCCACGAGCTGGTGGCCCTGCTGCGGCAGCTGCGCGGGCGCCTCGCCCTGGGCGTCGGCATCGCCGCCTACCTCATCGGCGTCAACTGGTTCGTCTACGTCTACGCGGTCGGCACGGGGCGGACCAACGAGGCGGCCCTGGGCTACTTCCTCAACCCGATCGTCACGGTCGCCCTCGGGGTGCTCGTGCTCGGCGAGGGCCTGCGCCGCCTGCAGTGGGTCGCGGTGGCGATCGGCGCGATCGCGGCGCTCTACCTCACGGTCGCCGGCGGCGGGCTACCGTGGATCTCGCTGGTCCTCGCGCTGAGCTTCGGTGGCTACGGCCTGACCAAGAAGCGCCTCGGGGCGACCCTGCCGGCGCTCCAGTCGCTCTCGGCGGAGACGATCTTCCTCCTGCCGCCCGCGCTCGCCCTCGTGTGGTGGCTGGGCGCCGGGGGCGAGTCGACCTTCACCGTCGACACCCCGTGGCACCCGCTGCTGCTCGTCTCGGCCGGCGTCGTCACCGCGATCCCGCTCCTGCTCTTCGCCGAGGCGGCCCGACGCATCCCGCTCGTGACGATCGGGCTGATCCAGTTCATCACCCCGGTGCTGCAGCTCGTCGTGAGCGTGACGCTGCTCGGCGAGCACCTCGAGCCGGCCCGGTGGGTGGGCTTCGCGACCGTGTGGGTGGCGCTGGCCTGCCTCACGGTCGACTCGCTGCGCACGGCCCGTCGCCGGCGCCGCCCCGCCCCGGGCGAGTGCGAGTCGCTGGAGCCGGTCGAGCCGGTCTGATCGGGCCGAAGGGAGCGGGCCGGATCAGCCGACCCGGTGGACCACGCCTTCCATGAGGGCGACGAGAGCCGTCTTGGCGTCGCTCTCGGGCAGGCCGGCGAGCGAGTCGGTCGCCCGCCGCCCGACGGCGAGGGTCTCCTCGCGGGCCTGCGCCATCGCCGGGTGCGGCCGCAGCAGCTCCAGGGCCCGCTCGACCCGCTCTGGCTCCTTGAGCTCCGAGCGCAGCAGCTCCTGCAGCTCGGCGTCGGCCGGGTCGGTGGAGGCGAGCGCGTTGAGCACCGGCAGGGTCCGCTTGCCCTCCCGCAGGTCGGTGCCGGGCGTCTTGCCCGTCTCACCGGACTCGCTCGCGATGTCGATGAGGTCGTCGGCGAGCTGGAAGGCGACGCCGAGGTGCTCGCCGTACTCCGTGGCCAGCTCGACGACCTCGGGGCTGCACCCGCCGTACATCGCGCCGTAGCGGGCCGCCGTCGCCACGAGCACCCCGGTCTTGTCGGCGAGCACCCCGCGGTAGTACTCGCGCGGGTCGGTGCCGTCTGGGCAGGGGCGGTCGTCACGGATCTGGCCCGAGCACAGGCGGATGAAGGTCTGCGCCTGGATCTTCACGGCGTCGGCACCGAGGTCGGCGATGATGTCCGACGCGGTGCCGAAGAGCAGGTCGCCGACCAGGATCGCCGTCGAGTTGTCGTAGCGGGCGTTGGCGCTCGGGGCCCCGCGGCGCAGGTCGGCCTCGTCCATGACGTCGTCGTGGTAGAGGCTCGCGAGGTGGGTCAGCTCGACCCCGGCCGCGGCGGCGATGACCCGGTCGTTGATCCCCTCGCCGAGCTCGGCGACGAGCATGGTGAGCATGGGGCGAAACCGCTTGCCGCCGGCCTTGGCCAGGTGGAGGTTGGCCTCGGTGATGAAGTCGTCCTCGCTGCGGGTGCGCTCGACGATGAGCGCCTCCACCTGCTCGAGACCGGCCTGGAGGCGGGAGGTCAGGTCCGTGCTCGCGCCCGGGAGGGCGAGCACGGGCGGCGTCGAGCTGGTCACTGCGTCACCTCGTGATGAAGATGCTGGACTGCTCGGCTAGCTCGAGCAGCGGGCCCGGGAAGACACCGAGGGCGATCGTAGCGATGACGCCGATGACGATGACCACCAGGGACAGCGTGGCGGGTGCGGCGGCGGTCACCTCGCCCGTCGGCTCGGTGAAGAACATGAGCACGATGATGCGCACGTAGACAAAGGCGGTGATCGCCGACATGAGCACGCCGATGACGACGAGGACGACGCCGGACAGGCCGGCGTGCTCGACCGCCGGGAGGAAGGCGACGACCTTGGAGGTGAACCCCGAGGTGAGCGGGATCCCGGCGAAGGCGAGCATGAAGAGGGCGAAGGCACCGGCGAGGTAGGGGTGGTTGCGCCCCAGACCGGCCCACTGGGAGAGGTGGGTGGCCTCCGCGTCGCGCTCGCGCACGAGGTTGACGACGGCGAAGGCGGCGATCGTCGTGATGCCGTAGGCGACGACGTAGAAGAGCACACCCTCGACCGCCGAGCGGTCGAAGCTGATGAGCGCCACGAGGATGAAGCCGGCGTGGGCGATCGAGCTGTAGGCGAGCAGTCGCTTGATGTCGGTCTGGGTCACCGACAGCACCGAGCCGGCGACCATCGTCAGGGCGGCGATGACGATGACGCCCGTCCGCCACTCCCACCGGGTCGTCTCGAGCCCGACGTAGACCAGGCGCAGCAGCGCGCCGAAGGCGGCCGCCTTGGTGCACGCGGCCATGAAGCCGGTGACGGGGCTCGGGGCGCCCTGGTAGACGTCGGGCGTCCACGAGTGGAAGGGGACGGCGCCGACCTTGAAGAGCAGCCCGACGAGGACGAGGACGACACCCGGGAGCAGCAGCCCCTCGAGCTCGCCGGTGGAGGTCGTCGCCGCGGCCGCGATCTCCGGCAGGCCGATCGACCCGGCGTACCCGTAGAGCAGGGCCGCGCCGAAGAGGAAGAAGCCGGAGGAGAAGGCGCCGAGGAGGAAGTACTTCAGCGCCGCCTCCTGGGAGAGCAGCCGACGCCGGCGGGCCAGACCCGACATGAGGTAGAGCGGCAGCGACAGCAGCTCGAGCGCGACGAACATCGTCAGCAGGTCGTTGGCCGCGGGGAAGAGCAGCATGCCGGCCAGCGCGAAGAGGGCCAGGGGGAAGACCTCGGTCGTCGACCAGCCCTTGCGGGCGGCCTGCGCCTCGAGGTCGGAGCCCGGGCTCGCCGCACCCATGGGGGTGAAGGCATCGGCGCTGTCGCCACCGAGGCGGTCGGCCATGACGAGCAGGCCGAGCCCGCCGAGGACGAGCAGGGTGCCCTGGAGGAAGCGGGTCGGGCCGTCGACCGCGACGGTGCCGCCGACGGTCACCCCGACGTGGTCACCGGTGAGGAAGAGCAGCGTGGCCATGGAGGCGACCACGGACAGACCCGTCACGGCGAGGTGTGCGACGTGCTTCGCCCCGCGGGGGACGAAGGCCTCGACGAGGACACCGACGAAGGCACCGACGAGCAGCACGATCATGGGCGCGAGGGCCTGGTAGCTGATGTCGACGGCCTCGAAGGCCTCGGGCACGGTGGGGGGCATCAGTGGTCACTCCCGGAGTCGAGCTGGAGGCCGGCGGGCACGGTCGGGATCGTGTCGCCTACCCCGACGATCTCGAGCGTGCGCTCGACCGCCGGGTTGAGCACCTCGAGGGCCGGCCCGGGGAAGAAGCCGAGCACGACGAGGGCGACGACGATCGGGGCGACGACGACCTTTTCCCGCCAGCCGAGGTCGGGCACGGCGGCGGCGAGGACACCCGCGCGACGCCCTTCGTCGAGGTCGGCACGGACGAAGGGGAGCTCGCTCGCCTCGTCGGTGGCCTCCTGCGCGTCGGTCCCGGCGGTGCCGACGACCGGCGGCGGGCCGGTGAAGACCCGCTTGTAGAAGAGCAGGACGTAGATCGCGGCGAGCACCACACCGAGCACGGCGAAGGCGGTCGCGACCGGCTCGCGGGGCCAGGCACCGGCGATGACGAGGAACTCCGAGACGAAGGTCGACAGACCCGGCAGCGAGAGCGTCGCCAAGCCGGAGAGGAGGAAGACACCGGCGAGCACCGGGGTCACCCGCTGCCAGCCGCCGTAGGCCTCGATGTCCTGGCTGCCGCGGCGCGCGATGAGCATGCCGGCGACGAGGAAGAGGCCGGCCGTCGCGAAGCCGTGGTTGACCATGTAGAAGTTGGCGCCGACCTGGGCCACCGAGGTGAAGGCGAAGATGCCCAGGACGATGAAGCCGAAGTGGCTCACCGAGGTGAAGGCGATCAGGCGCATCATGTCGCGCTGGCCGATGGCCAGGATCGCCCCGTAGAGGATCGAGACGACCGCGAGGGTCACGACGACCGGGGTCGCCCACAGGCTGGCCTCGGGGAAGAGCTGGAGGCAGAAGCGCACCATGCCGTAGGTGCCGACCTTGTCGAGCACCCCGACGAGCAGGGTCGCCACGGCCGGGCGGGAGGCCGCCGCCGCGTCGGGCAGCCAGGTGTGGACCGGCCACATCGGCGCCTTGACCGCGAAGGCGATGAAGAAGGCGATGAAGAGCCAGCGCTCGGTGCTGCCCCCGATCTCCAGGCCGGTGAGGTTGGCGACGAGGAAGCCGTCGGGTCCACCGGGGCCCTGCAGGTACAGGGCGATGACCCCGACGAGCATGATGAGCCCGCCGGTGAGGGAGAAGATCAGGAACTTCACGGCCGCGGCCTGGCGGTGCGCGCCGCCGTACATCCCGATGAGGAAGTACACCGGGATGAGCATCGCCTCGAAGAAGACGTAGAAGAGGAAGACGTCGGTCGCGGCGAAGACGCCGATCATGAAGGGCAGCAGCACGAGCAGTAGGGCGAAGTACCCCTTGTGCCAGGCTCCGCCCTCCGGGGCGTCGTCCCACGCGGCGAGGATGCACACCGGCACGAGGACGAGCGCCATGAGGATGAGCGCGAGCGAGATGCCGTCGACGCCGAGCGAGTAGCTGACGCCGAGCTGCGGGATCCACTCGTGCTGCTCGACCATCTGGAACTGCTCGGTGCTGCCGCGGGTGAAGCTCGTCGCGGTCGCGATGATGCCGAGCACCAGGGTGACCAGGGCGGAGCCCAGGGCGATGGGTCGGGCGAGAGCCGCACTGCTCGACGGGAGGACCGCCACCACGGCCGCGCCGGTGAGCGGCACGACCATGAGCAGGGAGAGCCAGGGCAGGTCGTTCATCAGTTGATCACCCACAGGGCTGCGAGGAAGACGACGACGCCGGAGAGCATCGTCAGGGCGTAGGAGCGGGCGAAGCCGTTGTGGGCCCGCCGCAGCCAGCTCGAGGCCGACTCGATGCCGCGGGAGAGCCCGCCGACGCCGGCGCTGTCGACACCGTCGGTGTCCATCGACACCAGACCGCGGGTCAGCGAGATGCCGGGCCACTGGAGCAGGGTCGCGTTGAGCTCGTCCTGGTAGAGGTCGGCCCGGGCGGCGCGCGTGAGGGCCGAGCCCTCGGGCGCGACCTGCGGGACCTCGCCGCGGCCGTAGACGAGCCAGGCCCACACGGCGCCGATGGCGACGACGACGAGGGTGCCGGCCATGAGGACCGGGATCGGCAGGACCGGCTCGTGGTGCTCGACGTGGCCGAGCACCGGCTCGAGCCAGGTCGTGATCGGCGCGACGGTCGCGAGGACGAGACCGAGCAGGGCCGAGCCGACGGCGAGGACCATCATCGGGATCGTCATCGTCAGCGGCGACTCGTGCGGGTGCACGTCGTCGGTCCAGCGGCGCTTGCCGTGGAAGGTCATGAAGAACAGGCGCGACATGTAGAAGGCCGTGATGCCGGCACCGATGAGCGCGGTGAGCCCGAAGACCCAGGGCCGCCAGCCCTCACCGACGAAGGCGGCCTCGATGATCTTGTCCTTGCTCCAGAAGCCGGCGAAGGGGGGCACCCCGAGGATCGCCAGCCAGCCCAGGCCGAAGGTCACCCAGGTGATCTTCATGACCGTCGAGAGCCCGCCGAAGCGGCGCATGTCGACCTGGTCGCCCATGCCGTGCATGACCGAGCCGGCGCCGAGGAACATCCCGGCCTTGAAGAAGCCGTGGGTGATGAGGTGGAAGATCGCGAAGGCGTAGCCGACCGGGCCCAGGCCCGCGGCGAGCATCATGTAGCCGATCTGGCTCATCGTCGAGGCGGCCAGGGCCTTCTTCATGTCGTCCTTGGCGCAGCCGACGATCGCGCCGTAGACGAGGGTGATCGCACCGACGACGACGACGGCGAGCTGCGCGTCGGGCGAGGCCTCGAAGACGTGGTGGCTGCGTACGACGAGGTAGACGCCGGCGGTGACCATCGTCGCGGCGTGGATGAGCGCGGAGACGGGGGTCGGGCCGGCCATCGCGTCGCCGAGCCAGGACTGGAGCGGGAACTGCGCCGACTTGCCGCACGCACCGAGCAGGAGGAGCAGGCCGATCGCGGTGACGGTGCCCTCCCCCGCGCCGGCCACGGTGGCGCCGACGGTCGCGATGTCGAGCGTGCCGAAGGTCGCGAGCATGAGCGTCATCGCGAGGATCAGGCCGACGTCACCGATGCGGTTGGCGATGAAGGCCTTGTTGGCCGCGGTCGCGTAGGCAGGGTTGTGGTTCCAGAAGCCGATGAGTAGCCACGACGCGAGGCCGACGCCCTCCCAGCCGACGAAGAGCAGCAGGTAGGAGTCGGCGAGGACGAGCACGAGCATCGACGCGACGAAGAGGTTGAGGTAGGCGAAGAAGCGCCGCTTGTCCGGGTCATGCTCCATGTACCCGAGCGAGTACACGTGGATGAGCGAGCCGACGAAGGTGATGAGCAGGACGAAGGCGAGCGACAGCGGGTCGACGACGAGCCCGGCGGTGACGTCGATGTTGCCGGCGGGTACCCAGTCCCACAGCTCGAGCCGGCCGGACCGGTCGTGGGCGTCGGTGCCGAGCATCCCGACGAAGATCGCGGCGCCGACGGCGAAGGAGCCCCACGACAGCGCGGTCGCGAGGAGCGGGCCGAAGGAGTCGGTGAGCCGGCCGCCGAGCAGGAGCACCGCGGCGCCGAGCAGCGGCAGCGCGACGAGCAGCCAGGAGAGTTCGGTGAGCAAGGTGACTCCCTTACAGCTTCAGCAGGTTGGCGTCGTCGACCGAGGCCGACCGGCGGGCACGGAAGACGGCCATGATGATGGCCAGTCCGACGACGACCTCGGCAGCCGCGACGACCATGACGAACATGGCGATCACCTGGCCCTCGACCGACCCGTGCATGCGGGCGAAGGTGACGAAGGCGAGCGAGGCGGCGTTGAGCATGAGCTCGACGCCCATGAAGACGACGATCGCATTGCGCCGCAGCAGCACGGTCGCGCTGCCGATCGTGAAGAGGATGACCGAGAGGTAGATGTAGTTCATCGGGCTCATCGCTCCTGCCCCCCGTCGGTCGTGGTCTCGGCGTCCTCGAGCTGGGTGTACCGCGTCGGCGTGGTGACCTGGTCGCGGGCGACGAGCACCCGGTTGAGCGAGAGCTCGCTGATGCTGCCGTCGGGCAGCAGCGCCGGGGTGTCGACGGCGTTGTGCCGGGCGTAGACGCCGGGGACGGGCAGACCGGCCAAGTGCTTGCCGGAGCGGAAGCGCTGGTCCATCCACTCCTTCTGCGTCGGCTTGGCGATGATCCGCTCGCGGTGGGCGAAGACCATGGCGCCGATCGCGGCGACGGTGAGCAGGCCGGCCGTCACCTCGAAGAGCCAGACGTACTTGCCGAAGACGAGGTAGGCGATCGCCTCGACGTTGCCCGGGTTGGCGTTGACCTCCGCGAGCGAGGGGTCCCCGGAGTAGGAGACCCGGCCGATGGCGCCGAAGAGCAGCGCGACGACGGCGAGCGAGAGCACGAGGGTGAGCACGCGCTGGCCCTTGAGCGTCTCGACGAGGGAGGACGAGTGGTCGACACCGACGAGCATGACGACGAAGAGGAAGAGCATCATCACCGCGCCGGTGTAGACGAAGATGTGCACGACCCCGAGGAAGTCCGCCTCCTGCAGGAGGTAGAAGACGCCGAGGACGATCATCGTCGTCACCATGCCGATGGCCGCGTGAACGGCCTTGCGAGCGAAGAGTAGGGCCAGCGCGCCGGGGACGGCGATGCAGCTGAGGACCCAGAAGACGACGGCCTCACCGGTGCCGGTCATCGGGCCTCCTCCGTGTCGTGGCCGCTCGCGTCCGAGCCGCCCGCGTCGCGGTCGCTCGTGTGCTGGTCGACCCACCGACGCTGCTCGTCGGTGGCCGTCGCGACCTTGCCCTGGTAGTAGTCGCGCTCCTCCGTGCCGGCGACCATCGGGTGCGGCGGGGGGAGCATCCCCTCCTGGAGGGGGGCGAGCAGCTGCTCCTTGGTGAAGATCAGGTCGGCGCGGTTGTTGTCCGCGAGCTCGTACTCGTTGGTCATCGTCAGCGCCCGCGTCGGGCAGGCCTCGATGCACAGGCCGCAGAAGATGCAGCGCAGGTAGTTGATCTGGTAGATGTGCCCGTAGCGCTCACCGGGGCTGAAGCGCAGCCCCCGCTCGTCGTCGTTGCCGCGGCCCTCGACGAGGATCGCGTCGGCCGGGCAGGCCCAGGCGCACAGCTCGCAGCCCACGCACTTCTCGAGACCGTCCGGGTGACGGTTGAGCTGGTGCCGGCCGTGGAATCGCGGCTGGGTGGGCCACTTGACCTCGGGGTACTCCTGGGTCGCCACCTTGCGAAACATCGTCGCGAAGGTGACCCCGAAGCCCGCCACGGGGGCGAAGAGGTCGGCGAAGAACCCTCCCTTGGCGTCGTCGTCAGCCACGGTGCTCCTCCTCGGAGGTCGGCGCATTGGTCGTCGTGGACGGGGTGGGCGCCGGCGCGGAGCCGATGGCGGCGCCGGCCGGGGACGCCTCGACGAGGCGCTGCCCGGGCATCGGGGGCACGGGGTAGCCCCCGGCCCACGGGTCGATCTCGTCGGGCACCTCGGCCGCGGCCTGCTCGGCCTGCGAGCGCGCCTCGACCTTGCTCTCCCAGATCCACGTGGACCCGAGGACGAGCACGCCGAGCACCGAGACGATGATCAGCGAGGAGACGGGGAACTCGACGCCTAGGAGGCCGACGGTGCCGTCGCCGAAGAAGCCGGCGTCCGCGCCGCGGATGAAGGCGACCGCGATGACCCAGGCGACGGTGACGGGGATGAGGAACTTCCAGCCGAAGCGCATGAACTGGTCGTAACGGGTCCGGGGCAGGGTGCCGCGCAGCCAGACGAAGAAGTACATGAAGAGCCACAGCTTGGCGGTGAACCACAGCAGGCCCCACCAGCCGGTGTTGAGCATGCCGTCACCGATGGCGGCGATGCCGGGAGGTGCCTGCCAGCCACCGAGGAAGAGGGTCGTCGCGAGCGCCGAGACGGTGAACATGTTGATGTACTCCCCGAGGAAGAACATCGCGAAGCGCATCCCGGAGTACTCGGTGAAGTAGCCACCGACGATCTCGCCCTCGCCCTCGGCGAGGTCGAAGGGCAGCCGGTTGGTCTCGCCGACCATCGTGATGACATAGATGACGAAGGAGACGCAGGCGGGGACGACGTACCAGAGGTCGCTCTGGGCGGCGACGATCTCACTCGTGCTCATCGAGCCCGCGTACATGAAGACCGCCACGAGGGCCAGGCCCATCGCGATCTCGTAGGAGATGAGCTGGGCCGTCGCGCGCAGGCCACCGAGCAGCGGGTAGGTCGACCCGGCGGACCAGCCACCGAGGACGATGCCGTAGGCCGCGACGCCCGCGACCGCGAGGACGAGCAGCGCGGCGACCGGCAGGTCGGTCAGCTGCAGCGGGGTGTGGTGGCCAAACATCCACACCATCCCGCCGAGCGGCATGATCGAGAAGGCGACGAAGGCCATCGACGCGAAGATCACCGGGGCGATGGTGAAGATCAGGGCGTCGGCCCCCTTCGGCCGCACGTCCTCCTTGAGCATCGACTTCATGCCGTCGGCGAGGGTCTGCAGCAGGCCGAAGGGGCCGTTGCGGTTGGGGCCGGGACGCTGCTGCATCCGGCCGATGACGCGGCGCTCGAACCAGATGACGAGCAGCACGGAGACGAGCAGGTAGACGAAGAGGAAGAGCGCCTTGACGAGCGAGAGCCACAGGGGCGTGTCGCTGAAGTCGGCGGCCACCGGCTTGTCGGCCGCGGCGACGAGGAGGTCGAGCCCCGTCATGCCGCACCCCCCTTCGTCACGGAGACGATCGCTCCGGCCTGTCCGGCGAGGCCGCGCAGGTCGCAGCTCTCGGAGTTGGTCGGCAACCACACGACGTGGTCGACCATGTCGTGGATGACGACGGGCACGGTGACCCGCAGGTCCTCGCTGCTCACGGTGACGAGGTCACCGTCGACGATGCCCATCCCCTGCGCGGTCACCGGCGAGATGAGGGCGCGGGGCGCCTTCGCGGTGCCGGCGAGGAAGGGTTCGCCGTCCTGCAGCGAGCCCTTGTCGAGCATGAGCCGCCAGGTGGCGAGCACGAGCTCGCCGACACCGGGCTCCGGGACGGGGGCGCGGCGCACCCGCGGCGGGTAGCCCTCGGCGCGCGGCGTGGCCGTGGCCTCCATCGAGCGGCGGGCCTCGGCGGTCGTGCGCGTG
The DNA here is from genome assembly GCF_000297495.1 of Janibacter hoylei PVAS-1. Taxonomy (GTDB): domain Bacteria; phylum Actinomycetota; class Actinomycetes; order Actinomycetales; family Dermatophilaceae; genus Janibacter; species Janibacter hoylei. The sequence goes on along the minus strand of NZ_ALWX01000016.1, from coordinate 36,855 downwards.
CCGAGGAAGGCGCCCATCTCGTCGGCGAGCATGTGCAGCACCCGGTGGTCGGGCAGGGCGCTCGTCGCGAGCGCCGCCTCGAAGGGCCGCACCCGGCCTTCCCAGTTGACGAAGGCACCGGCGCGCTCCGCGTGCGGAGCGACGGGCAGGACGACGTCGGCGTGCTCGGTGACGCTGCTCGGCCGGATCTCGAGGGAGACGACGAAGGCCCGCTCGAAGGCCTGCGCGGCCCCCGGCAGCCCGAGGTCGTCGACGTCGACACCGCCGACGAGCAGGGCGCCGACGCGGCCGTCCGCCGCAGCGGCGACCATGCCGGCCGTATCACGGGCTCCGGCATCGGGCAGGCACCCGGCCTCGATGGCGCCCCGCTCGCCCGCGCGACGCGGCACCCAGGCCAGGCGCGCGCCGGTCGCCGTGGCGAGCTCGGCGGCAGCGGCGAGCGCGCCGGGCACGGTGGCCAGACGCTCGCCGACGAGGATGATCGGTCGCTCGCCCCGCAGCGCGGCGTGGGCGGCGACGACCGGGTCGGTGTCGGTGCCGGGGCCGATCTCACCGGCGAGCGCGGTGAGCACCTCGGTCTCGGTGCCGGGCGCGCTCGGGATGAGGGTGCCGCCGAGCTTGTCGAGACCACGGGTGGCCAGGGGGGCGACGGAGTAGACGGCGGTGCCGGCCTTGCGGTGCGCCTTGCGCAGGCGCAGGAAGAGGATCGGGCTCTCCTCCTCGGGCTCGAGCCCGGCGAGCAGCACCGAGCCGGCGCGGCCGATCTCGTCGTAGGTCACGCCCGTCTCGGGCGTCGTGCCGGCGACGTGGCGCAGCAGGAAGTCGCGCTCGTCCGCCGAGTGCGGGCGGGCGCGGTGGTCGATGTTGCCCGTGTGCAGCACCGTACGGGCGAAGGCGGCGTAGGCGTGGGCGTCCTCGACGCTCACCCGGCCGCCCACGAGGACGCCGTGGTCGGTGGCGGCGCGCAGTCCGGCCGCGGCGGCGGCCAGGGCCTCCCGCCAGGAGACGACCCGCAGCTCACCGTCGGCGTCCCGGACCATCGGCAGCTCGAAGCGGTCGCCGAGGTCGGCCGAGACGAAGGCCCAGCGGCCCTTGTCGCAGTTCCACTCCTCGTTGACCTGCGGGTCGTTGCCGGCCAGGCGCCGCAGGACGGTGCCGCGACGGTGGTCGGTGCGAAGGGAGCAGCCGTCGGCGCAGTGCTCGCAGACGTCGGGGGTGGAGACGAGGTCGAAGGGTCGGGAGCGGAAGCGGTAGGCCGCCCCGGTCAGCGCCCCCACCGGGCAGATCTGCACGGTGTTGCCCGAGAAGTAGGACTCGAAGGGCTGCTCCTCGTAGATCCCGACCTGCTGCAGGGCGCCCCGCTCGACGAGCGCGATGAAGGGGTCGCCGGCGACCTGGTCGGAAAAGCGGGTGCAGCGCGCGCACAGGACGCACCGCTCGCGGTCGAGCAGCACCTGCGAGGAGATGTTGACCGGCTTGGGGTAGGTGCGCTTGACGTCCTCGAAGCGCGAGGTCGCCCGGCCGTTGCTCATCGCCTGGTTCTGCAGGGGGCACTCGCCACCCTTGTCGCAGACCGGGCAGTCGAGCGGGTGGTTGATGAGCAGCAGCTCCATGACGCCCTGCTGCGCCTTGTCCGCGACGGGCGAGCTGTGCTGCGTGCGCACGACCATGCCCTCGCTGACGGTCATCGTGCAGCTGGCCTGGGGCTTGGGCATGGGCTTGACGTTGCCCTCGCGGTCGGGCGTCGCGACCTCGACGAGACACTGCCGGCAGGCGCCGACGGGCTCGAGGAGGGGGTGGTCGCAGAAGCGCGGGATCTGGATGCCCGCCTCCTCGGCCGCCCGGATGACGAGGGTGTCCTTGGGGACCTCGACCGGCACCCCGTCGATGCTCACCGTGACCAGCTCGGGAGTCGCGGGGGCGGTGTTCTTGTCGCTCGTGACGGTCATGCGTTCACCTGCGCGCTGTCGTGGTGGGCGAAGAGCGTCGAGGCAGCCGGCGGGAAGAGCTCGGCGGCCGGGGTGTGGCAGCCGGCCTCGAACTCCTCGCGGAAGTGCTTGACCGCCGAGGTGATCGGGCTCGTCGCGCCGTCACCGAGGGCGCAGAAGGAGCGCCCGAGGATGTTGTCGCAGATGTCGACGAGCTTGTCGATGTCCTCGGGGGTGCCCCGGCCGTGCTCGATCCGCTCGAGGATCTGCGCGAGCCACCACGTGCCCTCGCGACACGGGGTGCACTTGCCGCAGGACTCGTGCTTGTAGAAGTCGGTCCAGCGGCTCACGGCGCGCACGACCGAGACGGTGTCGTCGAAGATCTGCAGCGCGCGCGTGCCGAGCATCGACCCGTGCGCCGCCACCGACTCGAAGTCGAGGGGCACGTCGAGGTGGGCGTCGGTGAAGATCGGCGTGGACGACCCTCCGGGCGTCCAGAACTTCAGCGGGTGCGCCGGGTCGCGCATGCCCCCGGCCATGTCGATGAGCTCGCGCAGGGTGATGCCGAGCGGTGCCTCGTACTGACCGGGCCGCTTGACGTGGCCCGAGAGGGAGAAGATGCCGAAGCCCTGGGACTTCTCCGTCCCCATGTCGGAGAACCAGTCGGCCCCCTGGCTGACGATGAGCGGCACCGAGGCGATGGACTCGACGTTGTTGACCACCGTCGGGCGGGCGTACAGACCGGCGACGGCCGGGAAGGGGGGCTTGAGACGGGGCTGGCCGCGGCGCCCTTCGAGGGAGTCGAGCAGGGCCGTCTCCTCGCCGCAGATGTAGGCACCGGCACCGGCGTGGACGGTGACGTCGAGGTCGAAGCCGCTGCCCTGGATGTCCTTGCCGAGGTAGCCGGCCGCGTAGGCCTCCTCGACCGCGCGCATGAGGCGGCGGTAGACGTGGACGACCTCGCCGCGCAGGTAGATGAAGGCGTGGTTGCAGCCGATGGCGAAGCTCGTGATCGCGACGCCCTCGACGAGGAAGTGCGGGGCGGCCATGAGCAGCGGGATGTCCTTGCACGTGCCCGGCTCGGACTCGTCCGCGTTGACGACGAGGTAGCGGGGGCCGCCGTCCGGCGGGGGCAGGAAGCCCCACTTCATGCCGGTGGGGAAGCCGGCGCCGCCACGACCGCGCAGGCCGGAGTCCTTCATCGTCTGCACGAGGTCGGAGGGGTCCTCGCCGAGGGCCCGGCGCAGGGCGGAGTAGCCGTCGTGCTCCTCGTAGGTGGCCAGGGCCCACGACTGCGGGTGGTCCCAGAACCTCGTGAGGATCGGCGTCAGCGTCGTCATGCCTGCCCCTCCTTGCCGTCACTCGTCGGGCGCTCGTCCGGCTCGTTGGCCGGGGTGTCGACGGAGGTCTGCTCGCCGGTGGCGGTGCCCTCGGTCGACGCGTCGTTGGTCGGCGCCGCGTCGGGGGTGGCGTCGCCGCTGTCGGGAGCCGTCCACCCTTCGCGTCGCGCCAGCTCCACCCCGCGAAGGGAGGCCGTCCCGGCTCCGACGCCCTCGTCGGCCAGCCCGTCGGGGAAGCCGGCGAGCACGCGCGAGACCTGCTTGAAGGTGCACACCCGGCTCGGCCCGCGCGTCGGCGCCACCGGCGCACCGGAGCGCAGGTCGTCGACGAGCTGCACCGTGGAGTCGGGGGTCTGGTTGTCGAAGAACTCCCAGTTGGTCATGACGACCGGGGCGTAGTCGCACGCCGCATTGCACTCGATGCGCTCGAGGGTGATCTTGCCGTCCTCGGTCGTCTCGTCGTGGCCGATGCCGAGGTGCTCGCTCACCGTCTCCCAGATCGCGTCGCCGCCCATGACCGCGCACAGCGTGTTGGTGCACACGCCGACGGTGTAGTCGCCATTGGGGTGGCGCTTGTACTGGGTGTAGAAGGTCGCGACGCCCGAGACCTCGGCCGTCGTCAGCCCGAGGGCGCTCGCGCAGAAGTCGATGCCCCGACCGGTGACGTAGCCGTCGATGCTCTGCACGAGGTGCAGCAGCGGCAGCAGCGCCGAGCGCCGCTGCGGGTACCGGGCGATGACCGCCTCGGCGTCCGTCGACAGCTGCTCGAGGACGTCCGCGGGGTAGGGCTCCTTGCTCTCCGACGGCACGTGCAGGTGCCCCGAGGCGGTCTGCTCTCCGTAGTGGTTGACCATCAGCGGTCCACCCCTCCCATCACCGGGTCGATCGAGGCGACCGCGACGATGACGTCGGCGAGGTTGCCCCCTTCGCACATGGCCGCGACGGCCTGCAGGTTGTTGAAGCTCGGGTCCCGGAAGTGGGCCCGGTAGGGGCGGGTGCCGCCGTCGGCGACGACGTGGCAGCCCAGCTCCCCCTTCGGCGACTCGATGCCGACGTAGGCCTGCCCGGGCGGCACACGGAAGCCCTCCGTCACCAGCTTGAAGTGGTGGATCAGAGACTCCATCGAGGTGCCCATGATCTCGCGGATGTGGTCGAGGCTGTTGCCCTGCCCGTCGCCACCGACCGCCAGCCGGGCCGGCCAGGCGATGCGCTTGTCGGCGACCATCGTCTCGCCGGGGTGGCGCTGCAGCTCGTCGGTGACCTGCTCGACGATCTTCAGGCTCTCGCGCATCTCGTCGAGGCGGATGCACAGGCGGTCGTAGGCGTCGGCACCCGTGCGGGTGATGACGTCGAAGTCGTACTTCTCGTAGCCGCAGTAGGGCGTCAGCTTGCGCAGGTCGTGCGGCAGGCCGGTCGAGCGGAGCACCGGACCGGTGATGCCCAGCGCGGTGCACCCGGTGAGGGAGAGGACCCCGACGTCCTTGGTGCGGCCCTTGAGGATCGGGTTCTCCAGCAGCAGCTTTTCCAGCTCGCCGATGCCCTTGCGCACCTGCGGCACCATCTCGCGGATCTTGTCGATCGCGCCGTGCGGCAGGTCCTGGGCGACACCGCCCGGGCGGATGTAGGCATTGTTCATCCGCAGGCCGGTGATGTTCTCGATGACCGACAGGATCCGCTCGCGCTCGCGGAAGCTGATCGTCATGATCGTCGTCGCGCCCATCTCCATGCCACCGGTGCCGAGACAGATGAGGTGGCTGGAGATGCGGGTCAGCTCCATCATGAGCACCCGGATCGCGCTCGCGCGCTCGGGGATGTCCGCCGTGATGCCGAGGACCTTCTCGATCGCCAGGCAGTACGCGGCCTCCTGGAACATCGGCGTCAGGTAGTCCATCCGGGTGCAGAAGGTGACCCCCTGCGTCCAGGTGCGGAACTCCATGTTCTTCTCGATGCCGGTGTGCAGGTAGCCGATGCCTGCGCGGGCCTCGGTGACCGTCTCGCCGTCGAGCTCGAGGATGAGCCGGAGCACCCCGTGGGTTGACGGGTGCTGCGGGCCCATGTTGAGGACAATCCGCTCCTCGGGGTTCATCCCGAGCTCGCCCATCTCCTGGTCCCAGTCGCCGCCGGAGACGTTGACGACGTGACCCTCGGCGAGGTCGTCGGCGCCGGGAGTGGCATGCACCCCGGTGTGCGTGCGTGTGCGAGCCATCAGCTGTACGACCTCCGCTCGTCGGGCGGCGGGACGGTGCCGCCCTTGTACTCCACCGGGATGCCACCCAGCGGGTAGTCCTTGCGCTGCGGGTGCCCGGCCCAGTCGTCGGGCATGAGGATGCGGGTGAGCGCCGGGTGCCCGTCGAAGACGACACCGAACATGTCCCACGTCTCCCGCTCGTGCCAGTCGGCCGCGGGGTAGGTGGCGACGACGCTCGGGATGTGCGGGTCGGCATCCGGCGCGGTGACCTCGACCCGCAGGCGGCGACCGCCGTGGGTGATCGAGAGCAGGTGGTAGACGACGTGCAGCTCCGCGCCCTCGTCCTGGGGGGAAGTGCACCCCAGAGACCGACATGCACATCTCGAAGCGCAGGTCCGGGCGGTCGCGCAGCGCCCGCATGACGACCGGCAGGTCCTCGCGGCGCACGTGCAGCGTCAGCTCGTCGGCGTGGACGACGACCCGCTCGAGCAGGTCGCCACCCGTGGCGTCGGCGAGCCGGTCGACGATCTCGTCGTACCAGCCGCCGTAGGGGGCGCTGGGCGGCGCCGGGGAAGGCGACGCTCGTGCGCAGCCCGCCGTAGCCCGAGGTGTCCTGCCCCTCCCGGGCACCGAACATCCCGCGACGCTCGTCCCGCACGACGGGGGCGTGCGCGGGGTCGACCTCGCCGGCCCCCTCCCCTTCGACGTTGCTGTACTCGACCGGCTGGTTGCCGCCGGTCAGGCCCTGCGTCGACGGGAAGCCCTTGTTGGCCGTGCCGCTCAGGCCGACGCCATCCGGGTGCACGCCCTCGGCGGGCGTGTCGAGCTCGTCACTCATGCGAGGAGGTTCCTTCCGAGCAGGCCCTCGTGGTCGTGCGTCGGGGGCTGCAGCTCCGTCGGGGTGGCGCCCAGCGCGGCCTGCTCGGCGGCGCGGGCAGCGGCGACCCGGTTGACCCCCAGCGGGGTGCTCTGGATCTGCTCGTGCAGGGTGATGATCGCGTTGAGCAGCATCTCCGGCCGCGGCGGGCAGCCCGGCAGGTAGATGTCGACGGGGATGATGTGGTCGACGCCCTGGACGATCGCGTAGTTGTTGAACATGCCGCCCGAGCTGGCGCACACACCCATCGAGATGACCCACTTCGGGTTGGCCATCTGGTCGTAGACCTGGCGCACGACGGGGGCCATCTTGTTGCTCACGCGGCCGGCGACGATCATCAGGTCGGCCTGGCGCGGCGTCGCCGCGAAGCGCTCCATGCCGAAGCGGGCCAGGTCGTAGTGCGGCGTGCCGACGGCCATCATCTCGATGGCGCAGCAGGCCAGCCCGAAGGTCGCGGGCCAGATCGACGCCTTGCGCATGTAGCCCGCAAGGTTTTCGACGGTCGTCAGCGCGATACCGGCCGGCAGCTTCTCTTCGATCCCCATTGATCCTTCTCCGTCCTCGTCAGTCCCACTCGAACCCACCGCGACGCCACACGTAGGCGTCGGCGATGAAGAACGCGTTGAACAGGAAGAGCACCACGGCACCGAGCGTGAACGCCCCCAGCTCGTCGAAGGCGACGGCGAAGGGGTAGAGGAAGAGCGCCTCGATGTCGAAGATGATGAACAGCATGGCGGTGAGGTAGTACTTCACCGGGAAGCGGCCACCCTCCTCCGCCTGCGGCGTCGGCTGGATGCCGCACTCGTAGGCCTGGGCCTTGGCGACGTTGTACCGCGCCGGACCGACGACGAGACTCGTCCCGACCGACACCAGGGCAAAGCCCAGGCCGAGCGCGAAGAGGATGAGCAGCGGGATGTACGGGTTCATCGCTGCGCCTCGCTTCCTGATCTGTGATGCACGCCACGCACGATCCTAGGGGTGACCCGCGACATGATCGCGGCCGGCTCACGCATTGGGGGCCACCTTCGTCATGAGGTGCACCAGACGGTCGTCGAGACCGCCGCCCTTCTCCTCCGGCAGGTTGGCCATGAGCTTGAGCATGAACTTCATGAGCGTCGGCCGCGGCAGGCCGTACTTCGTCGCCAGGCGCATGATCTCGGGGCGGCCGATGAGCTTGGCGAACTGCGCGCCGAGGGTGAAGTAGCCACCGTGCATGTCCTTCATCCGGCCGATGTACGAGGCGAGCACCCGCTCACGCTCCGCCGCGCTCGGCCGCGCCAGCGCCTGGACGATCGTCTCGGCCGCGGCGTGCCCGGCCTCGAGCGCGTAGTCGATGCCCTCGCCGTTGAAGGGGTTGACCATGCCACCGGCGTCGCCGACGAGCATGAGGCCGTCGGCGTAGAGCGGCTGCCGGTTGAAGGCCATGGGCAGGGCCGCGGCGGTGATCTCGCCGGTGATCGTGTCCTCGTTGATGCCCCACTCCGCCGGCATCGTCTCGACCCAGCGACGCATGACGTCCTTGTAGTCGGTGCGGCCGAAGGCCTCGGAGGTGTTGAGGACACCCAGGCCGACGTTGGAGCGACCGTCACCGAGGCCGAAGAGCCAGCCGTAGCCCGGCATGAGGATGCGCCCCCCTTCGGGCGTCGTCGACCACAGCTCGAGGTGGCTCTCGAGGTAGGCGTCGTCATGACGGGGGGTCTCGTAGTAGGCGCGCACCGCGACGGCCATCGGCCGGTCCTCGCGCTTCTCGCGGCCCATCTTCACCGACAGACGGGAGGAGACGCCGTCGGCGGCGACGACGACCGGCGCCCGGTAGGTCTCGGTCTCGCCCGTCGCGCGTCCCCGCTCGTCGACGACCTTGGCGACCACGCCGACGATGCGGCCGCTCTCGTCGCGGACCGGCTCGGAGACGTTGCGCCCCTCGAGCAGCTCGGCACCGCACGCCGCGGCGTGCCGGGCCAGCACCTCGTCGAGGTCCGCACGGGCCCGGACCATGCCGTACCCGGGGAAGGAGGTGACGTCCGGCCAGTCGAGCTGCAGCCGCATGCCGCCACCGATGATCCGCAGGCCCTGGTTGTGGGCCCACCCGTCCGTCTCAGACAGGGGCACACCGAGGTTGATGAGCTGGCGCACCGCGCGCGGGGTCAGGCCGTCGCCGCAGATCTTGTCGCGGGGGAAGCGTGACTTCTCGAGCAGGACGACGTCCTTGCCCGCCTTCGCCAGCCAGGCGGCGGTGGCGCTGCCACCCGGCCCGGCTCCGACGACGATGACGTCGACACTGCGGTCACCATCGGCCGCAGGCAGTGCACTGGTCACGGAAGTTCCTCAGCTGCTTGTGAAGCATTTCACGATCGCGGGAGACACTACCCGCCGGAAACCTTGCCGCTCACGCAGGTAGACCTAACCTTTGGTCGCCCGGTCCCGTGGTCGCGTGCAGGCTTCGCTCGTGCCTCGCTACGCCTTGACCGCTCGATGGAGCGCGACGACCCCACCCGTGAGGTTGCGCCACTCCACCTCGGACCACCCGGCGCCGGCGACCATGCGGGCGAGCGGCTCCTGCGCGGGCCAGCTCTGGATCGACTCCGCGAGGTAGACGTAGGACTCCGGGTTGGAGCTCAGCCGCCGCGCGACGGGCGGGAAGGCCGCCATGAGGTACTCCGAGTACACGGTGCGGAAGGCCTTGTTGACCGGCTGGCTGAACTCGCAGATGAGCAGCCGACCCCCCGGCCGGGTCACGCGCAGGAACTCCTCGAGCGCCACCTCCGGCCGCACGACGTTGCGGAAGCCGAAGGACATCGTCACGACGTCGAAGGAGGCGTCGGCGAAGGGGAGGCGGGTCGCGTCGGCGGCGGTGAAGTCCAGCTGCGGGCTCTGCTTGAGCCCCTGCCGCAGCATCCCGAGGGAGAAGTCGGCGGAGACGACCTGGGCGCCCGCACGTCGCAGCGGCAGCGAGGAGCTGCCGGGGCCGGCGGCGATGTCGAGGATCCGCTCACCCGGCCCGGGGTCGATGGACGCGAGGACGGCGCGACGCCACAGCCGCGTCTGACCCAGCGACATGACGTCGTTCATCAGGTCGTACTTCGCGGCGGTCTCGTCGAACATCGCGGCGACGTCCTTGGGGTCCTTCTGCAGGGTGGCGCGGCTCATGTCCTCATCTTCGCACCCGCGGTCGTAGGCTGTTGCCCGCCATGACCTCACCTTCGCCTGCCGCCGACACCACCCCCGTCGGCACCCCGCACCCCGCGCTGGTCGTGCGCACCGTCTCCGTCCCCGCCTCGCGCGTCGGCGACCTGCTCGCCCTCCTGCCCGAGCCGCAGGACGCCGGCGACATCGTCTCGTGGGTCCGCAGGGGCGAGGGCTTCGTCGGGTGGGGCCGGGTCGCGACCTTCCGCGCCACCGGTGCCGACCGCTTCGAGCACGCCCAGGAGTGGTGGCGGGCCGTCACCGCCGAGGCCATCGTCCGCGACGACGTGGACGAGCCGGGCACCGGCCCGATCACCTTCGGCTCCATGGCCTACTCACGTCGGTCGGAGACCGAGTCGGTGCTCGTCGTCCCCGAGGTCGTCGTCGGCCGCCGGGGCGACCTCGCCTGGGTGACGACCACGACGACCGACGCCACGGTGCCGCCGGCCGACGAGCCGCTCACGCAGCAGCCGGCCCCGACCAGCCCCGGCGAGGTCGACTTCGTCGACCGTGACCTCGACGCCCCCTCGTGGGCGCTCGCCGTCGAGGAGGCCGTCGCCCGGATCAGCGCCGGAGCGCTCGACAAGGTCGTGCTCGCCCGAGCCGTCCAGGCCAGCGCCTCCCACCGCATCGACCCGCGGTGGGTCCTCACCCGGCTCGCGGAGGACTACGACACGACCTGGGTCTTCGCCGTCGACGGCCTCGTCGGCGCGACGCCGGAGATGCTCGTGCGCCTCGAGCGCGGGCTGGTCACCTCCCGCGTCCTCGCCGGGACGATCCGCCGCACCGGCGACGACAGCCACGACCTGGCCCTCGCCGGGTCGCTCGCCCGGAGCAGCAAGGACCTCGAGGAGCACGAGTACGCGGTGCGGTCGGTGGCCGACGCGCTCGCCGCGCACACGTCGTCGATCAACGTGCCGGACTCCCCCTTCGTCCTCCACCTCAACAACGTCATGCACCTGGCGACGGACGTCGCCGGCGTCGTCGACGACCGGTCGACCTCGCTGGCCCTCGCCGCCTCGCTGCACCCCTCCGCCGCCGTGTGCGGCACCCCCACCCGTGACGCCGACGACGTCATCGCCGAGCTCGAGCAGATGGACCGCGGGCGCTACGCCGGCCCCGTGGGCTGGATGGATGCCTCCGGCGACGGCGAGTGGGGCATCGCGCTGCGCTGCGGGTGGTACGAGAGCGCGCAGTCGCTGCGGCTGTACGCCGGCTGCGGGATCGTCGCCGGCTCGGTGGCGGCCGACGAGGTCGCCGAGTCGATCGCCAAGCTGCTGCCGATGCGCACCGCGTTGGGCGGCTGAGTCCTCAGCCGAGCGCCGCGGCCACGGCGGCCCGCACCCGCTGGCCGGCTGCCCGCCGCCCGCTGCCGCTCACGGGCACCCGGATGACCCGGATGCCCGGGCTGGGCTGACGGAGCAGCCCGGCGAGCTCGTCGGTGGTCCAGGCGGTCGTCGCCGGCACGCCGTGGGCCGCGCAGAGCAGACCGATGTCCGTCCCGGTGGGCGTGGTGAAGAGCCTCGACAGCGACCCCGCGAGCTCCGGCGCGCCGTACTCGAGCGTGGTGAAGATGCTGCCGCCGTCGTCGTCGAGCACGACGATCGTCAGGTCCGGCCGCGGCTCGGCGGGGCCGATGAGCAGGCCGTTGGCGTCGTGGAGGAAGGTCAGGTCCCCGAGCAGCGCGACCGTCGGCGCGGGGCGGGAGAGGGCGAGCCCGATCGCCGTCGAGACGCAGCCGTCGATGCCTGCGAGCCCCCGGCTGGTGACGACCTCGACATCGGGCCGTGGGTGGGCGACCCCGTGGGCGAGGTCGCGGGCGACGCTCGAGCTGCCGACGAAGAGCGCGGCGCCCGGCAGCAGCGTCTCGTGCAGGGCGCGAGCGGTCGCGGGCCCACCGGCCTCAATCGGGACGGCGGCGGCGATCCGCTCGCCGGCCTCCAGCCAGGTCCTGGCGAAGGGGGGTCACCCCCACCCTCCTCCCCCGTGAGCCGCAGTGCGGCGAAGGGGTGGACCGCGGAGGCCGCGTGCGCGGCATCGGCCCAGCCGTCCGCGCCGGGCTCGCCGGAGGTGACGACCTCGACGCGCAGCCCGGGGGCGCGGGTGAGCGCCGGGACGGACCGGCCGAGGGTCGGTCGCCCGACGACGAGCAGGCGCCGGGGCAGGTGCTCCCCCACCCAGTCGGTCGCCGTGAGGAGCAGGTCGCCGTGGGGCAGGACGAGGTGGTGCGTGCCCGGCCCCGGCTCGGCGATGACCGGGGCGCCGTGGTGGGCGGCCCAGTCGAGGGCCGCCCGTCGGTGCTCGGCGGTGGGCAGCTCGCCGATGACGACGAGCGTGTCCGGCTCGTGCGGCAGCGGTGACCCGGCCCCGTCGGTCACGGTCGCGGGGGCGGGCAGCTCCACCCGGGGGCAGGCGTCCGACGGCTCGGGAGCCGCCGGGTCCGGGCCCGCCGACCCGACGAGCGACTCCGGGGGCCAGCGGGTCACGGTAGGGCAGGTCGAGGTGCACGGGGCCTGCGGACCCGGGTCCTGCCAGGGGCGCCGGTGGCCGCCGCGACGGCCCGCGCGGCCGCGGTGCGCCAGGCCGGCTCCTGCCGGGCGGGGTCGCTCGGGGCCTCGAGCTCGAGCGCGAGGCGCACGTGCCCGCCGAAGACTCCGACCTGGTCGGTCGCCTGGTTGGCCCCGACACCACGCAGCTCGGGGGGCCGATCGGCGGTGAGCAGCAGCAGCGGCACGGCACCGTGGTGGGCCTCGAGCACGGCGGGGTGGAGGTTGGCGACGGCGGTGCCGCTCGTCGTGACGACGGCGGCGGGGCGTCGTGAGGTCTTCGCCAGACCGAGTGCGAGGAAGGCAGCGCTGCGCTCGTCGACACGGACGTGCAGCCGCAGCCGGCCCTGCCGCTCGAGCTCGTGCGCGGCGTACGCGAGCGGCGCCGAGCGGGAGCCGGGGCAGAGGACGAGCTCGCCGACACCGAGTCGGACGAGCTCGTCGAGGAGCACGCGGGCGCCGGTCGTCGAGGGATGCACCCGCACGATCCTGCCACCGCACGGATCTCACCGGCGCGCGACGTCGTAGTCGGTCGTCACCGTCGCCCCGGGACCGTCGCCGAGGTAGGGCACCGCGTCGGCGCGCCAGGCGGTGATCGACGGGTCGTCGCTGGCGTCGACGAGTTGCGCGGCCTCGGCGTAGCGACCGTTGTCGTGGGCCTGCGTCGCCCGCCCGTCCTCGCCGAGCTCGTCGGCGAGGGAGCGCTCGACCGTCACCCAGCTCGCCCGGTCGGGGTTGTCCGCCCCCTCGAGCGCGGGCACGGGGTCCTCGGTGTGCTCGATGCTGAGGACCGAGACCTCCGGTGGCACGTCGAGCGAGGCGATCGGTGCCCCCGAGGTGACGACGTGGGTAACGCCGAGGCGATCGCGCAGGCGCGGGTCCGCGGCGAGCGCCGCGGCGACGAGTCCGCCCTGGCTGTGACCGGTCAGCATGACGCGCGGCGGCCCGGTGTCGCCGACCCGGCGGCGGGAGTCCTCGAGCGCGCTCACCACGGCCGTCATCGTCGCGGTCTGCCGCCCGGCGACGAGGAGCACGTTGCTCGTCATGTCCCACGGGTTGTCGCCCGACCTCGGGTCGAAGGTCTGGGTGCCGGGCACGTCGACGACCCACGCCCACCCGCCGTCGGGCTGCGGGATCCCCGTGACGCGCACCCGAGACCGACCCGACGTCGGCCCGTCCCCCGCGACGAGATCGGCGATCCCGCGCGGGCGCACCCCGACCTGCGGCTCGCGGGCGCGCACGGTCGCGTGCCGCCCGGACTCGTCGAGGACCACCCCGCGCGTCGCGGCGAGCACGACGCCGAGCGCCTCCGTCTGGGTGCGCGGCGGGTAGACGGCCCCGGCTCGTCCGCTGCGCCAGGCGAGCCACAGCCCGAGCACCGGCAGTCCCTGCCCGAGTCCGAGCAGGAGCCCGTCGAGGCCGTCGGCGGCGGCCGGGACGATCCACGGGTGGTCGAGCACGATCTGGTCGATCCCCTCGCCGAGCCCCAGACCGACGCCCACCACGGCGTCGCGCGCGCCGGGGACCGCGAGCACGAGCGGGACGACCGGAGCGACGGCCAGCCCGACGCCGAGTGCCACGGGGGCGATCGTGCGCCCCACCCAGGCACCCGCCTGCGTCGCGATGCCGTCGGCGAGCGACTCCACCGCCTCCTCGGCACCGCGGTAGGTCCGGACCGCCGTCGTCGTCGCGAGCGCGGTCGCCGTGACGTCAGCAGCGGCACCGGCGGCGCCATGCGGCCCGATGCAGCCGAGCAGCGCACCCTCGGCGGCGAGGTACTCCACCGGGGCGAGCAGCCCGGCCAGCGCGAGCCGGGGGTCCGTGGCGGCGAGGCCGATCGACGCCGCGACCTCGCCGAGGTCGAGCGCCAGGCTGCGCAGGCGACGAGCCGACTCCTCGAGCTCGTCGAGCCCGACGGACAGGCCGGCCGCTCCGCCCGACACCTCGATGGCGCTCACCGGCCGACCCCCGCGGTCAGGTCGACGGCACCGACGAGGTCGAGCCTCTGCTCCGCGACGTGCTGCAGCGTGCGCACGCGCTGCGCAGCCCGACGCACCCGCTCGGCGAGGGCCGCGATGTCGTCGGCGTGCTCGGCGACCCGCTCACGGTGCAGCGTCGCGGCCTCGCCCCGCCAGGTCGTGGCGGTCGCGACCCGCACCTGCAGCGCCGTCACCTCGAGCCGTGCGGCACAGCGCTCGAGGCGGTCGGCGGTCGTCGTCAGCTCCCCCGGGAGCAGTGTCCCCGTGTCCATGGGTCCACCTCACCGCGGCTCGGCCACCTCCGCCGGACTCGCCTGCGGACTGTGCACGGGCGGACGCGCCGGGCGCCGGCTGTGGATCAGGTGCGCGCCGCGCTCGCAGCCCGCACCCGCTCCCGCCACCAGTCCACCCGTGCGGGCGGCGCCGCGTGCCGGGCGAGCAGGTCCGGGTCGACGACGACCTCCCGGACGGGCAGCGCCCCCTCCGCCGGCAGCAGAGGCTCCCGGCTGACGTCGGCGGCCAGGAGTGCGCCCGTCCCGAGACCGCACGCGTGCCCGAGGTCGGGCAGGGCCGCCGCGAGCGCGACCCCGGCCCGCAGACCGACGCTCGAGTCGATGGCTGAGGAGACGACGGCCGGCAGCCCGCAGTCGGCGACGACCTCGAGCGCGTGGGCGACTCCTCCGAGCGGGGCGACCTTGACGACGACGACGTCCGCCGCCTCGAGGCGAGCGACCTCGAGCGGGTCCTCCGCCTTGCGGATCGACTCGTCGGCCGCCACCGGCACGTCGACCCCGCGCCGGGCGAGCTCGACCCGCAGCCGGGCGAGGTCGTGCACGTCGGCGCAGGGCTGCTCCGCGTACTCCAGGCCGAAGGGGGCCAGTCGGGTCAGCACGTCGACGGCCTCGGTCAGGGACCAGCCGCCGTTGGCGTCCACCCGCAGTCGGGCGTCGGGCCCCATGGCCTCGCGGACCGCTGCGACGCGGTCGAGGTCGTCCTGCTCGCCCTGGCCCCGCTCGGCGACCTTGATCTTCGCCGTCGTGCACCCGTCGTAGCGGGCGACGACCTCGGCGACGTCGGCTGCGGGCACGGCGGGCACGGTCGCGTTGACCGGCACCCTGGCCCGCCGCGGCTCCGGCCAGCCCTGCCAGGCCGCCTCGACGGCCGCGTCGAGCCAGCGCGCGGCCTCCTGCGGTGCGTACTCGACGAAGGGGGCGAACTCCCCCCAGCCGCGCGGCCCCCGCACGAGCGCGACCTCGCGCTCGGTGACGCCACGAAATCGGGTGCGCAGGGGCAGGGTGACGACGTGCAGCCCGTCGAGCAGCTCGTCGACGGCGACCGCGGGGCTCATCGGTCTCGGCTCGAGAGCACGCAGAACTCGTTGCCCTCGGGGTCGGCGAGGACGGTCCATGTGACCTCGTCGTCGTCCTGGCCGACGGCGGCGCGGGTGGCTCCCTTCGCCAGCAGTGCCTCGATCTCGGCATCGCGGTCCTGACCGACGTGCGGTGCGAGGTCGATGTGGAGACGGTTCTTGACCGTCTTGCCCTCGGGTACCGGGACGAAGGAGAGCATCGAGCGCCGCGCCAGCCACGTGGCCGTGTCGTCGACCGGGTCCTCGCTCGCCTCCGGTGGCAGCACCTCGCACTCGTGCTCGTCCTCGTAGCCGATCCGCCACCCGAGTACGTCGGCCCACCAGCGGGCGAGGGCCCGGTGGTCGCGGGCGTCGACGGTCAGGGAGTAGAGGTGCAGGGCCATGCCCCCGACGTTAGTCCGACAGCCGGGCGAGCCGGGCCCGCAGGAGCGCGAGTCGGTGGGCATTGCCGTGCAGCTCGATGTACCGCTCGCCGTAGACGGACAGGAGTGCGTCGTCGAGACGGCGCACGGCGCCGGGCGGGTAGCGGTAGCCCATGTGCGCGTCGATCGCGGGCACGTCGACCTCGCGCAGCACCTCACGCAGCTCGGAGAGCGAGCTGATGCCGAGCTCGAGGAGCAGCCCGCTGATCCACGCGTAGTGGTCGGTGCGCGACCACCCGGCGTCGACGAACTGCCCGGCGAGGAAGGCGGCGAGGTCGGTCGCCCCGATCCGCGGGTCGTCGTCGTCCTCGGTCGGCGAGGTCAGCTCGTCACGGTGCCGGTCGCGGATCGAGGAGAACTGCTGGTCGGCGAGCTCGAGCAACCCGGCGGCGAGCGTGAAGCGGCGGTCGAAGTCGGGCGCGTGCTCCGCGGAGACCGACCCCTTGTAGCGCACGTCGTGCTCGAACTCCGCCCACGCGTGCTGGAGCACCGTGCGGATCTGCACCGACGCGGGGCGCTCGCGCGGGATGCCCGGCTCCTCCCGGTCCTCGCCCAGCCCCACGAGCAGGTGACGGCTGGAGTATCCGAAGCGGCCGGCCGCCGCCGTCTCCTGACCCATGTCGCGGTCCTCGAGCACCGCGAGCTGGGAGGAGAGCAGCTGCGCCACGGCGTCGACGTCGGCGAGGACGTAGGTGACGACCCGGACCCCGATCTGGTCGGTGATGTCGGTGAGCGGCTTGGGGTGCGCCAGGCGCCCACCCGGCAGCCGCCGCGCGGCCTTGCCCGCGAAGGACTCGACCGTCTTGGTTCGCCCGCTCACGGTCAGGTAGTTGATGCCCGCGTCGTCGAGCAGCCGGGTCACCAGCGCCACGTAGGCGTCGGTGACCCCCCGCAGCTCGTCGATGCTCGCCGCGTACCGCTGGACTGCCCGGCGCACCCGGGTCGACTGTGTGGTCGCCATGGGGACAGCCTGCCCGACGCGGGTCACATGACCTTGCTGATCGCCTTGGTGAGCTCGTTGACGGCCAGGGCGGCGAAGGCCGCCGCGCACAGGACGAGGGCGACGTTGGCCGGCCAGCGGTTGCGCCACTGCACCGGCACCCGGTCGGTGTTGAGCAGCCAGAGCAGGGTGACCGACAGGAAGGGCATGAAGAGCGCGCCGAGGACGCCGTAGGCGAGGATCAGCCAGATCGGCTTGCCGAGGAAGAGCATCGCCATCGGTGGGATCGTCAGCCACAGGATGTAGGCGCGGTACCAGGTGCCTCCGGCGCGTCGCGCCGGGTCGTCCTCGGCCAGGCCGCGCAGGTGACCGACGAGGTCGGCAAACATGAGCGAGACGCCGTTCCACACCCCGAGCAGCGAGGACATCGCCGCCGCGAAGAAGCCGACGAGGAAGACCTTGCCGGCCCAGTTGCCGTACCGGTCTGCGAGGACCGTCGACAGGTCGAGCAGCCCCTTGTCCCCGTCCTCGACGGCGATCTGCGCCGAGTAGAGCAGCTCGGCACCGACGACGAGGGTGGCGAGCACGAAGATGCCGGTGATGACGTAGGCGACCGTGTTGTCGATGCGCATGACCCGCACGTGTCCGGGGGTGTCCCAGCCCTTCTCGCGCAGCCAGTAGCCGTAGGCGGCCAGGGTGATCGTGCCGCCGACACCGCCGGCGAGCGCCAGCACGTTGACCAGACCCCCGTCGGGGATCCACGGCTTGATGCCGGCGAACACGTCGAGCAGGTTGGGCAGCGTCATGATCGCGGCGCCGCACATCGTGACGAACATCAGGCCGACGAGTGCCGCGCAGACCTTCTCGAAGACGCCGTAGCGGCCGAGCCAGACGAGGGCGGCGCCGGTCAGACCGGCGATGATCCCCCACCACGTCACCCCGAGGACCGGGAAGAGGGAGTGGAGCGGCAGCCCCGTGCCGGCCATCGCCGCCGCGCCGTAGACGAAGCCCCAGATGACGATGTACGGCACGAAGTACACGTGCGTCCATCGACCGAGGCTGGACCACCCTTCGAAGATCGTGCGTCCGCTCGCCAGGCTGTACCGGCCGGCGCCCTCGACGAGGACGATCTTCATGATGCAGCCGACGACGACGCACCACATGAGGCCGTACTCGTACTTGCTGCCGGCGATGAGGGTTGCGACGAGGTCGATCGCGCCGACACCCGTCGCGGCCACGACGATGCCGGGGCCGACGAGCGACCACCTGCCGGTGCTGACCTGGGGTTCGCGTGCTGGGGTGGACACGTGCTGCTCCTGCCGTGGACTGCTGGGTCGATGCCGACGTGTGAGTGTAGTCACAGCCACGTAGGGTCTCTCGCGTGGACATCGCACTGACGCTCGTCGCGATCGCCCTGGCGATCGTGCTCATCCTCCGGTTCAAGGTCGACCCGGTGATCTCGCTGATCATCTCGTCGGTCTTCCTCGGCCTCTCCGCCGGCGTCGGGGCCGCCGACACCGTCGCGGCCATCACGACCGGCTTCGGCGAGATCATGGGCGAGGTCGGTCTGCTCATCGGCTTCGGCGTGCTCATCGGCTCGCTGCTGCAGGCGACGGGGACCTTCCGCGCCCTCGTCGAGGTCATCGCCCGCCGGGTCGGGCGCAAGCTGCCCTACGCGATGGCCGCGGCGCTCTCGGCGGTCTTCCCCTCGATCTACGTCGACGTGCAGGTCGTCCTCGCCTCCCCGATGGCCCGCCAGGCGGCGCCCGTCGTCGACCGGCGCAAGGGCCTGCCGTGGCTCGCCGGCGCGATCGGCATCGGCATCTTCGCCGGCTACGTCTTCGTCGTCCCCGGCCTGGCCGCCGTCGCCATCTCCGGCCAGCTGAAGCTGCCGCTCGGCGAGTACCTGATCTTCGGCGCCCCGATCGGTGTCGCCACCGCGCTGCTCACGACCTTCCTCTTCCGCCTGCTGCTGCAGACCCGCTTCTGGGACGAGCGCACCGACGTCGACCCCAACGAGGAGGAGCACCCCGACAACCCGGGCCACGCCGCCTACCTCGCCCGCGGGGAGATCGGGCACGAGAGCACCGGCAGCTCCGCCGACGCCGACCTCGACGACCCTGACGCCGTGCCCGAGCGGGCCCTGCGCCTGCCGCTGCTGCTGCGCCTCACCCCGATCCTCGTCCCGCTCGTGCTCATCGCCTTCGGCGCCTTCATGGACCTCTTCGACGCGAGCAACGGGGCCATCGCCTTCGTCGGTGACGCCAACATCGCGCTCTTCGTCGGCCTGCTCATCGCCTTCGTCATCGGCCGCTCGACGCTCGGCTCGGACGGCACCGAGCAGGCCCTCTCGGGCGGCTTCCGCACGACCGGCGAGATCCTGCTCATCACCGGCATCGGCGGTTCGCTCGGCGCCGTCATCACCGAGACCGGTCTCGACACGACCCTCGAGGGCCTCTTCTCCGCCGACGCCGGCGCGCCGGTCCTCGTCACGGTGCTGCTCGCGTGGTTCATCGCGGCGCTGCTGCACTTCGCCATCGGCTCGGTGTCGGTCGGCGCGATCACCGCCTCCGGCATCATCGGCCCGGTCGTCGCCTCGACCGGTGTCTCGCCGGTCGTCGTCGCGCTCGCCATCGCCTCCGGTGCGATGTTTGCCCTGCACGTCAACAGCAACTTCTTCTGGATGTTCAAGAGCCTGCTCGGGCTGTCGACCAAGGGCGCGCTCAAGACGCTCACCCTGGCCACCTCGCTGGGCGCCGTGGTCTCGCTGCCGATGGTCCTGCTCGTCAGCCTCGTCGCCTGACGGGGCGCCCCCCTTCGACCTGCGGTCGTTAGGCTCGCCCCCGTGAGCGCACTGGACAACGTCAGCGAGACCTTCGACCCGCAGGCCTGGGAGGTGGTCCCCGGCTTCGAGGACCTCACCGACCTCACCTACCACCGCGCCAAGGACGTCGGCTGCGTGCGGATCGCCTTCGACCGGCCGGAGATCCTCAACGCCTTCCGGCCGCACACCGTCGACGAGCTCTACCGCACCCTCGACCACGCCCGCCGCACCCCCCGATGTCGGCGTCGTCCTGCTGACCGGCAACGGCCCGACCCCACGCGAGGGCAGCAGTGCGACGACCGAGGGCTGGGCCTTCTGCACCGGCGGCGACCAGCGCATCCGCGGCCGCTCCGGCTACCAGTACGCCGCCGACCCCGGTGGCGACGACTCCGCGGCCGGCATCAACGAGCGTCGGGTCAAGGCCGAAGGGGGGCGCCTCCACATCCTCGAGGTCCAGCGCCTCATCCGCACCATGCCCAAGGTCGTCATCGCGCTGGTCGGCGGGTGGGCCGCCGGCGGCGGGCACTCGCTGCACGTCGTCTGCGACATGACCCTCGCCAGCCAGCACGCGCGCTTCAAGCAGACCGACGCCGACGTCGGCTCCTTCGACGGCGGCTACGGCAGCGCCTACCTCGCGAAGATGGTGGGGCAGAAGCGCGCTCGCGAGATCTTCTTCCTCGGCCGCGCCTACACGGGCCAGGAGATGTACGAGATGGGCGCGGTCAATGCGGTCGTCGACCACGCGGAGCTCGAGGTCGAGGGGCTGCGGATGGCCCGCGAGATCATGGCGAAGTCGCCCACCGCGATCCGGATGCTCAAGTTCGCCTTCAACCTCACCGACGACGGGCTCATGGGCCAGCAGGTCTTCGCCGGCGAGGCGACCCGCCTGGCCTACATGACCGACGAGGCGGTCGAGGGGCGCGACCAGTTCCTCGAGAAGCGTGACCCGGACTGGTCGCCCTTCCCTTGGTACTTCTGATGCCCATCACCCCACTCCCCTTGCCGCCCGGCCCGGCCGCGCTCGAGTCGCTCCCTTCGCTCGAGCAGGCGCTGACCGGCACCGCGCCGATCCACCCGCACGCCCCCGGCGAGCACCCGAGCCTGCCCGAGGGCGAGCTGCCCGGCGACCTGGCCGTCGCCATCGCGACCTCCGGCTCGACCGGCACGCCCAAGCTCTCGCTGCTCACCGCCGCCAACCTCATCGCGAGCGCGGAGGCCACCGCCCAGCGGCTCGGCGGGCACGGCCAGTGGCTGCTCGCGCTGCCGCCGCACCACATCGCCGGGCTGCAGGTGCTGCTGCGCAGCATCGCCGCCGGCACCACCCCGGTGGCGCTCGACCCGTCGGCGGTCACCCCCTTCGCGCTGGTGGAGGCGGCGGCGGGCATGCACGCGCAGCGGCGCTACACCTCGCTCGTGCCGACCCTGCTCGCCCGGCTCGTCGACGACCCGCTCGGACTCGAGGCGCTGCGGCGCTTCGACGCCGTCCTCGTCGGTGGGGCCGCTACCCCGGCGGCGCTGCTCGACCGCGCCCGGTCTGAGGGCGTGCGCGTGGTGACCACCTATGGCATGTCCGAGACCGCCGGCGGTTGCGTCTACAACGGGCAGCCGCTCCAGGGGGTCGCCGTGCGCACCGACGCCGCCAGCGCCCTCGAGATCGGCGGCCCGGTCGTCGCCCACGGCTACCTCGGGGTCGAGACCGGAGCCTTCCGTGACGAAGGGGGCCAGCGCTGGTTTCGCACCGGCGACCTCGGCTCCGTCGACGGCCGGGGCCGGGTGAGCGTCACCGGCCGCGCCGACGACCTCATCAACACCGGCGGCCTCAAGGTCGCGCCGCGCGTCGTCGAGGAGGCCGTCCTCGCCCACGTGCCCGCCGTGACCGAGGCGGTCGTCGTCGGCGTCCCCGACCTCGAGTGGGGCCAGGCCGTCGCGCTGGCGGCGGTCACCTCGCCGGGCGGACCGCCGCCCGGGCCGGTCCCGGACGCCGGGGTCGCCGAGATCCGCGAGATGCTGCGGCCCCACCTCGAGGCCGCCGCGCTTCCCCCGCCGCGTCGTCGTCGTGCCCGAGCTGCCGATGCGCGGGCCGGGCAAGCCGGACCGGGCCGCCGTGGCGCGTCTGGTCGGGGGCTGAGCGCCTCGTAAGATCGCCTCTCGTGGCCACCATCAAGCAGTGGGTCGCCGGCGCCCGTCCGCGAACCCTCCCCGCAGCACTCGCCCCCGTCATCGTCGGTACCGCTGCGGCAGCGGCCAACCGTGATCTCGAGGAGGGGACGAAGGGGGCCAACCTCGGCCTCGCACTGCTGGCGCTCATCGTCTCGTGCTGCCTGCAGATCGGCGTCAACTACGCCAACGACTACAGCGACGGCATCCGCGGGACCGACGAGGAGCGCGTCGGCCCGGTGCGGCTCGTCGGGCAGCGCCTGGCCAACCCTGACAACGTCAAGATCGCGGCCTTCTCCTTCTTCGGGCTCGGCGCCTTCGCCGGCTTCGCGCTCGTCGCGCTGAGCCAGGCGTGGATCCTCCTGCCGATCGGCGCGCTGGCGATCCTCGCCGCGTGGCGCTACACCGGCGGCGACAACCCCTACGGCTACCGGGGCCTCGGCGAGGTCTACGTCTTCGTCTTCTTCGGGCTGGTCGCCACGCTCGGCACGCAGTTCACCCAGATCGGTGGCATCACCGCGGTCGGTGTGCTCGGCGCGATCGCGGTCGGCTCGCTCGCCAGCGCGATCCTCGTCGCCAACAACCTGCGCGACATCCCCACCGACTCGGTGACCGGCAAGACGACGCTCGCCGTGCGCCTCGGCGACGCGCGCACCCGGCAGCTCTACCTCGGGCTCTTCGCCGTCACCGTCGTGTGCACCCTGCTCATGGCGATCTGGCGACCGTGGGCCCCGATCGGCCTCATCGGGCTGGTCATCGCGTGGCCCGGCATCCAGGCCGTGCGCGGCGGAGCGACGGGCAAGGAGCTCATCCCGGCGCTGGCCCTCACCGGCTTCGCCGAGCTCATGTGGGCGGTCTGGCTCTTCGCGCCGCTCGCGCGCTGAGACCCCGGCGAGTCGAGCGCTCACACCTCAGCGGAAGGTCTCGGGCTCCTCGCCCTCGGGCGCCGACTCCCGCTCGCGCGCAGCGTCCTCGACGGCCTCGTCGGAGTCGGGGCGCTCCGAGCGGGCTCGCGCCTTGGCCTCCTGGCGCGCCTGGATCTGCTCGATCATCTCCGCGCGGAAGGGCCGCAGCACGATCGCCGAGACGACCATCGACAGCAGGGCCGCGATGACGACGAGCCAGGGCAGCTCGTTGGGCTCGCGCAGGCCGACGAGCCACAGCAGCGAGAGGCAGCCGAAGAAGATCAGCATGCGGAGCAGGGTGTAACGGACCACGGGTACTCAGAACCTCACTGCGCGTAGCTGTGCTGGCCGATGAAGTAGAAGTTCACGACCGTGTAGTTGATGACGATGCACACGAAGCCGGCGACGGCGATCCAGTTCGCGGTGCGGCGCGAGGTGTTCTTCGTCGCGCGGGCGTGCAGGTAGGCGGCGTAGACCGTCCAGATGACGAAGGTCCACACCTCCTTGGGGTCCCAGTTCCAGTAGGCCCCCCAGGCCTCGCGGGCCCAGATCGCGCCCGCGATGAGCGTGAAGGTCCACAGCGGGAAGCCGATGATGTGCAGGGAGTACGACAGCTTTTCGAGCGTCGCGGCCGGCGGCAGCTTGCGCCAGAAGCGCTCGCTCCCGACCCCCCGGTCGCTCATGAGGTAGAGCGCGCTGATGATGGCCCCGACGACGAAGATGCCGACCGACAGGGTCGCGACGGTCACGTGGATCGGCAGCCAGTAGGACTTCAGCGAGGGCACGACCTCGTCGGCCTCGACGTACCAGGCGGTCGAGGCGACCATGAGCAGCAAGACGACGAAGGCGGTGACGAAGACGCCGAGCCAGCGCAGGTCGCGGCGCAGCCCCGCGACGGCGAAGGTCGCCATGGCGAAGAAGGCTCCCGCAACGCTGAACTCGAAGAGGTTGCCCAGCGGGAAGCGCTCGACGGCGAAGCCGCGGCAGGCGAAGGAGACGAGCAGGAAGAAGGCACCGAGCCAGGACATCGAGCCGGCGATGCCGGCGGCCTTGCGGGCCCGCGCGGAGGTCTCGGCGGGCTCGGCGGCGGGGGGCGGCGCCCCCCTTCGGCCGTGGCGTCACCCTCGCCGCCGCCGACGGTCGCGGGCACCTTGGCCTCGACCTCGGCCTGGTCGCGCACGGGCACGGCCTGCGAGAGGTAGAAGGCGTAGCAGAGCATGGCCATGGTGATGACCAGCGCGGCCGAGGCCAGCGCGTAGTTGGCGTACTGGGCCAGCATCTCGTTCGTCATGATGTCCTCGATTGTCCCACGAGCTCGTCGCGGATCTCCTCGACGACCTCGAGGAGGCCCTCGTCGTCGTCCTTGCTCATGCCGCCGACGTCGACCCTCACGACGTCGCCCTCCTGGACGAGTCGCACGAAGACTCGGCGGCGCTTGATCGTCAGCGTCGCGATGAGCCCGGCGAGGGCGAAGAGCGCCGACCACAGGGTCAGCCCCTTGCCCGGGTCGTGCCGGACCGAAAATCCGGCGAAGCGCTCGACCCCGTCGAAGGTGATGGTGCCGCGGTCGCCGGGCAGCTTCGCCCCTTCGCCGGGGGTGAGCCACAGCCGCATCTGGTCGGAGCCGTCGGCCGTCTCGACCTTGGTCATCGACGCGGTGTCGAGCGTGAAGACCGACTGCGGGCGCCCGTCGGGGAAGAGCTCGCCGGTGTACATGCTCATCGCGAGCGCGGGGCTCTTGGTGTCGGGGAAGACCGAGATCGGTCCCTGGTCGGGGTCGATGTAGGCGGTCGGCAGGAAGAGGCCGACGAAGCCGAACTGCTCGGGCGAGGCCGCCCCGACCTTGATCGCGCCGGTCGAGCGGTAGTTGCCGTCCTGCGCGAGGAAGGGGGTGGCCCCCTGGTAGAGGACCTTGCCGTCGTCGTCCTTGACGGTCACGACGGGCGCGTAGCCGTTGCCGAGGAGGAAGACGGTCGCGTCCTGCATCTCCAGAGGGTGGTTGACCTTGACGCTGTCGGTGAAGGCATTGCCGTCGGCCTCGGTGACCTTGACGTGGGCCTCGAAGTCGCGCGGCTGGCCGAAGGTCTGCGCCGTCGGCTCTCGGTCGTTGAAGTCGGCGGTCATCTCCTCGACCTCGATGGCGAAGGGAGACAGCGAGGACTCGTCGACGAGCGGGCCGGGGGCGAAGGTGTCGTAGCGGGTCACCGTGTTGACGAAGGAGTCGCCCGAGGGGACGACGACGTCGGCCTTCCAGCCCCACAGGTGGCCGACGGCGACGCCGATGATCAGGGTGACGAGCGCGGTGTGGAAGACGAGGTTGCCCGTCTCCTTGGCGTAGCCCTTCTCCGCGGAGACGGAGACGTCGTCGTGGCTCGCGACGCGGAAGCGCCGCCGGCGCAGCACCCGGGTCGCCGCCTCACGGGCCGACGCCAGGTCGCCCGCGAGCTCGCCGGAGGCGTGGGCCTCCAGGCGCGCCAGACGCTTGGGGGCGCGCGGCGGCTTGCTGCGCAGCGCCCGCCAGTGGACGCCGGTGCGGGGGACGATGCAGCCGATGAGCGAGATGAAGAGCAGCAGGTAGATCGCGGAGAACCACGGCGAGCTGTAGACCTCGAAGGCGCCGAGCTTGTCGAGCCAGGGGCCGGTCGTCTCGTGGCGGGCGATCCAGTCGGCGGTGCGGGCGGGGTCGATGCTGCGCTGGGGGAAGACCGACCCCGGCACGGCACCGACGGCCAGCAGCAGGAGGAGGAAGAGCGCCGTGCGCATGCTGGTCAGCTGCCGCCAGGCCCATCGCAGGTAGCCGACGACGCCCAGGCGTGGCTGGGTCACCTCGGGCCGGGTCTCGCGGGCCATCAGATGAAGACCTCCATGTCGCTGAGCAGGCGGGTCTGCAGCCACTGGGTGAGCGCGTCCCACGCGCCGGTGAGCAGCAGCAGGCCGACGATGATGAGCAGGACGGCGCCGGTGACCTGGATGGCCCGCTGGCGTCGGCGCAGCCAGGCCGAGACCGGAGCCCACCGCTCGTAGGCCGCCGCGATGAGGACGAAGGGCAGGCCCAGCCCCAGGCAGTAGGCGACGGCGAGCACGACGGCTCGGGTCGTCGACGCGTCGCCGGCGAGGTTGAGGGTGAGCACGGCCGCGAGGGTCGGGCCCATGCACGGGGCCCAGCCCAGGCCGAAGACCGCGCCGAGGACCGGCGCCCCGGCGAGGCCGGCGGCGGGCCGCACGGGCAGGCGCCAGGTGCGCTGCGACCCGGCGCCGAGGAAGACGAAGGCCATGAGGATGACGAGCACACCGCCGATGCGCATGAGCAGCTCGCGGTGCTCGCCGAGGGCCTGGCCGATGCCGGCGACGAACATCGACAGCAGGATGAAGACGGCGGTGAAGCCGAGGATGAAGAGCAGCGTGCCGAGCACCATCCGGCCACGGCTGCGCCGCTCGAGCGCGACGTCGGACAGCCCGGTGACGTAGCCGAGGTAGCCGGGCACGAGCGGCAGCACGCACGGCGTCGCGAAGGAGACGAGACCCGCGAGCGCGGCGACGAGCACGGCCAGCGGCAGGGCACCGTCGGCGATCTGGTCGCTGAGCATCAGTCGCTCTCGGCCAGGGTGTCCTCGACGGCGCCGACGAGGGTCTGGGTGGTCACCGGGCCGAGGACGACGGCGGCGATCCGCCCGTCGCGGTCGAGGATCGCGGTCGACGGCT
Organism: Janibacter hoylei PVAS-1; assembly: GCF_000297495.1. GTDB lineage: Bacteria > Actinomycetota > Actinomycetes > Actinomycetales > Dermatophilaceae > Janibacter > Janibacter hoylei. The sequence goes on along the minus strand of NZ_ALWX01000016.1, from coordinate 10,495 downwards.
GGGTCGTCATCTTGCCTTGCATGTCGATGGCGGTCTTGCCCGACTTGTCGTAGACGGAGGGCCAGGTGAAGCCCCACTCCTCGCCCTGGGCGCGACCGGTCTCCTTGGAGGACTCGCGGTAGTTGATCCCGACGAACTCGACGTCCTCCCCCCTTCGTCTCGTCGAAGGCCTCGACGAGGTGGGGGGCCTCCTTGGCGCACGGGCCGCACCAGCTGGCCCAGAGGTTGACGACGACGACCTTGCCGCGCTGGTCGGCGCTGTCCCAGGTCGCGCCGTCGATCGTGTCGCCGGCGAGCTGCACCGGCTCGCCCCGCTCGTCGGGGGCGAAGAGGGTCATCGACCCGTCGCCGTTGCGCGAGCCGACCTCCTTGGCCGCCTTCTCGGAGGCGGACTCACCGCAGGCGGCGACCCCGCCGGCGAGCGCGAGGGCGCTCACCGCGGCGACGAGGGTGCGGGTCAGTCGGTGGTGTCTCATCGAAGGGGGGGTCAGGCTCCGGGGGTCGTGGCGGCGTGGGCGTAGAGGTGCGCCGCCGGTTCGCTGTAGGTGACGTCGGTGACCTCGTCGCCGGTGAAGGTCACCGAGGTGAGGGAGGCCAGGTTGCACTGGCGCCGGCGCGGGTCGTGCCAGAGGTTGCGCTGCTCGAGGACGCTGCGGATGGTCCAGATCGGCAGCTGGTGGCTGACGATGAGCACCTCACGGCCGCGGGCGTGGTCACGGGCGTCCTCGATGGCGGCCATCATCCGCTTGCCGATGACGCGGTAGGGCTCGCCCCAGGTCGGCTTCGTGGGGTCACGCAGCCACCACCAGCGGCGCGGGTCGAGGAGCAGCCGCTTGCGGAAGCGCCGCCCTTCGAACTTGTTGCCCGCCTCGATGACCCGCGGGTCCACGATCGCGGTGAGTCCGTGGCGCTCGAGCGTCGGGGCCGCGGTCTCGGCGGTGCGCTCGAGGGGGGCTGTGCACGACGAGACCGAGGTCGGCGTCGGCGAGGTGCTCGGCGACGGCCTCGGCCATCTCGCGGCCCAGCGCCGACAGGTGGTAGTCGGGCAGGCGGCCATAGAGGACCTTGTGCGGGTTGTCGACCTCGCCGTGGCGCAGCAGGTGCACGACGGTGCGCTCGGTGCCGGGGCGGGCGCCGTGCTCGGCGTGTGCCTCGCGGGCTCCGGCGGCGGCTTCGCCGGCGGCGTCGGCCGCTTGGGCAGAGGTCTCCGCGGTCTCGGTGTCGACGGGCAGGTCGGTGCCGGACTCAGGCATCGGCTCGGTCATGGCCGGGATTGTCCCACCTCAGTCTGAGAGGGACCTGCGGTGGTCGACGACGGCGTCGTAGAGCGCCTTCTTGGAGTGGCCGGTGGAGGTCGCGACGGCCGCGCAGACGTCCTTGAGCCGGGCCCCGCGGTCCTGGCGGGAGAGCACCTCGGCGACCGCGTCCTCGATGGAGATGCTCGTGCGCTCGGCCCCGCCGACGACGATGGTGATCTCACCCTTGACCCCCTCGGCGGCCCATCCGGCGAGCTCGGTGAGCCCGCCGCGCCGCACCTCCTCCCACGTCTTGGTCAGCTCGCGGCAGACCGCCGCCGGGCGGTCGGCGCCGAGCACCTCGGCCATCGCCTCGAGGGAGGCGGCGATGCGGTGGGGCGCCTCGAAGAAGACCATCGTGCGCCGCTCCTGCGCGACCTCCTCGAGGAGGCGACGGCGCTCACCGCCCTTGCGCGGCAGGAACCCCTCGAAGGTGAAGCGGTCGACGGGCAGCCCCGACACGGCCAGCGCCATGAGCACGGCACTCGGTCCGGGCACGCACGTCACCTGCTCGTCGACGTCGATGCACGCGCGGACGAAGCGGTAGCCCGGGTCCGACACCGACGGCATGCCGGCGTCGGTGACGAGGACGACCCGCTCCCCCTTCGTCACGGACTCGAGGAGGTCTGCGGTGCGGGCCGCCTCGTTGTGCTCGTGGTAGCTGACGACTCGCTCGGGCAGGGTGACGTCGAGCTTCGCGGCGAGGGCGCGCAGCCGCCGGGTGTCCTCGGCGGCCACGACATCGGCCCCGGCGAGCTCCTCGCGCAGGCGGGGGCTGGCGTCGCGCGGGTCTCCGATGGGTGTGGCGGCGAGGACGAGTGGCATGGCTCCATCATCCCAGCCCTGCTCGCTCGCCTACGATGACGCCCATGGACCGGGGGCAGCAGCTGCGCGAACGCCTGCTCGGCTTCCGGCCCACCGAGACGCTGTGGGGCTGGGCCGGCCCGCTCCTCTTCGCCGCCATCGGCGGCCTCCTCCGCTTCTGGGCCCTCGACCGCCCCCCACCAGCTGGTCTTCGACGAGACGTACTACGTCAAGCAGGGCGTCTCGATGCTCGACCACGGCGTCGAGATGCAGTGGAACGGCGACGGCGAGCAGGTCGACCCGCTCTTCACCCACGGCACGACGGCCGTCTTCAACACGACCGAGGGCGACATGGTCGTCCACCCGCCGGTCGGCAAGTGGGTCATCGCCTTCGGCGAGTGGGTCTTCGGCTCGACGTCGAGCTTCGGGTGGCGCTTCTCCGTGGCGCTGCTCGGGACGATCTCGATCCTCATGGTCGGCCGGATCGCCCGCCGCCTCTTCCGCTCGAGCTGGCTCGGGGCCATCGCCTCCTTCCTCATGGCCTTCGAGGGGCACCACTTCGTCCACTCCCGCACCGGCCTGCTCGACATCATCCTCATGTTCTTCGCGCTGGCCGCCTTCGGCGCGCTCCTCATCGACCGCGACCGGGGGCGGGAGCGACTGGCGGCCAAGGCCGCCCGTCTCCCCGCGAGCTTCGCCACCGGCCCGTGGCTGCTGTGGCGCCCGTGGCGCCTCGTCGCCGCCATCTGCCTCGGGCTGGCCTGCGGCACGAAGTGGTCCGGCCTGTACTTCTTCGCCGCCTTCGGCCTGATGATCGTCTTCTGGGACATCGGGGCACGCAGGGCGGCGGGCGCCCGCCACTGGATCATCGCCGGCATCGGCAAGGACGGGGTGTGGGCCGGCCTGTCGATGACGGCCGTCGTCCTCGCCACCTACCTCGCGTCGTGGGTCCAGTGGTTCCGCACCGACATCGGCTACAACCGCACCTGGGCGGTGGACAACCCCGAGCAGGGCGTGCAGTGGCTGCCGCCGGCGCTGCGGTCGCTGTGGGAGTACCACGTCGTGGTCCTCGACTTCCACGACGGCCTGACCAAGCCGCACACCTACGACTCCAACCCGTGGTCGTGGATGGTCCAGTCCCGCCCGACGTCCTTCTTCTACGAGTCGCCGACCCAGGGCATGACCGGCTGCGACGTCGAGAAGTGCTCCAAGGCGATCACCTCGCTCGGATCCGTCTCGATCTGGTGGCTTGCGACGGCGGCCCTCTTCTTCCTCGTCTACCACTGGGCCTTCAAGCGCGATTGGCGCGCCGGGGCGGTCCTCGCCGGCTTCGTCGGCGGGTGGCTGCCGTGGTTCTTCCTCCAGCACCGCACGATCTTCACCTTCTACACGATCGCCTTCGAGCCCTGGGTGGTCCTCGCGGTCGTCTTCGTGCTCGGCCTGGCCCTCGGCCCACCGGGCGCCGACGCGCGCCGCCGCCGCATCGGCCAGCTCGTCGTCGGGGCCTACTTGCTCCTCGTCCTGGCCAACTTCGCCTTCTACTGGCCGATCTGGACCGCGCAGGTCATCCCCTACGACCACTGGCGCTGGCGCATGTGGTTCCCCAGCTGGGTGTAGCGGAGGCACGCGTGTCAGTCACCCCTCGTACCCTCGGGGGCATGGACCTCCCCCTCGTCGACGGCGCACCGCAGGCCGCGGTCATCACCGCGGGCGACCTGCGCCACGGACGAGAGTGCGAGTACGGCCTGCTCGTCGACCTCGACGTGCGTCTCGGGCGACGCGAGCCGGTCGTCGCCACCGTCGACCCGGTCCGTGAGCGCTTCGGCGACCTCGGCCGCGAGTACGAGCAGGAGGTCACCGCCGCCCTGAGCGCGCAGGTCGGCGCCGGGGTCGTCGACGCCCGCCGCCTCGGCCCCGACGAGGTGCTCACCGTCCTGCGCGACCCCGCGACGCGTCTCGTCCACCAGGCCGCCGTGCGCGGGGAGCGCTTCGTCGGTCGTGCCGACCACCTGCTGCGCGGGCCCGACGACCTGTGGGTCGTCGCCGAGACCAAGCTCGCCCGCCGAGCCCACCAGCACGCCCAGCTGCAGGTGGCCGCCTACGCCCGGGCCCTCGCCGACGCGGGGGTGGGGGTCGCTCCCTTCGTCCGCCTCATCCTCGGTGACGGCAGCGAGGTCGACATCCCGCGCGAGGACCTCGCCGACGAGCTCGCCACGGTCCACACCCGCCTCCTCGAGGTGCTCGACACGCACGCCGCCGAAACGGGGCCGGTCGTGTGGGGCGACCCGCGGTGGCGGGCCTGCCTGTTTTGCGACGCCTGCCGGGCCGAGCTCGCCGTCCGCGAGGACGTCGGTCTGACCGCGGGGGTCCGCGCGACGACCCGCGCCCGGCTGCTCGACGCCGGCGTGACGACGGTGACTGCCCTCGCCGGGCGCACCGAGCCGGTCGAGGGCATCGACCCCGAGCAGCTGGCGACCCTGCGCAGCCAGGCCCGCCTGCAGATCGTCGAGCCGACGCCCGAGGCACCCCTGCCCTACGAGGTCTTCGCCCCCGAGCGCCTCGCCGACCTGCCCGCCCCCAGCGAGGGTGACGTCTTCTTCGACTTCGAGGGCGACCCGGTGTGGCGCGGCGACTCAGCGACCGACCAGGGCCTGGAGTACCTCTTCGGCTCGCTGACCGCGAGCGGCGACTTCGTCCCCTTCTGGGCCCACGACCGCGAGCAGGAGCGGGCAGCGCTCATCGGCTTCGTCGACTGGCTGCGCGCCCGGCTCGAGCGCTGGCCCGACCTGCACGTCTACCACTACTCCGGCTACGAGCGGGCTGCCCTCGCCCGGCTCGCCGCCCGGCACGCCGTCCGCGAGGCGGAGGTCGCCGAGATCCTCGACGGCGACGTCTTCGTCGACCTCTACGCCGCGGTCAAGTCGGCCGTGCGCATCGGCTCGCGTTCCTACTCCATCAAGCGGCTCGAGCCGCTCTACATGGGCGACGAGCTGCGCGACGACTCCGGCGTGACCGCCGGCGGTGACTCGATCATCGAGTACCAGCGATACCGCGAGGCGGTCGCGGCCGGCGACGCGACCACGGCCGCCGAGCGCCTCGAGGACCTGCGGCAGTACAACGAGTACGACTGCCTCTCGACGCTGCGGCTGCGCGACTGGCTGCTCGCCCACGCGGGCTGACCCGTCATGTCCCTCCGCCGTCGCCGGGTCGCCGCCGCGGCACTCGCCGCCCTCACCGTCTGCGTCGTCGTCGTGGGGGTCAGGGCGGCCCATGGCGACGGTGAGCCGACGACGCAGGTGAGCCCGGTGAGCACCAGCACGACGACCGCCACCACGACGGCGGCGCCCTCGCCGACGACCTCGGCGCGTCCGACGCTGCCCGACTACCGCTCCACCGGAGACTTCTCCCGCAGCCCGACCGGCACCCCGGTGCGCGGTCGCAGCACCGGCCAGCTCGTCACCTACCGCGTCGAGGTCGAGCGCGGCTCGGGCGTGACGACGAGCGAGTTCGCCGCCACGATCGACCGGACCCTGCGCCACGAGCGGGGCTGGACGCGCGGCGGCCACTGGCGCTTCCAGCGGATCGTGCGCCACGAGCCCGACGTGACGATCCGCCTGGCCACCCCGCGCACGGTCGACCGCGCCTGCGGCGCCGCCGGTGCCGACACCGACGGCTACACCTCCTGCCGGGCCGGCTCGGTCATCTGGCTCAACCTCGACCGCTGGTACATCGGGGTCCCCCACGTGCCCAACCTGCACACCTACCGCGCCTACCTCATCAACCACGAGGTGGGCCACGCGCTCGGCCGCGGCCACGAGCGCTGCCCGGGCCGGGGCCGACCCGCGCCCGTCATGGTCCAGCAGACCCTCGTGCTCGGCGGGTGCATCCCCAATGCGTGGCCACGCACGCCCGGGGGCCGCCCGATCACCGGCCCGCCGGCCGAGTAGTTGTCAGCCATGGTCGTACCGGGCAGGGGTGTGGTGCGCTGCGCCCGTGCCGCAGCCTGGGCCTGCGCGGCCCGGCGGCCTGTCGGTCGGCGCCCACCTCGTCGGTGGCGGCGGGCTCCCTTCGGCCGGTGGCGCACGCCGACCCCCCCGCAGCTCGTCGGTATGGGCCGCGAAGACCTCTTCGTCCGGCTCCGACCAGTCGAAGCGCCGTCGGGCCCGACGAAGTAGCCGTCGAGCGAGATGTTTATCGAGTAGGTGACGAGGCGGGGCGTGGGTGCCATGGACCGACGCTACTGGCGAAGGGGAGCCCGTCACCCCTCGTCGTCGGCGAGCGCCGACAGGTAGCGGTCGGTGATCCGCGACTGGACGCGCCGCCCCACCTGTCCCGCGAGGCGGGCCAGACGGGACGACGGACGGGAGACGGCGGTGATGGTGAGGGTGACGTCGCCCGTTTCGCCCAGCTCCACGACGAACGACTCCTCGCCGCCCTCAGGGTGCCCGGGGAGGGTGCCGTAGGCGAAGCCGCGACGGGTGGGCTCGTCGACCACGTCCACGACCCGCACCGGCGCCCGCAGGCCCAGCCGCCCCACGCCCAGGCGCAGCTCGGCGACCGCTCCGGTCTCGACCCGCTCGTGCGATGCCGTGGCTCGACGGTGCATCTGCCACGTCAGCAGGGCATCGGCGGCCCGCTCGAAGTCCGCCAGCCCCGATCCGACCCGACGGCTGCGGCGCAGCTCCGCGAACCCGCCCGGCGCCACGCCCGTGCGCGTGCACCCGACAGCGGCTTAGGTGAGGGCGCGCTGGTCCATGCTCGCCATGCTGGCACGGGGACACGACCGAGCCCGGCTCTACGACCGACGTTGTCCCCCTCGCTCGGTAGCGTGACCTGCGGGAGGCGAGAGCAATGGCGAACGGTTCACAAGCGGGCTGGTATCCGGACCCCATGCGGAAGTTTCAGCATCGGTATTGGGACGGCAGCCGCTGGACGGAGCACGTCAGCACAGGCGGCGAGATGTCCATTGACCCTCTGCCTTCGGCCCCTGAACCCACAGCTCACATGCCGCCCACCGAGGCAGGGTTTCCCGCCGAGTCGTCTACCGCGGTCGCGTCTTCTTCAGAAGGCGCGACCACACCCCCACCCGTAGAGGCTCAGACACCACGCGTTCCCAGTGGGCCAACGCAAGGTGGAACCGGGTGGACTCCCAACGAAAAGATCACGACCTTCAACGCCAAGCGTGTGGCACACGAGCTTCAGGTCGAGAACCAGCGGCTCTTGGGCTCCCTGGAGCAGTGTGAGCGACTGCTGGCGGAGTTGGGTGCGCTCGACGTTGCCGCGCGGGAGCAGCGCATCGAAGCGCAGAGACAGACCGAGGAAGCTGTAAGACAGCAGGTGGCCCAACTGCAGCGGCAGGTCAACGACCTCGAACGGCAGGTCATCGTCAACCGCGATCGTCTAATCCTGGAGGAGGTCGGCCTCTTCGACTTCGAGCATCCGGCGGAGGCCTCAGCCGCACTGGCCACCGAGCTCGAGGCTCTGCGCTCTGACATCCGACAGACGAACAAGATCGGTTCTGCGATCACCGCCGCGCCGAACTTCACCTTCAACAACTCTCTCGCCAAGGGAAAAACCTTCGTCAACCAGATGAGTCGCATCATGCTGCGTGCCTACAACGCCGAGGCAGAGAACGCCGTCAAGACGGTGAAGGCCGGCAACCTCACCTCGGCGCAGAAGCGCCTGTCCACAGCCCGAGAGCAGATCGCCAAACAGGGGCAGATGATCGACCTCGCAGTCACCGACCAATACCACCGACTCCGCCTCCGGGAGCTTGAGCTTGCGGCCCGTCATGAGCAGGCAAAGGCTGCCGACCGGCAGCAAGAGCGCGAGCGTCGTGCAGAACTCCGAGAGCAGCGCGCCCTTGAGGCCGAAATCCAGCGTGAGAAGGACCGCCTGGCAAAGGAGCGCGGCCACTACCTCAACTCCATCCAGCGCCTGCGGGACTCCGGCGACACCACCAGCGCGGAGTCGCTTCAAGCAGAACTCGACCGCATTGACGCGGAGATCGCCGCGGCGGACTACCGTGCGGCCAACATCCGAGCCGGGTATGTCTACGTCATCTCCAACATCGGCGCCTTTGGTGAAGGCGTCGTCAAGATCGGCATGACTCGGCGCCTCCAACCCGAGGAACGCATCCGCGAGCTAGGCGATGCGTCCGTGCCGTTCAACTTCGATGTGCATGCATTGTTCTTCAGCGACGACGCGGTCACGATCGAGGCGATGCTTCACCGCGAATTCGCCCGTCAGCGACTGAACAAGGTCAACCACCGACGGGAGTTCTTCCGAGTCCATCCACAGTCGGTCCTTGACGCCCTCACCGAGCACAACGTGTCCGTCATCGAATTCAACACACACGCTGCGGCCGACGACTACCGCATGAGCTGGCCTGACGGATACCCGGCCAGCGCCGACTGACAGCCACAGAGTTAGGGCACGGGGGCCGATCGGGCGGGCCTCGAGCGGCTCAATGCCGAGTGGAGGTACCGCCGGGGTACCAACTCCCCCGCCGATGGCCGGGCACAGTCGTGATGCACCCCAAGAACGACGAAGGCCCCCGGCGTGGTGCCGGGGGCCTTCGGTGGTGGAGCTGAGGGGATTCGAACCCCTGACCTTCTCATTGCGAACGAGACGCGCTACCAACTGCGCCACAGCCCCGAGAACGTCGGTAACCATAACACCGTGATGACGCGTCGCCACAATCCGTGCGGTTACAGTCGACAGACCCGACCCGAAGGACGTGCATGAGCGACAAGCGCCGCCCGAAGGGGGTCCGGTTGCCCCGTCTCCCCCGCCGGCTGCCGCAGCTGCCCCAGCTGCCGGCACCACCTCCGCAGGAGCGACAGATCGTCATCCAGACGACCCCTCCCGGTGCGGGCGGCAGCGGGGCGGTGCCGCCGGCCTTCAGGGCCGCCTCGGAGTGGGTGTGGCGCTCCCTCGTCATCGGCGTCGGCATCATCGCCCTGCTGTGGCTCATCTCGAAGCTCTCCGAGGTCGTCTTCCCCGTCATCATCGCCCTGCTGCTCGCGGCGCTGCTCGAGCCGGCCTTCCAGCGCCTGCGCGCCGTCCTGCCGCGCGGCCTGGCCGCCGGGGTGACGGTGCTCGGCACGCTCGCGGTGCTCGTCGGTCTCTTCAGCTTCGTCGGCAACCAGTTCGCCTCCCAGCTCGACGACATCGTCAGCCAGGTGAGCCAGGGCGTCGACGAGTCGCGCCGCTGGGCGGTCAACACCTTCGGCCTGACCGAGGGCCAGATCACGACATGGGTCTCCGAGACGTGGAGCCAGCTCACCGAGGGTGACGCCCTCTCCTCACGCGCCGCCCAAGCGGGGCTGACGGTCGGGCAGCTGCTCACCGGCTTCTTCCTGGCGATGTTCTCGCTCTTCTTCTTCCTTTACGACGGCGCGGGCATCTGGGCGTGGGTCGTACGCCTCTTTCCCCGCGGTGCCCGTGCCAAGGTCCTCTCCTCCGGGGCGATCGCGTGGAACCAGCTCAAGGCCTTCACCCGCGCGACGATCCTTGTCGCGGGCACCGACGCCCTCGGCATCGGGCTGGGCGCCTTCGGCCTCGGCGTCCCCTTCGCCTCAGGCATCGCCCTGCTCGTCTTCATCGGTGCCTTCATCCCGATCGTCGGCGCCCTGATGTCCGGCTTCGTCGCGGTCGCCCTCGCTTTCGTCGCCAAGGGCCCGATCACGGCGCTCATCATGCTCGGCATCGTCATCGCCGTGCAGCAGGTGGAGTCCCACCTGCTGCAGCCGCTGCTCCTCGGCCGGGCCGTGCGCGTCCACCCGCTCGCGGTCATCCTCGGCATCGCGACGGGCATCGTCGTCGGTGGTGTCATCGGCGCCCTCGTCGCCGTGCCGCTCGTCGCGGTGCTCAACGCGGTGGGGCACAACCTGCTCGACCCGGTGCCCGAGGACGTCAATGAGCCCGCGGACCTCGCCGACCCGCAGGAGCGCTCCGAGATCCGGGAGGACATCGCGCAGGACACCGCCCGCTCGAGCATCGAGCCGGGCGAGTCCCCCTTCGACGTCTAGTCGGTCAGCCCCAGCCGGCGATGGCCGGCAGGTCGTCGTCCTCGACGTCGATGACCTGCGGGGTCTCGTCGTCGGCGGCCGGCGCAGCGGTCGGAGCCGGGGCGGGCTCCCGTCGGGCGGCGGCCTTCATCGTGTAGACGGGCCGCGGGACCGGGGTGGGCTCCCAGGTGCCGGGCTCCGGGGTGGTGGCGATGGGCTCCTCGACCTCGTCCATCTCGGCGGCAGCCGCTGCAGCGACCGCGGGAGCCGCGACGTCGTAGATCCGCTCGGCACGCCGGCGCGGGGCGGGGCGACGCCTCGCGCGCGGCGGGCTCGGCCCGACGCGGGGTGGGAGCGGTGGCGGTGGCGGTCCGACGCTCCTGC
>NZ_ALWX01000015.1 GCF_000297495.1 Janibacter hoylei PVAS-1 | reverse complement strand
ACATTTCCCTAGGGAAATACGGCGGGGGTGCGTATTTCCTAGGGAAATGTGGGTGAGGGTGGTGATTTCCCTAGGGAAACGCGCGGGTGGGGTGGTCAGAGCGAGCCGATGCCGCCGATCACCGCGGGGGCGGGGGAGCCGGAGCCGTCACGGCGGCCGTCGGCCTCGGGCAGCGTGATCGCCACCCCGTTGGGCTGGGCGGCGCGGGCGCCGGCCCGGCCCACCCAGGCGAGCAGCAGGCCGTCCTCACCCTTGAGGAAGCGGTGCGCGCGCACGCCGGCAGTGGCGCGGCCCTTGCCGGGGTACTCGTCGAAGCTGGTGACCTTCCACGACCCGGCATCAGTGCCCGGCAGCGCGTCGGAGGAGCCCGAGACGGTGACGACGATGTTGTCGCGGTTGAGGTCGACGGCACCGAAGAAGACGACCTTGGCGTCGTCGCCGAGACGGATGCCGGCGATGCCACCACCGCTGCGGCCCTGCGGGCGCACGTCACCGGCAGAGAAGTGCAGCAAGCTTGCCTGGTCGGTGACGAAGACGAGCTGCTCCTCGCCGGTCGTCAGCTCGACGGCCCCGACGACCCGGTCGCCGTCCTTGAGCGAGATCGCCTCCCACGAGCTGCCCTTGGGGTAGTCGGTCGTCACCCGCTTGACGACGCCCCGAGCCGTGCCGAGGGCCAGGCCGGGTGAGTCGGGGGACAGGCTCATCAGGGTCAGGGGCACCTCGTCGGCGACCAGGTCGACATAGGCCGCGAGAGGAGCCCCGCCCGACAGCGTGGGCGCGCCGTTGGACGGCGGCAGCGTCGGCAGCTCGAGTGCGCCCAGACGCACCACGCGCCCCGCGGAGGTGACGACGGCCAGCTCGCCGCGTGCGGTCGTGCGCACGGCGGCGACGATCGCGTCGTGCTTGGCTCGACCCCCGTCGCGCGAGAGCGGCTCGGCATCACTCGTGCGGGCCAGCAGCCCGGTGCTCGAGAGCAGCACCCAGCAGGGGTCGTCGGCGACCTCGAGCGGCGTGGAGGCCGCAGCCGGCTGGCCAGCGGACTCGAGCAGGACCGTGCGCCGGGGGTCGCCGTGCTTCTTGGCGACCTCGGCCAGCTCGCTCGAGATGAGCTTGGTCAGGACCTTGTCGTCGCCGAGGATCTCCTCGAGGGCCGCGATCTGCTCGAGCAGCTCGCTCTGCTCCTTTTCGAGCTCGATCCGGGAAAACTTCGTGAGCCGGCGCAGCTGCAGGTCGAGGATGAAGGTCGCCTGGACCTCCGAGAGGTCGAAGACCTCCTGCAGGCGGGTGCGGGCGATCGCCGCGTCGTCGCTGCTGCGGATGACCTGGATGACCTCGTCGATGTCGAGGATCGCGATGAGCAGGCCCTCGACGAGGTGCAGCCGCTCGCGCCGCTTGGCGAGGCGGTACTCGCTGCGCCGCCGCACGACGTCGCGCCGGAAGTCGACGTAGACCGTGAGCAGCTCCTTGAGCCCCATGGTCCGCGGTCGGCCGTCGACGAGCGCGACGTTGTTGATGGAGAAGGAGTCCTCCATCGGGGTCAGCTTGTACAGCTTGTCGAGGACGGCCTCGGGGTTGAAGCCGTTCTTGATCTCGATGACCAGCTGCATGCCGGACTCGCGGTCGGTGAGGTCCTTGACGTCGGCGATGCCCTGCAGCTTCTTCGACTGCACCGCGTCCTTGATCTTCTCGATGACCTTTTCGGGGCCGACGAGGTAGGGCAGCTCGGTGACGATGATGCCCTGCCGGCGCGGCGAGACCTTGTCGATCCGCGTGGTCGCCCGCGTGCGGAAGCTGCCGCGCCCGGTGAGGTAGGCGTCGCGGATCCCGTCGAGCCCGACGATCCGCCCGCCGCCGGGCAGGTCGGGGCCGGGGACGAACTTCATCAGGTCGTCGAGGCTGGCGTCCGGGTGGGTCAGCAGGTGGCGGGCGGCGCCGATGACCTCGACGAGGTTGTGCGGCGGCATGTTGGTGGCCATGCCGACCGCGATGCCCGTCGTGCCGTTGACGAGGAGGTTGGGGTAGGCCGAAGGGAGGACGTCCGGCTGCGTGAGCTGGTCGTCGTAGTTGGGCACGAAGGGGACGGTGTCCTCGTCCAGGCCCGTGACCATGAGCAGTGCGGCGGGCGCCATCCGTGCCTCGGTGTACCGGCTCGCCGCCGGCCCGTCGTCGAGCGAGCCGAAGTTGCCGTGGCCGTCGACGAGCGGCAGCCGCATGGAGAAGGGCTGGGCCAGGCGCACGAGGGCGTCGTAGATCGCCGAGTCGCCGTGCGGGTGGTACTTGCCCATGACCTCGCCGACGACGCGCGAGGACTTCACGTGGCCGCGCTCGGGGCGCAGGCCCATCTCGCTCATCGAGTAGAGGATGCGGCGGTGGACGGGCTTGAGGCCGTCGCGCGCATCGGGCAGGGCCCGGGCGTGGATCACCGAGTAGCTGTACTCGAGGAAGGCATTGCGCATCTCGTCCGCGACGTCGATGTCGACGATCCGCTCGGGCGCGTCGACGGGTGGGGAGGCGGCAGGACGGCGGGCCATGCGGGCGGTGACTCCTCGTGGGCTGGTGCTGATGAGCCCACCCATCTTCCCCCTTCGCCGCTGTCGGGCCGGGACCGACACACGTGACCTGCCGCGGGGGGCGGCACGAGGGGCCCGTGGCAGGATTGGGGACATGACGGAGCTCCCACCGGGATACCCGGTGCTGGCGGAGGCCGACGTCGTCCTGCGGGACGGCTCGGTCTGCAGACTGCGGCCGATCAAGCCGTCCGATGCCGACGGCATCCGGCAATTCCACTCGCGCCAGTCCGACGAGTCGATCTACCTGCGCTTCTTCGCGCCGATGCGGACCCTGAGCGACCGCGACATCAAGCGCTTCACCGAGGTCGACTACCACGACCGGATGGCCTTGGTCGCGACGATCGGCGACGACATCATCGGCATCGGGCGCTACGACCGGGTGAGCCCGCACAGTGCCGAGGTCGCCTTCAACATCTCCGACCACTACCACGGCAAGGGCATCGGGTCGGTGCTGCTCGAGCACCTCGCGGCCATCGCCCACGCCGGCGACATCACCGAGTTCGAGGCGGAGGTGCTGCCGCACAACCGCAAGATGCTCTCCGTCTTCTCCGAGGCCGGCTACCAGGTGAGCCGCCGCCTCGAGGACGGGGTCGTCACCCTCCACTTCGCCATCGAGCCCACTGCCGAGTCGTTGTCGGTGCGCTTCGCCCGCGAGCACCGCGCCGAGTCGCAGAGCGTGCGGGCCATGCTCCACCCGACCTCGGTGGCGGTCATCGGCGCCAGCCGGCGTGAGCGGGCCATCGGCCACCAGGTGCTCAAGCAGGTCCTCGACGGCGGCTTCACCGGTCAGATCCACGCGGTCAACCCGGACGCGGGGGAGATCCTCGGCCTGACGGCCGTGCGCACGGTCGGGGAGGATCGAGGGGGGAGTGGAGCTCGCCGTCATCGCGGTGCCCGCCGAGCGGGTGACCCAGGTCGTCCTCGAGTGCGCCGCGGTGGGGGTCAAGACCCTGCTCATCATCTCCTCGGGCTTCGCCGAGGTCGACGAGGCCGGGGCCGCGCGGCAGCAGGAGGTGCTCCGGCTCGCCCGGACCCACGGCATGCGGGTGCTCGGACCCAACTCCTTCGGCCTGATCAACAACGACCCCGCGGTGAGTCTCAACGCGACCCTGACCCCGGTCATCCCGCGCCCGGGCCACCTCGGCCTGTTTTCGCAGAGTGGCGCGCTCGCGATCGCCAACCTCGACTCGGCGGCGCGACGCAACCTCGGCATCTCGGTCTTCGCCTCCGCGGGCAACCGGGTCGACGTCTCCGGCAACGACCTCATGCAGTACTGGGTCGACGACGAGCGCACCCACGCGGTGGGGCTCTATCTCGAGTCGATGGGCAACCCGCGCAAGTTTTCCCGCGTGGCACGTCACCTCGCCTCCAACAAGCCGGTCATCGTCGTCAAGCCGGCGTCGGCGACCTACGGCGCGCCCCCCGGGCACAAGGTCCGCAAGCCCAAGGTCAAGCCGCACGTCTTCGGCTCGATGCTGCAGCAGGCCGGGGTCATCCACTGCGAAAACGTCCACCAGATGTTTGACGTCGCGCAGCTGCTCGTCCACCAGCCGCTGCCGGCGGGGCGCCGCGTGGCCATCGTCGGCAACTCCAGCCAGCTGGCCGCGCTCTGCGCCGACAACGCCACCGAGCGCGGCCTCGAGGTCGTGCACGGTCCGGTCGCCATCCCGACCGAGGCCTCGGCGCGCGAGTTCCAGAGAGCGGTCGACGCCGCCTTCGGTGACCCCGACGTCGACTCCGTCATCGTCTGCTTCATCCCGCCCGTCGGTGCCCTGGACCAGGAGGTCGTCGACGCCCTGCGGCACGCCGCCTCCCGATCCGACAAGCCGTGCGTGGCGACGCTGCTCGGTCTGCGCGGCGTCGACGAAGGGGGTGACGCCGCCTTCCTCCACGAGACCGGCGAGGTTGCCGACGACACCCCGCGCCAGGCGGTGCCGCTCTACCCGATGCCCGAGGAGGCCATCCGGGCACTGGCCCTGGCGACGGACTACGGGCAGTGGCGCGACAAGGACAAGGGCGAGACCGTCGTGCGCGATGGCATCGACCGGTGGGCTGCGCGGGCGCTCCTCGACCGGGTGCTCGAGGAGGACCCGGAGGGCCGAGCCCTCACGAGCGACGAGTCCCGTGAGCTGCTCGCCGCCTACGGCATCGACGTGTGGCCCCGCTTTGAGGTGGCCGACGCCGACGAGGCCGTCGCCATCGCGGAGGAGATCGGCTACCCGGTCGTCGTGAAGTCACTCTCCCCGCTGGTGCGCGGGCAGGCCCTCCTCGAGGGCATCCGCGTCGACCTGCACGACGCGCACGCGGTGCGCTCGGCCTTCGAGACCCTCGACCGGCGGCTGGCGCCGATGGATGCCAACTACTTCGTCGTGCAGCGGATGGCCCGGCCGGGGGTGTCGACGGTGCTCTCGACGCTGGAGGACCCGCTCTTCGGGCCGGTCGTCTCCTTCAGCATCGCGGGGGCGCCGACGACCCTGCTCGACGACATCGCCTACCGGATCCCGCCGCTCACCGACGTCGACGTGCGCGAGCTCGTCGAGGACCTCAAGCTCGCCCCGCTGCTCATGGGGCACGACGGCGCGGCGCCGGTCGACCGGGCGGCGCTCGAGGACATCCTCGGGCGGCTGTCGATCATGTCCGACGACTTCCTCGAGCTGTCGTCGGTCGAGCTCAACCCCGTGGTCGCCCACCCCGAGGGAGCCACGGTGCTCGGCGCCGACGTCATGATCGCGCCGGTGACCCGTCGCCGGATCGACACCGGCGCGCGGAGCCTCACCTGACGCTGGGGCACAATGGCCCACATGCCCGCACCTGCTGATCTCACGGCGATCTCGCTCCCGGACGCCCTCATGGCCGACATCGAGCGCGCGGGCTACTACCCGGCCCTCGTCGCCGACGTCATCAAGGCCGCGGTCGGGTCCGAGGACGTGCACGGTCACCTCGTGCACCAGGAGACGACCTTCGACCAGGACGCCGTGCGGCGGCACATCACGGTCTTCGCCCGCACCGGCACCCGGCTCGTCGTCGCCCACGCCGACGACTTCCCGGACCACTTCTCCGGGGCCCACGAGATCGCCACGGCCACGACCGAGTGCATCCCGCTCCCCTCGGTGCGCGGCGTCATGCTGACCCACGTCGTCGGTGACCCCTCGAGCTATGTGCCCGGGTCCCTCGGCAGCGAGGTCACGCTCACCGTCGGCTGGGGCGCGGTCAGCCGCGTCGACCTGCTGCCCGCGCAGTGCAACGACCCGGACTGCGAGGGCGGCGACCACGGCTACGACGGCACCATCACGAGCGACGACATCGCCCTGCGGATCAGCGCGCAGGCCGAAGGCCGTGAGGCGCTCGATCGCGCCATCGAGTTCGCCCGCGACCTGTCGGCGAGCATCGGGCACCGCCCGCCCGCATGACGCACCACCACTCGCCCCTCCTGCCCGCCACGCCGCGGCTCGACCGCGTGCTGCCGGCCGTCGCGACGAGCCTGGGCGTCCCCGGCCTGACGAAGGGAGGGGACCGCCCCCTTCGTCCCGCCCGCAGGGCCGTCGTCGTCCTCGTCGACGGACTCGGGGCCCAACTGCTCGCCCGTCGGGGTGGGCACGCGCCCTTCCTGCGGCAGCTCCTCCAGGACGCCGACGCCGCCCGCACCATCGACTGCGGCTTCCCGTCGACAACGGCGACCTCGATGGGCACCTTCGGCACCGGCACGCTCGCCGGCGCCCACGGGCTCGTCGGCTACGAGGCCTATGACCCCGACACCGACAGCGTCTTCAACGAGCTGTCGTGGGAGGACGGGCCCGCGCCGCGACGCTGGCAGCCCGCCCCGACGGTCTTCGAGGCCGCTGTGGAGGCCGGCGTCGGCGTCACCCGGATCGGGCCGGGCTTCTTCGACGGGTCGGGCCTGACCGAGGCGGCGCTGCGCGGAGGCTCCTTCGTCGCCGCCTCGAGCCTCGCCCAGCGGGTCGACGCGACGCTGCGCGCCGTGCGGGCCCAGCCGCGCGGGCTGGTCTACCTCTACTGGGGCGACATCGACAAGGTCGGCCACGTCCACGGCTGCGACTCCCACGAGTGGGTCGCCGAGCTCGAGTCCGTCGACGCCGAGCTGGCCCGGCTCGCCTCATCGCTGCCGCGCGACACGGCGCTGCACATCACCGCCGACCACGGCATGGTCGACGTGCCGCTCGAGGCCCGACCCGACATCGCCACCGACGCCCATCTCGATGCCGGTGTACGTCACGTCTCGGGGGAACCGCGCTGCGTCCAGCTGCACGTGCGGCCCGGCGCCCGCGACGACGTCGTCGACACGTGGCGCGCGCGACTGGGGGAGGACGCCCTCGTCGTCACGACCGAGGAGGCGATCGAGGCCGGCTGGTTCGGCACCGTGAGTGCGAGCGTGCGCCCGCGCATCGGCGACGTCATCGCCGCGATGACCGGGCCCGTCGCCGTCGTCGACTCCCGCCGCCACCGGCCCGAGCTGCGCTCGCTGCTCGGGGTGCACGGCTCGATCACCCCCGACGAGGTCGCGGTGCCCTGGCTCGTCCTCTCCCCGCAGGAGCAGTGACGTGGCGGAGCTGAGCTTCTTCGCCGGGACGATGGACTGCGGCAAGTCCACGCTCGCCCTGCAGATGGACCACAACCACCGCGCTCGCGGGCGTGCGGGGCTGATCTTCACCCGGCTCGACCGCTCGGGCGAGGCGGTGCTCTCCTCACGTCTCGGCCTGGAGACCCCGGCGATCGAGGTCGCCACCGACCTCGACATCTGGGAGGCGGTCGTCGCCCACCTCACCGCGGGTGGCCGGGTCGACTACCTGATCTGCGACGAGGCGCAGTTCTACACGCCCGGGCAGGTGGAGCAGCTCGCGCGCATCGTCGACGAGCTCGACATCGAGGTCTTCGCCTTCGGCATCACGAGCGACTTCCGCACCGAGCTCTTCCCGGGTAGCCGTCGGCTCATCGAGCTCGCCGACCGCACCCAGGTGCTGCAGGTGTCGGCGCTGTGCTGGTGCGGACGGCGTGCGACGCACAATGCCCGCGTCGTCGACGGCGTCATGGTCGTCGAGGGGGAGCAGGTCGTCGTCGGTGACACCGCCGACCCCGACCACGTCGCCGAGGTCGAGTACGAGGTGCTCTGCCGACGCCACCACATGCGGCGGATGAGCTCGCAGGCCGCTCGGGCCGCGGCGCAGTCCGCGGACGTGCTGCCCTTCGACCTCGACGCCTGCCCGGTGCCGCCGCGCGGCT
Source organism: Janibacter hoylei PVAS-1 (assembly GCF_000297495.1). Classification (GTDB taxonomy): domain Bacteria; phylum Actinomycetota; class Actinomycetes; order Actinomycetales; family Dermatophilaceae; genus Janibacter; species Janibacter hoylei. The sequence goes on along the minus strand of NZ_ALWX01000015.1, from coordinate 32,505 downwards.
GACCGCGCTGGTCACGAGACCGGTCTGGGCGCGAGACCGCCCGCAGGGAAGCGACTCAGCCGTCCTGCCGTCAGTCCCGGGTGGTCCCAAACATCACGTCGTCCCAGCTCGGGACCCGCGCGCGGCCCTTGCGGCCACGGCTCTTGCTGCCGGAGTCCGCCTCGGAGGACTTGTCGGCGTCGTCCCGGCCCGAGTCGTCCTCATCGGACACGTCGGGCTCCGAGGCCGTCTCCTCGTCCACGGGCTCGTCCACCGTGGTCTCGTCCTCGGGAGCCTCGTCCGCCCCCGTGTCGGCATCAGCGTTGGGCGCCGGGGCGTCGTCCTCGGCAGGCCGGGTACCGTCCTTCGCCTCGTCGGCAACTGCTGCCTGCTCGACGGTGGTGGCCGCGGTCGACTCCTCACGAGCGGCCGCTGCGGCGCGCTCCGGCGACTCCTCGTCGCGCGGATGCGTACCCCCGGCCGGCGGGGGCAGCTCGTCGATGGGCAGCGCGTCCTCGGCGGGGGCGGTCTCGGCGGCGGCGCGGGTCTTGCGCCGACCACCGCGGCGGCGGCTCTTGGCGCCGGAGTGCTCACGCATGGAGTTGATGAGGTCGTCGGTGTTGGCCCGCTGGGCCCGCTCGACCTTGGTCTCCTCGACCTCGACGTCGAAGACGGCCGTGGGGCGGTGCACCGTCGTCGGCACAGGACCGGCCGGGGTGTCGGCCTCGGAGAGCCACTTGGCCTCGTCGTTCTTGGCGACCACGCTCATGCCCGCGAGGTCGAACCACCAGGTCGCCGTGCGCTCGCGCCCGCCGGCGGTGAAGACCGCCGACACCGTCCACTGGCCCTCGCCGTCACGGCAGGCGTCCCAGACGACCGACGACGGCTCGACACCGCGGCCGGTGAGCCGGATCGTGGCGCGCTGGGCGAGGGTCTCGGGGGAGCCGGCCTGGTTCGTGCCGCGCATCCGCACGGCCTGCGCCCGGGTCGCGACGTGCTCGCGCTCGGCGAGCACCGGTCCCTCGAAGCGCGCGATCTTGTCGAGGTCCCAGCCGGTGCGGGCCGCGACCTCGTCGGCGGACGCGCCGGCGCGGATCATCGCCTGCACCTCGCGCGGCCGGACGTTGTTGTCGATGGCGATCTGCAGCTGCCCGAGGCGCGGGCGGTCCCGGCGGGCGGCGGCGCGCAGGGGCTCGTCGATCCGAAGCCGGTACTCCTCACCGGAGTCGTCCGTCACCAGCAGGTGCTCGCCGTCGTCGTGCACCCCGATGAGTCGCAGGTCGCGCATCAACTATCCCTCTCGTCCATCGTGCTCCCTGACGACTCTGCCACCTGCCCGGCCCGATCCGTGGACGCACACGCCGCGGGGATACCTTGTGTCCATGTCCGAGACGATGACCGACCACCCCCTTCGCCCGTACGACGCGGTGCTCGTCCAGTCCTTCGGTGGGCCGGAAGGGCCCGACGAGGTCCTGCCCTTCCTGCGTCGCGTCACCGCCGGCCGCGGGGTGCCCGACGAGCGGCTCGTCGAGGTCGGCGCCCACTACGAGCGGGTCGGCGGTGTCAGCCCGCTGCCGGCGCTCAACCGTCGCCTCGTCGCGGACCTCGCAGCGGAGCTCACGGCCCGCGATTGCCCGCTGCCGGTCGTCCTCGGCAACCGCAACTCGACCCCCTTCGTCGACGAGGCCCTCGACGAGCTCACCGCCGGCGGTGCCCGGCGGGTCCTCGTCGTGCCGACGAGCGCGTGGCGCAGCTACTCCTCGTGCCGGCAGTACCGCGAGGGGCTGGCCGACGCCGTCGAAGGGAGGGAGGGCCTGGTCGTCGACAAGGTCCGGCCCTTCGGCGAGCACCCCGGCTTCGCCGCGACCTTCGCCCGCGACACCCTCGCCGCGGCACGTGAGGCGGTCGCCGCAGTGGGGGCCGACGCGGTGGCCCTGCTCTACGTCACCCACTCCATCCCCGACGCGATGGACGAGACCTCGGGCCCCGGGGACGGCGACGGGCGGGCCTACTCGGCCGACCAGGCCGAGACCGCCGCCGCGATCACCGCCGAGGTCGACACGGTGCTCGGCACCGACCTGGCAGCGGGGCTGGCCTTCTGCTCCCGGTCCGGCTCGCCCCGCACCCCGTGGCTCGAGCCGGACGTCAACGACCGGATGCGCGAGCTCGCCGACGAGGGGGTCCGCCACGTCGTCGTCGTGCCGATCGGCTTCGTCTCCGACCACATGGAGGTCGTCCACGACCTCGACGTCGAGGCGGCGGCGACGGCCGCGGAGCTGGGCCTGGCGATGACGCGCGTGGCGACGCCGGGTGCCGACCCCGCCTTCGTCAGCGGACTCGTCGACGTCATGCTCGAGCGGGCCGCGCAGGCCCGCGGCGAGGAGCCCGCGCGGGCGACCTGGCGCGACCTCGACTCGCACCCGGCCGTGTGCCCGGCGGGCTGCTGCCCCAACCTGCGCGAGTCCCGCCCCGCGCTGTGCGGGCAGGACTGACCGTGCCGACCCCCACGACCGACCCCGCGGCCCTGGCGGTCATCGCCCTGACGGTGGCCCTCGAGGCCGGCGACCTCATCACGCAGGAGCGCCCGCGTGACCTCGAGGTCGCCGAGACCAAGACGTCGGCGACCGACGTCGTCACCGTCATGGACCAGCGCAGCCAGGACCTGCTGCTGCGCCGGCTCGGCGAGCTGCGCCCGGACGACGCCTTCGCCGGCGAGGAGCGCGGCGGTCGCGCAGGGACGTCCGGCATCACCTGGGTCGTCGACCCGATCGACGGCACGGTCAACTACCTCTACGACGTGCCCGCGTACTCGGTGTCCGTCGCCGCCGTCGTCGGTGACCCGACGACCGATGGTGCGTGGCAGCCCGTGGCCGGAGCGGTCGTCAACCCGGTGACGGGGGAGCGGTACACAGCATGGTCCGGTGGCGGTGCCTGGCGCGCCGTCGGCGACGACGCGCCGGTGCGCCTGGCCGTGGCCGAGACGGACCTGGCCACCGCGCTGTGCGGCACGGGCTTCGGATACGACGCGGGTCGCCGGGCCTGGCAGGCCGAGGTGCTCACCCACGTGCTGCCCCGCGTGAGGGACATCCGACGCTTCGGCAGCGCGGCGCTCGACCTGTGCCGGGTGGCCGAGGGGAGCCTCGATGTCTACTACGAGCGGGGTCTCAACCCGTGGGACATGGCCGCCGGCTGGCTCGTCGCGACCGAGGCGGGTGCGGAGGTCACCGACCTTGCCGGCGGGGCGCCCCGGGCGACCATGACCCTGGCCGGGCCGCCCCGCCTCAGGGCGGCGCTCGGGGAGGTCCTCGACCGCGCCGTCGGGACCGTGGGAGCCGAGGGTCTCGACTAGCAGCAGGTGAGGTGGCGCACAGCCAGCGGATGGGGCACAATCCGGCGCGCCGGGCACAAATTCAGCACCTGCTGCGTTGACGACGGCGAACCACCCCCACTGCCCGTGTCACATCACAGAAATCAGGAGAGATGGCGACCGACTACGACGCCCCTCGCAAGACGGACGACGACCTGTCCGAGGACTCCATCGAGGAGCTGAAGTCCCGTCGCGGCGACGCGACCTCCGCCAATGTCGACGTCGACGAGACGGAGATGGCCGAAGGCTTCGAGCTGCCCGGTGCGGACCTCTCCGGTGAGGAGATGTCCGTCCGCGTGGTCCCGCGCCAGGCCGACGAGTTCACCTGCACCAGCTGCTTCCTCGTCCACCACCGCAGCCAGCTGGCGACGGACGGCAAGAACGGACCGGTCTGCACCGAGTGCGCCGCGTGAGCCGTGGCTGACGCACGTCAGATCGCGGTCCCGGTGCAGCTGCTGCACCGGGACGCCGTGGTGCCCGCGTACGCCAAGCACGGTGACGCCGGCGCCGACCTCGCCTCGGTCGCTGAGCTGACGCTCGCGCCCGGCGAGCGGCACCTCGTGCCGACGGGTGTCGCGATGGCGATCCCGCACGGCTGGGTCGGCCTCGTCCACCCGCGCTCCGGGCTCGCTGCGCGGCACGGCATCTCGGTCGTCAACGCGCCGGGGACGGTCGACTCGGGCTACCGCGGGGAGGTCCTCGTCAACCTCGTCAACCTCGACCCCACCGACAGCTTCACCGTCCACGTGGGGGACCGGATCGCCCAGCTCGTGCTCCAGGAGGTCGGCGAAGGGAGCTTCGAGCCCGTCGATTCGCTTCCACCCAGCCAGCGGGGTGAGACTGGACACGGATCCAGCGGGGGCTTCGGCCCCCCGTCGACGACAGGACGTGAATGATGTTCGGGCGCAAGAAGAAGACCGACTCCGCGGCGCGGGGCACCGAGCAGGACGTGGCGACGTCGGACGCCGAGGCGACCGAGAGCACCGACAGCGCGGACACCGCCGCTGCGACCGGACCTCGCGACATCTCCCTCGCCACGAGCACCACGGACCACCTCGACATGGGCGCCCTTCGCCTCGTGCCCGGCCCGTCGACGGACCTGCGGCTCGAGGTCGACCAGAAGACCAACGAGGTCAACGCCGTCCAGATCGCCGACGACCACGGCGCGGTGCAGCTCCAGGTCTTCGCCGCGCCCCGGTCCGCGGGCATCTGGGAGGACATCCGCGGTGAGATCGCCGAGATGATCACGGCCAACGGCGGGACGGTCGAGACCGCGAGCGGCCCCTTCGGCGACGAGCTGCGCAGCCGGCTGGCCCAGCCCGGTCCGCAGGGCCGCACCGTCTTCGCCCCGGCGGTCTTCGCCGGTGTCGAGGGACCGCGGTGGTTCCTCCGCGCCGTCTACTCCGGCTCGGCCGCCGTCGACGAGGCAGCCCGCGAGGTCTTCGACGACGTGCTGCGCACCGTCCTCGTCGTCCGTGGCGACGAGCCGCGCGCCCCCCCGGGAGATGCTGCCGCTCCACATGCCCACCGCGGCGAAGGGGGCGACCCCCGCGGGCGACGAGTCGGAGGCGGCCGTCGCGGAGCCCGACGGCGACGACCTCAAGCCCTTCGAGCGAGGCCCCGAGATCACCGAGGTGCGCTGATGCCCAGCCTGCTGCGCCGGCTGGTCGACCTCGGTCGCTCCGACGACGACCTCGCCGCAGGCGAACTGCGCGAGGCCGCCACCGCCCACGGCTGCCGCCCGATCACCGAGGACGTCGACCGGCAGGTCGTCACCGTCGCTGGCACGGTCCGCGCCGTGACCCTGCGACCGCGCGCCACCGTGCCCGCCCTCGTCGCCGAGGTCTACGACGGCTCGAGCACGGTCCAGCTCGTGTGGCTCGGTCGGCGCAGCATCCACGGCATCGACCCCGGTGCCTACGTCAAGGCGACCGGCTGATCTGCCGGCCCACGGGCACGCCGACGATCTACAACCCGGCCTACGAGCTGCTGCCGCAGCATGGCTGAGCCCCAGGGCATCTCCGCCCCCGTCCACCCCACCGTCGAGGCGCTCATCCGGCACCGGCTCGGTGAGGCGCTCGGTGGCCTGCGTGGCTCCCTCGAGGCCGCCCTGCCGATGCTCCTCTTCGTCATCGTCTGGTCGGCCACCCGCGACCGCACCCTGTCGCTGGGCGCCGCCGCGGGGTTGACAGTCGTCTTCGCCGTCGTCCGGCTCGTGCAGCGCCAGACCCTGCAGTTCGTCCTCGGCTCGGTCCTCGCGACCGGCCTGGCGGCCTTCTTCGCCCTGAGGTCCGGTGACGCGGAGGACGCCTTCCTCCCCGGCATCCTCACCTCCTGCGCCTACCTCGTCGGCTCCCTGCTCTCGGTGGTGCTGCGCTGGCCGGCCGTCGGGATCATGGTCGGTCTCGCGGACCAGCAGGCCGTCGCCGCGGGTGACCCCTTCCGCTGGCGGCGCAATGCGGCCGCCGTCAAGGTGTGCAGCCGGTTGACCCTCGTCCTCGTCGCGGTCTACGCGATCCGCGTCGCCATCATGGGCCCGCTCTACCTCACCGACAACGTCGCCGGTCTGACGATCAGCAAGGTCGTGCTCGGGTGGCCGCTGTGGGCGGGGGCGGTCGCCGTCATGGGGGCGATGCTCCTCAAGGGGCACACCCCGATCGACCCGGACGACGACCTCGTGCAGCCGGTGGACGTCCAGCGGGGCTGACGCCCCCTTCGCTCCCTCAGGCGCGGCGGCGGGACCGCCCGCCGGGGCGCATCATCGCCTCGAGCTCGGGCTCGGCCTCCGCCGTCGTCAGCAGGAGCAGCTCGTCGTGCGCCTCGAGGGAGTCGTCCGGCGTCGGGCCGATGGGCCGGCCGTCGCGGATGATGCCGACGAGCAGGGTGTCGACGGGGAAGGTGATGTCGCCGACGCGCCGGCCGACGTTGGGGTTGTCCGCCGGCAGCGTGATCTCGGCCATGGAGGCATTGCCCTGCTGGAAGTCGAAGATCCGCACGAGGTCGCCGACGCTCACCGCCTCCTCGACGAGGGCGGTCATCAGTCGCGGCGTCGACACGGCGACGTCGACACCCCACGACTCGTCGAACATCCACTCGTTCTTGGGGTTGTTGACCCGGGCGACCGTGCGGGGGACGCCGAACTCGGTCTTGGCCAGGAGGGAGACGACGAGGTTGGCCTTGTCGTCGCCGGTGGCGCACACGACGACGTCGCTCGTGTGGATCTCCGCCTCCTGCAGCGTGGAGATCTCGCAGGCGTCGCCGGAGAGCCAGCTGGCCGCCTCGACCTTGGACACCCGTGACTCGTTGGCGTCCTTGTCGATGAGCAGGACGGAGTGCTCGTTCTGCAGCAGCTCCTGGGCGATGGACCGGCCGACGGACCCGGCCCCGACGATGACGACGCGCACGGCTCAGTCCTCCTGCGGGGGGTTGCCGTCGAGGATCCGCTCGACGTCGTGGACGCTCTCGCGACGGATGACGAGGTGCACGAGGTCGCCCTCCTGGTGGACGGTGTCGGGCCCCGGCAGGATGCCCTCGCCGAGCCGGGTGATGTAGGCGACACGGGCACCGGTCGCCTCCTCGATCGTCGACAGCCGGCGGCCGACCCACGCGGGGGAGACCTGGATCTCGGCGACGACCAGACGCCCGGAGGCGTCGGTCATCTCCGACGCCTGGCCCTGGGGGAGCATGCGGCGCAGCACCTGGTCGGCGGTCCAGCGGACGGTGGCGACGGTGGGGATGCCGAGGCGCTGGTAGACCTGCGCGCGGTCCGGGTCGTAGATGCGCGCGACGACGTGCTCGACGCCGAAGGTCTCGCGGGCGACCCGCGCCGCGAGGATGTTGGAGTTGTCGCCGCTCGAGACGGCGGCGAAGGCGTAGGCGCCCTCGATGCCGGCCTGCAGCAGCGTGTCCCGGTCGAAGCCGACACCGGCGACGCGACGGCCGCTGAACTCGCTGCCGAGGCGGCGGAAGGCGGCCGGGTCCTGGTCGACGACGGCGACGTCGTGCCCGATGCGCTCGAGCGAGCGTGCGAGCGAGGCACCGACGCGGCCGCAGCCCATGATGACGAAGTGCACGGCATGACGGTACCCCTCCGTGCGCGGGCCTACACTCGCGTGGTGTCTTCCGGACGACTCATCAAGCGCGTCCTCGTCGGCCGCGCGATGCGCAGCGATCATCTCGGCGAGACCCTGCTCCCCAAGAAGCTCGCTCTCCCCGTCTTTGCCAGCGACGCGCTCAGCTCCGTCGCCTACGCGCCCGACGAGATCCTGCTGACCCTCGGCCTCGCCGGTGGCGCCCTGGCGATGACCCACTCGTGGCCCGTGGCCCTCGGGGTCGTCGCCGTCATGGCCGTCGTCGTCGCGAGCTATCGACAAAACGTCCACGCCTACCCCTCTGGCGGAGGCGACTACGAGGTCGCGAGCACCAACCTCGGGCGCAAGGCGGGCCTGACCGTCGCGAGCGCGCTGCTCGTCGACTACGTGCTCACCGTGGCGGTCTCCATCTCGTCGGGAGTGCAGAACGCCGCCGCGGCGCTGCCGTGGATCCGCGGCCACGAGGTGTTCGCGGCCCTCGTGCTCATCGCCGCCCTCACCGGGATCAACCTGCGGGGTGTCCGGGAGTCGGGCAAGGCCTTCGCCATCCCGACCTACCTCTTCATGCTGTCGGTGATCGCCATGGGGCTCGTCGGGGTCGTGCGGCGCACGACCGGCACGTTGCCACAGGCGGAGAGCGGACCGCTGCAGCTGGCCCCCGAGCCGGGGATGGAGCAGCTCGGCACCCTGGCGATGGCCTTCCTCCTGCTGCGTGCCTTCTCGTCCGGGTGCGCGGCGCTCACGGGTGTCGAGGCGATCAGCAACGGCGTGCCCGCCTTCCGCAAGCCCAAGAGCACCAATGCCGCGACGACCCTGCTCCTCATGGGTGGCATCGCCATCACGATGCTCGTGTCGATGATCGCCTTGGCCTCGTGGACCGGGGTCAAGGTCGCCGAGGACCCCGCGACCCAGCTGCTGCGTGACGGTCAGCCCGTCGGCGAGGAATACGTCCAGCACACCGTCATGGCGCAGGTCGCCCAGTCGGTCTTCGACGGCTTCCCCGCCGGGGTCGTCATCGTCTCGATCGTCACGGGCCTGATCCTCGTGCTCGCGGCCAACACGGCCTTCAACGGCTTCCCGGTCCTCGGCTCGATCCTCGCCCGCGATGGCTACCTGCCGCGTCAGCTGCACACGCGCGGTGACCGGCTCGCCTTCAGCAACGGCATCCTCCTGCTCGCCGCCGCGGCGGGGCTGCTCATCGTCATCTACGACGCGCAGGTCACCAAGCTCATCCAGCTCTACATCGTCGGGGTCTTCGTCTCCTTCACGTTGAGCCAGATCGGCATGGTGCGGCACTGGAACAGGCACCTGGCTCTCGAGAAGGACCGCCGCGAGCAGCGGGCCATGATGCGGCGCCGGGCGATCAACGCCGTGGGCGCGGCGATGTCGGGCACCGTGCTCGTCGTCGTGGTCCTCACGAAGTTCACCCACGGCGCCGGCTTCGCCATGGCCGCCATGGCGGGGCTCTTCGTCCTCATGGGGGCGATCAGCCGGCACTACCGGCACGTGCGCGACGAGCTGTCGGTCGCCGAGGGCGACACCCAGCACCAGCTCCTCCCGTCGCGGGTCCACGCGATCGTCCTCGTCTCGACGATCCACCGGCCGACGCTCCGGGCGCTCGCCTACGCATCGGCCACCCGCCCTTCGCGCCTGGAGGCGGTGACCGTCGACGTCGACCACGACGCCACCCGCGCGCTGCAGGCGGAGTGGGACCGGCGAGCGATCCCGGTGCCGCTCAAGGCCCTGGACTCGCCCTACCGCGAGATCACCCGCCCGGTCGTCGAGTACGTGAAGTCGATCCGCTCGGGCAACCCGCGTGATCTCGTGGTCGTGTACATCCCGCAGTACGTGCTCGGCCACTGGTGGGAGCAGGCACTGCACAACCAGTCGGCGCTGCGGCTGCGCAGCCGACTGATCTTCACGCCGGGTGTCATGGTGTCCTCGGTGCCCTGGCAGCTGGCCAGCTCGGCGGGCGCCGAGGAACGCATGGACGGCCCGGTCGCGGGCGACGTACGACGAGGTGGATCATGACGGCACCGGCAGCTGACGACCTGACGACCGGCGACGAGGTCGAGGTGGAGGTCGGGGCGATCGCCCACGGTGGGCACTGCGTGGCCCGCTACGACGGTCGGGTCCTCTTCGTGCGGCACGGTCTGCCGGGGGAGCGGGTGCGTGCCCGGATCACCGAAGGGGGTCCCGGAGACCGCTTCCTGCGCGCCGACGCCGTCAGCGTGCTCGAGGCCTCGCCCCACCGGATCGCCCCTCGCTGCGCGGCGGCCGGCCCCGGCGGGTGCGGCGGCTGCGACTTCCAGCACGTCGCCACCGCGCACCAGCGCGAGCTCAAGGCCGCCGTGGTCGCCGAGCAGCTCCAGCGCCTCGCGGGCATCGAGCGCGAGGTCGTCGTCGAGCCGCTCGACGACGCCGACGGGCTGCGCTACCGCACTCGCGTGGAGTTTGCGGTGGTCGAGGGCCGCATCGGTCTGCGCCGGCACCGCAGCCACGACGTCGTGGAGGTCGACGGATGCCCGATCGCCGTCCCCGACGTCGACGAGGCCCTGCGCGAGACCCGCGCCGAGTCGGTCGGCGAGCTCGAGGGCATCCGCGCGATCGACGTCGTCGTGCCGTCCGGGGAGAGCGACACCGTCGTCGTCGAGGTGCCGCAGGAGGCGCCGACCCCGCCGATCGAGGTGACCGAGATCGTCCGCACGCCAGCGGGGGAGCGCTCGATGACCGTCGACGCCCGCGGCTTCTGGCAGGTCCACCGCGATGCTCCGCACGCCTTCGTCGCGGCGATGCTCGAGGCGGCCGACGTGCGGCCGGGGGAGCGCGTGCTCGACCTCTACAGCGGTGTGGGCCTGCTGTCGGTGCCGCTCGCCGATGCCGTCGGTGCCACCGGGCAGCTCATCGCCGTCGAGTCCGACCGCCGGGCGACCGAGCACCTGCGGGACAACCTCGCCGCCCACCCGTGGGCACTCGTCGTGCCCGGCCGCGTCGACGACCTGCTCGGCGTGCCGCGCCAGGGCCGGCGCCGCGGGCCGCGTCGTCCGGCGCGCTCGGACCTGCTGCCGCCGAGCGCGCACGTCGTCGTCCTCGACCCGCCCCGGACCGGGGCCGGCCGCGGCGTCGTCGCCGCGCTGACCTCCCTTCGCCCCCGCCGCCTCGTCTACGTCGCCTGCGACCCGGCGGCGCTCGCCCGGGACACCGCCTACCTCGGCGAGCTCGGCTACGAGCTGACCGCCCTGCGAGCCTTCGACGCCTTCCCGATGACGCACCACGTCGAGTGCGTGGCGACCTTCGAGCCGAAGGGGGAGGCCGCGACCTCGTGACACAGGGCGCCGCCGTGGGGAAGAGTGGCGGTGAGCGCGCCCGTGGGTCCGTGCCCGGGGCGCTGTGATAGTTTTATCTTGACGTCAAGATAACTACGACAGAGGAGTCGACTGTGGCCAGCTCGAACACCTTCAACGCCAAGGACACGCTCACCGTCGGTGACGAGTCCTACGAGATCTACCGGATCGACAAGGTCGAGGGCTCGAAGAACCTGCCCTACAGCCTCAAGGTCCTGCTGGAGAACCAGCTGCGCACCGAGGACGGCGAAAACGTCACCGCCGACCACATCAACGCGCTCGGCTCCTGGGACGAGAACGCCCAGCCCGACACCGAGATCCAGTTCACGCCCGCCCGCGTGATCATGCAGGACTTCACCGGCGTCCCCTGCGTCGTCGACCTCGCCACGATGCGTGAGGCCGTCGCCGAGCTCGGCGGCGACCCGACGAAGATCAACCCGCTCGCCCCGGCCGAGCTCGTCATCGACCACTCGGTCCAGATCGACGCCTTCGGCACCGCGGACGCCTTCGCGCGCAACGTCGACTTCGAGTACGAGCGCAACAACGAGCGCTACCAGTTCCTGCGCTGGGGCCAGACGGCCTTCGACGACTTCAAGGTCGTCCCCCCGGGCACCGGCATCGTCCACCAGGTCAACATCGAGCACCTGGCCCGCGTCACGATGACCCGCGACGGCGTCGCCTACCCCGACACCTGCGTCGGCACCGACTCGCACACGACGATGGAAAACGGCCTAGGTGTCCTGGGCTGGGGCGTCGGCGGCATCGAGGCCGAGGCGGCCATGCTCGGCCAGCCGGTCTCCATGCTCATCCCGCGCGTCGTCGGCTTCAAGCTCTCCGGCTCGATCCCGGCCGGTGCCACCGCGACCGACGTCGTCCTGACGATCACCGAGATGCTGCGCGACCACGGCGTCGTCGGCAAGTTCGTCGAGTTCTACGGTGAGGGCGTCGCCCAGGTGCCGCTGGCCAACCGCGCGACCATCGGCAACATGAGCCCCGAGTTCGGCTCGACCGCCGCGATGTTCCCCATCGACGACGTCACCCTCGACTACCTGCGCCTCACCGGCCGCTCCGAGCAGCAGGTCTCGCTCGTCGAGGCCTACGCCAAGACGCAGGGCATGTGGCTCGACCCGGCTGTCGAGCCCCGCTTCTCCGAGTACCTCGAGCTCGACCTGTCGACGGTCGTCCCCTCGATCGCCGGCCCGAAGCGCCCGCAGGACCGCATCGAGGTCAGCAAGGCCAAGGAGCAGTTCCGTGGCGACCTGAAGAACTACGTCGTCGACGGCAACGGCATCGAGAAGTCCTCGGTCGACACCGAGCTCGCCAGCACCTTCCCGGCCTCCGACGCCCCGAGCCACGACGCGCTCGAGGCGTCCGAGAGCGCCGGCCGCCCCTCGCACTCCGAGCCGCGCAACAACGGTGACCGGGCCTCCAACCCGGCGAAGGCCGTCATCGACGGCGCCGAGGTCGAGATCGACCACGGCCACGTCGTCATCGCCTCGATCACCAGCTGCACCAACACGTCAAACCCGTCGGTCATGATGGCCGCCGCGATGCTCGCCAAGAACGCGGTCGAGCGCGGCCTGCAGGTCAAGCCGTGGGTCAAGACGTCGATGGCGCCCGGCTCCAAGGTCGTCACCGAGTACTACGAGAAGGCCGGCATGTGGCCCTACCTCGAGAAGCTCGGCTACCACCTCGTCGGCTACGGCTGCACGACCTGCATCGGCAACTCCGGCCCGATCATCGAGGAGGTCTCGCAGGCGGTCAACGCCAACGACCTCGCCGTCACCTCGGTCCTGTCCGGCAACCGCAACTTCGAGGGGCGCATCAACCCCGACGTGAAGATGAACTACCTCGCGTCGCCGCCGCTCGTCATCGCCTACGCGCTCGCCGGCACGATGGACTTCGACTTCGAGACCGAGGCCCTCGGCCAGGACGCCGACGGCAACGACGTCTTCCTCAAGGACATCTGGCCCAACCCGGCCGACGTGCAGAGCACGATCGACACCGCGGTCACGCAGGAGATGTTCACCGAGAAGTACGCGGACGTCTTCGCCGGTGACGAGCGCTGGACCTCGCTCGAGACCCCCGAGGGCAACACCTTCGAGTGGGCCGACGAGTCGACCTACGTGCGCAAGCCCCCGTACTTCGAGGGCATGAAGATGGACCTCGACGCAGTCGAGGACATCTCCGGTGCGCGCGTCCTGGCCAAGCTCGGCGACTCGGTCACGACCGACCACATCAGCCCGGCCGGTGCGATCAAGGCCGACAGCCCGGCGGGTGTCTACCTCGCCGAGCACGGCGTCGAGCGCAAGGACTTCAACTCGTACGGCTCGCGCCGTGGCAACCACGAGGTGATGATCCGCGGCACCTTCGCCAACATCCGGCTGAAGAACCAGCTGCTCGACGGCGTCGAGGGTGGCTTCACCCGCGACTTCCTCGGCGACGGCAGCCAGACGACGATCTTCGAGGCCTCGGAGAAGTACATCGAGGCCGGCGTCCCGCTCGTCGTCCTCGCGGGCAAGGAGTACGGCTCCGGCTCGTCGCGTGACTGGGCGGCCAAGGGCACGCGCCTGCTCGGCGTCCGCGCCGTCATCGCGCAGTCCTACGAGCGCATCCACCGCTCCAACCTCATCGGCATGGGCGTCATCCCGCTCCAGTTCCCCGAGGGGCAGAGCGCCGACTCGCTCGGCCTGGACGGCACCGAGACCTTCGACATCGCGGGCATCACCGAGCTCAACAACGGCTCGACGCCCAAGACGGTCAAGGTCACGGCGACCAAGGACGGCGGGGAGGCCGTTGAGTTCGACGCGGTCGTGCGCATCGACACCCCCGGCGAGGCGGACTACTACCGCAACGGCGGCATCCTGCAGTACGTGCTGCGGTCGCTCGTCGGCTGACCGGAGCCGTCGAGGAAGGGGGCCCTCCACCATCCGGTGGACGGCCCCCTTCGTCGTGTCGTCCCCATCTCTCCCGTATTTCCCTAGGGAAATACGGGAGGTGGTGGGCCGTCGCCGCTGCGACGTACACTCGAACACATGTTCGACCAGACCTCGCGTCCGCCGGTGCGGACGGCGCTGCCCGGGTCGCCGGGGGGCGCGGACCGCTGCGGCGGGGGCGAAGGGGGGGACCCCCTGGGTGGCCGGACCGCGTGCCACCACCCGCGGTGCGGGGGGTGGCAGCCAGCGGCGGTCTCGTGGCTGCTCGACCTGTGCCCGCCCGACTACCGCGGGCATGCGGTGCTGCGTCGGCACCCGGCCGCGCTGGCCTGGCTCGCCGACCTGCACGTCGCGGCGCAGGTCGACGCGATGCGGCAGGCATACCGGACGGTGCGCGTCGACCTGGCGGAGTCGCTGCCCGACGGTACGATCGACGCCCTGCTCGTGGCGCTCGAGCACGAGGGCCTGCGGCTGCGGTCCGCGCAGCGGAGCATCCTGCTCATCCGGGAGGCGCTCGACGGGAGCGTCTTCGTCGACCGGCTGTGACCCCCTTCGTCCGACGTGGTGACAGGCTGGGCAGGTCACAGCCACTTCCCAGTGCTGCGGACGTAGACTCGTGCGGTCCCCGACCCTTGGAAGGAAGCCCAGCGTGGCAGTCCTCGAGACGATCACCTCACCCGCCGACCTCAAGCGCCTGCCCGCAGAGCAGCTCGAGACCCTCGCGGAGGAGATCCGAGCCTTCCTCGTCGCCGAGGTCTCCCGCAGCGGCGGACACCTCGGGCCCAACCTCGGGGTCGTCGAGCTGACGATCGCGCTGCACCGCGTCTTCGACAGCCCGAGTGACACGGTCGTCTTCGACACCGGCCACCAGTCCTACGTGCACAAGCTGCTCACCGGGCGACATGACTTCAGCGCGCTGCGCACCCGAGGCGGCCTCTCCGGGTACCCGAGCCGCGCCGAGTCCGAGCACGACGTCGTCGAAAACAGCCACGCGTCAACCTCCCTGTCGTGGGCCGAGGGCATCGCCAAGGGCTACCGCCTGCGCGGCGAGGAGCGGCACGCGGTCGCCGTCATCGGCGACGGCGCCCTGACCGGCGGCATGGCCTGGGAGGCGCTCAACAACATCGCCGCCGACAAGGACCTGCCTCTCGTCATCATCGTCAACGACAACGAGCGCTCCTACGCGCCGACGATCGGCGGGCTCGCCGACCACCTCGCGATGCTGCGCACCAACCGTCAGTACGAGCAGGTGCTCGACTGGGGCAAGGACAAGCTCAACCGCACGCCCGTCGTCGGTCGGGCCGCCTACCAGGCCTTCCACTCGATGAAGAAGGGCGCCAAGGACTTCTGGGCCCCGCAGGGGATGTTCGAGGACCTCGGCATCAAGTACCTCGGACCGGTCGACGGGCACGACGAGGCGAGCGTCGAGCAGGCGCTGCGCCGGGCCAAGGCCTTCGGCGGACCCGTGCTCGTGCACGTCATCACCCAGAAGGGGCGAGGCTACGACCACGCGAGCAACGACGTGGCCGACCAGTTCCACGCCGTCGGCAAGATCAACCCCGAGACCGGCCTGCCCCTGGAGATCTCCGGGCGCTCCTGGACCGACGAGTTCGGCGACGAGATGCTCGCGCTCGGCCGGGAGCGGCCCGAGGTCGTCGCGATCACCGCGGCGATGATGATGCCCGTGGGCCTGCAGCCCTTCGCCGACGCGCACCCCGAGCGGATCTTCGACGTCGGCATCGCCGAGCAGCACGCGACGACGATGGCCGCCGGGCTCGCCTTCGCCGGCATGCACCCGGTCGTGGCGATCTACGCGACCTTCCTCAACCGTGCCTTCGACCAGCTGCTCATGGACTGCGCCATGCACAAGGCAGGCGTGACCTTCGTCCTCGACCGCTCCGGCGTGACCGGCCCCGACGGCGCCAGCCACCACGGCATGTGGGACATGTCGCTCGCGAGCATCGTGCCCGGCCTGCGCCTGGCCGCACCCCGCGACGGGCAGCAGATCAGGGTCGCCCTGCGCGAGGCCGTCGACGTCGAGGACGGCCCGACGGTCATCCGGTTCCCTAAGGGCAGCGTCGCCGACCCGCTCGAAGCCGTCGCGACGGTCGGCGGGCTCGACGTCCTCGCCGGCGACCCGGCGGTCGATCCCGAGGTGCTCGTCGTCTCGGTCGGCTCGATGGCCGGCACGGCGACGACGGTCGCCGAAAAGCTTGCGGCAGAAGGCCACTCGACTCTGGTCGTCGACCCCCGCTGGGTGCTGCCGGTGCCCGCGGCCCTCGTCGAGCTCGCCGGTCGCAGCGGCCGGGTCGCCGTCATCGAGGACAACAACGTCTCCGGCGGCGTCGGTGCGGAAGTCGCCCGTGTCCTCGACGAGACCGGGGTCACCGCCCCGGTGCACCGCTTCGGCCTGCCCAAGGAGTTCCTCGCCCACGCCTCGCGGGCCCAGGTGCTCGAGAGCGTCGGGCTGACTCCCGAGCCGATCGTCGAGCGACTGCGCGCGCACCTCTGACGGGCTCACCGCGATCTCCTCGGGCGTTGTGACGAAGGGAGGGCCCCACCGGTGATCCTGTGGGGCCCTCCCTTCGTGCGCTCGGGTCGTCAGCCGATGTCGCGGAAGGGCTGCACGCTCGCGCCCAGCGCGTTGAGGCGCTCGGCGAGGTCCTCGTAGCCGCGGTGGATGACGTAGACGTTGCGCAGGTACGAGGTGCCCGGCGCGGCGAGCATCGCGAGCAGCACGACGACGCCAGGGCGCAGCGCCGGCGGGCAGGTGACCTCGTTTGCCCGCCACCGGTTGGGGCCCTCGACGAGCACGCGGTGCGGGTCCATGAGCGTCACCTTGCCGCCGATCTTGTTGAGCTCGGTCAGGTAGATGGCGCGGTTGTCGTAGACCCAGTCGTGGATCGTCGTCGTGCCCTCGGCGCAGGCGGCGATGAGCGCGAAGAAGGGCAGGTTGTCGATGTTGAGCCCGGGGAAGGGCATCGGGTGGATCTTGTCGATCGGCGCCTTGAGCGGCCCGGGGTGGGTCGTGATGTCGACCAGACGGGTGCGGCCGTTGTCCGCGAGGTACTCCTGGGACAACGAGTACCGCATACCCATGCCGGCGAGGGTGGCCAGCTCGATCTCGAGGAATTCGATGGGGGAGCGGCGGATGGTGATCTCCGACTTGGTGACGACGGCAGCCGCGATGAGACTCATCGCCTCGATCGGGTCCTCGCTCGGCGAGTACTCGACGTCGACGTCGATCTCGGTCAGGCCGGTGACCTCGAGGGTCGTCGTGCCGATGCCCTTGACCTGGACCCCGAGCTTTTCGAGGAAGAAGCACAGGTCCTGGACCATGTAGTTGGGGGAGGCATTGCGGATGATGGTCCGGCCCGGGTGGCGGGCTGCGGCCATGAGCGCGTTTTCGGTGACGGTGTCGCCGCGCTCGGTGAGGATGATCGAGCGGTCGGACGAGTCCTGGTCGGTGACCTTGGCCTCGTACCAACCCTGCGTCGCGGTGACGTCGAGACCGAAGTGGGTCAACGAGGTCATGTGCGGCTCGACGGTGCGCGTGCCGAGATCGCAGCCACCGGCGTAGGGCAGCCGGAAGCTGTCGAACTCGTGGAGCAGCGGGCCGAGGAACATGATGACCGTGCGCGTGCGGCGGGCGGCCTCCTCATCCATGCCGTCGAGGTTGATCCGCTCCGGGGGCACGATCTCCAGGTCGGCGCTGCCGGGCAGCCAGCGGGTCTTGACGCCGATGGAGTCGAGCACCTCGAGGATCCGGTTGACCTCCTCGATGCGCGCGAGGTTGCGCAGGGTGGTCGTGCCCTTGTTGAGCAGCGAGGCGCACAGCAGCGCGACGGCGGCGTTCTTGCTCGTCTTGACGTCGATGGCGCCGGAGAGCGTGCGACCGCCCTCGATCTTCAGGTGGACAGCGCCGCTGCTCGAGGTGCGGGTGAGCGCGACGAGCTCGGTGTCGAGCGCCTCGCTGATGCGCGCGAGGTTGTCGAGGGTGAGGTTCTGCCCCCCGGCCTCGATGCGCGCGACGGCGCTCTGGCTCGTCTCGAGTTTGGTGGCGAGGTCGGCTTGGGACAGGCCTGCGCGGTGACGCGCCTCCTTGATCGTCGTGCCGATTCGGGCGAGGTAGTCATCAGACATACCAACCACCGTAACCCATATATGAGATAGGTGCCGTCCGTCGTCGTCCTCGCGTGTCGCCGGTCAGCGCGATCGCCGCCTTCGCCTGCTGCGGATCCCGTCGTCCTGGCATGGGATGCCGGGATCGTTGGGGTCCTTCCCGACTCACCTCACACCACCACTTCGTCGCCACCGACGTCACGACAGACCGGAGGGAGATGTCATCACACGCGCAGCTGCCTCAGGCAACGACGGTGTCCACCCTCGAGACGGCCGCAGCCTCTTCGAGCGCAGTGGCCAGATAACGTGCTGAAGCGCTCGTGGACGAACCGGCGACCTCCGCTGGAGTGCCGGCCGCGACGACCTGTCCGCCGTCGCCCCCAGCACCGGGCCCGAGATCGATGACGTGATCGGACTGTGCGATGACTCGCATGTCGAGCTCGACCATGACCACGGTGTTCCCGGCGTCCACGAGTGATTGCAGGTGAGCTACGAGCCGGTCGGTATCGGCGCAGTGCAATCCGGAAGTTGGTTCATCGAGGACGTAGAGAGTGTCGCCGCTTTGAGCCCGCTGCAGCTCGCTGCCCAGCTTGACTCGCTGGGCCTCGCCACCAGAGAGCTCGGTTGCGGATTGGCCGAGACGTAGGTATCCGAGTCCGACATCGAGGAGCGCGGTCAGGGAGCGCATGATGTCGACTTCTCCCTCGAAGAATTCGTGGGCATCCTCAACGCTCAAAGCGAGGATCTCCGCGATGTTTCGTCCGCGCCAGAGGATCTCGAGAGTGCTCGACTGGTAGCGGGTGCCATGACATTCCGGGCATTCCGTGTACACGGAAGGGAGAAAGAGCAACTCAACCATGACTGATCCCTCTCCCTCGCAGGTGGGGCAACGGCCGCCGGCGACGTTGAATGAGAATCTCCCGGGTTTGTAGCCGCGTGCACGAGATTCCGGGGTCTCGGCGAATCGGCGTCGTACGTGGTCAAACAGGCCGGTGTAGGTTGCGACGTTCGACCGAGGTGTGCGCCCGATCGGTTTCTGGTCGATGGTTACCACCCGGCGCACTCCAGTGAGGTCACCCGCGACAGAACCCTCGAGCTCCTGGGGGCCATCGGAAAGCAGCATGTCATCGCCGTCGGGCACTGGCTCATCAGTTGTGACGGGGCGTCCGAGATGCTCGCTGACCAGGGTCGGGAGAACTTGGCTGACGAGACTGGATTTGCCTGACCCCGACACACCTGTGACTGCTGTGAGTGCACCCAACGGGATCTTGACGGAGATGCTCCGCAGGTTGTTGCGCGAGATCTTCTCGAGACGCAACCACCCGTGTGGCTTCCTTGGCTCATGCAGGGGGAGCCCGTTGCCGCCGAAGAGGTAGTCTCGGGTGGCGGATTCCTCGACGTCAGCCAGTCCTTCGGTCGGGCCGCTGTAGATGACACGCCCTCCTCGTTCACCTGCGGCGGGCCCGATGTCCACAAGCCAATCCGCACGCCGCATCACGTCGACGGAGTGCTCGACGATGAAGAGGCTGTTACCGCGCTTCTTGAGCCCCTGAAGGACGTCCAACAGCGCACTGACATCTTGCGGATGGAGCCCGGCGGAAGGTTCGTCCAACACGTAGACGACGCCGAAAAGTTCGGAAGTCAGCTGGGTTGCCAGTCGCAGACGCTGAAGTTCTCCGCCTGAGAGGGTCGGGGACGTGCGATCCAACGACAGGTAGCCCAGGCCGAGATCAATGATCGGAAGGATCCGATCGACGAGTCCGGTCCCCAAGCGGACGGTTGCGGCCAGTTTTTCGACCGCCCCACCCGACGAGCGAGACTCGTCACCGGCACCGTCAGTTGCGCTTTCTGCCGCGACGACTGCGGCTTCGATGACAGACAAGAGTTCATGCAAGGGCAGCTGTGAGAACTGGGCGATGTCGAGCTGCTCAAATGTCACCGATAGCGCTTCCGGCTTCAAACGTTTGCCATGGCATGCGGGGCACGGGACCGATGTGAGGAACTGAGCAACACGGCGTTTCATCGACGTGCTCTTCGTATTCGCGAATGTGTCAAGCACATAGCGACGCGCTCCTACGAAGGTTCCGGAATAGCTGGGCTCGATTCCGGCGTCCATGGCTTCACGCGCTTCAGCAAGGGTGAGTCGTGAGTGGACGGGAACGTAAGGCGTTTCATCCGTGTAGAGGATCCAGTCGCGGTCTTTCTTCGGGAGGTCCTTCCATGGCACGTCGACGTCGTAACCAAGCCCGACGAGGACGTCTCTCAGTTGGTGCCCATGCCACGCCGTGGGGTACGAGGCGATGGCGCGCTCTCGGATCGTCAGGGTCGGATCGGGGACCATCGTGTCCTCTGGCACGTCGTAGACCCGACCGATTCCGTGGCATTCCGGGCAAGCACCCTCGACAGTATTGGTCGAAAAGTCCTCTGCATAGAGCATCGGCTGCCCATCCGGATATGTACCCGCGCGGGAGTACAGCATGCGAACCAGGCTGGAGAGTGTCGTGATGCTTCCGACCGTTGACCGGGTGCTGCGCCCGCCGTGTTGTTGCTGCAATGCCACGGCGGGCGGCATTCCGGTGATGGAGTCCACCTCGGGGACTCCCGCCTGGTCGATGAGGCGCCTGGCATACGGTGCAACCGATTCCAGATAACGTCGCTGGGACTCCGCATATAGCGTGCCGAAAGCCAGCGAGGACTTGCCCGAGCCAGAGACGCCAGTGAACACCACCATGGCGTCACGCGGTATTGACAGGTCGATGTTTTTGAGGTTGTGCTCGCGGGCGCCGCGCACTCGAACGTCCGGTTGAATGAAGGCTGAGTTTTCATCAGTCTGCGTGGAGGGCGGGGTCATGAACCAACGCTATCCCGACTGCAGGCACGTCACGACCGGAAACCGCAGACTGGCAGCCGGGCCAGCGTCGTACCTGCGACGCCTTCCGACTGACCTCTGGCAACCACGTCGCGGCCGCCGAGGTCGCGAGAGAGCGAGTCAGCGGTGTCGTCCCGATCCATCTCAGACAGAGGCCACCTGGGTTCGTGTGCCGCGCCTGCTGGACTCGAGTGCCGCAGTCAACGTCCGGGCGTCATAGTCGCCCAGCAAGCGGCGACCTTCGACGAAGAAGGTTGGAGTGGCGTGGGCTCCGCTGTCCTGGGCGCTCACGAGATCGCGGTTGACTCGTTCTGCGACAGCCTCGCTGTCCATGTCCTGTACGAAGCGATCGACGTCCAGTCCGAGTTCGTCCGCGTAACCAATAAGGTGCTCTCGCTCGAGCGCGTCCTGATGGGTGAATACGAAGTCGAGCCACCGCCAGAACTCGCCCTGGTTCGCGGCTGCTTCAGATGCTTTTGCAGCCAGCGGCCCATGTGGGTGGTGGGGAAGATGCCGCACGACGTAACGAAGATCGTCACCGAACTGCCCCCTCAGATCTTCCCAGGAGCCAGTGGCGTGTGCACAGTACTCGCACTCGAAGTCGATGTATTCGACCAGCGTCAGCTTGGCGTCCTCCGGGCCGCGGATGTGGTCAACTTCGGGGTCGACTGCGGGGTCGAGCACCATGGGGAGATCTGCACTTTCCTCGCCCCACCGCTGAGCGGCGATCTTGAATATCAACCAGCCCAGGGCGACGGCGAGCACCAGGGACACCAGCACCCCAAGCGTCGCCTGTCGCCCGAGGTCGGTTGTCGAGCCGAAAGCAAGTCCGATGATGAGCAGAGAGACGGTGAACCCGATGCCTGAAAGTGCTGCACCGCCGAAGACGCTGCCCATACCCACTCCTTCCGGGAGTCGACCAAGGCCCATCCTGACCGCGAGGAGAGTGGCAACGCCAATTCCGACAAGCTTGCCGATTACGAGGCCAGCAATGACCCCCAGGTCACGGATGATCCGAAGGAATCTGCCAGGAGTCCACCCC
Organism: Janibacter hoylei PVAS-1; assembly: GCF_000297495.1. Taxonomy (GTDB): domain Bacteria; phylum Actinomycetota; class Actinomycetes; order Actinomycetales; family Dermatophilaceae; genus Janibacter; species Janibacter hoylei. The sequence goes on along the minus strand of NZ_ALWX01000015.1, from coordinate 10,755 downwards.
TGAGGTCGACGCCGGCATTGGCGAGAGCGAAGATCGGCACGACAAGCAGTGCAGTGGGGCGGCGAAGGACTTCATGCATTCTCTCGTTCACCGAGATCCCCCGCGCCAGGCCACGGCTGACACTGCGCGCCGACGCGGCGCTGGGCGACTGCCAGAAGTCACGGAAGAACTGGCGGGCGGCAACTACCTCGTGGCGCCGCGTGGGGTAAGCGGGGATCAGTAGACCGGCGAGCATGCCGGCGAGTGAGGCGTGCACCCCAGAAGAGACGGTGGCGAACCACATGACAATCACAAGGATCACATAAGGTGCGGCATTCCACTGCCGTGAGCGGCCGAGTCCCCACAAGCCTATGAGGCAGGCGAGAGCGATCGACAAGGGGACAAGCTTGATCTGATCGCTATAGACAATTCCAATGATCGATACCGCTAGGAAGTCATCGACCACTGTCAGGGTGAGGAGAAAAACACGCAACTGGCCAGACAGCCGTGGACCCACTATGGCGAGTGCGCCCAGCATGAATGCTGTATCGGTGCCGACGACAGCACCCCATCCGCCAAGTCCGCTACCGCCGGACACGCTGACGACAAGCACGTAGACCAGAGCCGGAAGAGCGACACCTGCAACTCCAGCCATCACAGCGAGTTCAGCACGGCTGCGATCCCGTAAAGACCCGTGCGCGAACTCCTGTCGAACCTCCAATCCGACAACAAAAAAGAAGATCACCATCAGGCCGTCGTTGATCCAATGGTGCAGATTCATATGCATGCCGGCGGGACCGACATCGAAACCGACTTCCTGATGCCACAGTTCGAAATAGCTTTCAGACAACGGCGAGTTCGCCCAGACGAGCGCCATGACGGTCACGAGCGCCAGAAACATCGCCGATCCGGACTCCGTCCGTAAAGTGCGTGCAATGTGACCGGGACCTAGGCGACCTGCTGCCGGTTTTTGCATCCGGGGAGTCTACCTAGAGCCGCCCCGTGAACCCTTCACTGCTCGCGTGAGCACAGGCTTCACGAAGAGTCCCAGGGTCCGCGCACGGGCCAGTGACGACACCTGCCCTACGGCTGAGTCCACGACTCAGGAACGCCGAAGGAGTGGGGGCTCGTTCAGCTCGCAGTGGTGCCGGGCTCGAGGCGGGCTCCAGGCTCGAGGACGACCCCCTTCGCCACGTGCGACTCACGACCGACGAGCACGACGGCGGAGTCCGAGGGCGGCCAGCGCTTCGGCTGGGCCCCGACCTGCGCGTCCTCGCCGACCCGGCACGAGTCGTCGACGACCGAGGCGAAGACCTGTGCACCGGACGCGACCCGCACCCGGTGCATGAGCACCGAGTCCTCGACGACCGCACCCGCCTCGACGACGCAGCCCGGTCCGACGACGCTGCGGCGCACGGTGCCGTGCACGTGCGACCCGGGGCTGATCATCGAGTCCTCGACGACGCTGCCCGCGTGGATCATCGGCGGCGGCATCTCCGGCGACCGGGTGAGGATCGGCCACGCCGGGTCGTCGAAGACGTCGACTCGTGCGCGCAGCAGCTCGCGGTGCGCGGCGAGGTAGGCGGAGGGGCGGCCGAGGTCGCGCCAGTAGCCCGTGAGCGCGTACGCGTGGGTCTTCCCTCCCTCCACAAGCCGCGGGAGCAGGCGGTCGGGGAAGTCGCCGATCCCCTCCGTGAGCCCGGGGTCGGCCTGCGCCCGTTCGTGCCGGATCGCGTCGAGCGTGCGCAGCAACACCTGGACGTCGTAGACGAAGATCTCGGCGGCGATCGTCCCGTGTGGCGGGGCCGTGGGCTTGTCGGTCAGCCCCTGCACGACGCCGTCCCGGCCGACGTCGACGACCGTCTTGTGCTTGGCCTGCGCGAGCGGCACCTCCACGGTGACGATCGTGGCCTCGGACCCGCGCTCGAGGTGCTGGGCGACGACGGCCCGCATGTCGAGGCGGTAGACCTGGTCGGCGCTCGTCACGACGACGACCTCGGCGCCCGCCTCACGCAGCTGGGCACCGATCTTCAGCAGGTCGTCGGCGTTGCCGGTGCTGAAGCCCTCGGACCCGCTGGCCTGCCCTTCCTCCGGCACGAGCCGCCGGTAGCCGCCGCGGGTGCGGTCGAGGTCCCAGGGCCGCCCACCGGCGAGGTGGCGGTCGAGCGAGGACGCCTCGTACTGCACCGAGACCCACACGTCAGGGATGCCGCTGTTGCCGAAGTTGCTCAGTGCGAAGTCGACGAGCTGGTAGCTGCCGGCGAAGGGGAGGGCGGGCTTGGCGCGCTCACGCGTGAGGACGTCCATCCGGGAGCCCTGACCGCCCGCCTGGACGACCCCGACGATCTTCGGGATGCGGGAGAGGGGGACGACGCTCGACATACCCGGATCCGCACTCATCTCATGACGTCCCCTCGTGACAGCGTCTAGGTCGAGATGCCCATCTGGACCTCATCACCACATCCCATGACAGCGTAAGCATCGCACGGCTTGAACTGTGCCTGGACCGCGTCGGGGGTCGGCCTGGTCGTTCACCGCGTGCAGCAACCCCTCGACCCGGACGGCGCGGCGTCGCTGGTCACCGTCAGGCCCCTCGGCCCTTCGTCACGTCGAACGACCGTGGTCCTCGCAACTCCTTAGACGCAGGAGTTGCGAGGACCACGAGAAGCGAAGGTCGTCGTCGGGACCTCCCCTTCGACATGCCGGAAGCCGGTCAGGCCTCGTCATGCTGCCAACGCATCAGGCCGGGACGCTGGCCACACCCTTCGGCAGGAAGCGCTGCCCGGTGACCTTCTCCGAGACGCCCTCACGGTCCAGGAGCGGCGTGAGGCCACCGTTCCAGAACTGGAAGCCGGCGCCGGTGATCATCGCGAGGTCGATGTCCATCGGGGCTTGTGCGACACCGTCGTCGAGCATCGTGCGCACCTCCTCGGCGAGGACGCCGAGGACCCGCTCGCGGACCTGCTGGGCGGTGAGCTCGACCGGCGACTCGGGGGCGGTGAGCAGTTCGGCCACACCCTCGTCGTCGTAGGAGCGCTTGCCGGCCTCGACGAGCGCCTTGAGGTTGGGCGAGACGTAGAAGCGCTCGCCGAGCTCACGGTGCAGCGTCTCGCTGTTGTGCAGCGCGATCGCCGGGCCGACGAGCCCGACGAGGACCAGCGGCGGCATCGGGGCCAGGCCCGCGATGCCCTCGTTTGCGACCTCGACCGGAGTGCCCTCGTCGACGATCTTGGAGAACTCGCCCATGAAGCGGCCGAGCAGTCGGTTGGCGATGAAGGAGGGGCTGTCCTTGACGAGGATGCAGGTCTTCTTCAGGCCCTTGCCGGTGGCGAAGGCCGTCGCGAGCGCCGCGTCGTCCGTCCGCTCGCCCGGGATGATCTCGAGCAGCGGCATGACGGCCACCGGGTTGAAGAAGTGGAAGCCCACGACCCGCTCCGGGTGCTCCAGGTCTGACGCCATCTCGGTGATCGACAGCGACGAGGTGTTGGAGGCGAGCACGCACTCGGGCGTGACGACCTGCTCGACCTCGGCCCAGACCTTCTTCTTGACGCCCAGCTCCTCGAAGACGGCCTCGATGACGAAGTCCGCGTCGGCGAAGCCCTCCTTGCTCGTGGAGCCGGTGATGAGGGCCTTGAGCTGGTTGGCCTTGTCCTGCGTGATCTTGCCCTTGGCGAGGGACTTGTCGATCTCGCCGTGGACGTAGGCGACGCCCTTGTCCACGCGCTCCTGGTCGAGGTCGGTCATGATGACCGGCACCTTGAGCGAGCGGATGAAGAGCATCGCCAGCTGGCTGGCCATGAGACCGGCGCCGACGATGCCGACCTTGCCGACCGGGCGGGCCAGCGACTTGTCGGGGGCACCCGCCGGTCGCTTCGCGCGCTTCTGCACGAGGTCGAAGGAGTACAGGCCGGCGCGCAGCTCGTCACCCATGAGGAGGTCAGCCAAGGCCTCGTCCTCGGCGGCGAAGGCGGCGTCGCGCTCAGCGGTGCGCGCGGCCGTGACGAGCTCGATGGCCCGGTAGGGCGAAGGGGACTTCCCCGCGGTCTTCGCGTCGGCCAGCTGCGTGGCGGCCGCGGCGGCGGCCTCCCAGACGGCGGCGTCGTCGCTCACCGGCTCGCGCTCGACCTTCGTCTCGCCGGTGAGGACTCCAGCCGCCCAGATGATCGACTGCTCGAGGAAGTCGGCCCCGTCGAGGAGCGCGTCGGCGAGGCCGAGCTTCGCCGCGGCCGGGCCGTTCAGCATCCGGTTGGTGTTGAGCGGGTTCTCGACGATGACCTTGAGGGCCTTCTCCGGGCCGACGAGGCGGGGGAGCAGGTAGCAGCCGCCCCAGCCGGGCACGAGACCGAGGAAGACCTCGGGCAGCGCGATGGCCGGCACGGCCTTGCTCATCGTGCGGTAGTCGCAGGCCAGCGACAGCTCGACGCCGCCGCCCATCGCCGCGCCGTTGACGAAGGCGAAGGTCGGCACCGGCAGGTCCATGACCGCCGCGTAGGCGGCGTGGCCGGCGCGGGCGATCTCGAGGGCCTGCTCACGGGAGGCGACGCCCGGGACGCCGGAGAGGTCGGCGCCGACGGCGAAGATGAAGGGCTTGCCCGTGACGGCGACGGCGACGATCTCGCCGGCCTCCGCGCGCTGCTGCAGCGTCTCGACGGCGGCGCTCAGACCGGCCATGCCCTCGAGGCCGAAGGTGTTGGGCTTGGTGTGGTCGTGGCCGTTGTCCAGCGTGATGAGGGCCAGCGTGCCGCCGTCGGCGGGGAGCTGGACGTCCTGGACGAGGGCGCGGGTGACGACCTCGGGCTTGGGCTCGCTCATGCTCAGTTCTCCTTGCCGTAGTCGGCGTGGTGCGGGTTTTCCCAGATGACGGCGCCACCCATGCCGATGCCGATGCACATGGCGGTCATGCCGTAGCGGACGCTCGGGTCCTCGGCGAACTGGCGGGCCAGCTGGGTCATCAGACGCACGCCGGAGGAGGCCAGCGGGTGGCCGGTCGCGATGGCACCGCCGTAGCGGTTGACCTTGTCGGAGTCGTCGGCGATGCCGAAGTGCTCGAGGAAGGCGAGCACCTGCACGGCGAAGGCCTCGTTGAGCTCGAAGAGGTCGATGTCGTCGATGGTCAGGCCGGCCTTGGCCAGGGCCTTCTCGGCGGCGGGGACCGGGCCGTAACCCATGACCTCCGGCTCGACGCCGACGAAGGCGAACTCGACCAGGCGCATGCCGACGGGCAGACCGAGCTCGTGCGCGGTCTCCTCGGCCGCGAGGATGCAGGCCGTCGCGCCGTCGTTGAGGCCGGCCGCATTGCCGGCGGTGACGTTGCCGTGCGGGCGGAAGGGGGTCTTCAGGCCCTTGAGGGACTCGAGCGTCGTCTGCGGGCGCGGCGGCTCGTCGGCGGTGGCCAGCCCCCAGCCCTTGTCGGCGTGACGGGTGGCGGTCGGGACGAGGTCGGGCTGGATCTTGCCGTCCTCGTAGGCCTGGGCGAGCTTGCGCTGGCTGTTGACCGCGAACTCGTCCGAGCGCTCCTTGGTGAGCGTCGGGTAGCGGTCGTGCAGGTTTTCGGCCGTCTTGCCCATGACGAGCGCGGAGGGGTCGACGAGCTTTTCGGCGACGACGCGCGGGTTGGGGTCGACGCCCTCACCCATGGGGTGACGGCCCATGTGCTCGACGCCACCGGCGACGGCGACGTCGATGGAGCCGAAGGAGATGGCGCCGGCGATGTTGGTGACCGCGGTCATCGCGCCGGCGCACATGCGGTCGACGGAGTAGCCGGGGGTGGTGTTGGGCAGGCCCGAGAGGAGCGAGGCCATGCGGCCCAGGGTCAGTCCCTGGTCGCCGATCTGGGTCGTCGCGGCGATGGCGACCTCTTCGACCCGCTCCGGCGGCAGCTCGGGGTGGCGGCGCATGAGCTCGCGGATGCAGTTGATGACCAGGTCGTCGGCGCGGGTCTGGGCGTACATGCCCTTCTCCCCGGCCTTGCCGAACGGCGTGCGAACGCCGTCGACGAAGACGACCTCACGTGAAGTGCGGGGCACGGTGGGCCTCTCTGTCGTGGTGCAGGAGCAGCCGGGTGGTTCCACCCGACACCTCTGAGGCTACTAAGCGCTTGCTCACCTGCGACAGATGCGCCTCGCGTGACCCCGCCCACGTTCCCCGTCCGGCCCGCTCCCTGAGGAGGCCGCCTGCGGCCGTCTCGCCCATCCGCTCTCTGAGGAGGCCGCCTGCGGCCGTCTCGAAGGGAGGTCAGGCGTCGGGGTGGGCGGCGAAGGCGTCGGCGAGCATCGGGGCGACGATCTCGCGCTGCCAGGGGCGCACGCCGTGCTCGGCGAGGGCCGCGGCGAAGGCCTCGGGGGTGCGCTCGGCGGGCGGGGACCACACGGCCCGGCGCAGGGGGTCGGGGGAGCAGGACGTTTTCGATGGGGATGGTGTGCTCGGCGGCGAAGTCGCCGAGGGCCTCCCGGGTCTGCGTCAGCCGCTCGGCCGCGAGGGGGTCACGGTTGGCCCAGGACCGCTGGGGCGGGGGACCGTCCGAGCGGACCGACGCAGGCGGCAGCTCCGCGTCGGGGAGCGTGCGGGCGCGGGCGACCGCGTCGAGCCAGGCGCGCTGGTTGCGCTGGATCGCCCGGTGGCCGCGGGGCAGGTCACCCGGTCCGCTCGGGTTGGCCTGGGCGATCTCGACGAGTGCGGTGTCGGGGATGACCCGGCCGGGCGAGGTGTCGCGGTCGCGAGCGATCCGGTCCCGCTCGTACCAGAGCTCACGCACCGTCGCGAGGACCCGCGGCTGGCGGATCTTGTGCAGGCCGGAGGTGCGTCGCCACGGGTCCTCCTTGACCGCGGGGCGCCACGACAGCAGCGCCTCGAACTCCTGCCGAGCCCACTCGCTCTTGTCCTGCGCGGCCAGGTCGATGCCCATGAGGTTGCGCACCTCGGTGAGCACCTCCACGTCGAGCGCGGCGTAGCGCAGCCACGGCTCGGGCAGCGGCCGGGTGGACCAGTCGACGGCCGAGTGCTCCTTGGCCAGGCTGATGCCGAGGTAGTGCTCGATCACGGCGGCGAGGCCGACGCGAGGCAGGCCGAGCAGCCGTGCCGCGAGCTCGGTGTCGAAGATCTGCCGGGGTCGCAGCCCGAGGTCGCCGAGGCAGGGCAGGTCCTGCGTCGCGGCGTGGAGGATCCACTCGCCGGTGCCGATGGCCCGGTCGAGGGGGGTGAGGTCGGGCAGGCCCACGGGGTCGATGAGCCACGTGCCCGCGCCCTCGCGGCGCACCTGCACGAGGTAGGCGGCCTGGCCGTAGCGGTAGCCCGAGGCCCGTTCGGCGTCGAGCGCCACCGGGCCGTACCCCTCGGCGATGGCTGCCGCGCAGGCGTCGAGCTCGGACTCCTCGGTGATGACGGCGGGCACGCCGTCCGCGGGCTCGCGCAGGACGGGCAGGGGAGCGGGCTCCTCCGCGGTCGGTGCGCTCTCGGTGTCGTCCGGTGGTGTGCTGCTCAACGGCGCCGCCCCGGCAGGGCCACGACCCCCGAGGGGAGGGGCGGCAGACCACCCACGGTGCCGAGCATGTCGACCCAGGCCTCGAGGTGGACCCCGACGGCCGGGCCGGCGGGCGTCCACGACGCGCGGATCTCCATGTCGACGTCCGGCTCACGGTCGTCGAGGTCGCCGAAGGACTCCGACACCACGCGCGTGACCGTCCCGGCGAGGTTGATCGGCTCGATGCCGTGCGACTCGAGCGCATCGGTCAGCCACGACCAGCCGACGGCACCGAGCATCGGGTCGCTCGCCACCTCGGCCTCGAGCTCGGCGCGGGCGAAGGTCACGACCCGCCAGGCGCCGGACCACGGCTCGGGCTCCGAGGGGTCGTGCAGCAGGACGAAGCGACCCGTGGCGATGTCCTCGTCGTCGCTCGGGTCGACGATGTCGGCCGTCATCGCGACGGAGTGCGGGGCGAGTCGGGAGGGAGCGGGGACCTCGGTCAGCCGCACCTCGGGGCGCAGGCGCGCCTCGTGCAGGCTGCGCAGGGCGTGCGCGAAGTCCGCAGACTGCGCCTCGGAGAACTCTCGGGTGGCCACCCAGCGAGAGTAGGTGCGTGCGGGTGATATGCGCGGGAGGGCACGCCGAAGCCGGCCGATGCTCCCGTGGGAGGATGCGGCCGTGACGAACTCCGCCGACCCCTCCCACAGTCCTCTCGTCCGCGCCGCGCGCGGTGAGTCCGTGCCGCACACCCCCGTGTGGTTCATGCGGCAGGCCGGCCGCTCCCTCCCTGAGTACCGCGAGATCCGTCGTGGCACGGACATGCTCGAGGCCTGTCGCACGCCGGACCTCGTCACCGAGATCACCCTGCAGCCGGTGCGTCGTCACCGCGTCGACGGCGCCATCTTCTTCTCCGACATCGTCGTGCCGCTCCAGGCGGCCGGGGTCGACATCGACATCGAGCCTGGGGTGGGCCCGGTGCTCGACGAGTCCTTCGCCTCCCGCGAGGACCTCGAGCGCATCCCCGTGCTGACGCCAGACATGATCCCCGACATCGCCGAGTCGGTCCGGCGGATCGTCCTCGAGCTCGGGGGCACGCCCCTCATCGGCTTCGCCGGTGCCCCCTTCACCCTCGCGTCCTACCTCATCGAAGGGGGTCCCAGCCGCAACCACGAGCTCACCAAGTCGCTCATGCACGGCGACCCCGAGCTGTGGCACGACCTGTGCACCCGCCTGTCGCAGATCTCCGCGGCCTTCCTCAAGGTGCAGGTGGAGGCGGGGGCGAGCGCGATCCAGCTCTTCGACAGCTGGGCCGGCTTCCTCTCGCGCGCCGACTACCGCGAGTACGTCCTGCCGCACAGCCGCGCGACGCTCGGCGCGCTCGCCGACGCCGGGGTCCCGCGCATCCACTTCGGGGTCGGTACGGGCGAGCTGCTCACCGACATGGCCGGTGCGGGCACCGAGGTCATCGGCGTCGACTACCGCGTCAACCTCGGTGACGCCATCGCCCGTGTCGGTGGCGACCAGCCCGTCCAGGGCAACCTCGACCCGGCGTTGCTCTTCGCCCCGTGGGAGGTCGTCGAGCGCGAGGTGCGGCGCATCCTCGACGAGGGACGCGCCGCACCCGGCCACATCTTCAACCTCGGCCACGGGGTCCTGCCCGACACGGACCCGGTCGTCCTGACCCGCGTCGTCGAGCTGGTCCACGAGGTCAGCTCCCGGTAGCCGCCCTCGCGGTCCGGCGCCGGCGGCGCAGCCACCAGCCGAGCGGTGCCAGCACCACGGCGAGCACGACGGCGAAGGGAGTGACCGCGCCCAGCACCGTCAGCGCCACCGTCATCGAGTCGGTGAAGGCACCCCAGCCCGCCTTGAGCCCGGCCACGAAACCGGTCGCGTCCTCGGGCTCGTCGTCGGCCTCGGGGCGCTCGGTCGACAGGCTGACCGTGATGGGGGCGGTGGCCGTGCGCTTCTCGAGGGCCTTCTGCTGACTCGTCATCGACTCCAGATCGGCCTCGCGGGTCGCGAGCTCGTCCTCGAGGGTGACGATCTGGTCGAGGTCCTCGGTGCTGTCGATGAGCTTGCGCAGGCGCTCGACGGCCTTGGTCTTGGTCTTCACCCGCGCGGCGGTGTCGGTGTACTGGGCCGTGAGGTCCTCGGCGCTGCTGCTGCGCTTGGTGACCTCCCCGATCTCCGACAGGTCGGTGGTCGTGGAGTCCAGCTTCGTCACGGGGACCGTCACGGTGATCTCGGCCCACGCGCGACCGCCGGGGTAGGTGGCGGTGCGGGAGTCCTCGGAGGAGACGTAGCCGTCGGCCGTGCGTGCCGCCGAGCGCACCTGGGCGGAGGCCTTGTCGATGTCGTCGACGGTGATGGAGAGGTTGACGGTCCGGGCGACCTTGGCATCGGTGGGCGCCTGGCTGCCGCTCGAGTCCGTGCTGCTGTCGTCGGAGTCCTGCCGGGCCGAGCCCGGCTCGGCGCTGCCCCCGGCGGACTGCTCGGAGGCAGCGGTCGTCGACTGCGTCTGCGGCGCGTGGTCGCTGCTCGTGCGGTCCCCGCCGCTGCACCCGGCGAGGGCCACCCCGCTGGCCGCGAGCAGTGCCGCCCACCTCATGTGCGTCCTGGTCATGGTCCTTACTCCCTGCTCTGCGCCGGGCCCCTCCCGGCGTCGTCGAAGGGTCTGACGGCGGCGGGAGGCGATCGGTTCCCTCGTGGGAGAATTGGGTCCATGGGTCACCGGGTCGTCGTCGTCGGGGGAGGGCTCGCCGGCCTCGCCACCGCCCACCACCTGCTGCAGGGTCACCCCGGGCTCGAGATCACCGTGCTCGACGGGGGCGACCGCTTCGGCGGCAAGGTGCGCCAGCACGACGTCGGTGGGGTGAGGGTCGACGTCGGCGCGGAGTCCGTCGTCGCCAGCAGCGTCGCCGCCCGTGACCTCTTCACCGACCTCGGGCTGGCAGAGCAGGTGGTGCACCCCGAGCCGGTCCCCGCCGCCATCTGGTCCCGCGGCCGGCGCTGGCCGGTCCCCGGCCGCACCTTCATGGGGGTGCCAGGCCCGGGCAGCGACCTCACCGGCCTGCTCGACGAAGGGGAGGCCGCCCGAGCCGCGCAGCCGGCCCCCTTCGTCCTCGACGAGGGGGACCTGACGGTCGCCGACGCGGTCGGCCGGGTGTGGGGCCGCGCTGTCGTCGACCGGGTCGTCGAGCCGCTGCTCGGTGGCGTCTACGCCGGTCGGGTGGAGCGGCTCTCGCTGCGCTCGACGATGCCGGCGCTGTGGGCGGCCCTGGCCGCGGGCGGGCCCGCGGACCGTGCCGTGGCGG
>NZ_ALWX01000014.1 GCF_000297495.1 Janibacter hoylei PVAS-1 | reverse complement strand
CAGCGGCGTCAGTCCTCGGCCCGCACACAGGCCTGTGGAGTGAAGACGGTGGGACAACGGGCGGGTAGCACTGGGGGCGCATGCTGAGCACTCTTGCCTCCCTCGCCGCCCGAGGCCGAGCCACCACACCGAGCTCCCGGTCCCGCCCGTCGTCTACGGTCTCTTCGCGCTCCTGATCTTCGCGATGATGCTGGGCGTCCTCTTCGCCTTCCGCCAGGCGGCGACCAAGATCCCGTCCGCGCACAACACCGTGGCCCACGACGACCACGAGACGGCCGCCGGGGAGCACCACTGAGCAAGCGGCTCGGCGTGATGGGTGGGACCTTCGACCCCATCCACCACGGTCACCTCGTCGCTGCGAGCGAGGCCGCCTCCCGCTTCGGTCTCGACGAGGTCGTCTTCGTGCCGACCGGCGAGCCGTGGCAGAAGGCGGACACGCAGGTCAGCCCCGCCGAGCACCGCTACCTCATGACGGTCGTCGCGACCGCGTCCAACCCGAGCTTCACCGTGAGCCGGGTCGACGTCGAGCGCGACGGGCCGACCTACACCATCGACACGCTGCGCGACCTGCACCGGCTGCGCCCCGATGACGAGCTCTTCTTCATCACCGGCGCCGACGCGCTCGCGCAGATCCTGTCGTGGAAGGACGTCGACGAGCTGTGGGACCTCGCCCACTTCATCGGCGTCACGCGCCCCGGGTACACCCTGAGCGAGTCGGGCCTGCCCGAGGACAAGGTGACCCTCCAGGAGGTGCCGGCCATGGCGATCTCCTCCACCGACTGCCGCCAGCGCGTCAGCGACGGCGAACCGGTCTGGTACCTCGTGCCGGACGGCGTCGTGCAGTACATCAACAAGTACGAGCTCTACACCGACGACCGGGAGTGACCCAGACCGTGGCAGCAACCCAGCAGGCCATCGACCTCGCGACCATCGCCGCACGCGCGGCGGCCGACAAGCACGCGAGCACCATCACCGGGCTCGACGTGTCCGGCCAGATGCCCCTCACCGACATCTTCCTCGTCGTCTCCGCGGACAACGAGCGCCAGGTCCAGGCGATGTCCGAGGCGATCGAGGACACCCTGCGCGAGGAGGCCGGCGTCAAGACGCTGCGCCGCGAGGGCCACGGCCCCGGCCGCTGGGTCCTGCTCGACTTCGGTGACATCGTCGTGCACGCGCAGCACGACGAGGAAAAGGACTTCTACGACCTCGAGCGCCTGTGGCGCGACTGCCCGCACCTCGACCTCGGGGTCGTGGGCTCGCGCCAGGACGAGTCCGGGGCGTGACCGAGACGACCCGACGGCTGTCCGCCGAGGCCGACGCCGGGTCGAAGGGGGAGCCCCGTCGCCTCATCGTGCTCCGGCACGGCCAGACCGGATCCAACCTCAAGGGCATCTGGCAGGGGCAGCTCGACCACGAGCTCACCGACCTCGGGCGGGAGCAGGCGCGGGCCGCGGCGGCGGCCATCGCCTCCCTCCGGCCCACCCGGGTCGTCTCGTCCGACCTCGTGCGGGCCCGGGACACGGCGGAGGAGGTCGCCGCGGCGAGCGGTGGCCTCTCCGTGGCGCTCGACGAGCGTTGGCGCGAGATCCACGCGGGCGGCTGGCAGGGCCTCACAGCCGCGCAGGTGTACTCGCAGTACCCGCAGGACGCCGACAAGCTGATCAGCGGCGAGGACTTCAAGCGCGGCGGCCACGGCGAGTCCCTGGCGGACGTCGCCCGACGCACCCGGAGCGCTCTCGACGAGCTCGTCGCCTCGATGGACCCGGGGGAGTGCGTCGTCATCGCCACCCACGGCGTCACCGGCCGCTCGCTCGTCGCCGAGCTCGTCGGCCTCGACCAGACGACGGCCTGGCGGGTCCTCGGCGGCTTCGGCAACTGCCACTGGGCGAGCCTCGAGGAGGGGCGCGCAGGGTGGCGGATCACCCAGTGGAATGCCTCCGCGGAAGGCCTATGAGCGTAGTGCCGTCGCCGATTTGGTGATGGAGGGGGGCATGTGGGTATGCTTCCGCAGTCCCCTTCACGGGGAACCCACTCGGGGCTGTAGCGCAGTTGGTAGCGCACCTCCATGGCATGGAGGGGGTCAGGGGTTCGAATCCCCTCAGCTCCACCAGTGGTCGACGAAGGCCCGGACCAGTAGGTCCGGGCCTTCGTCGCACCGTCTAGCGTGTGCGCATGCCGCAGGAGAGCAGCCGCCCGGTCGCGGCCGGAGTCGTCACGGCCCTCGTCGGCTTCACCAGCGCCTTCGTCGTCGTCCTGCAGGGCCTGACCGCCGTCGGTGCCACCCCCGCCCAGGCCGCCAGCGGGTTGCTGGCCGTCACGATCCTCATGGGGCTGGGCTCGATCGTGCTGTCCGTGACGACCCGCATGCCGATCACCGTCGCCTGGTCCACACCGGGCGCCGCGCTGCTCGCCTCGAGCGGCGCCGTCGACGGCGGGTGGCCGGCCGCCGTGGGTGCTTTCGTCGTCACCGGCGCGCTCGTCGTCGCCACCGGGCTCGTCCCCGCCCTCGGCGCGCTCATCACCCGGATCCCGGCCTCTGTGGCGCAGGCGATGCTCGCCGGCATCGTGCTGCAGCTGTGCCTCGGTCCGGTGACCGGCATGGCCGCCAACCCGTGGGCGGTCGGGCCCGTCGTGCTCGTGTGGGTCCTCGCGCTGCGCTTCCTGCCCCGGTGGGCCTCACCCCTCGCCTTCGTCGCTGCAGCCGTCGTCATCGTCGTCCACCTCACGTCGATGGGAACGCCCATGGACGCCGCGGCCCTCGTGCCGCGACTGGAGCTGACCGCGCCCGCCTTCACCATCGGGGGACTGGTGGGCATCGCCCTCCCGCTCTACCTCGTGACGATGGCCTCGCAGAATGTCCCGGGCATGGCGGTGATGCGCGGCTTCGGCTACGAGGTGCCGTGGCAGCGCTCGATGCTCGTCACCGGTGTCGGCACGATCGTCGGCGCACCGGCAGGCGGTCACGGCATCAACCTCGCGGCGATCAGTGCTGCTCTCGCGGCCGGTCCGGAGGCCGGGGAGGACACCTCGCGTCGCTGGATCGCCAGCGTGACCTCTGGCGTGCTCCTCGTCCCGATCGGCATCGCCTCCGCGGCCTTCGCCACCCTTGTCTCCCTGGCCCCCGAGGGTGTCGTCCCGGCCGTCGCCGGGCTGGCTCTCGTGGGGACGCTCGCGGTCTCGCTCAGGGCAGCCCTCGCCGAGCCCGCGGACCACGTCCCGGCTGTCACCACCTTCGTCATGGCCGCCTCGGGGATTGCCATCGCCGGCATCAGCGCCGCCTTCTGGGCCATCGTCGCGGGCCTGGTCGTCAGGGGTGTCTTGCGCTCGCACCGCGCGCGTGCATGATGAGGGGGTGAGCACCGTCCACACGATCGGTCACTCGACCCGCCCCATCGACGAGTTCATCGCGCGGCTGCGCGGGCTCGGCATCACGCGTGTCGTGGACATCCGCACCGTGCCCAAGTCGCGGCACAACCCGCAGTACTGGCACGACGCGCTCGAGGCGTCCCTGGCGCAGGCGGGTCTCGGCTACACGTACGTCAAGGAGCTGGGCGGACTGCGCAAGCGCCGACCGGACTCGGTCAACACGCAGTGGCGCAACGCATCCTTCCAGGGCTACGCCGACCACATGGGCACCGAGGAGTTCGAGCGGGGTCTGACCCGGCTGCTGGAGATCGCCGAGGAGGAGTCGCCGGTCATCATGTGTGCCGAGGCAGTGCCGTGGCGCTGCCACCGCTCGCTCGTCGGTGACGCGCTGCTCGTGCGGGGCGTCACCGTCCTGGACATCATCGGGGACGGCGCGCCCAAGGAGCACACGCTGACCTCCTTCGCCGTCGTCGACGGCACCCGTCTGACCTACCCGGGCACCGCCGACGAAGGAGTGAGCCTCGACGAGGAGTGAGGCTCAGCGGGCCTGCGAGTGGTACTCGTGGTTGGGGACCATGCCCAGAGCGCTCGAGACGCGGTTGGTCATGTTGAACATCCCGATCACCTGGACCGCCTCGAGGATCTCGTGGTCGTCCAGACAGGCCTCGCGCATCGGCTCCAGGTCGGCGGCCTCGGGGACACGGAGGAAGGAGATCGCACGCTGTTGTTGACCCATGACGGCAACGTACCGGCTCCGTGAGGGTGCACGATGGGAGGGCACATCCCCCGTCGAAGGAGTCGTCGTGGAATCGCTGTCGTTGACCGAGCTGGCGCAGGAGCACCTGGGCAAGGCGCGAGAGGGGTCCGCGGGGCGCAGCGCCGTGACGGTCCACGGGCACCATGACTTCGTGCTGCGCCAGACGCTCATCGCCCTGCTGCAGGACAAGGCCCTCGCCGAGCACGACAGTCCGCGGGAGGCGACGCTGCAGGTCCTGCAGGGTCGGGTGCGGCTGACCGCCGGGGAGGAGACCTGGGAGGGCGGCGCGGGCGAGCTGCTCATCATCCCGCCAGCCCGTCACGACCTGCTGGCACTGGAGGACGCCGTCGTGCTGCTGAGCGTCGGCACCGGGGCGTGACTCCTGCTCGCACGCTCGTCGCCCTCGGCGCGCTGGGTGTCGTCCTCGGTGGACTCGTCGCGGCCGTCACCGGGCCGATGGACTGGGCGAAGGGGAGCTGGGCTGCGGCCTATCTCGTACTCGTCGTCGGTGTGGCCCAGTACGTCATGGGTCGGTTGCGAGCGGTCGACGCCACGAGTGACCGGGTCGGTTGGGTGCAGGTGGCCGGGTGGAACCTCGGCAGCCTCCTGGTCATCGGCGGCACCCTCGTCACGACTCCGCTGCTCGTCGACCTCGGGTCGGTGCTGCTCGTCGTCGCCCTGGTCCTCGCACTGCGAGCACGAGTCGCACGAGTGCCGGCAGCGGCCGCGCTGGCCTACCGCGCGATGCTGCTGGTGCTCGCTGTGAGCATCCCCGTCGGCATCGTGCTGTCCCACCTGCGCAGCTGAGCGACGCGCGGCAGACCGTCAGCGGATCCCGAAGAGCCGAGCAGCATTGTCGTGCAACGCCTTGCGCTCCCAGTCCTCGCCCAGGCCAAGCCGGCGGACCGCGTCCACCGCGTGCTCGTAAGGGTAGGGGATGTTGGGGAAGTCGCTGCCGAAGAGCACCCGGTCGCCGAGCGCGACGAGGTCGTCCATGCGCTCGCGGGGGAAGGGTGACGTGGCCTGGGTGAAGTCCGTGAAGGCCATCGTCGTGTCGAGGTGCACATCGGGGTGCTCGGCGCAGATGTCGAGGAAGTCGCCGTAGTCGGGCATGCCCATGTGGGCGATGACGAGCACGAGACCCGGGTGGCGCTGCAGCAGGTCCCGGACGGACTCCGGCCCCGTGAAGCGGCCGGGTGCCGGGCCGTTGCCCGCGTGCATGACGATCGGGGTGCGGCTGCGCTCCAGCACCGGCCACACGTCGTCCAGGAGCGGGTCGGCCAGCGAGTAGTCACCGACCTGCACGTGCGCCTTGAAGATCCGCGCACCCGCCTCGATCGCGGCCGCCGTGTAGTCCGCGGCACCGGGCTCGGGGTAGAAGGTCGCGGAGTGCAGGACGTCGTCGTGCTTGGCTGCGAACTCGCTCGACCAGTCGTTGAGCCACTGCGCCATCGCGGGGCGGTGGGCGTAGTTCAGCGAGGTGAAGGCGCGCACACCCAGCGCCCGCAGGGCAGCCAGGCGGCCCCCTTCGTCCTCGCGGTAGGTGATCGGCCACGGCCGCCCGATGAGGGGCCCGGCCGAGTCGAAGTAGGCCCACACCTTGTCCAGCACCCGCTGGGGCATGAAGTGGGTGTGGATGTCGATGATCTCCGGGAGATCGGGCGCGCTCATGGCCACACCCTAGGCACTAGGTTGCGGGCATGGAGCTGAGGGGACGACGCGGGTGGTGGGCCCTGGGGGCGTCGTGGCGCTCGCCGTTATCGCGGTCGGGGCACCCAACGTCTGGGTCGCGCGCAGCGCGTCGGGGCAGGTCCACGGGCTCGCCGACGCACCCGACCGCTCGGTGGCGATAGTCCTCGGTGCCGGGCTGACCGAGGAGGGCCGGCCCACCCCCTTCCTCGAGGATCGGCTGGACATCGCTCGTCGGTTGTACGAGCAGGGCAGCGTCGACGCGATCCTCGTCAGCGGCGACAACCGGACGCACTCCTATGACGAGCCGACCGCCATGCGCGACCACCTCGTCGAGGCGGGTGTCCCGACCGACCGGGTCGTCATGGACTTCGCCGGGCGCGACACCTACGACACCTGCGTGCGGGCCAAGCGGATCTTCGAGGTCCCCGACGCGATCATCGTCTCGCAGAGCTACCACGTGCCCCGCGCGGTCGCGGTCTGCAACGCCATCGGCCTGGACACGGTCGGGGTGGGGGACGACCGCGCGCGCCGCTTCGCCGGCCCCTACCGCGCGGGCGAGCAGCGCGAGTACCTCGCCAACGTCAAGGCGGCGCTCGACGTGCTCAGCCGTCGCGACCCCGTCCTCGGGGACGTGGAGCCCGGCATCACCGATGCGCTGGCACAGGCCCGGACGGACGACAAGTAGTCTGAAGCCCGATCGTCAACCCCGGGAGAAGCACCACAGATGAGCGAGACGCCCTACCGCTACACCGCGGAGATGGCCGGCCGGATCGAGACCGGCTGGCAGGACCGCTGGGAGGAGCTCGGCACCTTCCGCGCCCCCAACCCCGCCGGTCCGTGGGCCGAGCCG
The DNA here is from genome assembly GCF_000297495.1 of Janibacter hoylei PVAS-1. GTDB lineage: Bacteria > Actinomycetota > Actinomycetes > Actinomycetales > Dermatophilaceae > Janibacter > Janibacter hoylei. The sequence goes on along the minus strand of NZ_ALWX01000014.1, from coordinate 158,931 downwards.
GAGCGGGTGCAGCAGCACGAGGGCCACCAGCTGATCCTCGACATGTTCCCCTACCCCTCGGGGGCGGGTCTGCACGTCGGTCACCCCTTGGGGTACATCGCCACCGACGTCTACGCGCGCTACCAGCGGATGCTCGGCAAGAACGTGCTGCACTGCCTCGGCTACGACGCCTTCGGCCTGCCCGCCGAGCAGTTCGCCGTCCAGACCGGTCAGCACCCGCGGGTGACCACCGAGGCCAACATGGACACGATGCGCCGCCAGCTGCGTCGCCTCGGCCTGGGGCACGACGACCGGCGCGCCTTCGCGACGATCGACCCGGACTACTACCGCTGGACGCAGTGGATCTTCCTGCAGATCTTCAACGCCTGGTACGACGAGGACGCCGTGCGGCCCGACGGGGGCCGTGGCCGGGCCCGGCCCATCGCGGAGCTCGTCGAGGCCTTCGCCTCCGGTGAGCGGCCCCTGCCGGAGGGGGAGACCCGCACCTGGGCGGACCTGTCGCCCAAGGAGCGGTCCGACGTCCTCGACGGCTACCGCCTGGCCTACTCGGCGGAGGCCCCGGTCAACTGGGCCCCGGGCCTGGGCTCGGTCGTGGCCAACGAGGAGGTCACCTCCGACGGCCGGTCCGAGCGGGGCAACTTCCCCGTCTTCCGCACCAACCTGCGCCAGTGGATGATGCGGATCACCGCCTACGCCGACCGCCTCGCCGACGACCTCGACCGGGTCGAGTGGCCGGACAAGGTCAAGGCGATGCAGCGCAACTGGATCGGCCGCAGCGAGGGCGCCCAGGTGATCTTCACCGCGACCGGCACCGACGGCGCCGAGCACCCCATCGAGGTCTTCACGACCCGCCCGGACACCCTCTTCGGCGCGACCTTCATGGTGCTCGCCCCGGAGCACCCCCTCGTCGACGCGCTCGTGCCGGAGGGCGGCTGGCCCGAGGGCACGCTGGACGCGTGGACGGGTGGGGCGGACACCCCCTTCGCCGCGGTGTCGGCCTACCGCGAGGAGGCCCGGCGCAAGAGCGACGTCGAGCGGCAGATCGAGACCAAGGACAAGACGGGCGTCTTCACCGGCGGGTGGGCGACCAACCCGGTGAGCGGTGCCCGCATCCCCGTCTTCGTCGCCGACTACGTCCTCATGGGGTACGGCACCGGCGCGATCATGGCCGTGCCGTCGGGTGACCAGCGCGACTTCGACTACGCGACCGCCTTCGGTCTCGACATCATCCCGACCGTGGCCGCTCCCGAGGGGCACGAGGGTGCCTGGAGCGGCGACGGCGAGATCATCAACTCCGTGAGCGACTCCATCTCGCTCGATGGTCTGACCGTCGCCGAGGGCAAGGCCGCGATCACCACCTGGCTCGAGGAGCACGGAGTCGGTCGCGGCACCGTCAACTACAAGCTGCGCGACTGGCTCTTCTCCCGTCAGCGCTACTGGGGCGAGCCCTTCCCGATCGTCTTCGACGACGACGGCGTCGCGCACGCCGTCCCCGAGTCGATGCTGCCCGTCGAGCTGCCCGAGGTCGACGACTACAGCCCGCGGACCTTCGACCCGGACGACGCGAGCAGCCAGCCCGAGCCGCCCCTGGGTCGGGCCACGGAGTGGGTGGAGGTCGAGCTCGACCTCGGCGACGGCCCGCGTCGCTACCGCCGTGAGACCAACACGATGCCCAACTGGGCCGGCTCCTGCTGGTACTACCTGCGCTACCTCGACCCGGCCAACGACGAGGCGCTCGTCGACCCGGCCAACGAGGCCTACTGGGTCGGGCCGCGCGAGACGCCGGTGCCCGGCGCGCCAGCCGGCACCCGCGACCCGGGTGGCGTCGACCTGTACATCGGCGGGGTCGAGCACGCGGTGCTGCACCTGCTCTACGCCCGCTTCTGGCACAAGATCCTCTTCGACCTCGGTCACGTGAGCAGCGAGGAGCCCTTCCGCCGGTACTTCTCGCAGGGCTACATTCAGGCGCACGCCTACCGCGACGACCGCGGGCAGCCGGTGCCGGCGGCCGAGGTCGTCGAGGACGCGAGCGCGCCGACGGGATTCACTTGGCAGGGCCAGCCGGTCACCCAGGAGTACGGCAAGATCGGCAAGTCGCTGAAAAACGCGGTGAGTCCGGACGAGATGTACGAGCAGTATGGTGCCGACACCTTCCGCGTCTACGAGATGTCGCTCGGCCCGCTCGAGCAGTCCAAGCCGTGGGAGACCCGGGCCGTCGTCGGCAGCCAGCGCTTCCTGCAGCGGCTGTGGCGCAATGTCGTCGACGAGGAGACCGGCGAGGTCCGCGTCACCGACGGTGCGCTCGACGCGCAGACCGAGCGACTGCTCCACCAGACGATCGCAGCGGTCGGCGCCGACTACGCGTCGCTGGGCTTCAACACCGCCATCGCGCGGCTCATCGAGCTCAACAACGCGCTGACCAAGCTGGGGGAGGTGCCGCGTGCCGCCGTCGAGCCGCTCGTGCTCATGGTGGCGCCCATCGCGCCGCACCTCGCCGAGGAGCTGTGGTCGCGGCTGGGTCACGAGCACTCGCTGAGCGCGGAGCCCTTCCCCGTCGCCGACGAGAGCAAGATGGTCGAGGCGAGCGTCACCTGCGTCATCCAGATCAAGGGCAAGGTCCGCGACCGCGTCGAGGTGCCGAGCGACATCGGTGAGGACGAGCTGCGCGAGCTGGCCCTGGACCGCGACAAGATCAAGGCGGCGACCGAGGGCGGCATCCGCACGGTCATCGTCCGGGCGCCCAAGCTCGTCAACGTCGTCCCGGCCTGAGGGTTCGCGCAGGTGAGCGACGCTACCCTCGGCGGGTGAGCACCGCCGTCGTCACCGACTCGACCACCTCGCTGAGCCCGCAGCTGCGCAGCGAGCACGGGATCACCGCCGTGCCCCTGCGCGTGGTCGTCAACGGCCGCGACCGCGCCGAGGACGATGCCGACATCGACTGGGTCGTCGACGGGCTGCGGCGCAAGGCCGACATCAGCACCTCACGTCCCTCGCCCCTCACCTTCCTGCGGGCCTACGAGCAGGCGGCGAAGGGGGGGAGCTGACGCGATCGTCTCGGTGCACCTGAGCTCCTCCCTGTCGGGGACCGTCGACTCGGCCCGCTCGGCGGCGCTGGAGTCCCCGGTGCCGGTCCACGTCGTCGACTCGCGCACCATCGGCATGGCGGTCGGGCTGGCCGCGATCTCGGCGAGCCGCGATGCGGCCGCTGGCCGTGACGTGGCGGAGATCGTCGAGCGGCTGGAGCGACGGGTCGGCGCCTCGTCGGTGCGCCTGCTCGTGCACAGCCTCGACCGGCTGCGTCGTGGTGGCCGGATCGGGGGCGCCCAGGCGCTGCTCGGGTCGGCGCTGGCGGTCAAGCCGGTGCTCCACGTCGTCGACGGGCAGGTCGAGCCCCTCGAGCGGGTGCGCACCGCCGGTCGTGCGATCGCCCGGCTGCAGGCGCTGACCGAGGAGGCCTGCCGCGACCTGCCGGACTGGGCCGACGGGGTCGAGGTCGCGGTCCAGCACATCGACGGCGACGAGCGGGCCGCCGCACTGGGGAGTGCGCTGGCAGCCACCGTTGACGGTCACGTCGAGACGACGACGCTCAGCGCCGTCGTGGCCGCCCACGTGGGTCTGGGGACCATCGGCGTCGCCGTCGTGCCCCGCTGCCGCGACTGAGCCGACTGAGCCGACTGAGCAGAGCGGGGCGGGCCCGCTGGTGCACAGGTCCGGGCTGGGTCGGGCGCTCGTCCACACCGTCGCACTGACCCGGGTCGGCACGGCCCGACCTGCCTAGCGTCGCAGGCATGAGTCGTGCCAGTGAACCCTCCGCCCGGGTGGCCGAGATCCTCGAGGAGGACCGGCCACGTCGACCGCTCGAGCTGCCACCAACCCTCGCGACGGGGCGCTACGTCGTGGGGCGTCAGGCGGTGCTCGGGGTGGCCCTCGTCGTCGCGCTCGCCGTGGCGATGCTCGGCGGTCGATATCTGCTGGCGCGGGGCGACGCACAGCCGCAGGCCGTGGCTCCGCAGCCGGCGGCGACGTCGGGGACCGGGGACGTCGGAGCGGAGGGCGAGGACGTCGGGGGCCTCGGCCGGCGGCTCTCCCTTCGCCTCGGGTGGCGCCACCTCCCCAGGTGCCGTGTCAGGGGTGGGGAGCCCGTCGAGCGCGGAGGTCACCGTGCACGTCGTCGGGCAGGTGGAGCGACCGGGTGTGGTGACGCTGCCGGCGGGCTCGCGTGTGGGCGCAGCGCTCGACGAGGCCGGTGGCACCACCTCGCGCGCCGACCTCACGGGGGTCAACCTCGCGCGACCGCTCGTCGACGGCGAGCAGGTCGTCGTGCCCCGCCCGGGGGAGACCGTGACGGCGGCCCCGGGAGCACCCGACGCGTCGGGGGCTCCAGCGGGCGCACCCGGGGCAGGTGGTGGCGCAGCCCCGGGCACGGGCGGCCTCGTTGACCTCAACACCGCCGACCTGGCGACGCTCGAGACCCTGCCGGGCGTGGGACCGGTGCTCGCCCAGCGGATCCTCGACTGGCGCACCGAGCACGGACGCTTCACGGCGGTCGAGGAGCTCGGTGAGGTGAGCGGCATCGGCGACAAGATCTACGCGCAGCTCTCGCCCAAGGTCACGGTGTGAGTGGGGCGGCAGGGCAGCCCGAGACCGCGCAGCGGCCCCCGCCGGCCCTCGACCTGCGCCTGCTCGTGCCCTGCCTGAGTGCCTGGGCGCTCGGAGCCTGGGCGCTCTCGTGGCCGGGCTCGACCCGGGTCGTGGGGGCGGGTCTGGCCGCCGGGCTCGTCGGCCTGCTGTGGCTCGGGGGAGTGCGCTACCGGGGGCGGCACGCGGCACCCTCCTGGCGCCGGGACGGGCCGGCCGTGCTCGGACTGACCTGTGTCGCCAGCGTGCTCGTGCTCGGTGCCTCCGCGGCGCACGAGGCCACCCGCCACGTCGGCCCGATCGACGACCTCATCGCGGAGCGGGCGATGGTCCGGGCCCAGGGGGTCGTGCTCACCGAGCCGATCGTGCGGGCCGGGCTGCCCTCCGGTGACGAAGGGAGCGCCGCCGCGCCCCGCGTGCTGCTGCGGGTGCGGCTGGAGTCGGTCACCGCGCGAGGAGTGACGACCCGGGTCCGCGCACCGGTCTTCGTCAGGGCGCAGCAGCCGTGGGACGAGGTCGGGTGGCACGATCGCATCGAGCTCACCGGGCGGTTGGCGCCGGCGGAGCCGCAGGACCCCGAGGTGGCCCTGCTCAGCCCGCGTGGGCCGCCGCAGCCGGTGGGGGAACGCTCGCCGGTGCGGGCCGCGGCGGAGCACCTGAGGACGGGGATGCGCGAGGCGATGGAGCCGCTGCCCGCCGACGCCCGAGGCCTGCTGCCGGCTCTCGTCATCGGGGACACCTCCATGACCCCGCAGGACCTCACCGACGACATGCTGCTCGTCGGCATGAGCCACCTCTCCGCGGTGAGCGGGTCCAACGTGGCCGTCGTCCTCGCCGCTCTCATCGGCGCCGCCCGGGTGAGTGGGCTGCCGCGACGGTGGCGGCCCTGGCTCGCGGCGGCGGGCCTGGCCTTCTTCGTCGTCCTCGCCCGACCCGAGCCGAGTGTCATCCGCGCCGCGACGATGGGGGCGATCGGCCTCCTCGGCATGAGCATCACTCGGCGCGGAGCCGGCACACCTGCCCTGTGCACCGCCGTCCTGGCGCTCCTCGCCTACGACCCCTGGCTGGCGCGCTCCTACGGCTTCGTGCTCTCCTCGCTCGCCACGCTCGGGCTGCTGCTGCTCGTGCGGCCGTGGTCGGATGCGATCAACGCGCGTCTGCCCAGACGCCTGCACCTGATCGGCCCTGCCGTCGCCATCCCGGTCGCCGCGCAGCTCGTGTGCGGGCCGGTCGTCGTCCTCCTGCAGGGCGACGTCAGCCTCATCGCCGTCGTCGCCAACCTGGCAGCGGCTCCCTTCGTCGCCCCGGCCACGGTCCTCGGCGTCAGCGCCGCCCTCGTCGCCGTCGTGAGCACCTCCCTGGCGAGCCTCGTCGGGTGGTGCGGCGCGCCCTTCGCCCTGGCGATCGCGTGGACGGCCCGGCTGGCCGCCGACGTACCCGGGGGAGCGCTGCCGTGGCCCGACGGGCCACCGGGCGCGGTGCTGCTCACCGTCGTCACCGCCGTGCTCGTGCTGAGTGCGCCCTGGCTGGTGCAGCGGGCCCGGGGGAGTCCGCTCGTCGCGATCGCCCTCGCCGTCGTGCTCGCGATCGGTGCCCTGCCGACGCGGGTGTGGACGTGGCCGCCCGACGGGTGGCGGCTCGTCGCCTGCGACGTCGGGCAGGGTGACGGCCTCGTCCTCGCCTCCGGGCCCGGACGGGCCGTCCTCGTCGACGTCGGGCCGCAGGACGGTGGCATCGACGGGTGCCTGCGACGCCTGCAGGTGCGCACGCTGGACGCCGTGGTGCTCACGCACTTCCACGACGATCACGTCGGGGACCTCGAGGCCGCGATCGGTGACCGGCCGGTCGGGCGGGTGCTCGTCACCCCCGTCGAGGACCCCGCGTGGGCTGTGCGGCAGGTGCGACGGATCGCGACCGAGCACGGTGCGCCCGTCCAGCCGCTCGTCGCCGGCGACCGTCTCGTCATCGGTGACGTCACCGCGTCGGTGTGGTGGCCGGCGCGGGTCGTGCCCGGGGGCTCGGCAGCCAACAACGCGAGCATCGTGCTGCACGTGCGCGTTGGCGAGACCGACGGGGCGGGCGACACCGAAGGGTCGGGTGGCCTGAGCGCTCTCCTCCTCGGTGACATCGAGCGCGAGGCGGGCCACGCGATCCTCCTCGCGCTACGACGCGACCCGGCGCTGGCCGCGGCGGCCGACGACCTCGACGTCGTCAAGATGCCGCACCACGGGTCGAGCAACCTCGACGAGGACCTCATGGACGCCGTCGTCGCGCCGACCGCTGTCATCAGCGTCGGCGCGGACAACACCTACGGGCACCCGACCCCCACCGCGCTGCAGTGGGCTGCGCGCCACGGCACCCGCGTCGTGCGCACCGACGAGCACGGCGACATCGCGGTCCTCGACGCTGGGGCTGTCGTGACGAGCCGTCGATGACGGCGGGCGCACGCGTCCGTCCGCGGGATGGCCCTCGGTCAGCTGACGACGGAGACGTCGACCGCCTGGGCCGAGACCGTGAGGGCCTCGAGCGTCGCGGCGACGGCGGGCACCTTGAGCAGGTCGTCGGTCGTCACGACGTGGATGCGGCGGCGGCTCTGCGGGTCGAGCGGGCGGATGCTCACGTCGGGGTTGGACGTCGCTGCCCGGATGAGGTCGGGGATGAGGGCCACCCCGAGACCGGCGGCGACGAAGCCCTGGACCGCGACGTAGTCCTCGGTCTCGAAGGCGACCTTGGGGGCGAAGCCGGCATCGTGGGCGATCGTCAGCAGGTGGCCGCGGCAGCGGGCGCACCCGGCGATCCACTCCTCGTCCGTCAGGTCGGTCATCGAGACCGTCTCCTTGGCGGCGAGCGGGTGGTCGCGGGGGAGCGCGACGCGCACCTCCTCGTCGAGGAGCGGATGGACGACGAAGCCCTCGAGGTCCTCCCCGCGACCCAGGTCGCTGCCGTCGTAGCTGAAGGCCACCGCGAGATCGACGTCGCCGGCACGCAGGGCGGCAAGCGACTCGGGCGGCTCGGCCTCGGTGAACTGCACGGACAGGTCCGGGTGGGCGGCCCGCACGGCGGCGAGGGCCCGGGGCACGAGGGTCACGGACGAGGACGGGAAGGCCATGAGGCGCACCCGTCCGGAGCGCAGACCGGCGATCGCGGCGACCTCTTCCTCGGCGGCGTCGAGCGCGGCGAGCACCGGCGCGGCGTGGCGGGCGAGGACGGCGCCGGCCTCGGTGAGCCGCACGGAGCGGCCGACCTTTTCGACGAGGACGGTCCCGGTGCGTTGCTCCAGACGCTTGACCATCTGGGAGACGGCGGGCTGGGAGTACCCGAGCGCGAGCGCGGCAGCGGTGAAGCTGCCCTCCTCGGCGATGGCCCGCATCACGCGCAGCCCTGCGGCGTCGATCATGGGGCCCATCGTAGGTCGGCCCGGAGCGGCCGCCCATACTGGTCGGGTGATCGACGCCATCGCGGCGGCTCTGTCCGTCGGCCCCGCCCTCGTGCTGACGGGCGCGGGCATGTCGACGGACTCGGGGATACCCGACTACCGGGGACCGGACGGCACCCGACGAGTGACCCCGATGCACTACGGGGAGTTCGTCGGCAGCAGCCAAGCGCGCCAGCGGTACTGGGCGCGCAGCTACGTCGGGTGGCGCCGATTTCACGCCGCGCGGCCCAACGCGGCGCACCACCTCGTCACGCGGTTGCAGGATCTCGGTGCGGTCGGCCCGGTCATCACGCAAAACGTCGACGGTCTCCACCAAGCAGCCGGGACGCGAGACGTGGTCGAGCTGCACGGCAGCCTCGTCGAGGTCGTCTGCCTCACCTGCGAGGCGCGCGAGGACCGGCGCACTCTCGATGCGCGGATGTCCCGGGACAACCCCGGCTTCGACGTCGACAGCGACGAGATCAGGCCCGATGGTGACGTGCGCCTGGAGAGCGTCGACGTCGAACGCTTCGTCGCACCGCGCTGCCTTGTGTGCGGGGACGACACGCTGAAGCCGGACGTCGTCTTCTTCGGTGGGTCCGTGGCCAAGCCGCTGGTCCAGCACTGCTACGACCTCGTCGACGCGGCGCCGAGCCTGCTCGTGCTCGGCAGCTCGCTGCAGGTGATGTCGGGCCTGCGCTTCGTGCGTCACGCGGCGAAGCGGGGGATTCCCGTCTTGCTCATCACCCGGGGCCCCACCCGCGGCGACGACCTCGTCGACCACCGGGTGGATGGCGAGCTCGCGCCGTCGCTCCGGCACCTGGTCGGCGCCGTCGAGGACCTCGCGGTCAGAGGCGGCGCAGCACGGCGGTGACCTTGCCGAGGATCGTCGCGTGGTTGCCGTCGATCGGGTCGAAGGCCGGGTTGTGGGGGAGCAGCCAGACGTTGCCGTCGGTCCGCTTGAAGGTCTTGACGGTCGCCTCGTTGTCGAGCATGGCCGCGACGATGTCGCCGTTGTCTGCATTGGGCTGCTGGCGCACGACGACCCAGTCGCCGTCGCAGATGGCCGCGTCGATCATCGAGTCGCCGACGACCTTGAGCAGGAAGAGCGAGCCTTCGCCGACGATCTGCTTGGGCAGCGGGAAGACGTCGTCGACGACCTCCTCCGCGGTGATCGGCACACCGGCGGCGATCTGACCGAGCACGGGCACGTAGCTCGCCTCGGGGCGCTCGTCGCCGGAGCCGGTCGGGTCGACGACCTCGTCGTGGGTGCTCGCGCCGCCGCGCATGCCGTCGGTGAGGTCGGTGACCTCGGCCGTGACCGCGGGGGTGGAGTCGTCGGGGGAGATGACCTCGATGGCGCGGGGCCGGTTGGGGTCGCGACGCAGGTAGCCCTTGCGCTCGAGGGAGGAGAGCTGGTGGGCCACCGAGCTCGGGCTCGTCAGGCCGACGAGCTCGCCGATCTCGCGCAGGCTCGGCGGGTAGCCCCGGCTGGCGACGGCATTGCGGATCACCTCGAGCACCTTGCGCTGCCGGGCGGTCAGCCCGTCGCCGGTGTCCCGCTCGGGCAACTGGTGGATGTTGTCCTTGCCCTTGCCGCTCATGGTCTCGACCCCTTCGTCCGTGTCCGGTCCCGAGCTCGCGGCCTTCCGTTGTCGGTGGTCGCTGGTCAACTTCTCGGTGAGATCGACCCTAGGCCGATCGAACAAGCATTTCAAACACGTGTTCGAGCGTGTTGTTGATTTTCTTCGAACACCCGTGCTAGACATCGTACAGACGTTCTATCGAACACCGGTTCGACGGAATCGCCACGAGGAGGACCGCATGACTGCTCTCACTGCCACCCCGATTTGCATCGACGCGCCGGCACGCACGCGCCACCTCATCTCCGTGCCGACCGGTGACGCCGTCGTCGAGCGCCCGGCCTCGCGCACCCGCCTGACCCGTCGCGGCCGCCTGGTGATCACCCTGACGACGGTCGCCGTGGCGAGCGTCGCGGGCGCGAGCCTCGCCTTCGGTGGCACGCCAGCGGCGACGCAGGAGGTCACCGTCGAGCCGGGGCAGACGCTCAGCGAGATCGCCACGACCGAGCTCGCCGGTCTCCCCACCGCGGAGGCGGTGACTCGCATCCAGGTCGCCAACAACCTCTCGACCACGCACGTCCACGCCGGGCAGACCCTGACGATCCCGGGGCACTGACCCCCTTCGTCACCACCATCCCCCGAGCCACTCGACCCGGCCCGGGTAGGCCATCGGCCGTCTCCACGCACCGTGGGGGCGGCCGATGTGCCGTTCATCGACTGTTTTTCCGGGGGACTTGCGTCACGTCCGCCGGAGGCGTCTAATGGTCACTACATCTAGTGGTTACACGGTTGTCATTCGTCCACATATAGTGCACAGGCGGAGACCGTTTCTCCACAGGCGAGCGGGGTTCGTCCCCAGTTTCGTCCACCGCACCATCCACAAGCAGCACCACATCGCACGTCCAGCGAAGGGAGATCACCGTGCACTGCCCGTTCTGCCGGCACACCGACTCCCGGGTCATCGACAGCCGGACGACCGATGACGGCAGCGCCATCCGGCGTCGTCGCCAGTGCCCGGAGTGCAGCCGCCGCTTCACGACCCTCGAGAGCGCCAGCCTCACGGTGACGAAGCGGTCCGGTGCCGCCGAGCCCTTCAGCCGGGCCAAGGTGCTCGCCGGCGTCCGCAAGGCCTGCCAGGGCCGACCGGTCACCGAGGACCAGCTCGCCCTCCTGGCCCAGCGGGTCGAGGAGAGCATCCGCTCCCAGGGCAGCGCGGAGATCGACGCCCACGAGGTGGGCATGGCGATCCTGCCGCCGCTGCGTGATCTCGACGAGGTGGCGTACCTGCGCTTCGCCTCCGTCTACCAGTCCTTCGACTCGCTCGAGGACTTCGAGTCGGCGATCGCCACGCTCCGCGAGGAGCACGCCGCCGTCACCACCCCCTAGACCCCCGGGGCCGGCACGCCGTTGGGCTGTCGGTACCCGGTGACACCTTTGAAGAACGACCGCAGCACAGCTGAAGCAGACCGCCACCACACGGACCGAGGAGAGAGCAGCATGACCGAGACCGCCGGCAAGTCCAGCGCCCGTCGCGGGTCCCGCACCAAGGGCCTGACGATCACCCGCATCCACACCACGGAGGGTGTCCACCCCTACGACGAGGTCGTGTGGGAGAAGCGCGACGTCGTCCAGCAGAACTGGAAGACCGGCGAGACGATCTTCGAGCAGCGCGGCGTCGAGTTCCCCGACTTCTGGTCGGTCAACGCCTCCACGATCGTCACGACGAAGTACTTCCGTGGTGCGGTCGGTTCGCCGCAGCGCGAGTCGGGTCTCAAGCAGCTCATCGACCGGGTCGTCCTCACCTACGTCAAGGCGGGCAAGGAGCACGGCTACTTCGCGACGGACGCTGACGCCGAGATCTTCGAGCACGAGCTGACCTACGCGCTGCTGCACCAGATCTTCAGCTTCAACTCGCCCGTGTGGTTCAACGTCGGCACGCTGAGCCCGCAGCAGGTCAGCGCCTGCTTCATCCTCTCGGTCGATGACTCGATGGACTCGATCCTCAACTGGTACAAGGAGGAGGGCTTCATCTTCAAGGGCGGCTCCGGCGCCGGTCTGAACCTCTCCCGCATCCGCTCCTCCAAGGAGCTGCTCTCCTCCGGTGGCACCGCCTCCGGCCCGGTCTCCTTCATGCGCGGTGCCGACGCCTCCGCGGGCACCATCAAGTCCGGTGGCGCGACGCGCCGCGCGGCGAAGATGGTCGTCCTGGACGTCGACCACCCGGACATCGAGGAGTTCGTCGAGACCAAGGCGCGCGAGGAGGACAAGATCCGCGCGCTGCGTGACGCCGGCTTCGACATGGACCTCGGTGGCGCCGACATCACCTCGGTGCAGTACCAGAACGCCAACAACTCCGTGCGCGTGACGGACGAGTTCATGCGCGCGGTCGACGAGGGCACCGACTTCGGCCTGACCTCCCGCAAGGACGGTTCGGTCATCGAGACCGTCGACGCCCGTGAGCTCATGGGCAAGATCGCCAAGGCCGCGTGGGAGTGCGCCGACCCGGGCATCCAGTACGACGGCACGATCAACGACTGGCACACCAACCCCGAGACCGGCCGCATCACCGCCTCCAACCCGTGCAGCGAGTACATGTCCCTGGACAACTCCTCCTGCAACCTGGCCTCGCTCAACCTGCTGAAGTTCCTGGGGGACGACGACACCTTCGACGCCGCGCGCTTCCAGGCGGTCGCCGAGCTGGTCATCACCGCGATGGACATCTCGATCTGCTTCGCGGACTTCCCGACGGAGTCGATCGGCCAGACCACCCGCGACTACCGCCAGCTGGGCATCGGCTACGCCAACCTCGGCGCGCTGCTCATGGCGACCGGTCACGGCTACGACTCCGACGGTGGCCGGGCGCTCGCCGCGGCGATCACCTCGCTGCTCACGGGTGCGTCCTACAAGCGTTCGGCGGAGCTGGCCGGCATCGTCGGCTCGTACAACGGCTACGCCCGCAACGCGGACGCCCACAAGCGCGTCATGCGCAAGCACCAGGCGGCCAACGACCAGATCCGCACGATGCACACGATGGACAAGGACATCCACGCCTACGCCACCAAGGCGTGGGACGCGGTCGTCAAGACCGGTGAGAAGAACGGCTACCGCAACGCCCAGGCGTCGGTGCTCGCCCCCACCGGGACCATCGGCTTCATGATGGACTGCGACACCACCGGCATCGAGCCGGACTTCTCGCTCGTGAAGTTCAAGAAGCTCGTCGGTGGCGGCTCGATGCAGATCGTCAACCTGACGATCCCGCGCGCGCTGAAGAAGCTCGGCTACGCCGAGGAGACCATCGAGGCGATCGTCGAGTACATCGCCGACAAGGGTCACGTCATCGACGCCCCGGGCCTGAAGCCGGAGCACTACGAGATCTTCGACACCGCCATGGGCGCGCGGGCCATCGCCCCGATGGGCCACGTGCGGATGATGGCTGCGGTGCAGCCCTTCCTCTCCGGTGCGATCTCCAAGACGGTCAACCTGCCCGAGAGCGCCACGGTCGAGGAGATCGAGGACGTCTACATGCAGGGCTGGAAGCTCGGCCTCAAGGCGCTCGCGGTCTACCGCGACAACTGCAAGGTCGGCCAGCCGCTGTCCGACGGTGGGTCCACCGCCAAGGACGCCAAGGCTGGTGCCGAGGCCGCTGCTGCCGAGACGGAGAAGGTCGTCGAGTACCGCCCGCTGCGTCGCCGCCTGCCCAAGCGCCGCACCTCGCAGACGACGAGCTTCGCCGTCGGTGGGGCCGAGGGTTACCTGACCGCCGGCACCTACGAGGACGGCGAGCTCGGCGAGATCTTCCTGAAGTTCGGCAAGCAGGGCTCGACCTTGGCCGGTCTGATGGACGCCTTCTCCATCGCGATCTCGATCGCCCTGCAGCACGGTGTGCCGCTGGAGACCTACGTCGAGAAGTTCACCAACCTGCGCTTCGAGCCGGCCGGCATGACGGACGACCCGGACGTGCGGATGGCGCAGTCGATCATGGACTACGTCTTCCGTCGCTTGGCGCTGGACTACCTGGACTTCGACACGCGGTCGTTCATGGGCATCCACACTGCCGAGGAGCGTGCGCGTCAGCTCGAGACCGGCTCGTACGAGGCCACCACCTCGGACGACGACGAGAGCTACGACGACGACAGCTACTCGCAGGGCGTGCCCACCACCGAGGCGAAGGAGGCCAAGGCTTCGCCGGCCAAGGACGAGGAGGCCGACGTCACCGTCCAGTCCGGTGCCGGCGCCGCCTCGGCCCGCGAGGTCGACGCCACGGTCCACTCCTCGGCCGAGCTGCTCGAGAAGTTCCAGGGCAAGACCGCCGACGCCCCGATGTGCATGACCTGCGGCACCAAGATGCGTCCCGCCGGCTCCTGCTACGTCTGCGAGGGCTGCGGCTCGACCAGCGGCTGCAGCTGATCTGCAGTAGTTGACGAAGGGGGGCCAACCGGCGAGTCCGGTTGGCCCCCTTCGGCGTGCCCGAGCTGGCAAGCTCGGACCCATGGGCTGAGACCTGCACTTCGAGCGTGAGTTTCGGTCAGCCGCGATGGGGTGGCTCGACCGTGCGACGTCGGCAGAGCGCGACTGGCTTCGCTCTGAGGCACTGCGGGAGTTCCAGTTCGAGGGAGTCAGAATTCCGTTGCTTGACGCTCAGCGCGGGATCCGGAAGCCGGCCGACGCGCAAGCGGCCCTGTCGATACGCACGGTCTACCGCGCCGAGGGGGCCCATCGGCCCTACGAGGATGCGGTTGGGGCGGACGGTCGCCTCCGTTACAAATGGCGAGGCACAGACGCCCTGCACCCGGAGAACAGGGCGCTACGGGCCGCCATGAATGCCTCGTTGCCTCTGATCTGGTTCTTCGGGGTTGGGCCGGGAGACTACAAGCCCATCTACCCCGTCTACATCGAGGCCGAAGAGCCGGCTCAGCACCAGTTCGTCGTAGCCATCGACGAGAGCCAGCGGGAGTCCTTGTCCGAGGTGGACGAGCACGTACGACGATACATCCGGGCCGAGCGCAACCAGAGGGTTCACCAACGGGTCTTCAGGTCAACGGTGATGCGGGCTTACGAGACCCGGTGCGCGGTGTGCGCACTCAGGCATGGCGACCTGTTGGACGCTGCGCACATCGTCGAGGACGGTCACGAGCTCGGAGTTGCCTCTGTGCGAAACGGGCTCGCGCTGTGCAAGATTCACCATGCCGCCTTCGACTCCGGCATTTTGGGCATCCGCCCAGACCACGTCGTCCAGATCCGGCGTGATTTGCTCGAGGAAATCGACGGACCGATGCTTCAGCACGGACTGAAGGAGCGACACAACGAGCAGCTCATGGTGCTTCCTGCTCGGCGGGCTGAGCACCCCGACCCGTTGCTGCTCGAGATCGCGTATGAGTCCTTCCGTGTCTCCTAGCTGACCTGCTGGCGGAGGGTCTCTATGGTGCTCTCACAGGGCAGGAGGGTGCGTGGCTGAGTCGGGCGACTGGACGGACGAGGAGAACGGAATCCTCGTCAGCGCGTACTTCGACATGCTCCGTTCAGAGCTTCAGGACGAGAGGTTCGTCAAGGCGCAGGTGAACCGCCAGCTCCAAGACGTCATGGATCGCGGTCGAGGATCGATCGAGTACAAGTTCATGAATGTCAGCGCGGTCCTGCGAGAGATGAGCTTCCCCTTCGTCAACGGGTACAAGCCCTACCCCAACATCCAGGCTTCTCTGCGGGATGCAGTCCGGGAGGAGATCTTGCGTCGGCCGGAGCTCACGAACCTCGCCTTCGACAAGATCACCCGCGCCATGCCGGACGTGAGCGGATCGGCTGCCTGGGTCGAAGGGGAGGCTCCCTCCCTCGGCCTGGATGTCTTCAGAGCTGGGCCGGGGCAACACGTGGGTTGATGGGACTTCGTGGAGCTGGAGGCGATGAATCGTGCGTTGGGTGCTGCCGGTGAACGAGCGGTCCTGGAGCGGGAACGGCAGCTGCTCACCCGGATGGGCGAGCACACCCTGGCGGCGCGGGTCGAGCACGTCAGCCAGACCGTCGGTGACGGCCTCGGGTTCGACATCCGGTCCTTCGAGCCCAGCGGGGCTGACAAGCTGATCGAGGTCAAGACGACGACCCAGGGAGTGCATTGGCCGATGGTCATCACCCGCAACGAGGTCGACGTGAGCGTCTCAGAGGCGGAGTCCTACCACCTCTACCGACTCCACGACTTCCGGCCGGAGTCGGTGCGCTTCTACTCCCTTCGTGGGGACCTGCGTGCGAGCTGCGACCTACGACCGGAGTCCTACCGGGCCCTGCCGTCGCGGAACGAGGTCAAGGGGCAAGTGCCGCCCACGGCCTAGCCCGGGGTTGTCGGTGGCCGCTGCGACCATGGACACATGTTCGAAGACGAGCTGGCCAAAGTGGAGGAGTCCTTCCGGGGACTGGGGCAGATCCGTGAGCGCGCGGGGGCGCAGGCGGGCAGGGCCGACGAGCAGACGCTGACGCGGATGCTCCAGGCGACCGAGCGCCTCAGACGGGCAGCCGACGCGCTCGAGCTGACCTTGCTGGGCCACGCATCGCGGTTCGGTGAAGAGGTCGGCGAGGACCACGTCTACCGCCCGGTCCGCCTGCCGGAGGGAGAGGTCGCCGAGTTCGCCGTCGACGCGCTCGGTCTCGCCCTCGGGGCAGGTGCGGGGGAGGCGGGGCGACGGTGCGACCTGTCGGCACGCGCCATCACCGACCTGCGGCGCCTCGCCGACCTGGTGGCGGATGGGCGCATGCGGGAGCGGTCCCTCGAGGTCGTCGCCAAGGAGACCCGCGAGGCGGGCCCCGACGCGGTGGCAGCGGTCGTGGACCACCTGCTCGACCCCCTTCGTGGCCGGCCCGGCAGCACCCGCGCCACGGGCCTCGACGAGCGGGAGCTGCGCAAGGCGACTCGCCGCATCCTCCAGCGGGTCGAGCCGGAGCTCCTCGCCGACCGTGCCCGGCGCAACCGGCGCAATGCACTGTACGTCGCCTTCAGCGAAGGCCCCGTCGGTTGCACCGACCTGCACGCCACCCTCCCTGCCGAGACCGCACTCGCGCTCAAGGAGGCGATCGACGCGGTCGCCAAGCAGCTGCGCCAGGCCGACCCCACCCTCGCCGCCGGTGCGTCCCGGGCCCAGGGCCTGGCCGATCTCGCCCTGCGTGGCGTCGAGGTCACCCCGCACGTTCGCCTCGGGCTGCCGATCATCACCTCGGCCGCGTCGCGGCTCTCGTTCGCCCCCTACGCAGGGGGCGAAGGTCGACCGGCTGCCGGTGACGCCGCCCACGCCCTCCACGGACCGACCGCCGTCGAAGGGCGCTTCGTCACCGGCGAAGGACCTGACGCCGTGGACGTCGTACCGGAGGAGTGGGCCGGCAACGCGATCACCGCGCAGGTGGCCGCCGGTCCCGGCCCCGACGGCCAGCGCACGTGGGTCAGCGGCTGCGACATCCCGGGGGTCGGCTTCATCCCCGCCGACGTCGTCGCCGCGCTCACCACGCACCTCGACACCACCGTCTCCCGGGCGCTCGTCGACGCCCGCACCGGCGTCCTCGTCGAGACCTCCGACCCCCGCTACGTCGTGCCACGCGCGATGCGTGACTTCGTCACCACCCGCGACGGCACCTGTCGCATGTGGGGCTGCACCCGCCGCGTCGCCCGCGGCGCCGAGCAGGCGGCCGACCTCGACCACGCCCTCCCGTACCCGCAGGGGGCCACCAGCCCCGCCAACCTCTCCGGGCTCTGCCGGCACCACCACCGGGTCAAGCACTCACCGCGCTGGACCCACACCCTCCACGAGGACGGCCGGGCCGAGTGGACGAGCCCGGCGGGGGTGCCCGCCAGCACCTTCCCCGCCCACTGGGTGCATTCCCTCGACGAAGGGGAGGTGCACGTCAGCGCATGGGCGGCCGGTGAGCCGACGCTCGGCCCTGATGACGGGGGTCAGCTCGTCGTTGCACCGGCTTTGCCCCCCGTGGAGGGGGCGAAGGGGGGGAGGGGAGGAGCTGGTGGCGCCAGCGGTGGAGTGCGGCCCGGTGCCCTTCTGAGAGAGACGAGATCGGTCACGAGCCCGAGCCAACCCACCTTGACTCGGCACGACGCTACGTTGGCCCCATGCCACGGCTGATCCCCGAAGACCCGCCCTTCACGACGGACTCCGAGCGGCACGTGTGGGAGGGGCTGCGCGACTCCCTTCGTCCCCAGGACGTGCTCCTCGCCAACTACCGCCTCACCGACCTCACCAAGGACCACGAGGCCGACCTCGTCGTCGTCATGCCCGACGTCGGTGTCGTCGTCGTGGAGGTCAAGGGCAACGGGACCCGCATCGACGACGGCCAGTGGACGATCAAGCGCCGCGGCGCACGACAACCCATCGACCCGGTCGGGCAGGTCCGGGACACGAAGTACGCCATCCGCCAGTACGTCGAGACCGACCCCCGCTGGGCCGACTCGTCCCGACGTCGGATCCGCTTCGCCCACGCCGTCGTCACCCCCTTCGTCAGCCTCGGGCTGGACTTCGACCTGCCGGACTGCCCGCGCTGGATGATCCACGACCGTGGCGACATGGCGACCCTCGCCGAGCGCCTCGCCGACATCCCGCTCGGCTTCGAGACCCACACCGCCGTGCCGAGCCTCGACGACTGCGAGGTGATCGTCGACATCCTCACCGCGCGGGGCAGGGGCGTTGCCCCGACGGTCGTCGACGAGGCCGACGAACGCCAGGCGCGGGCCGACCACCTCACCCAGGAGCAGTCCCTCGTCCTCGACGTCACCCGCCTGCTGCGCCGCATCGAGATCCGCGGCGGCGCCGGCAGCGGCAAGACCGTGCTCGCCCTCACCCAGGCCAAGCAGCTGTCCGCAGGTCAGCGAGGCCGCACACCCGAACGGGTCGCCCTCCTGTGCTACTCCATCGGCCTCGCGACGTACTTCAAGCGCGAGGTCGCGACCTGGCCCCGCCGCCAGCGGCCCTCCTTCGTCGGCACCTTCGAAGAGCTCGGCAACCTCTGGGGCGTGCCCTCCGGGACCCGCGACGACCCGAACTACTGGGAGGAGACCTTCCCCCGACTCATGGCCGGCCGGGCCGCCGAGCTGCCGCCGGGGGAGCGGTACGACAGCTTCGTCGTCGACGAGGCGCAGGACTTCGCCGAGTCGTGGTGGCGGCCGATCATCGGTGCGCTCACCGACGAGAGCGACGGCGGGCTCTTCCTCTACTCCGACGAAAACCAGCGCCTCTTCAACCGCTTCGGCCGGCCTCCGGTCCCGCTCGTGCCGCTCGTCCTCGACCACAACCTGCGCAACACCAAGCAGATCGCCGCCGCCTTCCGACCGCTGGCGCCGCTGCGGATGCGCCTCGAGGGCGGTGACGGCCCGCAGGTGGAGCTCGTCCACGCCACGTCGCGGGAGGCCCTGACCCTCGCCGACGACCAGGTCGACGTCCTGCTCGACGAAGGGTGGGACCCCCAGCACGTCGCCCTGCTCACCACCGGCGCACGACACCCCGTGCAGGCGGAGCGGCAGGAGGAGTACGGGCAGCGCGGGTACTGGGACACCTTCTGGGACAACGACGACGTCTTCTACGGGCACGTGCTCGGGGCGAAGGGGATGGAACGTCGCGCCGTCGTGCTGTGCATCAACGAGTCGGGGACCCGCGAGCGTTTTCGCGAGCGCCTCTACGTCGGGCTGTCGCGCGCGACCGACCGACTCGTCGTCGTCGGGGACCTCGATGTGATCCGGCTCGCGGGCGAGGAGGTGGCTCGGGCGCTCGCCGACGCAGGTAGCATCTCCGGCGAGACACAGGGGGCATCATGACCGAACACGCGCCGGGCTGGTACGAGCACGACGGCGAGCGACGCTACTGGGACGGCACCCGGTGGACGCACTCGACGTCTGCGCCGCCGCCGACGTCGACACCGTCGCCCACCTCCGCGTCTGCGTCGCCGACGACCGGTGCCGCGACCCCGGCCAGCCCGCCGCCCCCGCCGAGCAGTCAGGTGGTGCCCTACACCGCACCCACCCACGGGCAGGCACCTCCTCCCGGTGCGGGGCAGGCCCCCTTCGGCCAGCAGTCCTACTCGCAGCAGCCCTACCCCCAGCCGCCGCACGTCGGCCCGGCCGGCGCGATGCCCGCGCCCCGCAAGGACCCGGCGATCTCGCTGATCCTGTCCCTCTTCATCCCCGGCGTCGGGTCGATGGTCAACGGTGACGTCGGCGCAGGCGTGGGGTTCCTCGGCCTCTACATCTTCGGGCTCGTTCTGGTCATCTGCCTCGGCTGGATCCTCATCGGCTTCATCGGGCTGCCGCTCATGGTGGTCGCCTGGGGCTGGGGCATGTACCACGCGTACCAGGGCGCGGTGGAGCTCAATCGCCGCAACGGGTACCAGTCCTGAGTCCGAAGAGCAACAACTGGGGAGTTCTCCCCATGTCCACAGGGTTGAGCGCAGGTACGCTGGGCTCGCACACAGAGATCGCATACGAGAGATACGGAGAGGGCCTGCGATGAGCAACTGGGCTGCCGGTTGGTATCAGGACCCTGACAATCAGGGGCAGATTCGTTACTGGGACGGCAATGGCTGGACCGAGCACCGTCAGGCGACGCCCGACGGCTTCGCTGCCGACCAGCCGGGTCCCGACTCCTCGGGCACGGGGACGCGTCAGGACACCGTCGGGTCCACGAGCGAGGTCGACGAGGCCACGCGTGTGCGTCCCAACGCCGACCGGTCCTCCGAGACCGAGGCGATCTCCACCGACAGCACCAGCTACGGTGCCGCCGCGGGTGCCGCCGGCGGCTACGGTGCCTCCTCCTACGGTCAGGACCAGGGCTACGGCCAGTCCTCCTACGGTCAGGACCAGAGCGGCTACGGCCAGCAGGGCGGGTACGACCAGCCCTCCGCCTATGGCCAGCAGCAGGGCTACGGCCAGCAGGGCGGGTACGACCAGTCCTCCGCCTATGGCCAGCAGCAGGGCTACGGCCAGCAGCAGTACGGCCAGGGCGGTGCGCCGGGCTCCAAGAGCAAGGTGCCGCTGATCGCCGGTCTCGGTGTCCTCGGCCTGATCCTCCTGCTCGTCCTGGGCTTCCTCGGCCTCAAGCTCATCGGTGGTAGCGACGACGAGCCCACCGCGCAGCCGTCGACGACCTCCCAGCCGACCGACTCGACCCCGACGGACTCCTCGTCCACGGACTCGACGCCGACCGACTCCTCGTCGAGCGACTCGTCCACGACCGACTCGAGCCCGACGGACTCGTCCTCGAGCGACTCCGGCCCGGTCTCCAGCGTGACCAAGGGCCGTGCCGCCAAGTGGGGCACCACCTACAAGGGCAGCGGCCACAGCGTCGTCAACGTCCCCGGTGGCGACGGCGCCGGCCTCATGGAGTTCACCTACGACGGTCAGAAGTACGACAGCCTGAGCATCAAGGGCCTGGACTTCAACGACAAGAACTCCGAGTACATCCTCACGTCGAGCGACGCGGCCAAGGGCACGGTGGCGTACAACCTCACCGGCTACAACACGAGCACGACGAAGATCGAGATGGACACCAAGGGCTCGTGGACCGTGAAGTTCACGAAGATCGACAAGGCCCCGACCTTCGGCTCGACCGAGAAGGGTGACGGCTCCAAGGTCTTCAAGTGGGACGGCAAGAAGTCCGACATCGCGGTCAAGTACACGCAGCCGAAGGACTCCTTCATCGGCAACATCAAGGTCGAGGCCGTCGGTGCCTCCGACTACCCGGACCGCCTGATCAGCGAGTACGACAGCTACGACGGCACCACCACGGTCCAGGAGGGCACGAAGTACATCGTCGTCCAGGCCGCGGGTGACTGGGAGATCAAGAAGAAGTAAGGTCCCCCGCCGCACGCACGAAGGCGCCGCTCCCGATGGGGGCGGCGCCTTCGTCGTGTCGAAGGGGGAGGCCTCAGCACTCGATGACGTTGACGGCCAGACCGCCGCGAGCGGTCTCCTTGTACTTGACCTTCATGTCCCGACCGGTCTCGCGCATCGTCTTGACGACCTTGTCGAGCGAGACGACGTGCGAGCCGTCGCCGCGCAGCGCGGTGCGGGCCGCGGTGATCGCCTTGACCGAGGCGACGGCATTGCGCTCGATGCACGGGATCTGCACGAGCCCGCCCACGGGGTCGCAGGTCAGGCCGAGGTTGTGCTCCATGCCGATCTCCGCGGCATTTTCGACCTGGGCGGGGGAGCCGCCAAGCACCGCGGCCATCGCGCCGGCCGCCATCGAGCAGGCCGAGCCGACCTCGCCCTGGCAGCCGACCTCGGCGCCCGAGATCGAGGCATTTTCCTTGTAGATGACGCCGATCGCCGCCGCGGTGAGCAGGAAGCGGCAGATGCCGTCCTCGTCCGCGCCCGGCACGAAGTCGACGTAGTAGCGCAGCACGGCCGGGATGATGCCGGCCGCTCCGTTGGTCGGTGCGGTGACGACCCGGCCGCCAGCGGCATTTTCCTCGTTGACGGCCAGGGCGTAGAGGCACAGCCAGTCCATGCCGCGCAGCGGGTCGCTGCTGCTGCCCTCGGCCCGCAGCCGCTGGTGGAGCTGGGGCGCGCGCCGGCGCACCTTGAGGCCGCCGGGCAGGACCCCTTCGGTGCGGGTGCCGTTGTCGATGCACTCCTGCATGACCGACCAGATGTGCAGCAGCTCCTGGCGCACCTCGTCCTCGGTGCGCCACGACAGCTCGTTGTCGAGCATGACCTGGGCGATCGACAGGCCGGTCTCCCGGCAGATGGCGAGCAGCTGGTCGCCGGTGGTGAAGGGGTGGGCGACGGGCGTCGTGTCGGCGACGATCTTCGTCGAGCCCGAGGCGTCCTCGCCGACGACGAAGCCGCCGCCGACGGAGTAGTAGGTGTGCGCGCTGATCGGCTCCTGCGCGTCGCCCCACGCCGTGAAGGTCATGCCGTTGGGGTGCAGGGGCAGCGCCTTGCGCCGGTGCAGCACGAGGTCGTCGTCCTCATGGAAGTCGATCTCGTGCTCGCCGAGCAGGCTCACCCGGTGCGAGGAGCGGATCTGCTGCAGCCGACCGGCCACCGAGCGGGGGTCGCAGACCTCCGGGCGCTCACCGGACAGGCCGAGCAGGACCGCGGTGTTGGAGCCGTGCCCGTGACCGGTCGCTCCGAGCGAACCGAAGAGCTCGGCCTTGACCCGACGCACCTGCGGCAGGACCCCTTCGTCACGCAGACCCTCGACGAACATCACGGCGGCCCGCATCGGGCCGACGGTGTGGGAGCTCGACGGGCCGATGCCGATCGAAAACAGGTCGAAGACGCTCAGTGCCACGGGTGGCTCTCCTGGGGTGCTCGTGGGTGGGGCACGGACGGCTCGACGCGGGTGGTGGGGCGCCGTGCCGTGGCTCACACTACCCACCGCGTCGACTGCGCCGGGCCGCTGTGGAAAACCTCGCGGCGGGCTGCGCCGACCCGGCCACACTGCAGGGCATGAGCTTCGACGACCTGCCCCGTGACTGGCCCACCCGACCCCTGACCGACCCGACGATCGCCCGCGACGTCGTCGATCTCGTCGTGCGCGAGAGCGACCGCGAGAGTGGCTCGCTGACGATCGTGCTGTGCGACGAGACCTGCCGCATGATCCAGCCGATCACGATCGGCGAGCTCGGCGGTACCGACCTGCCACCGAGCGAGCGGCGCCGCCCCTTCGACCTCGTCGTCGGTGGCCTCGTCGAGCGTCTCGGCGGCCTCGTCGTCGCGATCGGCCGGCCCCACGGCCTCGAGCCCGACGACGAGGCACGGGCCTGGCACGAGGCGGCGATCGCCTCCTGCCGCGAGCTCGACGTGCCACTGCTCGCGACCTACCTGGCGACCGATCGCGCCGTCGTCGAGATGCCGGTGTGGGACGGGCTGGCGATCGCCGGCTGACCGCCCGACCCCCGCCTCACTCGTTCGCGGACCGAGCGAGCAGTTCGTCGACCTGGGCGACCACCTCCGCGCCGATCGCCCGGGCGAAGCCCTCCGGGTCCTCGTGGGCCGCGGGGGACTCCTCGACGATGACGTCGACGAGCCCGTCCTCGCGCATGTGTCGGGCGCCGACCCGCTGGCGGGCGGCGAGCAGAGCGGCGTGCTCGGTGTCCTTGAAGACGATGGCACTCGCCCCCTCCGGCGGCAGCGGCGACAGCCAGGCATTGCCGGCGGCGACGACCCGCTGCGCGGGCAGCAGCGCCAGCGCGCCCCCCGCCGGTGCCCTCGCCGAGGAGCACGGACACGCTCGGTACGTCGAGCGCCGTCATGTCGGCGATGCACCGGGCGATCTCCCCGGCGAGCGCGCCCTCCTCCGCCCGGGGGGAGAGGTCGGCGCCGGGGGTGTCGATGACCGTCACGAGGGGCAGGCCGAGCTCGCGGGCCATCCGCATGCCGCGACGTGCCTCACGCAGCGCGGCCGGTCCCATCGACTCGGCGACCTGGTAGCGGCGGTCCTGGCCGACGAGCACGCACGGCCGCGAGCCGAAGGAGGCCAGGGCGAGCATGACCCCCTTGTCCGACTCGCCGTAGCCCGTGCCGTTGAGCGGGATGACGTCGTCGGCGGCGTGCCGCAGCAGCTCCCGCACACCGGGGCGGTCCCCCCCTTCGGGTCGTCTCGATGGCCCCCCCAGACCGCGGCGACCTCCTCCTCGTCCGGCTCCGGCCGCGAGACGAAGGGAGCGATCCGCCACGCCGGGTGCTCGGTCGGGTCGGCGTGCCGATGGGTCGTCGCCGACAGCATCGTCAGGGCGCGCGCCGCGATGCCGGCCAGCTCCTCGAGCGGGACGACGGCGTCGACGATGCCCTTGTCGACGAGGTTTTCGGCGACTTGGACGCCCTCCGGGAAGGGGACGCCGTTGACCGTCTCGTAGACGACCGGGCCGAGGAAGCCGATGAGCGCCCCGGGCTCGGCGATCGTCATGTGCGCCAGCGACCCCCACGAGGCGAAGACGCCGCCGGTCGTCGGGTGCCGCAGGTAGGCGAGGTAGGGCAGGCCGGCCGCCTTGTGCGCCACGACCGCGGCCGAGATGTCGACCATCGTCATGAAGGCCGGGGTGCCCTCCTGCATCCGCGTACCACCGCTGGCGGTCGCCGCGATGAGCGGCAGCCGCTCGGTCGTCGCACGCCGGACCGCCGAGACGATCCGGCCCGCGGCCGCCCGTCCGATCGACCCGCCGAGGAAGCGGAACTCGCCGACGATGAGGGCGACGTCGTGACCCTGGATCCGGGCCCGTCCGGTGAGGATCGACTCGTCGGTGCCGGCGCGCTCGGCCGCGGCCGCCATCGCCGACCGGTAGGTGTCGTCGAGGCCGGAGGTGTCGATCGGCTCGTCCCACGTGACGAAGCTGTCCGGGTCGACGACCGCGTCGATGAGCTGCTGGGCACCAGGGCGCTGGGGACTCATGGCAGTGATGGTGCCACCCACGAGGGTGGGTAACCTTGCCCGGTGCTTGTGCCCCTGACCACTGCCGTGATGGTCGCCGTCGCCGCCCTCGGGCTCGTGGCCCTGATCTACCTCGCGCTCGACCGCCCCGTCGACGACGGGCTCCTGCTCGTCGCGGCGCTCGTCGAGCTGGGTCTGCTCGTGCTCGCCGTGACGACGGCGGTCGTCCACGGCCGCGTCACCGGGACGGGGGAGGGCGCGACGATGCTCGCCTACGCCCTGACCCTCCCGATCATCCCGCCGGTCGTCGTCTTCATCGCCCTCAAGGAAAAGACCCGCTGGGCCATGGGCGTCGTCATCGCCGGTGCCTTCACCGTCGGGGTCATGACCTACCGCATCCTCCAGATCTGGCAGACCAGTGGCCCCGCCTGAGGTCAGCACCGGCACCGGGCCCGGCCGGGTCGTCGTCGCCGTCTACGGAGTGCTCGCGCTCGCCGCGACCGGGCGCTCGATCCTGCAGATCACCCAGTACTTCGACCGGGCCCCGCTCGCCTACGTGCTGTCGGCGTGCGCCGCCCTCATCTACGTCGTCGCGACCATCGCCCTGGCGAAGGGGGGACCCTCCGGTGCCCGCGTGGCCACCGGCGCGATCCTCGTCGAAGCCGTCGGCGTCGTCACCGTCGGGACCCTGTCCTTCGTGCGGCCCGAGCTCTTCCCCGACAAGACCGTCTGGTCCCACTACGGGTCCGGCTACGGCTACCTGCCGCTCGTCCTCCCCTTCGTCGGGCTGTGGTGGCTCCACCGGGTGCGCGCCCGCTAGGTGAGACGGAGGCTGGTGCGCGCCAGCCCTTTTCCTATCATCGCAGCAGGTCTTGAGCGCCAGCGCGAAGCCCCGGCTCGCTGGCCGGCAACCCTCCTCCGCGGTGGGGTGCCCCGGGAGACGACCTGGTCCGCGACGTCCGTCGCGGTCAAGCGCGCACTCAAGGAGCAGACATGTCCGACCCCTCCATCTGGAGCTTCGAGACCCAGCAGATCCACGCCGGCCAGGCGCCCGACCCGACGACTGGTTCGCGGGCGCTGCCGATCCACGCGACGACCTCCTACGCCTTCAAGGACACCGAGCAGGCGGCGAACCTCTTCGCGCTCAAGGAATTCGGCAACATCTACACGCGCATCATGAACCCCACCCAGGACGCGGTGGAGCAGAAGATCGCCGCCCTCGAGGGTGGCGTCGGCGCGCTGCTCACGGCGTCGGGCATGTCCGCGACGCACCTCGCCCTGGTCAACATCGCCGAGGCGGGTGACCACATCGTCGCCAGCGCCGCGCTCTACGGCGGCACGATCAACCTGCTGAAGTTCACCCTGCCGAAGTTCGGCATCGAGGTCTCCTTCGTCGAGGACCCGAGCGACCTCGAGCAGTGGCGCGCGGCGGTCAAGCCCAACACCAAGGCCTTCTTCGGCGAGACGATCGGCAACCCCAAGCCGGTCGTGCTCGACATCGCCGGCATCGCCGAGGTCGCCCACGAGGCCGGGGTGCCGCTCGTCGTCGACAACACGATCGCCACGCCTTACGTGCTGCGCCCCCTCGAGCACGGTGCGGACGTCGTCGTCCACTCGGCGACGAAGTACCTCGGCGGCCACGGCACCGCGATCGCCGGCGTCATCGTCGACGGCGGGGCCTTCGACTACGCGGCCGACCCGGAGAAGTTCCCCAACTACAACCAGCCCGACCCGAGCTACCACGGGCTGCGCTTCGGCCCCGACCTCGGCGTCAACGGCGCGCTCGGGGCCAACCTGTCCTTCATCCTCAAGGCACGCGTGCAGCTGCTGCGCGACATCGGCCCGGCGATCTCGCCCTTCAACGCCTTCCTCATCGGGCAGGGCATCGAGACGCTCAGCCTGCGCATCGAGCGGCACCTCGACAACACCCGCAAGGTCGTCGACTTCCTCTCCGGCCACGCGCAGGTCGAGGCGGTCAACTGGGCGTCCATCGAGGGCTCGGCGAGCTTCGAGCAGGCGCAGCGCTACACGCCGAAGGGGGCCGGTGC
The DNA here is from genome assembly GCF_000297495.1 of Janibacter hoylei PVAS-1. GTDB lineage: Bacteria > Actinomycetota > Actinomycetes > Actinomycetales > Dermatophilaceae > Janibacter > Janibacter hoylei. The sequence goes on along the minus strand of NZ_ALWX01000014.1, from coordinate 131,897 downwards.
CGTCATCTCCTTCGAGATCGCCGGCGGCCTCGAGGCAGGCAAGAAGTTTGTCGAGGGGCTCACCCTGCACAGCCACCTGGCCAACATCGGTGACGTGCGCTCGCTCGTCATCCACCCGGCCTCGACGACCCACTCGCAGGGTCCGGAGGAGGACCGGCTCGCCGCCGGCGTCACCCCCGGCCTCGTCCGTCTGGCGGTCGGTCTCGAGAGCATCGAGGACATCGTCGCCGACCTCGAGCAGGGCTTCGCCGCCGCGAAGTGATCTTCGGTCCCTGAGGAGGCGAGGAACCTCGGTCCCTGAGGAGGCGAGGAACCTCGGTCCCTGAGGAGGCGAGGAACCTCGGTCCCTGAGGAGGTGAGGAACGAGCCGTCTCGAAGGGCCATCTCGAAGGGCGCACCGAGGGGCCTGTGGAGAACTCCACGGGCCCCTCGGCGTTTTTTCCTAGCGTGTGGGGCATGGGCGGACAACGCATCTCCATCGACAGCGAGGGCATCGCGGGGCTGGGTCGACAACTGACGGCGATCGCCGACTACCTCGAAGAGAAGGCGGCCAAGGCCAACAACGAGGCGGTCGAGACCTTCGGCTTCCCGAGCTGGACCGGCACCCAGGCCTACGAGGCGGCCATCGGTGACTACGAGCGCCGGCGCAAGCAGGCCTGCACGCAGCTGCGTGCGCTCGCGCGCCTCGCCCAGGACGCCGGGTCCTGGTACGTCGAGACCGAGGACCTCGTCGACGAGCGCAACCGGGGGGGTCCTCTGATGGCGCTCGAGGACCCGGGGACGATCGAGGAGGGCGACCCCGCCGTCATCCGCGCCGAGGCCGACGAGCTCAAGACCGTAGCGGCCAACATCCACACCGTCGTCAACCTGCTGCGCACCGTCTCGACGAAGGGGGTGTGGGACTCGTGCTCGGGGACGATGTTCGAGCGGGAGGTCGGCACGACGCCGAGCGACCTCGTCGCCACCGCCAACCGGCTGAGCGGTGCCGAGCGGATCATCCGCCCCTACGCCGACCGGCTCGAGGAGAGCCAGGCGACCCTCAAGCGGCTCCGGGGGCGCTACGACACCAACACCGCCACCGCGCAGGCCCGCAAGGAGCGCCTGGCGACGATGACGCCGGAGGACCCGGAGTACGTGACGGTCGAGCGGGAGTACCGGGCCGCCGCCAACTCGCGGGAGATGAACCGGCGCGGCTTCGCCCGTGAGGCCGACGCCGCGGCGGCCGACGAGCACGCCGTTGCCGCGAGCCTGGCCGTCGTGGGGTCGGACCTGTCGGACGAGCGGCTCTACAACACCTTCGAGCAGTCGAGCCGGGTCGGGACGAGCTCGCTCGCCACCAACCCGGTCTCAGGCTTCGTCAAGCCCATGGGCGTCCTGGCCGCGGGCGATCCGATCGGCAGGTTCGGCCGCCGGGCCGTGTACGGCGAGGGCAGCTACTCCGACGTCGGCAAGAGCACCTATCTCGCGGCCGTCGACACGATGATCCCGCTGAGCCGGCAGATCAAGACCGGGCGGCGCATCAAGGCCGCCGACCGGGCGGCGGAGCTGCGCAGCATCCGGGCCGCCGACAAGTCGACCAACCCCATCGCCCACCGGCGTATCGGAGCGGATGCCAAGAGCTGGGCGAAGCACAAGGCGGCCACGTCGAAGGTGCGGGGGAGGCACAAGGCGACCGACTGGGCCAGGGAGACCTCCGGCATCAACTTGGCCGACGACTTCGCGACCGACTGGGCAGCCGTCGCCGGGTCGGGCCACGTCCGCAAGGGCGGCGTCATCGTCACCTACGGCGTCCGCAAGACCAACCACACCGTCTCCCGGGTCGAGTCGGGGATCTCCACCGGGCAGTCCATCGACGCCGCGGCCGACAAGGTGACCGAGTCCCCGTCGGAGCGGCAGGAACGTGAGGCGGCCGCCGAGCGAAGGGAGGAGGCGCAGAGGTCGCGACGGGCGGGGGCGATCGACGACCTCACCGGGTCGCACCTGGTCTCACCGGTGCCGTAGGGGAGGATCAAAAAAGGCGTTGCCGCGCCCTTCGCCCCGGTGCGAGCGTGACCTCATGACGAGCGACATCGCGATCACCCGCATCGACCCTGCCGACGAGAGCCAGGTCGAGGCCCTGCTCGAGCTCGACACCCTCGTCTGGGCCGACAGCGCGCGCCGACCGCGCGAGGCACAGCTGCGCGACACCCCGCAGCGAGCGGGCTTCGTCGCCACCCGCGGGGGGAGAGCCTGCGGGCACCGCCGGGTCCTGGGACGTCGAGGTCTCCGTGCCGGCTGCGGGAGGCGAGGGGGCCTCCCTTCGTCCCGCGGAGGGGCTGACGTGGATCGGGGTGCACCCCGACCACCGGCGGCGCGGGGTGCTCACCGCCGTCATGGGCCACCACCTGCGGTGGACCCGCGACGAGCAGGGACGCTCGCTGTCCGTGCTCAAGGCGTCGGAGCACATGATCTACGGTCGCTTCGGCTACGGGGTGGCGAGCACGGTGCTGCGCTCGAGCTTCGGGCGGGGCACGAACTTCGCCGCGCCGCCGCAGGTGAGGGAGCTCGCCGACGCGACGACCCTGCAGACCACGACGGCGGGCCCCGACCAGGCGGACCGGTGGCACGACCTCGCCCGAGCGGCCGCCACCACCGGTGCTGGGCAGGTCGTGCGCAGCCGCGAGGACTGCGCCCGCCTGCTCTACGACAGTCCCGAGAGCCGCGGCGACCGCGAGCCCGCGCGCCTGCTGTGGGCGACCCGCGACGGTCGCGACGTCGGCGCCGCGTACTTCCACCGCACGCCGCGCTGGTCCGACGGACGACCCGAGGGGGAGGTCGGCGTCTTCTTCCTCCTCTCCACCGACGTCGGAGCCCGGCTGGCGCTCGCCGACCGGCTCGTCGACCTCGACCTCATGGGCAGCACCGTCTACTGGGTGACCCTCGACGACCCGCTCGTCACGTGGCTGCCCTCGCCGCGTGCCCTCGGCGGAGGCGGACCGAGCGACTGCCTCTGGCTGCGCATCGTCGACCTGCCGACCGCCGTCACCGAGCGCGGCCACGCCGCCGACCTCGACGTCGTCGTCGAGGTCGGCGACCCGACCCTGCCCGAGCAGGCCGGTCGTTGGCGCTGGACGGCCACGCGCGGTGGCGTCGGGGCGCTCGAGCGCACGGAGGCAGCCGCCGACGTCACGCTCGACATCGGTGACCTCGGGGCCGTGTGGCTCGGCGGTCAGACCATCGCGGCCCGCGCCGCCGCCGGCTACGTCACGGGTGACCCGGCCGCGGTCGCCGCGCTCGACGCCGCGCTGCGCACGCCGGTCGGGCCGGTGACGACGATCGACTTCTGACCTTCGGGATGGCGCCCTTCGAGACGGTCGCCGGGCGACCGCCCACGCGGGGCGTGGGACCCACTCAGGGGCCGTGGATATCCTGACTGTCATGCCTGACTCCGCCCTGCGTGCACCCGTCGCGGCGGAGGACCTGCACTACAACGAGGAACTGCCGGTCGTCGCGCGCAAGGACGACATCGCCGAGGCGATGCGCGAGCACCAGGTCGTCATCGTCGCGGGGGAGACGGGGTCGGGCAAGACGACCCAGCTGCCCAAGATCGCCCTCGAGATCGGGCGCGGTCGTGCCGGCCAGATCGGCCACACCCAGCCGCGTCGGATCGCCGCGCGCTCGGTCGCCGAGCGGATCGCGCAGGAGATGCAGGTCGAGCTCGGCGGGCTCGTCGGCTACCAGGTCCGCTTCGCCGACCACAGCAGCGACGGCACGGCGGTCAAGGTGATGACCGACGGCATCCTGCTCAACGAGATGCAGCGCGACCGTGACCTGCGCCGCTACGACACGATCATCATCGACGAGGCCCACGAGCGCTCGCTCAACATCGACTTCATCCTCGGCTACCTCAAGCAGCTGCTGCCGCGTCGCCCCGACCTCAAGGTCGTCATCACCTCGGCGACGATCGACCCGGAGCGCTTCGCGGAGCACTTCAGCGACGAGATGGGCGAGCCCGCACCGATCATCGAGGTCTCCGGCCGCACCTACCCCGTGGAGGTGCGCTACCGGCCCCTCGGCGAGGACGACGACGATGACGGCGACCAGGTGACCGGCATCTGCCGGGCCGTCGAGGAGCTGTGGACCGAGCCCGAGTCCGGCGGCCCGCGCGATGCCCTCGTCTTCCTCTCCGGCGAGCGCGAGATCCGCGACGCCCAGGAGGCCCTGTCGGGGATGCAGCTGCCCGACACCGAGATCATCCCGCTCTACGCACGCCTGTCCGCCGCCGAGCAGCACCGGGTCTTCGCGCCCCACTCCGGGCGACGGATCGTGCTGTCGACCAACGTCGCCGAGACCTCGCTGACCGTGCCCGGCATCCGCTACGTCATCGACACCGGCACCGCGCGCATCTCCCGGTACAGCCAGCGGACCAAGGTGCAGCGCCTGCCGATCGAGCGCATCTCGCAGGCCTCGGCCAACCAGCGCGCCGGTCGCTGCGGACGCGTCGCCGAGGGCGTGTGCATCCGCCTCTACAGCGAGGAGGACTTCGCGGCACGAGCGGAGTTCACCGATCCCGAGATCCTGCGCACCAACCTCGCCAGCGTCATCCTCCAGATGACCTCCCTCGGTCTGGGCGACATCGCGCGCTTCCCCTTCATCGAGCCGCCGGACTCCCGTCAGATCACCGACGGTGTCCGTCTGCTGCAGGAGCTGCAGGCCTTCGACACGGAGACCCGGGCGAAGGGGGCCCGTCGCCTCACCCCGACCGGCAAGACCCTCGCCCGCCTGCCCGTCGACCCACGTCTCGGGCGCATGCTCATCGAGGCCGACCGGCTCGGCTGCACCACCGAGGTCCTCGTCATCGTCGCCGCCATGTCGATCCAGGACCCCCGCGAGCGGCCCACCGAGCAGCGCGCGCAGGCCGACCAGCAGCACGCCCGATTTCGCCAGGAGGGGTCCGACTTCGCGAGCTGGTGGAACCTGTGGGTCTACCTCAAGGACCAGCAGAAGGCCTTGTCCGGCAGCGCATTCCGCCGCATGTGCAAGCGGGAGTACATCCACTTCCTGCGCACCCGCGAGTGGCAGGACCTGCACAGCCAGCTCGTCCGCGCCGCCAAGCAGCACAAGATCGACACCCGGCAGCGCACGTCCGCGCCCGACGCCGAGCCGGACTGGGACCGGGTCCACCAGGCCCTGCTCACCGGGCTGCTCAGCCACATCGGCCTGCGCGACGAGGACAAGCGCGACTACCTCGGTGCCCGGGGTGCCCGCTTCTCGATCCAGCCGGGCACGACGAACTTCAAGCGGCAACCCCCCTTCGTCATGGCGGGGGAGCTCGTCGAGACCAGTCGGCTCTGGGCCCGCTCGTCGGCCCGCATCGACCCCGTGTGGGCCGAGCGCGCCGGCGCCCACCTCGTCAAGCGGACCTACTCGGAGCCGCGCTGGAGCAAGAAGGCCGCCTCCGTCATGGCGACCGAGCGGGTCACCCTCTTCGGCGTGCCGCTCGTCGTCGGGCGCCCCGTCTCCTACGGCAAGATCGACCCCGTCGCCAGCCGTGAGCTCTTCATCCGGCACGCCCTCGTCGAGGGGGAGTGGGACGCTCACCACGACTTCCTCGCTGCCAACCGCAAGCTCGTCCGGCGCCTCGAGCAGCTCGAGGAGCGGGCCCGGCGACGTGACCTGCTCGTCGACGACGAGGACGTCGTCGCCTTCTACGACGAGCGGATCCCTGCCGAGGTCGTCTCCGGCGCCCACTTCGACAGCTGGTGGAAGTCCGCCCGTCGTGAGCAGCCCGACCTGCTCACGCTGACCGAGGACCTGCTCACCCGCGACGACGCCGAGGCGGTGAGCGGTCGCGACTACCCGCGCCGCTGGCGCACCGACGGGCTCGAGCTCGCCGTGACCTACCAGTTCGAGCCCGGCTCCGAGGACGACGGCGTCACCGTCCACGTGCCCGTGCAGGTGCTCAACCGGCTGACCGCCGACGGCTTCGACTGGCAGGTCCCCGGGCTGCGGGCCGACCTCGTCACCGCGCTCATCAAGTCACTGCCCAAGGCGACCCGCCGCCACCTCGTCCCCGCCCCCGACCACGCGCGGGCCGCGCTCGCCGAGCTCGACCCCGATGCCGGCACGTCGATCACCGCACAGCTGTCGACCGTGCTCGGCCGCCGCGGCGGCATCCGCATCGACGAGGGGGAGTGGGACTGGACCAAGGTCCCCGACCACCTGCGCATCACCTTCGCCGTCGAGGACTCCCGGCGTCGCCGCCTCGGCCGCGGCAAGGACCTCGAGGCCCTGCGTGAGGAGCTCGCCGGCCACGTCCAGCACGGCATGTCCCGGGCCGGGGCCTCCATCGAGCGCACCGGCCTGACGACCTGGGACCTCGACGACCTGCCCGAGACCTTCACGACGAAGTCCGGCAAGCACACCGTCGTCGGGTACCCCGCCCTCGTCGACGAAGGGAGCAGCGTCGCCGTCCGCGTCCTGCCCGACGAGCAGCAGGCGCTCGGTGCCCACCGCGCCGGCGTGCGCCGGCTCCTCCTGCTCGGGACGGCCCCGCCGTGGAAGCGGGTGCTCGCCCGCCTGACGAATGCGCAGAAGCTGGCGCTCGCCGACAACCCGCACGGCTCCGTCCCCGCCCTGCTCGACGACGCCCTCGCTGCCGCCGTCGACGACATCGTCAGCCAGCACGTCACCGGCCCGGTCCGCTCGCGGGCAGCCTTCGACGAGGCGCTCGCCGCCACCCGCACCCACGTCGCCCAGCGGGTGCTCACGGTGGTTGCCGAGGTCGAGCCGGTGCTCGCGCAGCGCACCGAGGTCCTCGCCCTCCTCGACCGGATGACCGCGCCCGCGGTCGCGGTGACCGTCGCCGACGTGCGCGCCCAGCTCGACGGCCTCCTGCGACCGGGCTTCGTCGCCGACACCGGTCTGGCCCGCCTGCCCGACCTGCGGCGCTACCTGCGCGGGATCTCCCTTCGTCTGGAGCGGGCCGCGGACAACCCGCGCCGCGACGCCGGCCACCAGGAGAGCATCGACGCCGTCGAAGGCGCCTACGCCGACCTGCTCGACGCGCTGCCACCGCTGCGCCGCAGGTCCCCGGACGTCGTCGCCATCGGGTGGATGATCGAGGAGCTGCGCATCTCGCTCTTCGCGCAGTCGATCGGCACCGCGCAGTCGGTCTCCGCCAAGCGGGTGCGGGCGGCCATCGCGGCCGTGCCGACCTGAGGGGGGAATGGCCACGGCGGAAGCGTCGTTGCGACAATGAGTGCTTCACCGACCAGGAGGACCTGACGTGACCGAGCGCCTCTACCGCTACGAGGTCGACACCGACCCCGCCATGCTCCTGCCGGGGCCGTTGGTCGTCGCCTTCGACGGCTTCTTCGACGCCGGCATGGCCCAGCGACTCCTCGTCGAGCAGCTGCTCGAGGCGGGCGACGCGACCGTCGTCGCCTCCTTCGACGTCGACTCGCTCATCGACTACCGCAGCCGCCGCCCGGTCATCACCTTCGACGCCAACCGGTACGTCGACTACGACGACCCGGCTCTCCTGCTCTACCACCTGCTCGACCGCGACGGGCAGACCTACTACGTCCTCACGGGTCCGGAGCCGGACTACCGGTGGGAGGCGGTCATCGAGGCCATCACCGCGATCATGGACGACCTCGGCATCACCCTGGTCGCACACGCCCACGGCATCCCCATGGCCGTGCCGCACTCCCGACCGGTCGGCATGACGGTCCACGGCACCGACGAGCGTCTCATCGGTGAGCACAAGCCGGTCTTCGGCACCGTCCAGGTGCCCGCCTCCCTCGCCGCGCTGCTCGAGATGCGCCTCGGGGAGTCCTCGCGCGACGCCGTGGGCTTCAGCATCCACGTGCCGCACTACCTCGCGCAGTCGACCTTCCACGACGCCGCCCTCACCGCGCTCAACGCGATCGTCGACGTCACCGGGCTCAACCTGCCCAACGACGCCCTCGTCGAGGCCGCCCGGGAGGGGCGCATCCAGATCGAGCGCGAGGTCGAGGACAACGACGAGGTCCGCGAGGCCGTCCAGGCGCTCGAGCGCCAGTACGACGTGCACCTGCGTGGGCTGGAGCGCCCGAGCCTGCTCGCCGGCGAAGGGGAGGACCTGCCCTCCGCGGACGAGATCGGCGCCGACTTCGAGGACTTCCTGCGCACGGTCGACGAGACCGACAACCCCTGAGGCGCTACTTCGCCTCCGACCACCGCCGCACGACGGAGGTGTCGGCGACGAAGTGGACCTGGTCGCCACCGAGCCAGCGACGAGCGGCGTCGGTGAGCGAGCGGTCGACGAGGGCCGCGGCCTCCTCCGCGTGCTGCTGCGGCACGTGCACGAGCAGCTCGTCGTGCAGGCACAGCACGATCCGGCCGCCCAACGGCCGCACGGCCACCCGGACCGTCGCCGCCCACGCCTTGAAGAGCTCGGCGGCCGAGCCCTGGATCACCGCATTGCGGGCGAAACGACCACGGGCGGCCGCCACCCCCTCCCGACCGGCGTCGTCGAGGCCGTCGGCGCCGAAGTCGGTGCGCACCAACCGCCCGCCGTACGTCCGGACCGGCTCACCGCGTCGCCCGCGCTCCTGCGCGCGCTGCAGGTGTGCCATCGCCACGGGGTACTCGCGCTCCAGGCCGGCGAGAGCCTCGGCCGCCGGGCCGGAGCGCTGCCCGTACATGGCCGCGAGGACCGCGATCTTGGCGACCGGTCGCTCCACCCCGAGACGCTGGGCGACCGGGGCGTAGAGGTCGTCGGCGCGCGTGGCCGCGGCGAAGGCCGGGTCGCGCGAGACCGCGGCGAGCACCCGCGGCTCGACCTGGCCCAAGTCCGCCCGCACGAGGACGTGGCCCTCGTGGGCAGCCACCGCGGGGCGCAGCTCCGCCGGTAGGTTGTGCAGCCCCGCCTGCGCGGTCATCCGGCCGGCCGCCCCGTCGCACGCCGCCCACGCGCCGCGCAGCCGGTCGTCGGGCCCGACGTGCTCGCGCAGCCACCGCCAGCCGTAGGTCGTCGCGATCCGCTCGCGCTTGCGCCACTCCAGCAGGGCCGGGACGACCGGGTGGGCGCTCGCGTGCGCCTCGAGGACCCACTTGCGCGTCGAGGGGACGTCGATGCCGGCCCGAGCGAGCAGCGCCTTGACCTGGGCCGGGTTGCGCAGGTCGACGTGGCCGGTGCCGGGGACCGCGGCGAGCACCGGCGCGTCGCGGGCCGCGCGAGCCGCGAGCTCCTCGTCGAAGGTGCTCGGCTCGGGGCCGGCTGCGTCGGTGACGAGCCGGCGGATCGTCTCGCGGTCGATCGGCAGCCCGGTGCGGGCCAGCTCGACGCACAGCACCGCCGTCGCGGACTCGGCGTGCGCGGCGGCGATCGCACGAGGACCGCGGGCGGTCATCCCTTCGTGCTGGCGGGCGGCGACCTGCCGGGCCGCCTCCGCAAAGGCGGCGCACCGCTGCGGCGTCGTCAGCCAGGCACCCGTCACGGCGTCGGCGCGCAGGTGACCGTCGTCGCGCACCAGTTGCTCGGGGGGCACCTCGTCGGCCAACAGGTCGAAGAGGTCACCCGTCGGGGCCGTCGGGGCGGTCGTCGGGTCGAGCCCGTGGGCGGCAGCCCAGGCCAGCTCGGGCCCGGCCGGCCAGCCGCCGTGCGCGAGTCGGTGCACCTCCGCGACGTCCCACGTCCGGTCGAGGGTCGCGCCGGCCGCGACGAGCGGTGCGACGGAGGCCGCCGACCAGGTCACCCAGCGCACGCCGGGGGAGAGGACGGCGACGAGCGAAGGGAGGTCCCTCCCCAGCACCGCCGGCCCGTCCGGAGGCAGCACCGCGCCGACGCCGTCGACCCCGACGACGACGGCTCCCGGCTGCTGTCCACCCACGCTGCGTGAGGCTACCCGGGCCCTCCGACCACGCCGCCGAGCACGCACGTCGTGAGCATGCGGGGCAGGCGGACTGCGTGGCAGGATGCCGACATGGGATTCATCTCCGACCGACTCGGCTTCGGCCGCAAGCAGCAGGTGCAGGACACCCGGACCGCGCTCGAGCAGGCGCGTGAGCCCGAGCGGCAGGGCGCCCTGGCGAGCTCCTCGATCAAGCTCGTCGAAAACCTCCTCGACACCGGCATCGACGGCCGTGGTCCCTTCGACTCGGCGGCCACGATGGCCGACAAGGCCCTGGCCAAGCACGGCGGCAACGCCGACAAGGCGATCGACGAGATCATCGCCGACACCCTCAAGCTCGCCGGCGCCTCCGGCTTCGTCACCAACCTCGGTGGCTTCGCGACCATGGTCGTCGCGCTGCCGGCCAACGTCCTCGGCTTCTACGTCCTCGCCACCCGCATGGCGGCCTCCGTCGCGCGGGTCCGCGGCTACGACCTGAGCCAGCCCGAGATCCGCTCGGCGGTCCTGCTCAGCCTCGTCGGCGCCGACGCCCAGGATCTCCTCGCCAAGGCCGGCGTGGTCGCGCCCACCGGCCGGCTCGCCAGCATGGCCGCGCAGCGTCTCCCCCGCCCCCGCGCCTCATGGTCGTCAACAAGGCGGTCGGCTTCCGCATCCTCTCGTCCGCGGGCAAGGGCGTCTTCGCCCGCTTCGGCAAGGCGGTGCCCGTCGTCGGTGGCGCCGTGGGCGCCGGCATGGACCTGTGGCTGATGAAGCAGCTCGCCGACCACGTGCGCAAGGAGTTCCCGCCCGCCTCCTGATCGTCGCGACGCGCCGGTGCCACCCCGTCGGGTGGCACCGGCGTCGTGGCGCTGGTAACTTCCGCCGGGCCCACGCCCGCTCAACGGAGAGTTGCCCATGTCCTTCGCCGAACTCGTGGAAGGCGCCAACGGCGTCGTCTGGTCCATCCCGCTCGTTGGGCTCTGCCTGCTCGCCGGCCTCTACTTCACGGTCCGCACCCGTCTCGTCCAGGTCTTCGGGATCCCGGACATGATCAAGCAGTTGCGCGAGGGGGAGTCCTCCGTCGACGGCACCTCCTCCTTCCAGTCCCTGATGATGTCGCTGGCCAACCGCGTCGGCATGGGCAACATCGGTGGTGTGGCCACGGCTATCGCCTTCGGTGGCCCCGGCGCCGTCTTCTGGATGTGGACTGTCGCCTTCCTCGGTGCGGCGACCTCCTTCATCGAGTGCACGCTGGGCCAGATCTACAAGGAAAAGGACCCGGACACCGGTGAGTACCGCGGTGGCCCGGCGTACTACTTCGAAAAGGCCTACGCCCACAAGGCGCGCACCCTTTCGCTCGCCTACGCCGTGACCTTCGCGATCTTCACCGTCTTCGCGATGAGCTTCTTCCTGCCGGGTGTCCAGGCCAACGGCATGTCCTCGGCCCTGAACTCCGCGTGGGGCATCCCGACCTGGGCCACGGCCATCGGCATCGTCATCGCGCTCGCCTTCATCGTCATCGGTGGCGTCAAGCGGATCGCGACCTTCGCCGCCTTCGTCGTGCCGCCGATGGCGATCCTCTACATCCTCGTCGCGCTCGTCGTCTTCTTCGTCAACGTCGACCAGATCGGGCACGTCTTCAGCGAGATCTTCTCCGGCGCCTTCGGTGCCCACGCGGTCTACGGCGCGATCATCGGCCAGGCCGTCAAGTGGGGTGTCCAGCGCGGCATCTACTCCAACGAGGCCGGTCAGGGCACGGGCCCGCACCACGCCGCGGCCGCCGAGGTCTCGCACCCGGCGAAGCAGGGCTTCGTCCAGGCCTTCGCCGTCTACATCGACACCCTCTTCGTCTGCACCGCGACGGCCTTCATCATCATCTCGACGGACATGTACTCCGTCTTCGAGGGCGAGACCTACCCGGGCCCGACCTTGTACGAGGGTTCGGTCGGCACCGACGTCGAGCCCGGGCCGGGCTTCGTCCAGGCCGGCCTCGACAGCTTCGTCCCCGGTGCCGGGTCGGGCTTCGTCGCCCTGGCTCTCGTCTTCTTCGCCTTTACGACGATGGTCGCCTACTACTACATGGCCGAGGTCAACCTCGCCTACCTCACCCGCAAGATCCGCAACGGCGTCGTGCGTCGCGGTCTCATCCGGGCCCTGCAGGCGCTGATCCTCGTCTCCGTGGCGTACGGCGCCACGACGACGGCCGGGTCCGCCTGGGGCTTGGGCGACATCGGCGTCGGCACGATGGCCTGGCTCAACATCCTGGGCATCCTCCTGCTGCAGATCCCGGCGCTCAAGGCGCTCAAGGACTACCGCGCGCAGAAGAAGCAAGGTCTGGACCCGCAGTTCGACCCGCGGGAGCTCGGGATCGAGGGCGCGGACTTCTGGGTCGAGCGGGCCGAGGGGCGCGTCGCGCAGGGCACCCCGGCCGGGGCCGAGCGCGACTGACTCGGCCTGGCGCCGCCATGGCGCTGCTCACCTGACGGAATCCCGGCCGGGCGCGCTACGTTGGATCCAGCGGAGCGTGCCCGGACCGGGGACGCCCGAGCAGAGGAGACCGCCATGGCCACCCACCGCGTCCGCAACGCCGCCCACCTTGCCTCCGCCGTCCGCAGCGCGACCCGTCCCGGCGGGCCGACCCTGTGGCAGCGACTGCGCGCCGTGCCGCGGATGATCCGCGCCGTGCGCTCGGGCCAGTACACCGGACTGAGCTCGACCCGGCTGCTCATGATGCTCGCCGGCGTCGGCTACGTCGTCTCGCCCGTCGACATCGTCCCCGAGGGCCTGCTGCTCGCCTTCGGCCTCGTCGACGACGTGCTCGTCATCGGGTGGCTGGCGACGACCCTCGTGCGTGAGACCGAGGACTTCATCGCGTGGGAGCAGGGCGCCACCGCGGCCCCGGCCGGTGCGCACCACGGCGCCCCGCAGTGGGAGCAGCCGATCCCGTCGTACGTCGTCCCCGACTGATCCACAGGTCCGGAGGCGTCCGAGCGGCCCTCCACAGCCACGACTGGCCCCTGCCGGCGCGCGTCGGCAGGGGCCAGATTCGGTGTATGACACAGATCGTGAGACCCCGCGACGCCGCCGAGCTCGCCGTCCTGATGCCCTACCAGCTCGGGTTCCACCCCGGGCCCTCCGTCTGCCTGACGCTCATGCGCGAGCGGCGCCTCGGTCTGCTCCAGCGGCACGACCTCGTCGCCGAGCCGGACGTGGCTCGGCGTGTGGCCGCGGAGGCCGTCGCCATCGCGCTCCGGGAGGGGGCGAGCAGCGTGCTGCTCATGGCCTTCGAGGACGACGAAGGGCAGTCCCTTGCCCTGCGAGCGGCGATGACCGCGGCGGCTCTCGAGGCCGGGCTGCCGGTGCACCAGCACCTCGTCGTCCGCGACGGCCACTGCCACACCGTCGACGGCCCGGGGGCGGGCCGTGCCCTGCGTCTCCCACGACCCGAGGACGTGCCGGCGGTCGCTCCCTTCGTCGAGGCGGGGGTCTGCCCGGTACCCAGTCGGGATCACCTCGTGCGGGGGGTCCTCGCGGAGCGGGACGAGACGAGGGCGGCCGCCGTGGCCGTGGCGGCCAGCCCGCTGGGCGTGCGTCCCCGGGTCCCGGAGATCGCCACGGCCTGGACCCGGCTGCTCGACCCCGACGCCGGGGCCCGGCCCGTAGGCGACCTGGCCGACCGCGACCTGCTGGTGATCGCGAGGTCACTGCAGCTCGTCCCGTGGCGCGATGCCCTCCTCGCCGTGCTCTGTCCCGGGACCATGCCCCTGACGGGGGTCGACGAGCACTGGATCTCGCTCGCGCTCGAGGTCACGAGGTGGTGCCCGTGGGTCCTCGGGGACGACGAGCTCGTGCCGGAGGTGGGGGAGCACCGCGACGGGGTGCTCGCCGTCCGCACCCGGCTGCTCGAGCTGGCGCGTCTCGTCCCGGCCGAGCTCACCCCACCCCTGCTGACCAGCGCGGCGCACCTCGCGTGGTGGACGGGCGACGGCACGGTCACGGGGGTGTGCCTCGAGCGGGCTCTGCAGGTCGACCCCGACTACCGGCTCGCGGGGCTCATGCTCGAGCTGCTCTCCCACGGGGTCCGGCTGTGGGAGACGCCCAGAGTCGCCTGACCGGAGCAGGCCTCGTCCGCGCTGCGGACCCGGCTCGATCCGGCCGCCCGAGTGAGGTTAGAGTTGGCGCCAGGTCATGAGTGTCAGCGTCAAGCCCCGGCTAGCTGGCCGGCAACCCTCCTCGCGACGGGGTGCCCCGGGTGATGACCCGGCCGCATCGGAGTGATGTGGCAAGGCGAGACCCGGGAGCCCTCTCATGAGCGTATCCACCACACGGCCCACCACCTCTGCCCTCTGGCGTGACGACCACCCGTCCGGCGACCGCCTCTTCCAGCCCATCGGTGACCTCGTCGTCGAGTCGGGCGAGGTGCTGCCCGACGTCGTCCTGGCCTACGAGACGTGGGGACGGCTCTCGCCCTCCCGCGACAACGCGGTGCTCGTCGAGCACGCGCTCACCGGTGACAGCCATGTGGTCGGTCCTGCGGGCGAAGGTCACCCGACACCGGGATGGTGGCCCGGGCTCGTCGGGCCCGGCGCCCTCCTCGACACCGACGACTTCTTCGTCATCGCGATCAACGTGCTCGGTGGGTGCCAGGGCAGCACCGGCCCCGCGTCCCCCGGACCAGACGGCCGTCCGTGGGGCAGTCGCTTCCCGCGGCTGACCATCCGCGACCAGGTGACGGCCGAGGCGCGCCTTGCCGACGCCCTCGACATCCCGAGCTGGCACACCGTCATCGGTGGCTCGATGGGCGGCATGCGCACGCTCGAGTGGGTCGCCTCCTACCCGGACCGGGTCGGTACCGCGGTGGGCCTCGCATCGACCGCCTACGCCACGGCCGAGCAGATCGGCTGGAGCCAGACGCAGATCCACGCCATCCGCAACGACCCGTGGTTCGCCGGCGGCGACTACTACGGGCACCCGCAGGGCCCGGAGGTCGGCCTGGGCATCGCGCGGCGGATCGCACACATCACCTACCGCAGCGAGATGGAGCTGCACGACCGCTTCGGTCGTGATGTCCAGGACGAGGCGCCGGGGGAGAGCGGCCGGCCGCGCTACGCGGTCGAGAGCTACCTCGACCATCACGGGGGCAAGCTGGCGGCGCGCTTCGACGCCAACTCGTACATCGTGCTGTCCGAGGCGATGAACTCCCACGACATCGGACGCGACCGGGGTGGCATGGCGGCGGCGCTGGCCCCCTTCACCGGCCGGCTCGTCGTCGTCCCGGTGGACTCCGACCGGCTCTACCCGCCCCGGCTCTCGGACGAGATCGCGCGGGCCCGACCGGGCACGGAGCAGGCGATGATCCGCTCCGTCGTCGGCCACGACGGCTTCCTCACCGAGGTCGACCAGGTGGCCGCGCTCCTGGGCCAGGTCGTCGCAGGACGGCCCCTCGTCGACACGAGGAGCCGGAGTGAGACAGGTCACGGCGGTGCGGTGTAGCGTCTGGCCAAGACCCGTCCAGCAGCACTAGCCAGTCGAGGAGCAACGATGACCATCGTCGTGGGGTACGTGTCCACCAAGGAGGGCGAAGCCGCCCTGGAGCGAGCCTTCGAGGAGTGCCGTCTGCGCAAGGACAAGCTCGTCGTCATCCACTCCGACCGCGGTGGCGCCGGACTGAGCGGCGACAGCGCCCGCAAGAACGAAGAGGACCTCAAGCAGGTCCGCAGCCGCCTCGACGAGGCCGGTGTCGAGGGCGAGGTGCGGGGGCTCGTCCGCGGCAAGGAGCCGGCCGAGGACCTCATCGTCGTCGCCGAGGAGACCGGCGCCAGCCTGATCATCATCGGACTGCGCAAGCGCACGCCGGTCGGCAAGCTCATCCTCGGCTCCAACGCGCAGCGAGTGCTGCTCGACGCGCCCTGCGACGTGCTCGCCGTCAAGGCGCGCTGAGACACGGACACCGATCAGCGGGCACCCCGACGGGGTGCCCGCTGACGCGTTGACGCAGACCTCGTTTTATAATGGTGATGAGCCCAGCGCACAGCGACCGGGCGAGTCGGGTCGACGGGGTCACACGCCACCCCCCTTCGATGCCGGCGGAATCCCCCGTGACGAAAGGTTGTTGGTGACTGCTGTGTCCCCACGGTCGGACGAGGCGCAGGACTCCCTCCCCAAGGAGTTTTCGCACCCATCGCTCCAGGAACTGGTCCGTGTGGGCCACACGACCGGATCCATCACCAGCGACCAGCTCCAGGCCGCTTTCACCGACGCGAAGGTCAGCCCGAGCCGGGGCAGGGTCGTGCTGCGCGCGCTCGGTGACCAAGGAATCGAGGTTCAGGTGCCACCGTCCACCCCCGCCAAGAAGACTGCGGCGAAGAAGACCACCGCGAAGAAGGCCGCGACCAAGAAGGCCGCCGCCCCCGCGAAGAAGGCTGCCGCCACCAAGACCGCCGCTGCCACGAAGAAGGCTGCGGCGCCGGCGAAGAAGACCGCCGCCAAGAAGGCGACCGCCACCAAGGCTGCTGCCGCTGCTGCGGCCGAGCCGGTCAAGAAGGCTGCGCCGGCCAAGACGGCCGCCGCGAAGAAGGCCGCCGCCAAGAAGGCCGCGGCCAACCCGACGACGACGACCGCCGAAGAGCCGGAGCCCGGTGAGGACGACGTCCTCCACGAGGACCCCAAGGCGGCGAAGAAGCCCGAGCAGGAGCCGGACGAGAAGTCTGGCTTCACGATCAGCAACGACGACGAGGACGACGCGCCCGCCCAGCAGGTCGTGACGGCCGGCGCCACCGCCGATCCGGTCAAGGACTACCTCAAGCAGATCGGCAAGGTCGCACTCCTCAACGCCGAGCAGGAGGTCGAGCTCGCCAAGCGCATCGAGGCCGGCCTCTTCGCCGAGGAAAAGCTCGCCTCGGGCGAGAAGATCGAGATGAAGTTCAAGCGTGAGCTGTGGTGGATCGCCCAGGACGGCAAGAACGCCAAGAACCACCTGCTCGAGGCCAACCTGCGCCTCGTCGTCTCGCTCGCCAAGCGCTACACCGGTCGCGGCATGCTCTTCCTCGACCTCATCCAGGAGGGCAACCTCGGCCTGATCCGTGCGGTCGAGAAGTTTGACTACACCAAGGGCTACAAGTTCTCGACCTACGCAACGTGGTGGATCCGCCAGGCGATCACCCGTGCCATGGCCGACCAGGCCCGCACCATCCGCATCCCGGTGCACATGGTCGAGGTCATCAACAAGCTCGCTCGTGTGCAGCGGCAGATGCTCCAGGACCTGGGCCGCGAGCCCACGCCGGAGGAGCTGGCCAAGGAGCTGGACATGACGCCCGAAAAGGTCGTCGAGGTCCAGAAGTACGGTCGCGAGCCGATCTCCCTGCACACCCCGCTCGGCGAGGACGGCGACTCCGAGTTCGGTGACCTCATCGAGGACTCCGAGGCGGTCGTGCCGGCGGACGCCGTGAGCTTCACGCTCCTGCAGGAGCAGCTGCACTCCGTGCTCGACACGCTCAGCGAGCGCGAGGCGGGCGTGGTCTCGATGCGCTTCGGCCTGACCGACGGCCAGCCGAAGACGCTCGACGAGATCGGCAAGGTGTACGGCGTGACGCGCGAGCGCATCCGTCAGATCGAGTCCAAGACGATGAGCAAGCTGCGTCACCCGAGCCGCTCGCAGGTCCTGCGCGACTACCTCGACTGAGATTCACAGTCAGTCGGTGGCTGAGGCCCGGTTTCATGGGCTTTTCGTGCCTGACGGGAGACACGCTAGCACCGCACAGCGCATGTAGTCGAGATATCGACCTAGAATGGCTGCATGAGCGTGTCCCCGTCGGTCATCGAGCTGCAGGCCCTGGCGCAATCTTGGGCCCTGTCGCTGCGCGCTGACCGTAAGAGCCCGCAGACCCTCAAGGCGTACGGCGACGGCGTGCGGTTCTACCTCGCGTGGTGCCTCGAACAGGACGCCGAGCCGCTGCAACGCGCCTCGATCCGCGCGTGGGTGACCGACCTGCTCGACTCCGGCGCGGCCGCCTCGACGGCGCGCAGCCGGCAGCTGGCGGTGCGCCGGTTCTCCGCGTGGCTCGAGGACGAAGGGGAGATCGCCGCCGACCCCTTCCTGGGAGTCAAGGCGCCCAAGCTCGACCAGACGGTCGTCGAGCCTCTGACTGAGGACGAGCTGCGTGCGCTGCTCAAGGCGTGCTTGCCGGCGAAGGGGTCGACCCGTGCCGAGGCGATGCGCGACCGGCGCGACGAGGCGATCATCCGCCTGATGCTCGAGACCGGAGCCCGTGCGGGGGAAGTCGTCGCCATGTCGCTGGCCGACGTGGACCCGCAGACCTCGACGGCGATCATCCGGCGCGGCAAGGGCGGCAAGGGTCGGGTCATTCCGCTGAGCGCCAACGCGGTGATGGCGATCGACCGCTACCTGCGCCACCGACGAGAGCACCGCCTGGCCGAGTCCGAGCACCTGTGGCTGGGGGATCGGGGCAAGCAGTTCCGCTACGACGGGCTGCACAAGTCGCTGAAGATGCGCGCCGAGCGGGCCGGGATCGACCGATTCCACCCGCACATGCTGCGCCACACCGCCGCGCACCGCTGGCTGGCTGCCGGCGGGTCAGAGTCCGGTCTCATGGCCGTGGCCGGCTGGACCCGCCCCGACATGCTCATGCGCTACACGAAGGCGCAGGCGTCGGCACGCGCTGCCGAAGAGGCCAAGCGGCTGAACCTGGGGGAGTTGTGAGCGCAGCGAAAATCCAAGAGTCTGACAATTTTGAGGTGCGCCGGCGGGAGCAGAACGATCACATCCGTGCCTTGCTCGCGGCTCTCGACGCCGGTGCCCGTGCTCGACGACGCCGGTTCACGGCGGTGGAGTTCACATGCGCCGGATGCCACGAGGCAGTGTTTGAGGTAGTCAACCTGACGCCTTACAGAGTGCTGAGGGCGCGTGCCAGGGCCTCTGATCTGGTGCCTGAGGGGACGCCGACGATCGCGCAGGTTACGGCGGCGTCGGATGCCGTCGGACTCTCCGGTGCGGAGAGGGGGACCTTGATGTACGAGGCATTCAGTCCACAGGGTGGCAGTCGGAGCCACCGCCGCGGCGAACGCGTGTTCTTCCCGCTCGCGTGGCCGCGACCTGCCAGTGAGGACGGCGGTGATGCCGTCGTTACGAGCATCTGCAGGTGCCAGTCGCACGAGATGTCGCTGAGCCATGTTTATGACGCGTTGGAGGGACGGCAGGCACGGGTGATCCTGCCCGGTCCGCGGCCTCGACACGCCTGACAATCAGCGACGTAGAGAATCGCGCAGAACACCGTATGATGTCCTCGGGACCCGAGTAAGTCGGGCCTCATAGAACGTCAGGTGGCAGAGGCCGCGAACGCTGACACGAGCACGACGGCAGTCAGTCAGACCCTGAAGAGGGTGACTGACCCATGCCCGCCTCTACCCCCGCCGAGCGCGCATTGCTCTCGAGCATCGCCGCCCACACCAGTTGGGCCAACACCGAAGACCGTTCCGCCCGCACCGCCCCCGCGCGCCGGGCCCTCGATGCGAAGTTCCTCGAGCAGGCCGGGGGAGACCCTAAGCGCGCGGAGCACCTCCGCAAGGCGCACTTTCAGCGACTGGCCCTGAAGTCGGCGCAGTCTCGTCGCCGCGCCCGTGAGGCGACCGAGGCCGCCCGTTCCGCCGAGGCTGAGCTCGAGGCCCTGGGCGGTGCCCATGCCTGAGCGGACAGAAGTGCGCCCCCCGGCCGGCGAAACCGAGGGGCAGAAGACCACACGGGCGACGCGTTGTCTTGACGTCAAGATTACCGCCGACCT
Source organism: Janibacter hoylei PVAS-1 (assembly GCF_000297495.1). Lineage (GTDB taxonomy): Bacteria > Actinomycetota > Actinomycetes > Actinomycetales > Dermatophilaceae > Janibacter > Janibacter hoylei. The sequence goes on along the minus strand of NZ_ALWX01000014.1, from coordinate 112,243 downwards.
GGCCGCCCGCGCACGCAGGCACGACCACGGCGTGCTCGTGCTGGCAGAGCGTCGGGACGGCATCGTCACTTCGCAGGTGTTCGCTGACCTGGCCGCGGCTGAGCGCAAGGTCTGGCGCACGCGTGAGCGTGGCCTGTCGGCGTCGCTGCAGCTCGTGCGGCTGGTGCCTGTGGTGCATCTCGACCTCGACGGGCTGGGCGGTGACGGCCGATGACGACGCCGAGGAACGTCCTCGAGGAGTGGCCGCCGTCGCGTTGGGACGACTACTGCACCGGCTGGTCTGCCGGCTACCTCGAGGGACTCGACCGCGGCCGTGCACTGGCCGACGCCGAGGCCGCTGCTCGTCACCGCGCGGCTGCTGACGTGGTGCTGGCGATGACCCGCACGCCCGAGGTCGACCGGGCCGAGTCTGCTGCTCGTCGTGCGCGGATCGACGCCCGGTTTGCGGCTAAGGGCGGTGCCTGATGGAGAGCATCGACGCTGACCGTTTCGACGAGCTGGGCCGCGAGACGTCCGGTTCTGGTGAGCAGCACTCTGGGCAGGTGCGCATGGCGTACCGGCTGGCCGGGTCACACCGTGACCGGCTGCTGTACGTGCACGGCATTGGCTGGCACGTCTACGACGGCACGCGCTGGTGTGAGGACGACAAGGGAGCAGCGCCGCGGGCGGTGCTCGAGGTGCTGCGTGATGCCCTGGCCGAGTCCGTCGGTGACAAGCAGCTGCGGGCCGACGTCGCCAAGTGCGAGAGCAAGGCCGGCGTAGAGGGCGTGTTGGGCATCGCTGCCGCCCTGGTGGAGTTCGCCGCGACGGTCGACGACCTCGACGCCGACCCGTACCTGCTCAACGTCGCCAACGGCACGTTGGACCTGCGCACGATGCACCTGCAGGCCCATGACCCGGCCGACCGGCTCACGCGCATCACGGTGGGCGCGTACTGGCCCGACGTCGACCCCGGCGAGTGGGGCACGTTCCTCGCGTCGGTGCTGCCCGATGCGGACGAGCGCGCGTATCTGCAGCGGGTGATTGGTCAGGCCCTGTACGGGCGCGTGACTGAGCACCTGTTCCCTGTGCTCATCGGTGAGGGTGCCAACGGTAAGGGCACGTTCTACGGGGCTGTTGAGGCCGCGTTGGGCGACTACGCGACCGTCATCGACCCGTCGCTGCTCATGGCGTCTGAGAAGGGCCGTGCGCCCGGTCCTGAGTTGATGGAGCTGCTCGGCACGCGTCTGGTGTTCGGGTCGGAGACAGAAGAGGGCCGCAAGCTCGATGAGCCGACGATGAAGCGGCTGACGGGCGGCGACAAGCTGACCGCGCGCCGGCTGTACCGCGAGCCGGTCACCTGGACCCCTTCGCACCAGATCGTCTATGTGACGAACCACAAGCCGGAGGTCAAGGGCAACGATCCGGCCGTGTGGCGTCGCATCCGCGTGGTGCCATTCGAGGTGGTTGTGCCCGTCGGGCAGCGTGACGGCAAGTTGCCTGAGCGGCTGCTGCTGCACGCTGACGCGATCCTCGCGTGGGCCGTGGCCGGCTACGTCGACTACCGCGAGCACGGCATGTGCGAGCCGGCGACGGTGGTGCAGGCCACGGGCGAGTACCAAGCCGACAGCGACGCGGTGGGCCGGTTTCTGGCCGAGGGCTGCATGGTCGGGCCGGCCTCAACCTCGACGACCCGCGAGCTGTTCACCGCTTGGCAGCGGTGGGCGGTCGCGGACGGTGCGGAGGTCATCACCGAGAAGGCGTTCGGCAAGGAGTTGGACCGACGCGGCTACCCGGCCAAGAAGACGAAGCGGGGCATGACGCGTACCGGATTGGCCCCGTTCGCGGCTGACGACCTGGCCGGGGGTGAAGGGTGGTGAAGGGTTTCCCCAACTTTCCCCGCGTAGGGGACATAGAAAAAGTGCGGGAAACCCTGCACCACCCTGCACCTTCCCCCATTTTCCGGGGATCTTGCGCCTACGCCGGGTGCGACCTCGAGGCCCGACCCGAGCGGGTCATGTGCCCGATGCACTTCACGCACGAGCCGTCCGTGAAGACACCCGACCCACCACCGTCCTGCCCCCGTCACGGGCACGACCTGGCCCCGGATCGGTGCTCGACCTGCGAAGACCTGACGACCAAGGAGAGGGGCGCGTGATGCGAGAGAAGGACGAGGCGACCGCCTGGAGGTTTGACTACCTCACGCCCTACGGGTGGCACCCGTGGTCTGAAATCTCCATGCACACGCTCAAGGAGCATGGCGGCTACGAGCACGGCTGGTACGCGCGTGCCCGCGCAGAGTGTTTGGTCTACAACCACACGCCCCCCCGCCGCGGGCTGCTCGTGTGGGTACTACGCCGTCACCGAGATGTCAGACCAACTGGCGCAGCAGCTCGATTGGCTGGACGCTGAGCGCAGCCTGGCGATGGAGAACACTGGCGTTCGCCCGGACTGGTTCGTCATCACCTTGTCGCGTGTGACGATCACCAACTGGCGCCACTGCCCCAAGCGGAGCTCCTGGTCTCCCGGCGATGACCCGCCGGGCACCATCCGGGGGCAGCGGATGCGATACGAGCGCATCCTGGTGGACCGCGAATGGCCCTCGAGCACGGTCCCGAAGGACCCGAACCTCCAGAGGATCGGGTTCCCCACGCCCGAGTACGTGCCGAACCTCGCCGAGTACGTCCGCGAGCAGGGCCGCGCGGAGATCGACGCAGTCCTCGACGACTACCTCGAAGGGCGATCGTGAGCGCCCGCGACGCCCTAGACCGGGCCCTGCTCGACCTGGCAGCCGACGGCCGGCGACCCCGCTGCGCCGAGCCGGCAGACCACGCGTGGTGGACGAGCGAGGACCACGACGAGCGAGCCCGAGCTGCTCGGCTGTGCCGAGGCTGCCCGGTCCTGCGCCTGTGTGCCGAGTCAGCCGAGGACGAGGGCGAGCTGTTCGTCTGGGCCGGCGTCGACCACGGCACCCGACCGATTAAGAAGACCGCAACGAAGGAGACGCGATGACCGCACGCAACACACACCCGCTCCGTCGGTGCCGCGAATGCGGCCGCCGACGTCGAGGTCTCGGCAGCATCTGCGCCGGCTGCGCCAGTCGCCGTATGACCCGGAAGACGGTGACGAGCAAGTGAGCACCAAGGAAAACCGACCCGAGTTCTGCCAGCGGCTGCAGGACGACTTCTCCAACTTCGAGCGCGCCTACTACGCAAGGCGAGGTGTCGAGAGTGGCGTTTACCGACCAATGTTCTATCCGGCAGACGCGCATCCTGTCGGCCCGGCCGTCTCGGAGCGCGACGGGTGGAGAGTGTCGTTCTACACCGGCGCGGGCCGCGTGGGTCGCGCCTACCCGGCTCACGTCAACGTCAGCGGGCCAGACACGCCGGACTTCAGTAGCTACGACCTGGTGAGTCGGCGTTCTGCGACCTGCGACCACGAGTGCTGGCCGATGCCCCACCCACGGTGCGGGTGTGGAGTATGGGCGTCAGCGACGGTCACAGACGCGATCCATCAGCTCCGTGGGGCTCGCCGCCACCCGGGTTGGGAGCGTTGGCGCCTGGACGCCGATGCGCGGTTCATCGTTTACCCGGTCCGGCTCGAGACGGTGCGGACCTCTCGTGACTCGGTCCGTGGCCCCGTCGAGCTCGTCGGGGCGTCCGCGCAGATCACCGGGCCGATCCTGACCGTGCACCCGGGGTGCGCTAACGACTGGATGCTCAAGTATCGAGGGCTCGAGGTCGAGACCGTCGGCGATCACGCGCGGGACCTGATCGCTCACCTCGAGGCGATGGCCGAGGTGAGCCCATGAGTGAGCAGATCGAGCACCGCGAAGGCTGCCGCGGTCCGGAGATCGTCGTCTTCACCGGCTTCGCTGGCGATGAGGTCACGAAGTGTCGCGCCTGTCACCGCTCTGTGATCGCCGGCGGAGCCACGCCCCTTCACCCGCTGGAATACGCCCCGTCCGGCACGCGGCTCGTGTGCCGCGTGCACTACCAACCTGTCCGTCCCAACGGCAGCGGGTGCAAAGCGTGCGCCCTCGAAAACGCGCAACAGCGCAACCGACGAAAGAAGGAACAGCCATGACCACCAACATCGACCGAGACGAGTACGTGCGTCTGCTCGAGCAGCAGAACGACGTGCTGCGAGCCGAGAACGCCGAGCTGCGGCGACTCTCGACCCAGGGCGACACCGACAGCGCGGCCTACCAGCGCGGAGCCAGCCAGGCCCGTGAGCGGTACTCGATGCACCCCGCGGAGTCCGCCACAGGGGAAGGCGTCGATACCGCCCGAGACCGCGCCCGAGCCCGATACGCCAACCGTCCCAAGTTCAGCGACGGCCACGGCACCTACACCACCTACAACTGAGAGAAGGCACCCCAATGAGCACCAAGAAGACCAAGAGCGCCCCCGTCACCGGGGCCGACATCACCGCCCACATCAACGACGTGATCCACGCGCCGGCCACCCGGCTCGAGGAACTCGCCAAGAAGATCACCGCCAAGGTCACCGACCTCGAGACCGCCATCCGGCCGCCCTCGACCGACGCCCTCCTGCAGGAAGTCACCGCCGCCGACGTCGACCTCGACGACCTGGCCGACCGTCTCGCCCAAGTCGTGGAAGAGGCTGCCACTTCACGAGCCCGCAGCGAGCAGAACCGAGCCACCGCCGACGCGTACCGGCAGCAGGCCCGAGCGATCCGGGCACAGGCCGAGGACGCCCGCGCCGACGCCCACCGGGACGTCATCGGCTACCTCGACGAGCAGATGCAAGACGTCGTCGCTGACGTGCGCACGCTGGCCGAGCAGCACCCGCAGCTCATCGGTCTGGCGCAGGTGCAGGCCAACCCCAGCCTGCTCGGTGCGTCGCAGGAGCAGGGCCGAGTGATGGGCGTCTACCGCGCCATCCGGGCAGCCCAGCGCGAGGCGTACAAGCGCGAGCGTCTCTCGCAGGGAGCCGACTGGGTACGCGTCAACGCCCGCTCCGGGCTGCTGCGGGATGCCATCGACCACGAAGCGCACTGGGTCAACGAGCGCCGCGCCATCGGCTCCAGTCGCTCCCGGCTCGCCAGTCACGCCGGCTCGCACCGCAGCACCGCAGCGGCCTGGTACACCGACGTCGACCCGCTGCCCTGGCCCCCGATGCGGCCCTCTGCCGACCACGCAGGGGACGACCTGTGGACGTGGCTCGTGTGGGCCGTCGAGAACGCGCAGCTGTGGGTTCCCACGGTCGACGAGCTCGAGGACGCCGACGCCGACAATCAGCGGATGCTCGACCGTCCGCCCGTCGCACGGCCGCAGGGACGACCGTCTAGCCGGCGCACCGCCTGACCGTCCACCAACGCCGCCTGCGTCTTTCTGGCCGAAAGATTCGCGGACCGCGCTGGCCGAGAGGCGCACCGCAGCCACCCTCACATCGACAGGACGAGCAACGATGGCAAGCGACCCACGACGAGCGAACAGCACCAAGCGCGACCGACTCAAGCGCCGAGTGTGGAGAGAAGAGAACGTCTGCCACCTGTGTGGTCAGTGGGTCGACAAGCGGCTGCCTCGATACCTGCCAGGCTCACCGACCCTCGATGAGCTTGTGCCGATCTCATTCGGTGGTTCACCCTTCGAGCGCGAGAACGTCAGGCTTTGTCATTTTTGGTGCAACCGAGTGCGCGGGACGTCGCCGGTCAGCATGGCGCGCGAGCGACTCACCAACCCACCGCCACGGTTCGGAGCCGACGGACAACGCATCTCGACCGAGCTCGAGCCCGTGTCATCACGGTCGTGGCTGGGGTAGGGGCATGGCCCCTTCCCTCCCCGTGGAGCCGTCTAAGCGCATACGTCGGGCGATATCCCCCCTGAGCCTGAAAAGTTCCGGGGGGACGTTCTCAGGCTCGAATTTGCCGCCTTTGGAGCGGCCGATGGCGCTTGCTCGACGACTTGGGGCGCCAGGTAGAACGGCTACATTCGCACCATGTCTGTGGAGGGTGTCCCTACGACACCGCATGAAGCCATTGAGGCCCTTCGAGCGACTTTCGCCGAACTCGACGAGTGGCGGGCAGTGGTCCGAGCACCCTTGGTGCCCGCGCCGGGGTCACAGCTGTGGCGGGATGATCGCTATATGCCTCGGGCGCCAATGTCCGCTCAGGTGTCCTCGAAGATCGGCGCGTGTGTCGACCACCTGCAGGCATTCAGGGTGTTGTGCGACGCCGAGAGTTTTCACTCTTCGGCGACGTACAACCTCACGCGGACGGCGCTCCTTACCGCAAGTGAGGCGTACTGGGTTCTGGGACCAGAAGATGCGCGGGTGCGCATCCGACGCGGCCTTTGGCTGTCCGACTTTGATGACAGCGAGCAGCTGAACTATCTGATGCAGGTGGCAAAGATCCCGCAGTCGTACAAGAGACGAGTTGCCACCGCTGCGCTGGCTGTGAAGGTGCGTCGAGCCGGCATCAAGGTGTACGCCGGGGCGCTGCCGGGCCCTGGGCCGACCACGAATTTGGACGTTATTCGATGGTCTGCCACCGATCTGCAGCCCGGCCTGCCGCATTGGGCGGAGCAGGCTGCAGAACAATGGCGCGTCGGCAGCGGCCACGCGCACGGATGGACATACGCGGCGCTAACCGGTGCGCAACCAGCGGCAGGTGCCGGGCGTATCGGCGTAGTTCGAGATATTCAGGTCGGAGGAAACCCTGTGCTCGCCTGGCAGCGGTACTACGTGCCGTTCGTGACCTTGCAGGCGGTGTTGCGCCGATGGCGAGAGTTGGCCGCTGCTCCCGCCTGATGCGAGGCGCCGACCTGGGGTGTCGGCGCGGCTCGCTACCGTCGGGGCATGGGACGAGACGACGCACTGAGCCGATGGTGGTCCGACCTGACGACCGAGCAGCAGGCGACCGCGCGAGCGATGCGCGCGGGCGACTCGATGCCGAGCTACATGCTGCGGACCCTGACCCATGCAGGCATCCCGCAGGCTGCCGCTTGGTGGCCCGCGAGCGAGTCAGGTCCGACGTTCACCGTGCCTGAAGAGGTTGTCAGGTTCGTTGCAGAGCAGCGGTAGCCGCCGCAGGTGATGCACCTGCATCACCTGCGCCCCCACCCCCACGCGCGGACGCGAGTGCGCGTCTCCGACTGGGGAATTTCCCCAGGTCGTCCCCACGCGCGTGCGCGAGAGAGGTACTTGCAACGGATCAGACGGAGTACTCGGCCCTCTCAAGCAGATGTGTGGTCGTGCAAGGCGCGGGCCCTACGGGCAGGGCTGTGGCGAAACCCCCCCCCAAAGAAGCCGACTCCGCGTTGTTTCCGCCCACGCCCTCTAGCCCGCCCTCGATTCGAGAGCGAGCTGTAGTCAGACCCGACGACGGCCGTGCACTGCCATGCCGTCGGGCGACGCGTGCCGGCTCACGCGTCTGGGAGTCATCGCCGGGCGGTGCTCGAGTTGGTTCGGGGGTCCGCGTGTAGTGCGGACCCCAGGTGTCTCCACACTGTGGAGACCCCTAGCGCGGCTGAGTCGCTGTTGAGCGCCGCGCGAGGCCGGGTGGCCCTGGCAGGCACACGGGCTGGCTCATTCGCAGTGTTGCGATTGAGAGACCGTGCGCGAGCCGGAGTGACCCGACGAAGGGGGCGGGTCTAGTCGAGACCTCGATACACGCGCGTGTTCGCGCAACGCCCGCAGACGCGGGTGTGCGAGGGTCGGGCGTCGTCGTCGCGGAAGTGCAGGCGTCGGCTCAGCTTCCCGCTCCACCGACCGCAGAGCGCGCGCACCGAAATGCCGTAGGCGAACGCCATTTCGGTGTCCTCACGGTGATAGACGTGCAGGATGACCGGGGTGTCATCGCTGCTGACACCCTTCGTCGATGGGCGGGTCTGCCGATCTGGCACACCCTTCGTCCGGGCGCTCACTTTGCGGCCTCGATGCGGTCGGCCAGCATGGTGAGGTAGCCGGCGAGCTGCCGAGCCTCGTGGGCGCGGAGGAAGACCTCGCCGTCGGGGACCGAAAGGGCGACGTGTGGCGCGTCGTCCGCAGACCCGGGGTAGCGGAGGCTCTCGTGGAACATCGCGGTGAGCGTCGCGCCGGGGACGATCACGGAGCCGGCCTTGTCCTCTGCGGGGAAGAACCAGTCTCGGGATGCGCCTCCCGTCGCCGGGGTGTAGCGGGCAAAGCTGGCGTGCTCGCCGACGCATTCGCCCGTGCGGCACTCCTCGCACCACGGCTGGGGCGTGAAGTCCGAGTCACTCCCTGCAGGAGCGGGTGCGTCCGTACCAGTGCCACCGTTCGTCTGGTCGCTCATCGGGTCACCTCGAGGAACCAGGCGACCGTCACGACGACGAGCGAGCCGAAAAGGCCGATGGTCTGGGAAGCGGCAACGGCCGCGGGTAGGGTGAAGTCCACGTTCAGCACCTCCATGCTGTCCGTCTGGCCCTCGGTAGTTTCCGCTACGCGGGGGCCGCCCCGTTAGTCGGGGATATTTCGCACTACAGCGCTTGAAACCGAGTGGCGATCTGCCGCCAAACCCGCCGTGTCGCACAGTGCTGAGGTCGTCCCTAGTGCGCGACTACCTCGACTGATCGACGTCGACGCGCCCACGTGGCGCGTGACACCACGAGCCCCGGCTCCGCACGAGTGCGACACTCCTGCGGAGCCGGGGCTGATGTGCGTCACCCCATCGTGCGGCGGGTGGGCCGGCGCCGGACGACGGGGGAGTCAGCGCCGGGAGAGTTGGGCGAAGGGGGAGTCAGCGCTGGGGGAGGCGACGCAGGATCGCCCGGCCCAGGGACCGCCAGGCGTCGACCCCCTCCTGGGGCCACAGCAGCGAGCGTGCCCGGGGCAGACCCTGACGGGTCGAGCGCACCCGGTGCACGACGGCCGTGACCTGGGCGCTGATGTCCGGCAGGTCGGCGCCGGGCGCGCCGTAGCGGGCGCGCTCGAGCGTCGCGACGACCTCGTCGAGCTGTCCCTGCAGCGGCGCGTCCAGGTGCATGCGATGACCGATCCACGCGCCGGCCTGACGCGGGGTGGAGCCGACGGGCGGCCGGATGCCGAGGTCGTCGAGCTGGGCGACGAGCTCCTGCCACTCACGCTCGACCCGCTGGGCGTCGTCGGCCGCCGTACGTCGGCGGCGTCGTCGGGCCAGGACCGCGGTCACCGGCATGATCGCCGCGAGGGCCAGCACGGCGACGAGGCCGACGAGCCACCACAGCCACCGAGGGGTGCCCGTGTCCGCACCGGCCTGGGGGTCGACGGCGGTGGCATCCTCCACCTCGGAGCTCGTCGTGGAGGTCGACGTCGACGAGTCGGAGGTGCTCGTCCCGGTCTCGTCGGTGTCCGTCGAGTCGGAGCTGGCGATGCTGTAGCCCGGGACGCTGGCCGCCCGCTGGCCCGGCGTCGGCTCGAAGCGCACCCAGCCGACGCCTTCGAAGTACAGCTCGGGCCAGGCGTGGGCGTCGCTGGCGCGGACCACGCGCGCGCGGCCGTCCGGGCTCGACCCGGGCAGGAAGCCGACGACCACCCGCGCGGGGATCCCGCGGGCCCGGGCCAGCAGGGTCATCGTCGCGGCGAACTGCTGGCAGTAGCCGACTCCGGTCTCGAGGAAGTGCACGATCGGGTCGCGGCCCTCGGGCATCGCCGGCAGGTCGAGGCTGTAGCTGTAGGAGGCACTGCGCAGGTGCTCCTGGATCGCCTGGGCCGCCTCGAGGGGCGTGGCGTCGACCGGGGCGAGCGACTCGGCCAGCTCGGTGATCTCGACGGCCGACCCGGGGTCGAGGGAGACGTAGGCGTCCCGGTAGGCGGTGGTGTCGACGACCTCGGTCTGGCCGTCGTCGCGCAGCACCGAGTCGGCGAGGTCCTCCTCCTGGGGGTCGAGCTCGATGAAGGAGGCGGAGTAGGTCCCGGGCGTGCGCTGCACCCGAGCCGTCCCGTCAGCGCCGACCGACCAGGCGATGCCCCCGAGGTCGGCCGAACGGGTGAGCCACGGCAGCGGCAGCTGCGGCGCCGCGACGCCGTTGTCCTCGACGAGGATCGTCCGCTGCTCCCGGTCGACCGACTCGGGGACGGTGCGCACCGGGTCCCTCGGGGTGAAGCCCTCGCGGGGCTCGAGAGCCCGCGAGCGCATCTGGCCGAAGCCGTCGGTGAAGTCCTCGACGACCGCGACGCGCAGCGGCTGCGGGGTCGGGTCGTCGGTCGTGTAGCGCATGACCGGGGTCTGGCTCGGCGACTCGAGACTGCGTCGCAGGTCGAGCTCGGTCGAGAGCCGGATGCCCGTGCCCGCTCCCGCTCCATCTCCTCGGCCGAGACCGTCGAGCACGTAGCGGGTCGGCAGGTGCGGGACGAAGCCCGCGGCCACCATCGCCGCGACGACCGCCACGGCACCCACCCCGGCTGCCTGCCAGCGGTGCGAGCGGGCGGCGACCCCGTCGCCGTCGCCATCGGCCATCAGGGGGATCGACGTGGTCCACCCGCGCAGGTCGACGTCGGACTGGTGCGCGACCATCGCCAGCCACAGCGCGGCGGCGACGACGAACCACACCCAGTGGAGGGACCCGCCGGAGTTGGCCGCCGAGACGAGGAAGAGCGAGAGCAGGGGCAGCCCGGCCACAGCCGGGCTGGCCGCAGCCGTGCTCGCGAGGTCGACGGCGAGGGCGACGACGACGACGATGATGACGAGGCAGACGACGATGCCGGGGGTGGCCGGCGCCGGTGCAGCGTAGGTCGTGATCGTGTGGTGCGCCTGCTCGAGGTGCCCCACGAGCGCAGTCCACGTCTGCGGGGTGGGGACGACGACGAAGCGCGTGGTGTCGCCGAGCTGGGAGACGAGCACGTACAGCCCGGCGACGAGGGTCTGGCCGAGGACGATGACGCCCGAGCTCATGGTGAGGCTGCGCAGGAGCATGCCGGCGGCCGCGACGACGATGACGCCGAGCACCGCGGGCACGACCCAGGGCGGGGTGTCGAAGAGCCGCACGAGGGGCAGGGTGACGGCGGTGGTCGCCGCGGCGGAGAGCAGGCCGGCGACGATCCGCGCCTCGCCCCTCACCGGATCGCTCCCATGCCGACCGTGGCGCGTGCCCACACCTCGGGCAGCGAGGCCCCTGGCGAGACGACCTGGGCCCGCCACCCGCCGAGCGCGAGCTGCTGGGCGGTGGCCCCGGCGGGCCCCCCCTTCGTCCTGACCGTGGGCGAAGCCGCCGCGATCGATGACCAGGGCGATCCCGTGCCGGGAGCGGCCCGTGCACATCGCGGCGACGTCGTCGTCGAGGGCGCCCACGACGACGACGACGAGGCCGCCACCGTGGTGGGCGAACTCGTCGAGGGCCTCGACGATCCCGCTCGGAGAGGTCGTCTCGTGGGGCTGGACCGCTGCGAGCTCGTCGAGGGCGTGGTCGATGCCCTGCACGGGTAGCACCGTGCCGGAGGTGTCGGAGGTGAGGCACAGGTGCACCTCGAAGCGCTCTCGCAGGAGCAGGGTGGCGACGGACGCCACCGCGGTCACCGACCACTCGAATGAACCGCCGTCGCCCGTGCCGGCGTGCACGGCGGCCCGGTCGTCGAGGAGCACGAGCACTCGCCGCCTCGTGGGCTGCTCGTCCTGGCGGACCATCGTCTCGCCGGTGCGCGCCGTCGAGCGCCAGTGGATGCGGCGCAGGTCGTCGCCCATGCGGTACTCGCGCACAGCGACGTCGTCCTCACCGTGCAGGGCGATCCTCGGGGAGGTCGTCGTCTCGCCACCGCTGCCCGCGGCGACACCGCGCACCGGGGAGAGGGGCACGACGCGGGGCAGCACGACGAGGGTCGCCTCGCCGGGGACCGTCACCCCCCGCGTCGCCAGGCCGAAGGGGTCGTCCACACGCAGCGTGAGCGGTCCGATGCGGTGGTGGCCGCGCACGTGCGACCGCACGCGGTAGGTCAGCTGGCGGGACTCGCCGCCGTCGAGCCGCGGGACGAGCAGGTGTGGCCGGTCACCGAGCGCATAGGCGAGCCCCTCCTCGCCGCGCAGCAGCGGGGTCGGCAGCCGGCCGTCGTTGCGCACCCGCACGGTCACGTCGGCGTGGGCGTCCGTCGTCACCCGGGTGGGGTGGACGACCCGGGTGATGTCGAGGTCGAGCTCGCGTCGCGAGAGGAGCACGGCGAGCCCCGGCAGGAGCACGAGCAGCAGCCCGATCTTCGTCAGGTCGTGCAGACCCAGGACGAGACCGGTGGCGACGACGAGAGCCCCCGCGCCGACGAAGAGGCGCCCCCGGAGCGTCACCTGCGTCTCCTCACCGGGAGGCGGGCACGCGCGTGCGGCGCACGAGCTCGGTGACGATGTCGAGGGGCTCGCGGCGGGCGAGCTGGGCCTCGCTGCTCAGGAGCAGACGGTGGGCCAGGACGACCGGCGCAATCGCCTGGATGTCGTCGGGCAGCACGTGGTCGCGGCCCTCGAGGGCGGCTCGGGAACGGCCGGCGCGCAGCAGGTGGAGGGTGGCGCGCGGGGAGGCGCCGAGCCGGATGAGGGAGCTCGTGCGGGTGGCGGCGGCGATGTCGACGACGTACTGCCGCACGGCGCTCGCGGCGTGGACGGTGCGCACCGCGCGGATGAGCCGCGCGATGCCGTCGGCGTCGGTGACCGGCTGGAGCTGGTCGAGCGGGGAGCTCGCACCGTGGTGGTCGAGCATGGCGACCTCGGCCGCGCTCGTGGGATAGCCCATCGACAGCCGGGCCATGAAGCGGTCGCGCTGGGCCTCGGGCAGGGGGTAGGTGCCTTCCATCTCCACCGGGTTCTGCGTCGCCATGATGATGAAGGGCCGCGGCAGCTCGTAGGTCGTGCCGTCGACGGTCACCTGGGCCTCCTCCATGCACTCGAGGAGGGCGGACTGCGCCTTGGGCGAGGCGCGGTTGATCTCGTCGCCGATGACGACGTTGGCAAACACCGCGCCGGGGCGGAACTCGAAGTCGTGCTGGTCCTGGTTGTAGATGCTCACGCCGGTGATGTCGCTCGGCAGCAGGTCGGGGGTGAACTGCACCCGACGGACAGAGGCGTCGATGCTGCGCGCCAACGTCTTGGCGAGCATCGTCTTGCCGACGCCCGGGACGTCTTCGACGAGCAGGTGCCCCTCGGCGAGGAGCACGGTGACGGCGGTGCGCACGACGTCGGGCTTGCCCTCGATGACGGCGTTCATGGCGTCGGTGAGCGCGCCACCCACCCGCACCACGTGCTCGAGGTCCGCGCTGGGGACGGCCATCGTCGGGGTGCTCTCCCTGCTGAGGGTCACGTGGTCTCCGATCCGGACGAACGATGCCGCCCCACTTCGCTCCGCTGTGCACCCGACCCTACGTGGCCCGGCGCGCCTCGCCCCCGAATACCGGCGACCGAGCCACTGACGGCAGGACGTGGGTGCGCCGAGGCCCCCGCGGAGGAGTCGGCGACGGATATTTCGCCCCACTTTGCACCACCCTTGATTTATCAGGGAAAACTCAGCATCTGATCGGCGAAAACCTGCCTGAGTGGGTGTCTTTTGTCTCATGGGTGGAGTAAAGTGGGGCAACAAGGAAGAGCAGGGAGCCATGCGGGTCGAGACGAAGGGGAGGTGGCCGCGATGTTCCTCGGTACCCACACCCCGAAGCTCGACGACAAGGGCCGGCTCTTCCTCCCCGCCAAGTTCCGCGACAAGCTCGCCGGCGGCCTCGTCATGACCCGCGGGCAGGAGCGCTGCCTCTACGTCTTCCCCATGGACGAGTTCGCCAAGATCACGCAGAAGTTCCAGGAGGCCCCGACGTCGAGCAAGGCGGCCCGCGACTACATGCGCGTCTTCCTCTCCGGCGCGAGCGACGAGATCCCCGACAAGCAGGGCCGGGTCACCGTGCCGGCCGCGCTGCGCCAGTACGCCGGCCTCGACCGTGACTGCACGGTCATCGGGACCGGCTCGCGCGTCGAGGTCTGGGACACCGCCGCGTGGGAGGAGTACCTGGCGAGCACCGAGCAGGCCTTCGCCGACCAGTCCGAGGAGGTGATCCCCGGACTCATGTGACAGCTGCTGCCATCCGGCCTCCAGCCGTGACGGCGCCGACCCGACTTCCCCCGGGCCGGATCGTCCCGGATGGGGACCAGGTGGCAGCAGCGAGCACCAGCCGGAGATCACCACCCCACCCCGCACCACCACCCGACACCACCGACGAGCACGAAGGGAGCACCGTGGAGCACGACGCCGACCGTGACCTGACGACCGACGACCGCGACGCGGCCTCCCGCCACGTCCCCGTCATGCTCGACGAGGTCCTCGAGCTCCTCGCGCCCGCGCTCTCCACGCCGGGCGCGATCCACGTCGACGGGACCCTCGGCATGGGCGGCCACGCGCAGGCCGTGCTCGAGTCCGACCCGCAGGTCCGCCTCATCGGCATCGACCGCGACCCGCAGGCGCTGCGCCTCGCGGGGGAGCGGCTCGCCCCCTTCGGCGACCGGGTCACCCTCGTGCACGCGGTCAACGACGAGATCGGCGAGGTCCTCGACGACCTCGGCATCGACACGGTGACCTCCGCCTTCTTCGACCTCGGCGTCTCCTCGCTGCAGCTGGACGAGACCGAGCGCGGCTTCGCCTACGCGCACGACGCGCCCCTCGACATGCGGATGGACCCCACGACGGGCGTCACGGCCGCCGAGGTGCTCAACACCTACGACGCCCGGGACCTGGCCCGGGTGCTGTCGGAGTTCGGCGAGGAGCGCTTCGCCCGCAAGATCGCCGGCGCGATCGTCCGCGAGCGGGAGGTCGCTCCCTTCGACCGCTCGGGGCGGCTCGTCGAGCTGCTCCGCTCGACCATCCCCATGGCCTCGCAGCGCGGGGGTGGGCACCCGGCCAAGCGGACCTTCCAGGCCCTGCGCATCGAGGTCAACGAGGAGCTCGCCGGGTGGTCCCGGGCGCTCCCGGTGGCGCTGCGGCGGCTCGCGGTCGGTGGGCGCCTCGCCGTCCTGTCCTTCCACTCGCTCGAGGACCGCATCACCAAGAAGGCGCTCGCCCGCGGCGCGACGTCGACCTCGCCGGCCGACCTGCCCGTCGAGCTGCCTGAGCACGCGGCCGAGCTGCGGCTGACCACCCGGGGTGCCCTCACCCCGAGCGAGCACGAGCTCGCCACCAACTCCCGATCCGCCTCGGTCCGACTGCGTGGGGCCGAACGCATCCGTCCACCGAGAGAAGGCGCGTAAGAGATGAGCCAGTCGACCGTCGCCACCACCGTCGCCCGCCGAACCCCGGCCCGTCGGGAGCGCGCCTCGCTGCAGGTCGTCACGCCCGCCGACCGGTCCGGGTCGCCGTGGTTTGCCGTCCTGTGCGTCGCCCTCCTGCTCGCCGGTCTTGCCGCCGTGCTCGGGCTCAACACCTCGATGGCCCAGGACTCCTTCAAGGTCTCCGCGCTCGAGGCCCGCTCGGCGAGCCTCGCGGACACCGAGGACTCCCTCGCCCAGTCGATCAACGCCAAGTCCGCGCCGCAGAACCTGGCGACCCGCGCGGACGAGCTCGGCATGGTGCCGGCCCAGTCAGCGGCCTTCATCGACGTCGACCAGGGCAAGGTGCTCGGCGTGGCGACGGTGGCCGAGAAGCCCGACGGATTTACGGTGGGAGCAGCGGCCACGAGCACCGCGGACGAGGCGGACAAGAGCTCGACGAGCACGAAGAAGACCGCCGACGAGAGCATGAAGAAGCAGAGCAGCACCAAGAGCAGCAGCTCGACCAAGGACTGAGAGGGGGAGCGCGGTGAGCCAGCGCCGACCCGAGGACCCCCGGAGCACGGGCCGGCCCACGCGCTCGGCCCGCCCCGGGCCGGCCGCGAAGAAGACGGCCGCCCCGAAGGGTGCGGCCAAGACATCGGCGGCCAAGACGTCGGCGGCGAAGAAGGCCTCCGCGAAGAAGACCTCGGCACCCCCACCCGCGACGAAGGCGGCCGCGAAGAAGACCGCGCGCACGACCGCCTCGCGCCCCCGCGGCGTCCCGCCCGGCCACCCGACCGACGCGCGGACCACGCCCTTCGTCGACCCGACCGGCCACGCGACCGGCGACGGCCACCCCAGCCGTCGGCAGCCCGCGCGCCCGCATGCGCGCCCTCATGGTCGTCTCGCTCATCGTGCTCAGCCTCTTCGCCGCACAGCTGCTGCGCATCCAGGGCTTCGACTCCGACGCGGTCGCCGCCGACGCCCTGCGTCAGCGGACGCACACCGAGGCGATCCCGGCGCACCGCGGCACGATCTACGACGTCAACAACACCGTCCTCGCGCAGAGCCAGGAGCGGCGCACCGTCATCGTCGACCAGACCGCGGTGCCCGAGTACAAGAAGACGGTCGACGGCGAGCGCACCACCGTCGGCGTCGAGGGCGCGGCCGAGGACCTGGCCGAGATCCTCGGCGACCCGGCCTCCGAGATCGAGCCCAAGCTCACCGGCGACCTGCGCTACCGGCCGCTGGCCAAGAACATCTCGCCGCTCACCTGGCGCAAGATCAACGCCCTGGGCATCCCCGGCATCTACTCCGAGCGCTCCTCGCAGCGCACCTACCCGCAGTCGACGACCGTCGCCTCGCTCGTCGGCTTCGTCCAGCCGCAGGACCAGAGCGCCGGCGGTGGCCTCGAGCTCCAGCTCGACGACGTGCTCAAGGGCACGCCCGGACAGGCCACGTACGAGATCGCGCAGGACGGCTCGCGCCTGCCCAATGCCTCCGACGACGTCACCTCCGGCACGGCCGGCAAGGACGTGCGCCTGACGATCGACAACGACATCCAGTGGTACGCGCAAAATGCCCTGGCCGACAAGGTCAAGGAGACCGACGCGCTCTCGGGCACGATCGTCGTCCAGCGGGTCACCGGTGAGCTCGTCGCCCTGGCGTCCTACCCGACCTTCGACCCCAACAACCTCGGGGACGGCAAGGGCGTCTACAGCAACCTCGCCTTCAGCGACGTCTTCGAGCCCGGCTCGACGTCGAAGATCATGACCGTCGCGGCGGGGCTCGAGGAGGACACGATCACCCCGGAGACGCCGATGATCCTCCCGGGGTCGGTCAACCGCGGCAACCGCACGCTCAACGACTCGCACCCCCACCCCGACGAGTACCGGACGGTCGCCGGGGCCCTGGCGCAGTCGAGCAACACCGGCACGATCCTCATCGGCGAGACGATGGAGCCCAAGACCCTCGAGGAGTACCTGCGCAAGTTCGGCTTCGGGTCGACGAGCGGGTCAGGATTCCCGGGGGAGTCGGCGGGTCTGCTGCCCAAGGCGGAGACGTGGAACGGCTCCCAGCGGGCGACGATCACCTACGGCCAGGGTGTGTCCACGACCGCGATCCAGGTGACCAACGTCTTCCAGGCCATCGCCAACGACGGCGTGCGGATCAGCCCGACCTTCGTCAAGGAGGTGAGTGACGGCCAGGGCGGGTGGGACCCCGCGCCGGCCGGCACGCGCACCCAGGCGGTCTCCAAGGAGACGGCCAACGAGGTCTCCCGGATGCTCGAAGGCGTCGTCTCCGAGGAGGGCACCGCGCCGCAGGCCCGCATCGAGGGCTACCGGGTCGCCGGCAAGACCGGCACCGCCGACCGGTACGACTCGCGCACGGGCGGGTACTCGGGCAAGACGGCGAGCTTCATCGGCTTCGCGCCGGCTGACGACCCGCAGCTCGTCGTCTCGGTCATCCTCCAGCGCCCGATCAAGGGCTACTACGGCGGCACCGTCGCCGCCCCGGTCTTCAAGGACGTCATGACCTACGCACTCCAGCACGAAAAGGTCCCGCCGACACCGCAGGACGAGAAGGCGCCCAAGGTGCGCACCAAGCTGTCCAAGCGACCGGCCGACGACACCCCGGGTCTGCTGAAGGACCGGGGTACGCCCGGCGACGGGTAGGGTCGGCCGACGTGTCTTTTCCTCGCCCAGAGCGGGTCCGCCCGCTGACCCTGCACACCGTCGCCGACCTCCTCGGCGACGGTGCCCGGCTCACCCACGGTGACCTGGCCACCGAGGTCACCGGCGTCTCGCTCGACACCAAGACCCTGCAGCCCGGCGACCTGTGGGCCGCCCTCCCCGGGGCCCGCGCCCACGGCGCCGACTTCGTCGACCAGGCCCTCGCGGCCGGCGCCGTCGCCGTCCTCACCGATGCCGACGGGGTTTCCCGCCTCCGGGCGAAGGGGGTCGAGCTGCCCCTCGTCGAGGTGGAGCGGCCCCGCACCGTGCTCGGCCGGGTCGCGGCCGCGGTCTACGACAGCGCCGCCCGACGGCCCAAGATGTTTGGCATCACCGGCACCAACGGCAAGACGACGACGGCCTACCTCATGGTCTCGGCGCTCGAGGCGCTCGGCCGCACGACGGGGCTCATCGGGACGATCGAGACCCGCATCGGCAGCGAGCGGATCAAGTCGGTGCGCACGACCCCGGAGACGACCGACCTGCACGCGCTGCTGGCGACCATGGGGGAGCGCGGCGTCGACGCCTGCGTCATGGAGGTCTCCAGCCACGCGCTCACGCTGCACCGCGTCGACGAGGTCGTCTACGACGTGGCCCTCTTCGCCAACCTCAGCCAGGACCACCTCGACTTCCACGGCACCATGGAGGAGTACTTCCGGGCCAAGGCCAGCCTCTTCACCCCCGAGCGCTCGCGCCGCGGCGTCGTCTGCATCGACGACGAGTGGGGCCAGCGCCTGTCCCGCGAGGCGAGCGTCCCCGTGACGACCGTGACCTCGCGCCTGGACGCCGAGGCCGACTGGGTCATCGGGGGAGACCCCCGGCAGCCGCTCGTGCGCCTCACCCGACGCGACGAGACCGTGCGGCTCGAGTCGGCCCTGCCCGGCGACTTCAACCGGGTCAACACCGCGATGGCCGCCGTCGCGCTCATCGAGTCGGGTGTGCCCGCCGACCAGGTCGCCGAGGCCGTGCTCACCCGCCCGGAGGTGCCCGGCCGGATGGAGATCGTCGCTCCGAGCACCCCCTCCGACGAGCTGCCTCTGGCGATCGTCGACTTCGCGCACACCCCGGATGCCGTCGGCGCGGCCCTGGCCGCGCTGCGCCCGCAGACCAACGGCCTGCTCGTCGTCGTCCTCGGTGCCGGCGGCAGCCGGGACCCGGGCAAGCGCCCCGGCATGGGGGCGGCCGCGGCGGCGCACGCCGACGTCGTCGTCGTCACCGACGACAACCCGCGTGACGAGGACCCCGAGGTGATCCGTGCCGCCGTCGCCGACGGCGTGTGGCCCCGCTCGCGGGCTCGGCTCGAGATCGTCGCCGGGCGGGTGGACGCCATCGAGCGCGCCGTCGCCATCGCCCACGAGTCCGGCCCCGGCGCGACCGTGGCCGTCCTCGGCAAGGGCCACGAGCAAGGACAGGAAGTGCGCGGCGAGGTCCGCGACCACGACGACCGGACGGTCCTGCGGGCCGCCCTCGACCGCCGGAGTGCCACCGGATGATCCCCATGACCTTGGGCGCCGTCGCCGACCTCACCGGCGGGCGCCTCCACGGATGCACCGTGGCCGAGGCCGACGCGCTGCTCGTCGACGGCCCCGTCGTCACCGACTCGCGCGAGGCCGGCCCCGGCAGCCTCTACGTCGCCCGCGTCGGCGAGAGCGCCGACGGGCACGACTTCGTGCCCGGTGCCGCCTCGGCCGGCGCCGTCGCCGCGCTGACCACCCGCGAGGTCGACGGGCTGCCCTGCGTCGTCGTCGACGACGAGCAGGCCGCCTTCGTCGCCCTGGCACGACACCTCGTCGACTCCCGACCCGACCTGACGGTCATCGGGATCACCGGCTCCTCCGGCAAGACAAGCACCAAGGACCTGCTCGGCGCCGTGCTGGCCACCGACGGCGAGACCGTCGCGCCGGTCGGCTCGTACAACTCCGAGGTCGGCGTGCCGCTCACGGTCTGCCGGATCACGCCCCGGACCGCCCACCTCGTCGTCGAGATGGGTGCCCGCGGCATCGGGCACGTCGAGTACCTCACGCGCATCGCCCCGCCCCGCATCGGCATCGTGCTCAACGTCGGGCACGCCCACGTCGGCGAGTTCGGCTCCGTCGACGCGATCGCGCAGGCGAAGGGGGAGCTGCCCGCCGCCCTGCCTGCCGACGGGGTCGCCGTGCTCAACGCCGACGACGAGCTCGTCGCCGCGATGGCTGACCGCACCTCGGCCCGGGTCGTGCTCGTCGGCGAGGCGGAGGGCGCGCACGTTCGTGCCACCGAGGTCACCGTCGACGAGACGGGACGCCCCTCCTTCACCGTCGTCGCCCCCTTCGGCACGGCCCGCGTCGATCTCGGCCTCGTCGGCCGCCACCACGTCGGCAACGCCCTGGCCGTCATCGCCGCTGCCCAGGCCGCCGGCATGACGCTCGAGCAGATCGTGCCGGCACTGGCCGCGGCCCGTCCCGCCAGCCGCTGGCGGATGGAGGTCACCCGCCGCGACGACGGCGTCGTCGTCGTCAACGACGCCTACAACGCCAACCCCGACTCGATGTCCGCGGCCCTGCGCAGCGTCGCCGGCATGGCGACGACCGGGCGCCGCTGGGCGGTCCTCGGTGCGATGCTCGAGCTGGGGGAGACCTCCGACGAGCTGCACGCCGCCGTCGGGCGCGAGGCGACCGACCTCGGCTTCGACGAGATCCTCGTCGTGGGCGCGTCGGCGTCGCCGATCGCCACCGGGGCGAAGGACAATGGCCCGCGGGAGGACGTGCGGGTCCGGGTCGTGGACGACGCCGAAGCCGCCGAGGCCGTGCTCGCCGACGAGCTCGCCGTGCCGGACGTCGCCTTGTTCAAGTCGAGTCGGGACGCCGGGCTACGGTGGCTCGGAGACCGCATCATCCAGAGGGAGGCCCGCTCGTGAAGGCAGTGGTCATCGCGTCCGTCCTGTCCCTCGTCGTCGCCCTGCTGGGGACGCCGATGTTCATCCGCTACCTCGTCAAGCAGGGGTACGGGCAGTTCATCCGGGACGACGGCCCCACCTCGCACCACACGAAGCGCGGCACCCCGACGATGGGCGGCGCCGTCATCATCCTCGCGACGGTCATCGCCTATGCGCTCGCGCACGTCGTGACCTGGCACCCGCCGACCGTCAGCGGCCTGCTCGTGCTCTTCCTCATGGTCGGCCTCGGCGCCGTCGGTTTCGCCGACGACTACATCAAGATCAGCCGGCAGCGCAGTCTCGGGCTGCGGTCAGGCAGAAGCTCATCGGTCAGACCGCCGTCGGCGTGATCTTCGCGATCCTCGCGCTGCAGTTCCCCAACGAGGCCCTGCGGCGACCGGCGTCGACGAGCATCTCCTTCGTCCGCGACACCGCGATCGACCTCGCCTTCGCCGGGCCGGTCATCGGGACGATCCTCTTCATCCTCTGGGCCAACCTCATGATCGCGGGCACGTCCAACGGCGTGAACCTCACCGACGGTCTCGACGGGCTCGCCACGGGGTCCTCCGTCATGGTCTTCGGCGCCTACGTCGTCATCTCGATCTGGCAGTTCAACCAGAACTGCCAGATCAGCCCCGTGGCCAACTGCTACGACGTGCGTGACCCGCTCGACCTCGCGGTCGTCGCCGCATCCGCGACCGGCGCCTGCTTCGGCTTCCTCTGGTGGAATGCCTCCCCGGCCAAGATCTTCATGGGCGACACCGGCTCGCTCGCGCTCGGCGGTGGTCTTGCCGGCCTGGCGATCCTCTCGCGCACGGAGCTGCTCATCGTCATCCTCGGCGGGCTCTTCGTGACGATCACCCTCTCGGTGATCATCCAGGTCGCCTCCTTCAAGTCGACCGGCAAGCGGGTCTTCCGGATGGCGCCGCTGCAGCACCACTTCGAGCTGCTCGGGTGGCAGGAGGTGACGATCGTCATCCGCTTCTGGATCATCGCGGGGCTCTTCGTCGCCGGCGGCCTGGCGATCTTCTACGCCGAATGGGTCGTGGGGACGCCGTGACCCGGGCCCGCTCCCACGACGAGCGGCTGGCGGGGCTGACCTCCCACGAGGCGGACTGGGCCGGCCTGCGGGTCGTCGTCACCGGCCTCGGGGTCTCCGGCTTCGCCGCTGCCGACGCCCTGATCCAGCACGGCGCCCACGTGCGCGTCGTCGACGCGCAGACCCCGGTGGAGGGCACCCCGATGGGCCAGCGTGCCCAGATCCTCGAGGTCCTCGACGCCGAGCTGCACCTCGGCGACGGAGCCGAGACCGCGCTGCCCGTGCCGGCCGACGAGATCGACCTCGTCGTCACCTCGCCCGGATGGCCGCCGCACCAGCCGCTGCTCGCCGCGGCCGCCGCCGCGGGCATCCCGATCTGGGGCGACGTCGAGCTCGCCTGGCGCATGCGGCCGCGCGAAGGGGGAGCCCCCTGGCTCCTCGTCACCGGCACCAACGGCAAGACGACGACCGTGCAGATGCTCACCTCCATGCTGCGGGCCGCCGGCCTGCGGGCGGCGAGCGCTGGCAATGTCGGCACCCCGGTGCTCGACCTCGTCCAGGACCCCCAGCCCTACGACGTCATCGCCGTCGAGCTCTCGAGCTTCCAGCTGCACTGGAGCCACTCCCTTCGCCCGCGTGCCGCGGCCTGCCTCAACATCGCACCGGACCACATCGACTGGCACGGCTCGCTCGAGGAGTACGCCGCCGCCAAGGGCAAGGTCTACGCCAACACCGAGATCGCCTGCGTCTACAACGAGCAGGACCCCGCGACCCGGCGCCTCGTCGAGGAGGCCGACGTCGTCGAGGGGTGCCGGGCGGTGAGCTTCACCCTCGGCAGCCCCGGGCCCTCGATGCTCGGGCTCGTCGAGGACGTGCTCGCCGACCGGGCCTTCGTCGAGGACCGCGCCACGACGGCGGCCGAGCTCGGCAGCCTCGCCGACCTGCAGGGCGAGGCCCCCAGCGTCGCCCCGCACCTCGTCGCCAACGCCCTCGCCGCCGCGGCGCTCGCCCGCGCCCACGGCGTCCCGCCCGTGGCCGTCCGCGACGGGCTGCGGGCCTGGCAGCCAGAGCCCCACCGCATCGCGCACGTCGCCACCGCCGGCGAGGTGCACTGGGTCGACGACTCCAAGGCGACCAACCCGCACGCCGCGCAGGCCAGCCTCACCGCCTACGCCAAGGTCGTCTGGGTCGCCGGGGGGCTGCTCAAGGGGGCCGACGTCGACGAGCTCGTCGCCGCAGCGGCCGACCGGCTGCGGGGCGCCGTGCTCATCGGGCGCGACCGCGAGCAGATCGCCGCCGCCATCGCCCGACACGCGCCGGATGTCCCCGTCATCGACGTCGCCGCCACGGACACTGGAGCCATGGACCTCGTCGTCCGGCACGCGGGGGCACTCGCCCAGCCGGGAGACGTGGTGCTGCTCGCCCCGGCGGCGGCGTCCATGGACATGTTCGACAACTACGGAGCCCGCGGAGACGCCTTCGCCGACGCGGTGGATCGCTACCTGCAGGAGGGGTGAGTGTGAGCAGCAGCGCAGCAACCGGTCGCGGCACCGGCGCGCGATCGGCTCGCACCCGGCTCGAGCAGTGGGCGGCGCGCTTCGAGTCGCCGATGACGACCTACTACCTCCTGCTCGGGGTCGTCGGCCTGCTCGTCGGCATCGGCCTGGTCATGGTGCTCTCGGCCTCGATGATCGTCTCGCTGAGAGAAAACGACAGCTCCTTCACGATCTTCCTCAAGCAGTTCGTCTTCGCGGTCGCGGGGGGGGCTGGCGCTGTGGTGGGCCTCGCGGCGGAGCGTCGCCTTCTGGAAGCGTTTCGCCCTGCCCGCGGTCCTCGCCTCCATCGTCCTGCTCGGGCTGGTCCTCACCCCCCTCGGCTTCGGCTTCCAGGGCAACCGCAACTGGATCGGGGTGGGCTCGCTGTCCATCCAGCCGAGCGAGATCGCCAAGATCGGCCTCGTGCTCGGTGGTGCGCTCGTCCTCGAGCGCAAGCAGGCGCTGCTCGGCTCGATCAAGCACGCGCTCATCCCCTTCGTCCTCCCCGGGGCGCTGGTCATCGTCGGGCTCGTCATGCTCGGTCACGACCTCGGCACCGCCATGGTCATCGTCGCGATCGTCGTCGGCATGCTCTTCGCCGCGGGAGTGCCGCTGCGCTGGTTCGGCGCCGGGCTCGGGGTGCTCGCCGTGCTCGGCTACGCCGCGCTGACCCTCGGCAACAGCCGGATGGAGCGGATCAACGTCTGGCTCAACCCGGAGCAGTGCGCCCCCGGCACCGAGCTCTTCTACGGCATCTGCCGCCAGTCGGTCCACGGCCGCTACGCCCTCGCCGACGGGGGCTGGCTCGGCGTCGGCCTCGGGGCCAGCCGCGAGAAGTGGGGCTGGCTCTCCGAGCCGTACAACGACTTCATCTTCGCGATCATCGGTGAGGAGCTCGGCCTGCTCGGCACGCTGGCGATCCTCCTGCTCTTCGCCAGCTTCGCCCTCGCCGGACTGCGGCTGGTCACCCGCACCGACGACTACTTCGTGCGGCTGGCCACCGCGGGCATCTGCACCTGGGTGCTCATCCAGGCGATCATCAACATCGGCGCCGTCATCGGGATGCTCCCCGTCATCGGCGTGCCGCTGCCCTTCGTCTCCTCCGGCGGGTCCTCGCTCGTCACCTCGATGCTCGCCGTCGGCATCCTGCTGAGCTTCGCTCGTGCCGAGCCGGGCTGCTCTGAGATGATCGCGGCCAAGCCCTCCCGGGCGCGCGCCCTGCTCGCCCGGTTCCCCAGCAGGAGGACATCCACGCGATGACGCCCGACCGCCCCTCACGCATCCTGCTGGCGGGAGGTGGCACCGCGGGACACGTCTCGCCGCTGCTCGCCCTCGCCGACTGCCTCCGTCGCCGTGACCCCGGCGTCGAGATCCTGGCCCTCGGCACGAGCGAGGGCCTCGAGGCACGGCTGGTGCCCGAGCGCGGGTACGACTTCGCGACGATCCCCAAGGTGCCGCTGCCGCGCAGGCCCTCCGGTGACCTCGTCCGGCTGCCGGTCAACCTGCGACGTGCGGTGGCGGCCGCTGGTCGGGCCATCGAGCAGGTCGACGCCCAGGTCGTCGTCGGCTTCGGTGGCTACGTCTCCACGCCGGCCTATCTCGCGGCGCGCAAGGCCGGGGTGCCGATCGTCATCCACGAGCAGAATGCGCGGGCAGGGATCGCCAACAAGGTGGGGGCCCGCTTCACCGACCACGTCGGCGTGACCTTCCCCGGGACCAAGCTCGCCGGTGCCCGGGTCATCGGGATGCCGCTGCGCCCGGAGATCGTCGCCCTCGACCGCGAGGCCACCCGGGCCGAGGCACGCGCGGGGCTCGGCCTGCGCGACGACCTGCCGGTCCTGCTCGTCACCGGTGGCTCGCTCGGCGCCAAGCGGCTCAACGACGCCTTCGCCGCGAGCGTCGCGACGTTCCGCGATGCCGGTATCCAGGTCCTCCACGCGACCGGCGCCGGCAAGGACTTCGTCGCCCTCGGCGGCGACGAGTCGGTGCCCTACGTCGTCATGCCCTACGTCGACCGCATGGACCTGGCCTACGCGGCCGCCGACGCCGTCGTCTGCCGCTCGGGCGCCAACACCGTGTGCGAGCTGACGGCCGTCGGGCTGCCCGCCGTCTACGTGCCGCTGCCCATCGGCAACGGCGAGCAGCGGCTCAACGCCGCCGGCGTCGTCGCCGCCGGTGGTGGACTGCTCGTCGAGGACGCCGACGTCGACCCCGGCTGGGTCGCGCGGGAGGTCGTCCCGCTGCTGCAGGACGCGGAGCGGATCCGCGAGATGTCCCGCGCCGCGGCGTCGGTCGGCCACCGGGATGCCGACGAGACCCTGGCCGACATGGTGACCACCGCGTGGGTCGACGGGAGCCGGCATGAGTGAGTCCGTGCTGCCGCCCGTGCCGCGCAACGAGCGCTTCGACGTCCTCGCCCCCCCGTGTGCCCCTCGCCGACCTCGGCTCCGTGCACGTGCTCGCCGCCGGCGGCGCCGGGATGTCGGCCATCGTCCGGCTGCTCGTCGACGCCGGCGTGCCGGTCAGCGGGAGCGATGCCCACGACTCGCCGCTGCTGCGTCGTCTCGGTGAGCTCGGTGCCCGGGTCAACGTCGGCCACGACGTCGCCCACCTCGAGGGCGCCGACACCGTCGTCGTCTCGTCGGCGATCCGCGAGGACAACCCCGAGCTCGCCGCCGCGCGCAGCCGAGGGCTGCGGGTGCTGCACCGCAGCCAGGCCCTCGCCTCCGTCATCGGTGAGCAGACCGGCGTGGCCGTCGCCGGGGCCAACGGCAAGACGACGACGAGCTCGATGCTCACCGTCGCGCTGCTCGAGAGCGGGCAGCGTCCTTCCTTCGCGCTCGGCGGGGAGCTGTCGACGCACGGGGTCAACGCGGCGCTGGGGGAGGGGACTCCCTTCGTCATCGAGGCCGACGAGTCCGACGGCTCCTTCCTCGCCTACCGGCCCGAGGTCGCCATCGTCACCAACGTCCAGCCCGACCACCTCGACTTCTACGGCAGCTTCGCCGCGGTCGAGGCGGCCTACCTCGAGTTCGCGCAGAGCATCGCCCCGGGCGGGCTGCTCGTCGCCTGCGCCGACGACGCCGGGTCCGTCCGGCTCGCCGAGCGGGCGGCAGCCGCCGGGGTGCGGGTGCTGCGCTACGGCTTCGCCGAGGAGGCCGAGGTGCGCCTCGTCGACCCCGTGCTCGACGGCACCCGGGCCGGCGTGACCCTCGTCGAGGGCGGGCAGCGGCGCGAGCTCGAGATCGCCGTGCCCGGCCGGCACAACCTGCTCAACGCGGCCGCGGCCTACGCCGCCGCGGTCCACGGACTCGGTCTCGAGCCGCAGCCCGTGCTCGATGGGCTGGCGGCCTACGGCGGCACCCGCCGGCGCTTCGAGACGAAGGGGGAGGCCCGGGGCGTCAGCGTCGTCGACGACTACGCGCACAACCCCGGCAAGGTCGAGGCGGTCGTGCGCACCGCGAAGGAGATCGCGGGTGAGCACCGGCTCTTCGTCGTCTTCCAGCCGCACCTGTACTCGCGCACGCGCGACTTCGCGGAGGGATTCGCGGCCGGTCTCGAGCCGGCGGACGAGGTGCTGCTGCTCGACGTCTACGGAGCGCGCGAGGACCCGGTGCCCGGAGTCAGCTCCCAGCTCATCGCGGCTCCCCTCGAGGCAGCAGGCCGCTCCGTCCGCGTCGTCGGGACCGATGAGGCCGTCGCGGCCGTCGCCGCGCAGGCGCGTGCCGGCGACCTCGTCCTGACGGTGGGGGCCGGCGACGTCACCCACCTCGGCCCGAGGTTGCTCGAGGCACTGCGTCGATGAGTCGGGGGAGCGGGACGCGGGAGGCGACCGAGGAGCGGTTTGCCGAGCGAGCGGCGCACGCGCGCACCCAGCGGGTCCGGCGGTGGCTGCTCGTCGTGGTCGCGGTGGTCGTCACCATCGCCCTGGCGTGGGCGGTCGGGTTTTCCTCGCTGCTCGACACCCGGGAGGTGAGCGTCACCGGGGCCGACCCTGCGGACGCGGCGAGCATCGAGCGGATCGCCGACGAGCAGGTGGGCCGACCGCTCGTGCGGGTCGACGGTGACGACCTCGCCCGACGGATCACCGACGAGGTCCCCGGGGCCGCGCACGTGACGGTCGAGAGGAGCTGGCCGCACACCCTCAACCTCAAGGTGACGTCGAGAGTCCCGGCGCTCGCCGTCGAGCGCGGGGAGCGGGACTTCGAGCTGCTCGACCTCGACGGGGTCGTCATCCGCCACGTCACCTCGGCCCCCGAGGACGTGCCCACCGTGACGGCCGAGGACGACGCCGAGGTGTCCGGCCACGGGGTCAAGGCGGCGCAGGGGATGCTCGCCGCGCTGCCCGCGGAGATGCGCTCCAAGGTCAAGGACGTCCGGGTCGACTCCGCGGACCAGATCAGCTTCCGCCTGGGCTCGACCCGGATCATCTGGGGCGACGGGTCGAAGCCGGAGGTCAAGGTCGAGGTCATCCGGATCCTCCAGGCCAAGAAGGCCAAGACCATCGACGTCTCGGCCCCCGACACGCCCGTCACGAGCGGGTAGTGTGGCGACACGCGGGTGCAGCGTTTGCCCATGCGGCTCGGGCCGCATAACGTCACCCGCACACCGAGCGTGACCAAACTGTAACCCTGAAGTTCACCTTGAGCTTTCGGGGTGAGGCACCACCGAGCAGCAGCAACAGGAGTCCCCGTGGCATCAGCCCAGAACTATCTGGCCGTTATCAAGGTCGTCGGCATCGGCGGCGGTGGCGTCAACGCCGTCAATCGGATGATCGAGGTCGGCCTCAAGGGTGTCGAGTTCATCGCGATCAACACCGACGCCCAGGCGCTCCTGATGTCGGACGCCGACGTCAAGCTCGACGTCGGTCGCGAGCTGACGCGCGGTCTCGGTGCCGGTGCCGACCCCGAGGTGGGCAAGAAGGCTGCGGAGGACCACGCGGAGGAGATCGAGGAGGTCCTCAAGGGGGCCGACATGGTCTTCGTCACCGCGGGCGAAGGGGGCGGCACCGGCACCGGTGGCGCGCCGGTCGTCGCGAAGATCGCCAAGAGCCTCGGTGCCCTGACCATCGGTGTCGTCACGCGCCCGTTCACCTTCGAGGGGCGTCGTCGCGCCAACCAGGCCGAGTCCGGCATCGGTGCGCTGCGCGACGAGGTCGACACCCTCATCGTCATCCCCAACGACCGGCTGCTGTCGATCAGCGACCGCGCGGTGAGCATGCTCGACGCCTTCCGCAGTGCCGACCAGGTGCTGCTCTCCGGTGTCCAGGGCATCACCGACCTCATCACCACGCCCGGCCTGATCAACCTCGACTTCGCCGACGTCAAGTCCGTCATGCAAGGGGCTGGCTCGGCCCTCATGGGCATCGGCTCGGCGAGAGGTGAGGACCGCGCCGTCCAGGCCGCCGAGCTCGCGATCTCCTCGCCGCTGCTCGAGGCCAGCGTCGACGGTGCCCACGGCGTGCTGCTGTCGATCCAGGGCGGCAGTGACCTGGGCCTCTTCGAGATCAACGAGGCAGCGCGCTTGGTGCAGGAGGCCGCTCACCCCGAGGCCAACATCATCTTCGGTGCGGTCATCGACGACGCGCTCGGCGACGAGGTGCGCGTGACCGTCATCGCCGCCGGCTTCGACGGGGGCGTCCCGCAGCAGCGGCCCGACGACCGGGCGCTCGGTCAGGTCCAGTCCGGTGGGCAGTCGCGTCAGGCACCCACCCAGCAGCGCCCGGCCCAGCAGGCCCCCGCGCAGCCGCAGCAGCAGGCGGCCCCGGCCCAGCAGGCGCCCGCTCAGGCCCAGCCGCAGCAGCAGGCCGCCCCAGCCCAGCAGGCTCCGGCCCAGCCGAAGCAGGCCACCCCGCCGCGCCAGGTGACCTTCGACGACGGCGACGACCTGGACGTCCCGGACTTCCTCAAGTGACCTCGGGCCGCTGAGCGGCCCGGGCATCGCCCGCAGGGCCCCGACACCACGGTCGGGGCCCTGCGTCGTCCCGGTGACATGTGCCGGCGCTCGGCGGCGAGAGGTAGGTTGCAGACGTGTTCGGCTGGAGAGATGACGACGCAGGACTGGTGCGGGCCTTCACGGACCGCCGCGACGGGGTGAGTGCGGCCCCCTTCGCCGGGCTCAACCTCGGGGCCCACGTCGGCGACGACCCGACCGCCGTCGCCCGCAACCGCGCCGCCCTCGAGGCCGCGCTCGGGCTGCCCACGTTGTGGGCCGATCAGGTCCACGGCAGCGAGGTCATCCACGTGACCTCCGACGTGCTCACGGCGCCCCGTACGGAGACCGGTGCCGTGGGCACCGGAGACGCCATGGTCACCGCCGAGCCGGGCATCGCCCTCGGCGTGCTCGTCGCCGACTGCACCCCGGTCCTCGTCCACGACACCGGCAGCTGCCTCGTCGGGGTGGCCCACGCGGGGCGACCCGGCATGGTGGCGGGGGTCGCGCTGCGGCTCGTCGAGGCGATGCGTGACCTCGGCGCCGTCGACTTGCGGGCCACGGTCGGGCCTTCCGTCTGCGGCCGCTGCTACGAGGTGCCCGACGAGATGCGCTCGGCCGCAGCCGCCGTCGCGCCCGTCTCCGCGGCCGTCACCTGGTCGGGCACGCCGGCCATCGACGTGGCGAGCGGGGTCGTCGACCAGTTGGCCGGTGCGGGAGTGCCCGTCGAGTGGATCGCCGGGTGCGCCCGTGAGGAGGCCGACCTCTACTCCTACCGTCGCGACGGTAGAACCGGTCGCTTTGCCGGCGTCATCGGGAGGGCGGCATGACCGGGCCACGTCGGCAGGAGCTAGCCACCAACCTCGCGCAGGTCGAGGAGCGGATCGCGGCGGCCTGCGCCTCCAGCGGCCGCGAGCGAGACGACGTCCACCTCGTCGTCGTCACGAAGCACTTCCCCCGCAGCGACCTCGACCTGCTCGCCGACCTCGGCGTCACCGACATCGGGGAGAACCGCGAGCAGGAGGCTTCCGCCAAGCTCGACGACGGGGGAGTGCCCCCCGGGGTGCGGACCCACTTCATCGGTCAGCTGCAGTCGAAGAAGGCCAATGCCGTCACGCGGTGGGCCGACGTCGTCCAGTCCGTCGACCGGCTCAAGCTCGTCGGGGCGCTCGCCCGCGGCGCCGAGACCGCCGGCCGCGAGGTCACCGCCCTCATCCAGGTCAACCTCGACCCCGACGCCGATGCCCACCGGGGCGGAGCGGACCCGGCCGAGGTGCCCGCCCTCGCCGACGCGATCGCGGGGTCCTCCCTTCGTCTCGGAGGGCTCATGGCCGTCGCTCCGCTCGGTGGCGACCCGGACGCGGCCTTCGCGCTGCTCGCCCGGCTCCACGAGGCGCTCGTCGCCGACCACCCGTCGGCCTGGATGCTCTCGGCGGGGATGAGCGGCGACCTCGAGTCCGCAGTCCGGCACGGTGCGACACACCTGCGTGTCGGGACGGCAATCCTCGGAACTCGTGCGTCACACCGGTAACTTCGGTGACACCGACGAGGCCCCCGGTAAGACGTAAGGACTTGAGAGACATGACGGCACTGCGCAACGCGATGGTCTACCTCGGACTCGCCGAGGACGACAAGCGCTACGACGACTACGACGACCAGTACGTCGACGACTACGAGAGCGGCCACGAGGTCCTCGAGGAGGAGCGACCCGCAGAGGTCACGCCGCTGCGCCGCGTCCCCACCGCTCCTGCCGTGCACGAGGTGGAGGTCACCCAGATGAACCGCATCACGACGATCCACCCGAGCACGTACAACGACGCGCGCGCCATCGGCGAGAGCTTCCGCAGCAACACGCCGGTCATCATGAACCTCACCGACATGGACGACTCCGACGCCAAGCGTCTCGTCGACTTCGCCGCCGGCCTCGTCTTCGGCCTGCACGGCTCCATCGAGCGCGTCACCAACAAGGTCTTCCTGCTCTCGCCCGAGCACATCGAGGTCGACGCCGAGGGCGGCGAGGCGCAGCAGCCGCGCGCCCTCTTCAACCAGAGCTGACCCTCCCAGCGGGGCCACAGGCCCCCGGCCTAGGCTGAATCCATGTCGATCGTCCGCGATGTGCTGCACCTCGTGCTGTACATCTACTTCCTCGTCCTCATCGGTCGTCTCGTCCTCGACTGGATCCAGGTCTTCGCCCGGCAGTGGCGCCCCAAGGGCGTCATCCTCGTCGTCGCCGAGGCGATCTACACCCTCACCGACCCGCCGCTCAACGCGATCCGCAGGGTGGTCAAACCGATCCGCTTCGGCGGGGTCGCGATCGATGTCGCCTTCCTGCTGCTCATCCTCGCGGTCTCGGTGCTGCTGAGCATCGTCTAGGCTGAGGGTGATGCCCGTGCGCGCTCTGCGTGGCACTGGCGTGCAATCTGTCCGAACGCATACGGAGGAACAATGGCGCTCACGCCCGAGGACGTCCTCAACAAGACCTTCACCCAGACCCAGTTCCGTCGTGGGTACGACGAGCGCGAGGTCGACGACTTCCTCGACGAGGTCGTGGCCGAGATGCGCCGCATGGTCAAGGACTCGGAGGACCTGCGGGCCCGTGCCGCCGACGGGTCCGGCGCCCCGGCTCCGGTCGCGGCCGCCGCTGGTGGATCCGGTCAGGCCGACGAGGCGCTGACCCGCGAGAACCGCGACCTGCGTGCCCGGCTCGACGACCTGCGCACCCGCTTCGAGAAGGAGACGGCTGCGCGCGCCGCGGCCGAGAAGCGCGCCGGCGAGCTCGAGCGCTCCGCCCGGGCCAACGACGAGCAGGCCAAGGGCGACAACGCCAAGGTCGACAAGGCCCAGCTGGGTGCCGACGAGCGCATCGCGACCGTCAATGCCCGCGCCCAGGAGGCAGAGGAGCGCGCCCAGCAGCGCATCCAGGCCGCCAACGCGGCCGCCGAGAAGGCCGAGGCCGAGGCCAAGCAGCGTCAGGAGGCTGCCGCCGCGCAGCCCGCGGCCCCCGCCGCGGCCGCGACCGATGGTGGAGCCGGTCAGATGGCCGCTGCCGCCGGTGGTGGCGCCGGCGCGTCGGGCCTCATCGCCCTCGCCCAGCGCCTGCACGACGAGCACGTCGCCGAGGGCCAGAGCCAGCGCGACAAGCTCATCGCCGAGGCCCAGCGCAAGCACGACGAGCTCGTGTCGACGGGTCAGGGCAAGCACGACGAGTTCGTCAAGACCGGTCAGGGCAAGCGCGACCAGTTCATCGGCGAGGGCACGACGCAGCGCGACAAGCTCATCTCGGACGCCCAGACCAAGAGCACGACGATGGTCAGCGAGGCCGAGGCGCAGCGCAAGAAGATCCTCGACGACCTCAACGCGCAGAAGACGAAGATCGAGGCGCAGATCGCCGAGCTGACGACCTACGAGCGCGACTACCGTCGCAAGCTCAAGGACTTCATCAGCACGCAGCTCAAGGGCCTGGAGTCCACACCGGCTCTCGCGCCGGAGACCACCTCCAGCAAGAGCTGAGCGGATCAGCACGACCCGCAGAGGCGGCGGTCTCCCCACTCAGGGAGGCCGCCGCCTCTGGCAGCTGTGAGACGCCGGCAGATGGCCTCTCGGAGAATGACGCGCGCTGATCCCGCGATCTGCGCCAAAACGTCGTACCCTTCGTTGACTCTGGTCCGTGCAGGGGTACGGGCCAACCCGATCTGAGGACGGTCATGGCGACGAAGAAGACGGCCACGGGAGCAGCGGAGCGTGTGAAGAGCGCGGCCCGGGCCACGGTGAAGAGGGTCTCGTCGAAGAAGGAGCCCGAGGCGAAGGGGACCACCGCGAAGAAGTCCACGGCCGCGAGCGCGAACGGCAGCACGACGTCGAAGGGCGCCACGAAGAAGGCGACCACGAAGAAGACGAACGCCCCGAAGAAGACGAGCGCCACGAAGGCCGCCGCGAAGAAGACAGCCGCGAAGAAGGCGGCCGCCACGAACAAGGCCGCGCCGAAGAAGGCGTCCACCTCGAAGAGCACGACGAAGAAGGCTGCGGCGCAGAAGACCGCAGCGAAGAAGGCTCCCGCCAAGAAGACCGCGGCGCAGCTCGTCGTCCGGGAGGACGAGAGCCCGTGGACCGCCAAGGAGCTCAAGGAGGTGCGGGCCGAGCTCGACACCGAGATCCAGCGCCTCACGGCGGAGATCAGCTCCGCGGAGACCGACCTCAACGAGTTCCTCAAGGAGCCGATCGATGGGGCCGGCGACGACCAGGCGGATGCCGGGGCCAAGTCCTTCGAGCGCGAGCACGAGCTGAGCCTCGTCGCCGGGGCCCGCACGGGCCTGGAGCAGAACCTCCACGCACTCGCCCGACTCGAGGACGGGACCTACGGGATCTGCGAAAACTGCGGCAATCCGATCGGCAAGCTTCGACTCCAGGCCTATCCTCGTGCGACCCTGTGCATGACATGCAAGAGTCGACAGGAGCGGCGCTGAGCGCCCCACACACCCCAGACGACGACACCCCGGCGCCCGCCTCGCGCTCCGGGGTGCTTCGTTGGTACGTCCTCGCCGCCCTCGCGGCGCTCATCCTCGACCAGGCGAGCAAGGTCTGGGCGCTCGGAGCACTCACCGACGGGAGGTCCCTCCCGCTCATCGGTGACGTCCTCTCCCTTCGTCTGATCCGCAACTCCGGCGCCGCCTTCTCCATCGGTGACGAAACGACGTGGCTCATGACGCTCGTGGCGGTGGCCGTGACGGCCGCCATCCTGTGGGCGACCCCACGGATCGGCTCCTCCCGGTGGGCCCTGTCGCTCGGGCTCGTCCTCGGCGGCTCCCTCGGTAACCTCTACGACCGGTTCTTCCGCGAGCCTGGGCCGCTGCGCGGACACGTCATCGATTTCATCGACTACGGCGGGCTCTTCGTCGGCAACGTGGCCGACATCGCGATCGTCGCCGGAGCGGTGCTGCTCATCTGGCTGGTCTTCGCCAACATCGGCATCGACGGCACCCGCCCGCAGCACGCGGCCGGAGCGCACGAGGATGCTGTCGACGACCGCAACGACCAGGAGGAGACACCGTGACCGATGTGCGCAACGTCCTCGTCCCCGACGGTCTTGAGGGGGAGCGCATCGACGCCGCGGTGGCGCGCCTCTTCGGCCTCTCCCGCACCCGCGCGGCCGAGCTGGCCGCCGACGGCAAGGTCCTCGTCGAGGGGAGCGCCGTCGCCAAGTCCGCCCGCGTCAGCGCCGGTGAGCACATCGAGGTCACCCTGCCCTCCGTCGACGACAGCCCGACGCTCGCCGTCGTCGCCGAGCCGGTGCCCGGCATGCGGATCATCCACGACGACGAGGACATCGTCGTCGTCGACAAGCCCATCGGCGTCGCGGCGCACCCGAGCGTCGGCTGGTCCGGCCCGGACGTCCTGGGCGGTCTCGCCGCCTCCGGGTACCGCATCACGACGAGTGGCGCGAGCGAGCGACAGGGCATCGTCTCGCGGCTGGACGTCGGCACTTCAGGCCTCATGGTCGTGTGCAAGAGCGAGCACGCGTACTCGGTGCTCAAGCGGGCCTTCAAGGAACGCACGGTCGACAAGACCTACCACGCGCTCGTCCAGGGCCTGCCCGACCCGCACGTCGGCACCATCGATGCGCCGATCGGGCGCCACCCGAGTGGCGACTACAAGTTCGCCGTCATGGACTCCGGCAAGCACGCGATCACCCACTACGAGCTCCTCGAGGCCTTCCGCCACGCCTCCCTGCTCGAGATCAAGCTCGAGACCGGGCGCACCCACCAGATCCGCGTGCACATGGCCGCCTTGCGCCACCCGTGCGTCGGTGACCCGACCTACGGCGCCGACCCGACGTTGGGCGCCCGACTCGGTCTCGAGAGGCAGTGGCTGCACGCCATGGGGCTCGGTTTCGTCCACCCCGGTACGGGCGACTACGTGCACTTCGAGAGCACCTACCCGCAGGACCTGCAGACGGCCCTGGACCGGCTCGCCGACCTGTCCTGACGGGGTGAGGCTTCGTCGGTCCTGCGGGGCACGACCGGCTCGAAGACGAGGAAGGTCCACAGCTGACCGTCAGCACGCCGAAGGGGGGCGCCACCACCACGGTGGCGCCCCCCTTCGTCATGGGCTGGGTCAGTTGACCCGACGGTCGCGGCCCTCCCAGTAGGGAGCGCGCAACTTGAACTTCTGCAGCTTGCCGGTGGCCGTGCGGGCCAGCTCGTCGCGGAACTCGATGGTCGTCGGCGCCTTGTAGCCGGCCGCCTTGGACTTGCACCACGCGATGAGGTCGGCCTCGGTCGCCTCCGACCCCTCCGCGACGACGACGAGGGCCTTGATCGTCTCGCCCCACTTGTCGTCGGGGACGCCGATGACTGCGACCTCGGTGACGTCCGGGTGGGAGAAAAGCACGTCCTCCACCTCGATCGACGAGACGTTTTCACCACCGGTGATGATGACGTCCTTCTTGCGGTCGCTGATCGTCACGTAGCCGTCGTCGCCGATCGTGCCGCCATCACCGGTGTGGAACCAGCCGCCCTCGAAGGTGCGCTCGGTCTCCTCTGGCAGGTCGTGGTAGCCCTCCATGACGACGTTGGAGCGGGCCAGGAGCTCGCCGCTCTCCTCGTCGAGCTTCATCCGGCAGCCGATGGCGGGGGAACCCGCCCGCACGAGCTTGCCGGCACGCTCCTCGGGGGTCAGCTCGTCCCACTCGGCCCGGGTCCGGTTGATCGTCAGCAGCGGAGAGGTCTCGGTCAGGCCGTAGATCTGGATGAACTCCCAGCCCAGCTCCGTCTCGACGCGGGCGATCGTCTGCGTGGGCGGGGGAGCGCCGGCGACGATGATGCGCACCCGGTCGCGGCCGGGGATCTCGCCCTCCCACTCCTGCGCCGCGGCGAGCACGGAGTTGACCACGGCAGGCGCGGCACACATGACGGTCACGCCGTGGCGCTCGACCCGGCGCAGGATCTCGGCACCGTCGATCTTGCGGATGACGACGTGCTGCGCCCCCACACCGGTCATGGCGAAGGGCATGCCCCACCCGTTGGCGTGGAACATCGGCAGGGTGTGCAGGTAGACGTCACGGTCGCTGATGCCGGCGTGCAGGCCGAAGGTCACCGCATTGGTCCAGATGTTGCGGTGGGTGATCCGCACCCCCTTGGGGCGCGCGGTCGTGCCGGAGGTGTAGTTGATCGTCGCCGTGGCCGCCTCGTCCGGCTCCCACTCCCGCGGCTGCGCGGTGGCCGGGTCGATCCCGCCGAAGAGGTGCTCGTCCTCGCCCAGGACGAAGGTGTGCTCGGCCTGCACCTCGTCGATCAGTGAGGTCAGCTCGGGGTCGATGTAGAGCACGCGCGCGCCGGAGTGCTCGACGATGAACTTCACCTCCTCGGGAGCGAGGCGGAAGTTGATCGGGACGAGGACCCGGCCCGAGCCGGCGACGCCGAAGAAGCTCGTGAGCAGCCGCGCCGAGTTGTGCGAGACGACGGCGACGCGGTCGCCGACCTCGATGCCCAGGGAGTCGAGGTGGGCCGCCTGCGCATTGGCGAGCTGCCGCATGCGGGCATAGGTCACGCCCTCGAGCGGAGGCGCCGGCTGGTCCGGCTCGTCGACGACCGCCAGGCGCTCGCCGTAGACGGCGGCCGCGCGGTCGATGAAGTCGTTGACGGACATCGGCACGATCATCCGGTGGAACCTCCATGCGGTGTGGACGACTCTGTCGAGGCGACGTTAACCCCCTTCGTCCGCGGTGACCGCACGTCTCGGGCGGCGGCGCGCCGAGCGGTGCGCGGGAGGCGGCCGGCGGCGTGCCGGGGTGTCGGTGGGGCGATCTAGACTCGGGTCGATGTCCGAGCTGCCGCGTTCCGAGAACTTCGTCCACCTGCACAACCACACCGAGTACTCGATGCTCGACGGGGCCGCGCGGATCAAGGACATGTTTTCCACCGCCCAGGAGATGGGCATGCCGGCGATCGCGATGACCGACCACGGCTACCTCTTCGGCGCGCACGAGTTCTGGAAGACGGCGCAGTCCTACGACGTCAAGCCGATCATCGGGCTCGAGGCCTACGTGGCGCCGGGCACCCACCGCACGGACAAGAACCGCGTCAAGTGGGGCGACGAGCGCACGCGGCCGGGCGACGACGTCTCCGGTGGTGGCGCGTACACCCACATGACGCTGCTGGCGCGCAACAACACCGGCATGCACAACCTCTTCACCATGGGGTCGCGGGCCTCCCTGGACTCGGTCTTCGCCAAGTGGCCGCGGCTGGACCGCGAGCTGCTCTCCCAGTACGGCGAAGGGCTCGTCGCGACGACCGGCTGCCCGTCGGGGGAGATCCAGACGCGGCTGCGGCTGGGGCAGTACGACAAGGCGATCGAGGCGGCCTCGGAGTTCCGCGACATCTTCGGCCGCGAGCACTACTTCCTCGAGCTCATGGACCACGGCAACCAGATCGAGCGGCGCGTCCGCGACGACCTCATGCGCCTGGCCAAGGACCTGCAGCTGCCGCTCCTCGCGACCAACGACCTGCACTACGTCAAGCAGGAGGACGCGATCGCCCAGGACGCGCTCCTGTGCATCAACTCCGGCTCCAAGCTCCACGACCCCGACCGCTTCAAGTTCGACGGCGAGGGCTACTACCTCAAGTCGCCGGCCGAGATGCGCCACCTGTGGCGCGAGCTGCCCGAGGCGTGCGACAACACCCTGCTCGTCGCCGACATGTGCGAGGTCTCCTTCGTCGAGGGCGAAGGGCGGTACATGCCGCGCTTCGACTGCCCGCCGGGCGAGGACGAGGAGTCGTGGTTCGTCAAGGAGGTGCAGACGGGCCTGCACAAGCGCTTCCCTGACGGCATCCCCGAGTACGCGCAGCGGCAGGCTGACTACGAGATCGACGTCATCGTCGGCAAGGGCTACCCGGGCTACTTCCTCGTCGTCGCCGACTTCATCAACTGGGCAAAGGACAACGGGATCCGCGTCGGCCCCGGCCGAGGGTCCGGTGCCGGCTCCATGTGCGCCTACGCCATGGGCATCACCGACCTCGACCCGATCCCGCACGGCCTGATCTTCGAGCGCTTCCTCAACCCCGAGCGCAAGTCGATGCCCGACTTCGACGTCGACTTCGACGAGCGTCGGCGCTCCGAGGTCATCCGCTACGTCTCCGACAAGTACGGCGACGAGCGGGTCGCGATGATCGCGACCTACGGCACGATCAAGGCCAAGCAGGCCGTCAAGGACGCCGCCCGGGTCATGGGCCACCCCTTCAACGTCGGCGAGCAGCTGACCAAGGCGATGCCCGCCGACGTCATGGGCAAGGGCGTGCCGCTGGCGAAGATGTGGGACTCGGAGCACGACCGCTTCGGGGAGGGGCAGGAGTTCCGCCAGCTCGTCGAGTCCGAGAAGCACCTCGGTGAGGTCGTCGACCTCGCGAAGGGCCTCGAGGGCCTCAAGCGCCAGWCAGTGGGGCGTGCACGCCGCCGGCGTCATCATGAGCAGCGAGCCGCTCATCGATGTCATCCCGATCATGCGGCGGCTCCAGGATGGCCAGGTCCTGACGCAGTTCGACTACCCGACGTGCGAGACGCTCGGGCTGGTCAAGATGGACTTCCTCGGCCTGCGCAACCTGACGATCCTCGACGACGCCCTGATCAACATCAAGGACAACCGGGGCGAGGAGATCGACCTCGACGCCCTGAGCAAGGACATGACCGACAAGGCGACGTACCGCCTGCTGTCGCGGGGTGACACCCTCGGCGTGTTCCAGCTCGACGGCGGGGGCATGCGCACCCTGCTGCGCCTGATGCAGCCGGACAACTTCGAGGACATCTCCGCCGCCCTCGCGCTCTACCGACCCGGCCCGATGGGCGTCAACGCCCACACCAACTTCGCCCTGCGCAAGAACGGCCGCCAGGAGGTCGTGCCGCTCGACCCCCAGCTCAAGGGCAAGCTCCAGCCGCAGATGGAGGAGGCCCTCGGCCCGATCCTCGGCACGACCTACGGCCTGTGCATCTACCAGGAGCAGGTCATGGAGATCGCGCAGAAGCTCGCGGGGTACACCCTCGGCAACGCCGACCTGCTGCGGCGAGCCATGGGCAAGAAGAAGAAGGAGGTGCTCGACGCCGAGTACATCCCCTTCTCCGAGGGCATGAAGGCCAATGGCTACAACGAGGCCTCGATCGCCGCGCTGTGGGGCGTCCTCGTCCCCTTCTCCGACTACGCCTTCAACAAGGCGCACACCGCCGCCTACGGCCTCGTGTCCTACTGGACCGCCTACCTCAAGGCCAACTACCCGGCCGAGTACATGGCCGCCCTGCTCACCTCCGTCGGCGACGACAAGGACAAGTCGGCGCTCTACCTCAACGAGTGCCGTCGCATGGGCATCAAGGTCCTGCCGCCGTCGGTCAACGAGTCGCAGGGACGCTTCTCGGCCGTCGGCTCCGACATCCGCTTCGGTCTCAACGCCATCCGCAACGTCGGCCGCAACGTCGTCGACGGGATCATTGCGGCCCGCGAGGAGAAGGGGGCCTTCACCTCTTTCGACGACTTCCTCGCCAAGTGCCCGGCCGTCGTCTGCAACAAGCGGACCGTCGAGTCGCTCGTCATGGGCGGAGCCTTCGACGACCTGGACCACCCGCGTCAGGGCCTGGTCATGGTCCACGAGGAGTACGTCGACGCCTTCGTCGGGGTCAAGCGGCAGGAGGCCGTCGGCCAGGACTCCCTGTGGGACATGTTCGGCGGTGACGACGAGGCCGAGGCCGGCCCGGCGGGCATGGAGGGCATGGGGTTGCGCCCCGTGCCCCAGGTGGAGTGGGACAAGCGGACCAAGCTGGCCAACGAGCGCGAGATGCTCGGCCTCTACGTCTCCGACCACCCCCTCTTCGGTGTCGAGCACGTGCTGCAGCGGGCCGCCGACACCTCGATCGCGGCGCTGACCCAGCCCGACTCCGGCATCAAGGAGGGCAGCCACGTGACCATCGCGGGGCTCGTCACCGGGCTGAGCGTCAAGCGGACCAAGAAGGGCGACCTCTGGGCCATCGCCACCGTCGAGGACCTCGAGGGCGCCATCGAGTGCCTCTTCTTCCCCAAGACCTACCTCACCGTCCAGACGATGCTCACCCAGGACATCGTCGCGGTGGTGCGCGGCCGGGTGAATGCCCGCGACGACTCCGTCTCGCTCTACGCCGAGGACCTGACGATCCCCGAGATCACCGACGGGCCGCGGGGTCCGGTCGTCCTCACCCTCGACTACGCGCGCGCGACCACCGGTCGGATCGAGGAGGTCAAGCAGGTGCTCGCCCAGCACCCCGGCAGCACCGACGTGCAGATCAAGCTCGTTCAGCCCGGCCGGTCGGTGACGATGTCGGTCGATGCCGCCTACCGCGTCGAGCCGACGGAGGCCCTCATCGGGGACCTCAAGGTGATCCTCGGCGCCCGGGCGGTGAGCGCATGAGCGAGCGAATGAGCGGTAGCACGACGCCGCCGGTCGCCGCGCAGAAGCCGTGGACCCGCACCCACCACGGCGAGGAGGTCGACGACCCCTACGAGTGGCTCCGAGACGGTGACGATCCGCAGGTGCTGTCGTACCTCGAGGCGGAAAACGCCTACGCGGAGGCGCTCACCTCCCACCTCGCGCCGCTGCGCCAGCAGCTCTTCGACGAGATCAAGGAGCGCACTCTCGAGACCGACCTCAGCGTCCCGGTGGCCTCCGGGGGCTGGTGGTACTACTCGCGCACCGTCGAGGGCAGCCAGTACGCCATCCAGTGTCGGGCGCCCCTCGTCGACCG
Organism: Janibacter hoylei PVAS-1; assembly: GCF_000297495.1. Lineage (GTDB taxonomy): Bacteria > Actinomycetota > Actinomycetes > Actinomycetales > Dermatophilaceae > Janibacter > Janibacter hoylei. The sequence continues at coordinate 71,200 of NZ_ALWX01000014.1, read as the reverse complement.
GGCCGCCGTGCCCGAGCTGGACCCGACCCGGCCGCTGCCGGGCGAAGAGGTCCTGCTCGACGGCAACGAGCTCGCTGCCGGGCACGAGTTCTTTTCCCTCGGGGGCTTCGAGGTCAGCGCCGACCACTCCCGCATGGCCTACGCCGTCGACGTCACGGGCGACGAGCGCTTCGACGTCGTCGTCATGGACATCGCCAGCCGAGAGGTCATCGACCGCGCCGTGGTCGGCGCCGGATACGGGCTGGCCTTCTCGCGCGACGCCCGGTACCTCTTCCACGTCGCCGTCGACGAGGCCTGGCGCCCGCACGAGGTGTGGCGCCACGAGGTCGGCACCGACCGTGGTGACGACGTGCTCGTCCACCGCGAGGACGACGAGCGATTTTGGATGGGGCTGGGCACCAGCCGCGACGAGCGCTGGGTGGTGCTCGGCCTCGGCAGCAAGACGACCTCCGAGGTCCACCTCATCGACGCGCACGACCCCACGGGGCCGATGCGCTGCGTGGCCGCCCGTCGTGAGGGCGTCGAGTACGACGTCGAGCCGGCCGGCGACCACCTGCTCATCATCCACAACGAGCGACAGCCCGAGGGCGACCTCGCGTGGGCCCCGCTCGACGCGACGACCCACGAGCAGTGGCAGCCCCTGCTCGAGCGCACCGACGGCGAGCGCTTCGTCGGCATCGACGCCTTCGACGACTTCGCCGTCCTCTCCCTCCGCGTGGACGGACTGCCGGCCCTGCGCGTCCTGCCCCGGCAGGTGCGGTCCACTCCCTTCGCCGTGGGTGACTACGGTCCGGCGACGGACGTGACCTTCGACGACGAGCTCCACTCCGTGCACCTCGGCCCCGTCGCCGACCCGGACGCAGACCGCATCCGGGTGGTCCACGAGTCCTGGGTGTCGCCCCGGTCGGTGCTCGACGTCCACGTGGCCACGGGGGAGCGGGTCGTCCTCAAGCGGCACCAGGTGCTCGGTGGCGTCGACCTGGACGACTACGAGCAGCAGCGCGTCTGGGCCGTCGCGCCGGACGGCACGCACGTGCCGGTCTCCCTCGTGCGGCGACGCGGTGTCGTGGCCGACGGCAGCAACCCCGGTCTGCTCTACGGGTACGGCAGCTACGAGATGAGCTTCGACCCGTACTTCTCCATCGCCCGGCTCTCCCTGCTCGACCGCGGCGTCGTGTGGGCCGTGGCCCACGTCCGGGGCGGTGGCGAGCTGGGGCGCCAGTGGTACGACGACGGCAAGATGCTGCTCAAGCGCAACACCTTCACCGACTTCGTCGCTGTTGCCGAGTACCTCCACGACAGCGGGTGGGTGGCCCGCGACCGCCTCGCCATCGAAGGGGGCTCCGCCGGCGGCCTGCTCGTCGGCGCGGCGACCAATCTCGCCCCGGACCGCTTCGCCGCGGTGCTGGCGGCGGTGCCCTTCGTCGACGCGCTGACGACGATCCTGCGGCCCGATCTCCCGCTCACCGTCGGCGAGTGGGAGGAGTGGGGCAACCCGCTCGAGGACCCCGAGGTCTACCGGTACATGCGCGGGTACAGCCCGTACGAAAACATCGCGCCGGTCGAGTACCCCCCGATCCTCGCGACGACATCGCTCCACGACACCCGGGTCTACTTCACGGAGCCCGCCAAGTGGGTGGCTCGCCTGCGTGAGGTGACGCGTCACGACGACGAGCGTCCGATCCTGCTGCGCACCGAGATGAGCGCCGGGCACGGTGGGCGCTCCGGCCGCTACGACGCGTGGGAGCAGACGGCCTGGGAGTGGGCCTGGGTCCTCGACCAGATCGGGGCGACCGAGCGGCGCTGACCGCCGGGCGGTCCGTCACTCGAGGTCGAGGGTGATGAACTTCGGCCGGTAGAGGGTCGGGTCGCGCTGCAGCTCGCCGAAGTCGAAGGTGTTGACGTTGTACGAGATGAGCAGCTCGCCGTCTCGCGAGATCTCCGGGTGCCCGTGCGCGTTGTACGTGAAGTGCTGGCCGACGCCGGACTCAGGGGTCTCGTAGATCGTCTGCGGGTCCTGCCACGGACCCTCGGGCGCACACGCCGTCCAGGCCTGGATCTTCGGGCTGAAGGGGGCGGAGGTGTCCGACGAGATCATCAGGTACCCGTCGCGGTAGCGCGTCACGCTCAACTCGTTGGCCACGCCGTCGGTGAGGCGGGCGCTCTGGGTGACGTCGCTGCTCCACCCGTCCTGCGTCCGGTACTCCCAGCGGGACCGGTCCGTCAGGTTGCCGGCCGGGACCCGCGCCAGATGGAGGTGCTTGGTGGCCTCCAGGTCCTCGACCCCGTAGACGTAGGTGTGGGTTGGGGTCGACATGACGCCGGCGCCCCACGCGACGTGGTCCGAGGCGTCGCCCGGGTCGATGATCTCGGTGACCTTGAGATCGGGCAGGGACACGCGCGCCATCGCATTGCGCTCCCACGCAAAGCCCTGCCCCCCGGCCTGCCCGCTCACCTGGCGCGTCAGCGAGAGGAAGACGACGAGCTCGTCGCCCTGCACGACGGCATCCTGGACCCAGTAGTAGCTGTCGTCGCTCGGGTCGGGGAAGAAGGACTCCGGACCGGCGGAGGTGCGGGTGCTCAGCCGGCCGGACTCGCTCTCCGCCACGAGCGCGTTGTGGACCATCGCCATGCCCGGCGCCGGTCGGCCCGACGACGACACCTCACCGATGAAGGAGTCGCTGAAGAGCCACAGGGTCCGGTCGTCGGGCAGCCGCACGGAGTACGTCGAGTCACCGCCGATCCACCCGGGGCCGGTGAGGTCGAAGCGCGCATCCTCCGTCGGGGCGGGCGTCGCCCAGGCGAACCGCGCCGACGTGGCTTCACAGGACCCGTCACGCTCGTCGGTGCAGCCGGCCAGCAGGCCACCACCGAGCACGAGCACGGCGACGAGCGCAGTCCAGCGTGTTCGGCGCATCAGGCTCCTCGGGGTGGTCGGCTCACAACGTACTGCAGCCTGCTGGGCAGGCAGACCACCTGGCGAGGGTTCCGCGCCTCGACCGCCGGCGGTCCCGCGGCAGCACGCCAGGCATCACAGCCAGCCGAGGTCCTGGGCGCGCCGGGCCGCCTCGACCCGGTTGCTCGTGCCGGTCTTGCCGATCGCGGAGGACAGGTGGTTGCGCACGGTGCCGGGGGAGAGGTGCACCCGGGCAGCGATGGCGGGGGCGGACAGCCCGTCGAGCGCCACGGCAAGGACTTCGCGCTCGCGCTCGCTCAGCGGGTTGGGTCCGCCGATGACGACCTCTGTGGCGAGGGAGGGGTCGACGACCCGGCCGCCGCGCGCGACCGTGCGCACGGCCTCCGCCAGCTCGTCCGAGGGAGTGTCCTTGACGACGAAACCGCTCGCCCCGGCGTCCAGGGCCCGGCGCAGGTATCCGGGGCGACCAAACGTCGTGACGATGAGCACCTTGGTCCCGGGGACCTCCTCGCGCAGGAGACCGGCGGCCGCGATCCCGTCGAGCCCGGGCATCTCGACGTCGAGCACGGCGACGTCCGGCCGGGTGCGTCGGGCGGCCTCGACGACCTCGTCCCCGGACCCGACCTCGGCGACGACCTCGAGGTCCTCCTCCAGCCCGAGCAGCGCAGCCATGGCTCCGCGGACGAGGGCCTGGTCGTCGGCCAGCAGCAGGGTGATCACGGCAGCTCCACTCTCACTCTCGTGCCCGGGCCGTGCGGGCCCGGGATGCCTTCGGTGACGTCGAGGGTCCCCCCGACGCGGGCGAGCCGCTCGCGCAGCCCGGTCAGTCCATTGCCCTCGCGGCGCCCTCGCAGACCGCGTCCGTCGTCGACGACCTCGAGCCAGGTCGGCCCCCCACGCGATGTCGGCGCGCCGGGCCCCGCTGTGGCGGATGACATTGGTCGTGGTCTCCCGCAGGGCCCACGCCACCGTGATGCGGTGGGCCGGGTCGACGACGTCCACGTCGGCCGGGACGGAGGCCTCGATCCCCGCGTCGCGCAGGGCCTCGACGGCGGTGTCGCGCTCGTCCGCCAGACGGGTCACCCGCAGACCGGCGACGGTCGCGCGGATCTCGGCGAGGGACTGCCGGGTCAGGGAGCGGATCGCAGCGATCTCGGCCTTGGCGCGCTCGGGGTCGCGGTCGACGAGTCGCTCGGCCAGGTCCGCCTTGAGCGAGACGACGGTCAGCGAGTGGCCGAGGACGTCGTGGACGTCGCGGGCCACCCGGTCGCGCTCGGCAGCGACCGCCAGGGTCCGCTGCATCTCCTCCCTGCGCTCGTCGCCCTCCATCATCCGCCGCAGGAGCAGCCCGAACCCGCCGATGAGCATCGGGATGAAGAGGAGGGGCCACAGCTCGCGCAGGTCGTTGGTGAAGAGCAGGACGAGGATCGTCCCCAGCCCGACGGCGAGCACCCCGGGCGCCGCCCATCGCCGCGGCCAGCCGAAGGCGGCGAGGCTCGCGAGGAAGGCGCTCATCCCGAAGACCTCGAGCCCGATGATCAGGGACAGCAGGCCCATGCACGCCACCATCGCGGCGAAGCCCCCGAAGGCCCACCAGCGCCGGAGCCGGGTCCAGCAGCCGTGCACGCCCATCTGCGAGTGGATGAAGGCCGTGATGTAGACCGCGGCAAAGAGGACGAGCAGGCCCCAGCCGACCACTCGCAGGAGCGGGCGGTCGACGGTCACCTGCGCGACCTCGTTGGCCGGGAAGAGCAGGAAGACCAGCCACACGGCCGCCAGCAGCCACCCGTGGCGGGCCCACGGGTCGACCACCTCGGCGGACAGGTCGTCCGCGAGGTGGCCGGCGTCGGAGGTGTCGGTCACTGCCGGTCCCGACCTCGGCGCACGAGGTAGACCGTCAGGAGAGCGAGGATCAACGTCCACACGCCCACGTTAACGAGCGGCACCCAGAGCGCCTCGTGGGAGAGGTTGCCGTCCATGTCGACCGAGTACCCCTCGGTCAGCGGGTACCGGGCCAGCGAGACGATGCCGTAGAGCGGGGTGAACTTCGCGATGGTCAGCATGACTCCCGACAGCGGGATGAAGATGTTGCCGAGGAAGGCGAAGATCACCAGCGACCCGCTCGCCGCACCGACCGCCGACTCCGACGTGAAGGCGAGCCCGAAGACCAGCCCGTAGAGCGCGAAGAGGCACGCGCCGAAGAGCGTGATGCCGGCGGTCGCCAACCAGACCCAGGCATCTCCCTCCGCGCCGGTGGCGGAGCCGATGGCGTAGATCAGGCCGATCGGGATGCACGCGACGACCATGGCCACGAGCGCCTTGGCCCCGACGTACGACGCATCGCGAAGGGGGGTCAGCCCCAGCTGTCGTCCCCAGCCCTGCATGCGCTCGACCGCCGAGGAGCCGCCGACGGAGACCGTCGCGGTGACGGCGCCGTAGACCGCCATCGAGATCATGATGTACAGCGCCACGTTGCCGCGCCCGATGTCCTCCTGGGCGAAGGTCTGGGCCGCGCCGAAGACGACGTACATGAAGGCCGGCAGGACCGCGATGAAGAACAGTCCGACGTAGTCGCGCGCCAGGCGCTTGAGCTCCAGGCTGATGATCGTGGGGTTCATCGGGTCTCCTCGGTGTCGTCCTGGGTGTCGGTGGTCTCGTCGAAGGCATCACGCGTGATCGCGAGGAAGGCCGCGTCGAGCGAGGCGGTCGTGACCTCGAGGTTGCTGCCCCCGAGATCCGTCAGCAGCAGTCGAGCCAGCGCGTCGGAGTCCTCGCCGACCGCCGTGATGCGGGCTCCCGATGTGGTGACCGAGCTGACCCCCGACAGCCCGCGCAAGCGATCGACGGTGGCGTCGACGTCACCCCTGCGGACGTCGGCGCTCACCGTACGACCGCTCACGCGGGCCCGGATCTCCTCGGTGGTGCCGTCGGCGACCACCCGTCCGCCGGCCATCATCACGATGCGGTCGGCGAAGTTGTCGGCCTCCTCGAGGTAGTGCGTGGCGAAGAGGACCGTGCGCCCGTGCCCGGCGTCCTCGTGCATGGTGCGCCAGAAGTCCCGTCGGGCACCGACGTCCATCCCTGCCGTGGGCTCGTCGAGGATCAGCAGGTCGGGGTCGGGCAGCAGGGCCAGGGCAAAGCGCAGCCGCTGCTGCTCGCCGCCGGACAGCTTCGAGACCCGTCGGTTCGCCTTGTCCGCCAGCCCAGCCCGCTCGAGGACCTCCTCGATCGGCTCGTGCCGGGCGAAGGTCGAGGCGACGTAGCGCACCGTCTCGCGGGCGGTGAGGTCGCGCAGCAGGCCGCCGGTCTGCAGCACGGCCGAGACCCTCCCTTCGTGCACGGCGCGGCGCGGGGAGGATCCGAAGGAGGTGATCCGCCCGGTCGTCGGCTCGGTCAGCCCGAGCACCATGTCGAGGGTCGTCGTCTTGCCGGCCCCGTTGGGCCCCAGCACGGCGAGGACCTCACCGGGCGAGACCGTCAGGTCGACACCGGCCACGGCGCGCACGGTCTCGCCGCGGGAGCGGAAGCTCTTGGTCACGCCCTCGAGGAGGATGCCGTCGGCTGCGGGGCGGGTCGCGGCCGGTGGGCTCGTCGTCTGCTGCGTCGTCGTCATGGGGGCAAGCCTCGCGGCGAAGGGGGTATCCCAGCCATGCCCCGATGTCACGACTGCGCAATGACAGGTGTCATGGTGCAGACACCTCTCAGGCTGACGGAGCATCATGGGGGGCCAGGCCCCGGTTGCCCGACCGGGCGTACCGACACGAGGAGGCCTTCGATGGGCGCAGCAGTGGAGATCAGCACCGGGACGATCGCTCCGGAGCACCTCGCGGGCAAGCACGTGATGCTCGGGACGCGTGACCTGGGCGTCTTCGACGGGTCGAGCGGCACGCTCCACTTCGAGATCCCGTCGGGCAAGCACGTGCTCTTCCTCAAGGACGGACTGACGACGTCGGGGGCAGTCGCCTTCCGGGTCCAGGCAGGGCACTGCGCACAGATCGTCGTCAAGGACAGCGAGGCGGGCATCTTCAGCGCCTTCTTCGGCGGGTGGTTCGCGCTCGAGCGGTCCGGCGACCACCTCGAGGCGCAGCACCACCTCGAGGACGGCGTGCCCGGGGCGGAGGAGATCTCGCCGGACGAGGTGCCTGTCAGCGCTTGACCGCATGGCCCGGTCGAGCTGCCCGTCCTGCCCTGCCCTCCTCCGGCCGGCGGGTGCCGCCGCGCCGACGGGCCGGGTCGTGCGGCACGATGTCGCCCATGAGTGACGAGGACCTGACGTCGGCGACCGGCGAGCTGGAGCTGCGCGCGGCCCGAGTGGGCATGGTCTTCGTGCTCCTGGTGTGCGCCGGCTTCGCGGTCATCGGCCTGTGCCTGCTCGCCGGTGACGGGCTCGTCCAGATGCTGGGTATTGCGCTCCTCGTCTTCTTCGGTGCGGTCGGCATCCCCACGGCGCTGTGGCGGCTCATCCGCCCCTCGGTCGAGGTGCGCGTCGACCCGACGCGCGGGGTGTGGATCCGTGAGCTCGGCGGGTGGACCCCGTGGTCGGACATCGTCTCGGTCGGTCGCGGGAAGGTCGAGTCCAGACCGGTCGTCGAGCTGCACCTGACCGAAGGGGGCACGGTGCGTGTCCCGCCCACGGTGGCCCGTCGTCCGCAGGAGGTCTTCGCGATCCTGTCGCGCGAGCACTCCCGGGCTCGCGCGCGCTGAGCACGGCGGGCGGGGGGCGGCCTCGCCTACGATCGCCTCATGCATGTCACCGGCCTGTGGATCCACCCCGTCAAGTCCCTCGGCGGCCAGGCGATCGACTCCGCCCGCGTGGAGCCGTGGGGGCTCGAGGGCGATCGTCGCTGGGGTCTGGTCGACCCGAGCGGCGAAAAGGTCACCGCCCGCGACCTGCACGCCCTCCTGCGGCTGCACGCGGAGCAGGTCGACGACGAGACGATCCGCATCCACGACGGGGGCGAGAGCATCCTCGTCGACATCCCCCTCGGTCTCCCGCCGATCCCGGTGAGCCATGCGCGGCAGGGGTTCGCCCCGCCGGCCGACCAGGACGTCAGCGAGTGGATCAGCGAGCGGGTGGGGCGCCCCCTTCGCCTCGTGTGGCAGGAGGAGCCGACTCAGCGACGGATGTCCGGTGCGCACGGTGGCCTGGTTGGAGACACGCTGTCCCTCGCCGACGCGGGCCCCGTGCTCCTCACGTCGGAGGCCTCGCTGGCCCAGCTGCAGGAATGGGTCGACGCTCGCGCTGCAGAGGACGACCCGGGCGCAGGTGCGGCCTTGCCGCTGAGCATGGTCCGCTTCCGGCCGAATGTCGTCATCGACGGCGGTGAGCCCTTCGACGAGGACGGGTGGGGGACGCTGCGGATCGGGGAGGTCAGGTTTCGCACGGCCGAGGTCTGCGACCGTTGCGTCATGACGACGATCGACCCCGAGACGATCGTCGCCGGCAAGGAGCCCATCCGGACTCTGGCACGCCACCGGACATGGGATGGCAAGACGTGGTTCGGCACCCGGTTGGTGCCCCTGGACGAAGGGCGCATCGCTCTCGGCGACGAGGTCGTCCCCGGCGACTGAGGTCTCCTACGTCCGCCGGTGGAAGGACAGGGCGACCGTCCGCTGGTCTCGCCGGGTGATCGAGTGCGACCACATCCCGCTGTCGATCATGTGGTGGTGGCGCCCGCAGAGCGGGACGGCGTTGTCGAGATCGGTGAGGCCGCCGGCTTCCCACGGCCTGAGGTGGTGGGTCTCGGTCCAGGCGAAGGGCCGATCGCACCCTTCGGCAGCGCACTCGTCGTAGCGTCCGGCGAGCGCCATCCGCTGGTTGTCGCTGAAGAGGCGCCGCTGTCGCCCGAGGTCGAGGGGGACGGAGTCGCCGTCGAGGACAGCGGGGAGGATGCCCGCGCCGCAGGCGAGGCGGCGGGCGGTCCCGGCGCTCATGACGTCATGGACGTCCGTGCCGGCGGCCCGGGTGCCGAGGTCGCCGAGCAGGTCGCTCAGGCGGGTCGTCACGAGCATCGTCGCCGAGACCTTGGTGTGCAGGTGGTCGGTCGGGATGCGGGTCAGTAGGTCGGCCAGCGCCAGCCCGCGGCGGTGCGCCCAGTCGAGGTGGCGATCGGCATGGCTCGTCACGAGCGACCGGTCGCCGTCGGTGGGGGCCGAGTCAGCGGCAGTTGCGTCCTCGGACCGGCGTCGAGGCGCGGTCATGGCGTCGATGACCTTCTTGAGCATCATCCCCGAGACCCAGGGGACGGTGAACTGCCCGGTCATCGTCCCGTCGCAGTTGTCCTTGATCCAGAAGGATGCCTTGTCCCGCGCAGCCTCCTCCTCGTCGGCGACGAGGTCGTCCTCGTGCTGGTCGACGGTCTCGACCCGCGACTCGAAGACCTCGATGATGCGTCGCGATGCCCGGCGCACCTGGCTGGGGGAGCGGTTGGTGCAGAGCTTGAGCAGGGCCAGCTCGCACTGTCGCCGCTGCTCGTCGGTCGTCGCGTCGGGGAGGGTGTCGAGCGCCCGCATGATGACCTTGGCGTGGGCCGCGCTGATGCGGCCCTCGTCGAGTGCCGCGCCGGTCGCGGTGAGGTGAGGTGTCCGTCGCCCTCCGTCTCCGTCGCTCGCGCCACCGGCCCCACCGCCCGCGCCAGGGCCGCCGCCCGGGTCACCGTCACCGCCGTCCCCCTTCGGCCGCTCACCCAGAGCATCGGCCAGGGCCGCATGACCCGCAGCGTCCGCACGGTCGGTCCGGGTGGTGCGGGCGAACCAGCTGGGGGTGTCGAGCTGCCCGGACCCCTCGTGCGCTCGCCGCTGCGAGGCCTGTGCCGTCAGCCGCAGCTGCACGGCCTCGACGCGGCGCTTGAGCCGCTCGACCTCGGCGATCTGGGCGCGCAGCTCGGCCGGGCCGAGAGCGTTGTCGGTGAGGCGGTCCATCATCGAGTCCACCTCGCGGTGGGCTGCCCGCAGGAGCGAGTCGAGGCTCGGGGTGAAGTCGATGGGGTGCCGCGCAGCGGCCAGGTCGATGAGGCTCAATGACCGCCCCATCGCCTCTTCGACCGCCCCTGTCAGCTCCATACGGAGACACTAGTCGAACACATGTTCGAGATCAAGACCCGTGGGGATTCCTTCTTCAGCGACCTCCGGCGCCCCAAGCCACCGCTGGCTCAGGCCATCTGCGGCACGACGACGAGGGCCAGCCACATGCCGATGCAGCAGCCGAGGGTCGTCAGGCCGAGCCCGATCATCTGCGCCGTGCGCACCCCGGGAGTCCGACCGAAGCGGACCGCGGAGTAGGCGACCATCGTCACGAAGCTCCCGATGAGCAGGCCCGCGATGACCGCGACGAAGGCGGCTGCTGCGGCGGCGAAGGGCGCCGCCGGACGGGTCGAGATGTCGGCGTCGTCGGCCTGGAAGGTCGTCACGAGCACGACGAGCGGGTACATGCCGCAGAGGACGAGGAGCGCGACCGACGGCACGACGTGGATCCACCCGCGGTCGGCGTGGACGGGTGCGGTGGGTGCGGATCGAAGGGGGAGTGCGGCCATGTCTGCGACGCTACGAGGCGCACCTCGCCCGGGTCACTGGGTAACGGTGCTCATTCCCGGGGCGACACCGGCACAGTGGGAGGCTGATGGCATGACCACCGAGGACGACGCGCTGGACCGCCTGCTCGCTGCGGGTGCCCGTATCGACGCCCCGAGCACGCCCTGCGGGACCGGGCCCGACCACGTCCACGAGACATACGGACCGGCCGCGGCACGCACCCTCGTCGTCGTGCACGGCGGCTACTTCCGGCCGGGCGTCGACCGGACCCACGCGAGACCGATGGCGCGCGCGCTCGCAGATCTCGGGTGGCGGGTCGTCCTCGCCGAGTACCGCCGCGTGCCGGGCGATCCCGACGCGACGCTCGAGGACCTGCAGCGCCTCGACGAGCACCTGCGGCGGACCGGCCACGACGTCGCCGCATGGGTGGGCCACAGCGCCGGAGGCGCCCTCGTCATGTGGCGCGCACTGCACCCCGACCTGCCGCCGGTGCGTGTGCTCGCGCTGGCCCCGGTCGCGGACTTCGACACTGCCGTCACCGATCGCCTCGGTGGCGACGCCGTCCGCGACTGGGTGAGGGCCACCCCGGACCGGGCGCCTGACGTGTACGCCCGGCTCGACCCGAGCCGCCTGCGCTCGGCCGACCCTGGTGCGGCGGGCCGCGTCGCAGTGCTTCACGGCGACGAGGACGCGAGCGTCCCCCTTCGTCAGAGCGACGGATGGGCACGCACGGTGCTCACCGGAGCCCACCACTTCGACGTCGTCGACCCGGCGTCGCCGCACTGGCCGGCCGTCGTGGCCGCGTTGCCCGGCTGACCCTCAGCGGGTGAGTGCCGCCTCGATCCGCAGCAGCGCCTCGGCCACCTCGCCGTACGACGTGTTGAGGGGCGAGAGCCCGAGCCGGATCCCGTCGGGCTCGCGGAAGTCGGGGACGACGTCGTCGTCCCACAGCGCCCGGTAGACCTCGCGGAAGTCCTCGTGCGCGATGGTCACGTGGCCCCCTCGCGTGGCGTCTTCGCGGGGAGAGACGAGCCGCACCCCCAGCCGGGCCAGTCGCTCGTCGACGGCCGCGATGACGAAGCGACCGAGGCCAGCAGCCTTGTCCCGCACCGCTCCCAGACCCACCGACTCGATGAGGTCGACGGTGTCCTCGATGCCGACCATGCCGAGCACCGGGGGAGTGCCGGAGATGAAGCCGCGCATCCCCGCGCCCGCCTCGTAGCCGGGCCCCATGACGAAGGGAGCGGCGTGTCCCATCCAGCCCTGGATGGGCTGCCGCAGCCGGTCCTGGTGGCGCGCAGCCACGTAGCCGAAGGCGGGCGCACCCGGCCCGCCACCGAGGAACTTGTAGGTGCACCCGACCGCGAGGTCGACGCCGTGCGCGTCGAGGTCGCTGGCGACGACGCCGACGGAGTGGCACATGTCCCACAGCACGAGGGCGCCAGCCTCGTGCGCGAGCCGGGTGATCTCGGGCAGGTCGGCGATCCATGCCGACTTGTACGCGACGTGGGAGAGCAGGACGACACCGGTGCGGTCGGTCAGGGCGGAGGCGACGAGGTCGGGGGTGACCCCCTTCGCCGGGTCCGGCTCGAGCCACACGAGCTCGGCACCGGTCTCGGCCGCGATGCCCTCGGCGACGTAGCGGTCGGTGGGGAAGTTTTCGGTGTCGAGGACGATCTCGGGGCGCTGCGGGCCGGCGGCGGCGACCGCCGCTCGCAGCAGCTTGTAGAGCATGACGGTCGTCGAGTCGCCGACGACGGTCTGGCCTGGGGCGGCGCCGAGGCAGACCTCACCGATGCGGTCACCGAGGCGCAGCGGCAGCTGCATCCACTGCTCGTCCCACGAGCGGATCAGGCGGTCGGCCCAGTCGTGCTCGACGAGCCGGGTGATCCGCTCGGCGGTGGCCCGCAGCGGCCGTCCGAGGGAGTTGCCGTCGAGGTAGGCCACGAGGCCCGCCGACGGCAGGTAGAGGTCACGTGTGTGACGAAGGGGGTCACTCGCGTCGAGCTCGGCGGCACGGGTCCGCAGGTCGGTGGTCATGCGCCGATCTCCGTCCGCACGGCGAAGAGCTCGGGGAAGAAGGTGAGGTCGAGCGCTCGCTGGAGGAATCCGACGCCGGAGCTGCCGCCGGTGCCGGTCTTCATGCCGATGGTGCGCTGCACCGTCTTGAGGTGGCGGAAGCGCCACAGCTGGAAGTTGTCCTCGAGGTCGACGAGCTCTTCGCAGGCCTCGTAGACGTCCCAGTGCTGCTCGGCGTCGCGGTAGATGTCGGTGAGGACGGCGACGAGCTCGGCGTTGAGCTCGTGCGCGGTCGTGACGTCGCGCTCGAGGACCCTGGTGGGGATCGGGTAGCCGCGGCGTGACAGGTAGCGGAGGAACTCGTCGTAGAGGCTCGGCGCCTCAAGCAGCTCGCTGAGCACCGCGTGGGCCTCGGGGTCGGTGGTGTGGACGGGCAGCATGCCGGCGTGCTTGTTGCCGAGGGCGAACTCGACGGCGCGGTACTGCCAGGACTGGAAGCCCGAGGCGTGGCCGAGGTAGGGGCGAAACTCCTGGTACTCCGTCGGGGTCAGCGTCGCGAGCACGGACCACTGGTCGGTCAGCGTGCGCTGGATGTGCTTGACGCGGGCGATGCGCTTGAGGGCGATGCGCATCTCGTCGGCGGCGAGCAGCTCCATGGCCGAGCGGGTCTCGTGGAGCACGAGCTTGAGCCACAGCTCGCAGGTCTGGTGCTGGACGATGAAGAGCATCTCGTCGTGGTGCTCGCTCATGGGGTGCTGCGCGTCGAGGAGCGTGTCGAGGGCCAGGTAGGACCCGTAGGACATCTCCTCACGGAAATCGCGGTGAACGCCTGCCTCGATGTCTCGTGTGTTGCCGGTCACCGCCTCAGACTAGGCGCTGCGGCCCGCGGTCAGGTCAGGCCTGCTCGACGTCGGGGAGGCGTCGGGACGAGATGACCCCGAGCACGCCGAGGGCGGCGAGGAAGAGCAGCGTCCCGATGATGCTCCAGCCGGCGATCGCGGAGCTGACGGCACCGACGACGAGGAGCACCAGGCCCATCGCCGAGTTGGAGACGGCGACGTAGGTGGTGCGCTGGTCGCCCTCGGCCATGTCGACGACATAGGTCTTGCGCCCGACACGCACGCCGGTGTGGAGCAGTGTCACGAGGAAGTAGGCGGTGACGAAGACGGCGTAGGTGAGCAGGCTGCCGCCGTCGAGGTCGAGCGTGGTGTCGAGGAGGACGAGCGTGACGAGCACCAGCGAGGCGAGGGCGGCGCCGAAGGTCATGAGCCGCTTGCTCGAGCGGTCGGCCATGCGCCCGAAGGTGCGACCGCCGAGCAGCGAGGCCAGCCCCGACGCGATGATGAAGCCGCCGAGGCCGGTGAGCGCCGGCGCGCCGGCCTGCACGGCGAGGGTGACGATGAAGGGCGGGCTGAGCGAGGAGACGAGCAGGAAGCTGCGGACGGTGACGAAGTTGCGGAAGGTCGCGTCCTCCCGCAGCAGCGTGATCGTCTCGGCGAACCAGTTCTGCCCGTCGTCTGCCCCGTCGCTGTCCGGTCCCTGAGGAGGCGCGCCAGCGCCGTCTCGAAGGGTCACCGGCTCCCGCACGCTCGCCCACACACCGGCGACGAGCACCCAGAGCACGGCGCCGGCCCCGAGGATCGCGGCGAGGGTCTGTGCATCGAGGTCTTCGCCGAGGGCGCGGACCGCCAGCCCGAGGGTGATGGCGACGAGCCCGGAGGCGGTGGTGGCGAGGCCGTTGATCTGGCCGCGCTCTCCCTTCGGCACGACCCTGGCCTGCACGTCCTTCGAGGCGATCGACGTCAGGCACCGGCCGAGGGAAAAGACGGTGAGCGCGACGAGGATCGTGAGTCCGGCGGCCAGCCCGCTGCCGAGCGCGGCGGTCGCGGCCATGACGGCGACGGCCGCGGCCTGGACGAGTGCGCCGGCGACGGTGACGAGTTTGCGACTGCGGACCCGCACGACGAAGGGGGTGAGCAGCGCCTGGGGGAGCATCGACCCCGACTCGCGGATGGGGACGAGTGCACCGGTGAGCGCGGCGGGCACGCCGATGGCGTGGAAGAGCCACGGGAGGACCGTCGAGGCGCTGACCGCTTGGTCGCCCGAGGACTGGAGCGCGTTGGCTCCGACGAGACGAAGGGAGTTGCCCGGCACGTCCCGCCGCACGTCGTCGGGGAGCTCGGCCTCCGCGTCGAGGTCACGTGTGATGAGCAGTGCGTGGAGGCGTTGGGTCGTCGTCACCGCGTCAATGTAGACCGAGGTGCCGACGGTGGGGCTGGCGGTGGATGGTGGGTGGCTCCGCCCTGTGGACAACTCGAGGTGCGAACCTCGGCATTTTCTCTAGTGTGGATCGTCGAGAGGGCCCGGGTGACGGGCCCGGGGAAGGATCCACGTGCGCGCTGTCCGACGTCCTGCTGTCCTGCTGAGTGCCCTGGCATTGGCCGTGGGTGGGCTGTCCGGTTGCGGGGATGACGAGCCCGATGGCTCCGACACGATGACCATCGAGCCGCGGGACCCGTCGAGCTCGACGGGTTCGTCGGGGGCGTCGAGTGCGAGCTCGTCGTCGAGCTCTGGGAGCAGTTCGTCGTCGACCAGTGCGAAGGGTGATGCCCCCGAGATCCCGGCGGAGGCGAAGAAGCACACGGATGAGGGTGCGGTCGCGTTTGCCGAGCACTATTGGTCTGAGACTGGACGTGCGCTGGAGGCCTCCGACACCACTCATTTGAAGGAGCTGTCCTCCGATTGCCTGCCTTGCGACGAGTATGTCGGCACGGTCGAAGCGGAGAAGAGGAAGGGGCAACGCGCCGATCGCAATCCGATTTCGATCAGGTCCAGCACGTCGACGGACGAGACCGATGGGAAGTCGGAGAAGGCTGTCACCCTCGAGGTAGATGACGCGGCCTACGAGATGCTGGACAAGTCCGGCAAGGCTGTTTCGAGCGTTGACCCCGTTAGTTACGACCTCATTGTGTACCTCGACAAGCGGGGTGCAACCTGGACTGTGGTCGATCTGTTGGCTCTCACATGAGGTACCGGGCACTGCGACTCTTGCTGGTGCTCGGTCTTGCGATTGGCGGTGGTTTGGGTCCGACCGAGGCTTGGGCCGAGCCGACTGAGCCGATGCCCAAGACGAACAACCACCGGATCAGGACACTTGCCACCGTAGAGCGGCAGGTCGCTTCTCAGGAACGCCATCAGCAACGTCACTCTGGTCAGTCAAGGGGCAGGAGTCCGCTGGGTGTGGACGCAAAGGCCGTTAGATGGGAGTCCAGATCGAAGACCTGCACTGGCGGAGGGCTCGACCCAATGTGCAGCGGCGTGATCATCGACTGCCGGATGCGAGGTGGCGGCACACCGCGTCTGGTGTGGCAGCGGCCGGTCGGTACCGACGAGTGGTTCGGTCCTCAGCAGACCTGCCTGCCGGGGACACCCCCTCCACCCGACATCAACGACCCGACCATCCCGCGCACTCCACCCCCTCCGCCCACGCCGACGATCACGCAGATCCGTGAGGCCTTCCTCGAGCTGCCCTTCGCCAAGCCGAAGACCTCGATGCAGCCCGTCGGCAACAAGACCCTCGTCGGGCTGCCGACCTACTACCGCGCCACCTGGCCGAGCGCGGGCGGCCTCAAACCCGGCGACGTGAGCAAGCCGGTCAAGCTCCTCTCGTGGTCGATCGAGTTCAAGATCGCGTCCAAGGACTACCGCTACGACTACGGCGACGGCAGCACGTCCTCGTGGACGAGCAGCGCGGGCGGGCGGTACCCCGACGGCGACATCAAGCACACCTACGACAGCACCGGGACGCGCGAGGTCAAGGTGGACGCCCGCCTCGTCGGGCAGTACCGCGTCAACGGCGGCGCCTGGCAGGACCTGGGCGCGGTCGCGGACCTCCAGGACGAACCCGTCACCGAGTTGGAGGTCGTCGGGACCCGGACCCGTCTCGTCAGCTGAAGCCGACGCTGATCCCGCACCATCGAAGGGAGCGACGCTCACCTAGCCGGCAGGATCGTCCCCACGCACTCACCGAAGTCGATGACCGACCCGTCAGCGCCCGGCGCGCGCCCCCCGCAGCACGACCGTCTGACCGTCCTCGAGGAAGCGCTGCTCGCGCCCGTCGGCGAGCACGAGCGGCTCCTTGCCACCCCACGACAGCTCCATGAAGGAGCCGCGCTGGTCCCTCCCTTCGCCTGAGACCGTGCCGGAGCCGAAGAAGTCACCGGGCCGCAGGGAGGCGCCGCCCACGCTCATGTGCGCGACCATCTGCGGCGCGGTCCAGTACATCGTCCGGTAGGGCGGGTGCGAGACGACTTCGCCGTCGAGCTCGACCTCCAGCGTGATGTCGAGGGCCCAAGACTCGCCCCCTTCGTCGAGGTAGTCGGCGAGGGCGTGCTCTCGCTCGGGCGGCGCCACCCGCGCAGCGGCCAACGCCTCCCACGGCACGACCCACAGCGAGATCGACGAGGCGAAGGACTTGCCGAGGTAGGGCCCGAGCGGCACGTACTCGAAGGCTTGGATGTCGCGGGCCGACCAGTCGTTGAAGAGCACCGCACCGAAGAGGTGCTCCGCAGCGGCCTGCGCCACCGAGACCTCACCCTCGGGAGCTGACCCACCCACGACGAAGCCCATCTCGGCCTCGATGTCGAGGCGGCGCGACGGGCCGAAGCTCGGGGTCCCGCCCTCCTCCGGCCGCAGCCCCTTGGGCCGCGGCACGTCGGTCCCCGACGGCACGACGGTCCCGGCGCGGCCGTGGTAGCCGACGGGCAGGTGCTTCCAGTTGGGCAGCAGCGGCGCCTGGTCCGGACGAAACATGCGCCCGATATTGGTCGCGTGCTGCTCCGATGCGTAGTAGTCGACGTAGTCGGCGACGGTGAAAGGCATGTGCATCGTCACCTCGGCGACGGGCGTCGCCGCAGCCGCGACGACGCCGTCGAGTCCGTCGGTCGTCACGACCTCCTGCAGCCACGTCCGCAGTGGCTGCCACACGGTGTGACCGGCCGCGAGCAGGGCGTCGAGATTGCTCCCGGACGCCGCGTCACCCACCTCGACGGGCAGTGCGGGACCGCCGGCAGTGGCCACGGCCGGCACGAGGTCGCGCAGCGAGATCGCCGCGTCGCCGAGGCGCACGCCCAGTCGCGGGTCACCACCGGCGGGGGAGAAGGAGCCGTAGGGCAGGTTGTCGGGCCCGAAGCCCTCGGTCGACAGTCGTTGTGCCGCAGTCGTCATGGAGTCGTGCCTCTCGTCAGGTCGCGGGGAAGAGATCACGTCGGTGCAGGCTGTCGGCAGGTTCGCCGACGCTGCAGGTGCCGAAGCTGGTGAAGGAGGCGCGCCACGCCCCGTCCGAGGCGGCCGCGGCCGCGCCGAGCCGCGCCGGGTCGGTCTCGGCGAGCCAGCCGGCGATGACCTCCCGGCCCTCGCCGGCGCGCGCAGCCTGCGTGGCGAGCGCGATGTTGAGGAAGCCGTGGTGGGTGAAGCCCGTCTCGGCGTTGGTGTGGCGCACCGCTTCGTGCAGCCCGGCCGTGAGCTTGAAGGGCAGCCCGGCGGCCACCGCAGCGACGAGGACGTCGCCGAGCTCCTGCGGGGTGGGGAAGAGGTGCGCCTCGATGCCACCCGTCCGGTACTTCAGCCGAAGGGGGGTCCCCGCCAGCAGGTCGAGGGCGCCCTGCGTGACCTGGGCTGTCGTCAGCTCCACGTAGACCGGCAGGGCGGTCACCGCCGCGGCCTCGCGGATCTGGGCCTCCCACACCGACCGGTCGTCGGGGGCCGTCTTGAGCTCCACGGCCACGACCCGCAGCTCGGGTGCCACCCCCTTCGCCATCCTGAGGGCCTCGCCGAGCCGCCCCGCCGGCGTGACCACGGAGACCTCGACCGGACCACCGGAGAGGTCGCAGCTGGCGGCGACCCGCTGGGCCTGCGGCAGGTCCGCCAGCGACAGCACGGCCGGGCCGACGGCGTCGTCGAGCAGCGTCGAGCGGCGCGCGACGTGATCGGTCACGGCCTGCGACACGGGCGCCAGCCCGGGCGGGAAGGTCGCGGCGTCGTCGAAGAACGCGACGAACTGCTCGGGCACGGTGCTCATGCGTCGCCCACCCATCGCCCGCCGGTCCACGACCGCGCGTAGATCCCGTCGTCGACGGCCAGGCCCCCTTCGCCGAGGTCGAGCGGACGGAAGGTGTCGACCATGACGGCCGTCTCGTCGAAGTACTCCACGCCGAGCGAGGCCTCGACGGCACCCGGTTGCGGGCCGTGCGCGTGGCCGCCGGGGTGCACCGAGACCGACCCCTTGCCGATGCCCGAGCCCTTGCGCGCCTCGTAGTCGCCGTCGACGTAGAACATGATCTCGTCGCTGTCGACGTTGGAGTGGTAGTACGGCACCGGCACGGCGAGCTCGTGGTAGTCGACCTTGCGCGGCACGAAGTTGCAGACGACGAAGTTGTGGCCCTCGAAGACCTGGTGGACCGGCGGCGGCTGGTGCACCTTGCCCGTGATCGGCATGTAGTCGCGGATGTTGAAGACGTAGGGGTAGAGGCAGCCGTCCCAGCCCACGACGTCGAAGGGGTGCTCGGTCACCGTGTGGATCGTGCCGGTGATGCCGCTCGGGCCCCGCCCGCGGTGCTTGATGTGCACGTCGACGTCCTGCTCGTCGACGAGCAGTGGCTGTGTCGGCCCGCGCAGGTCGCGCTCGCAGTAGGGCGCGTGCTCGAGCAGCTGGCCGTAGCGGGAGAGGTAGCGCTTCGGCGGGGCGATGTGGCTGCTCGCCTCGATCGCGTAGAGACGCGCGGCCTCGCCCTCGCGCAGCACCCACCGGTGGATCGTCGCGCGGGGGATGATCGCGTAGTCGCCCTCGGCGACCTCGAGCGCGCCGAACTGCGTCTCGAGCAGCGCAGATCCGCGCTCGACGTAGACGCACTCGTCACCGATGGCGTTCTTGTACAGCGGGGACGTGAGCCCGACGTGGGCGTAGGAGATGCGCACGTCACCGTTGCCGAGGACGAGCCGACGACCGGTCACCGCGTCCGTCCCGGCAGCCTGCTCGTCGGTGAAGAGGTCGTGGAGCCTGAGGTGCCGGGGGAGCAACGGCTCGTTGGGCGTGAGCGTCTGGTCGGGCAGCTCCCACGGTCGCGCCCCGACGATGCTCGACGGGATGTGCCGGTGGTAGAGCAGCGAGCTGTCGGAGCTGAAGCCCTCTTCGCCCATGAGCTCCTCGGAGAAGATGCGCCCGTCGTCGTCCTTGAAGAGGGTGTGCCGCTTGCCCGGCACGGGTCCGACCTGGCGGTAGTGGGCCATGGGCTGTCCTTCACGTCGTTGTGCGGAGAGCGGATCAGAGTGTGCGCTCAGCGCACATCCTAGCGCGCGTAGGTACCGCGTGACCATGGCCCGATCGGGGCCTCAGAGGTGGGTGACGGCCTCGCGGGCGTGCTGGACGAAGGGGAGCAGGGTCGCCACGTCGAGGTCGCCGGGACGGCCCAGGCGGATGACGCCGATGGCGCCCTCCACGTCGTCGGCGATGCTGCCGGTGCCGATGGCCAGGCCGAGCGCGCCGGGCTGGATCTGTCCGTCCGACAGGGCGTGCCCGTCGGCGCGAGCGGTCTGCACGGCCTCGGGGTCGTCGGGTTGCGGCGGTCGCTGGGCCAGGATCGCGATGCCGTCCGCACCCGAGCTCAAGGGGTGGCGGGTCCCGATCTGGTAGCTGATGCCGATGGCCCCGCGGACGCTCGGCTCGGCCACGGCGATGGCGACCGACTCGTCGCCGTCGGCGATGGAGACGAAGGCGGTGCACCCGCTCTGGTCGGCGAGCTCCTGCACGATCGGCTGGGCCGCGAGTCGGTACTGACTCATGAACCGGCCCGCGTAGGCGAGGGCGCCGCTGCCGAGGCGGTAGCGGCCGTCGGCCCCCTTCGTCACGAGGTGACGCTGCTCGAGGGTCGCGAGGATGCGGTAGGCGCCGGCGCGGTGCACCCCGAGCTCGTCGGCGAGCACGGCCGGGGAGATGCCGTCCGTGCGCCGGGCGACGACGTCCATCGCCTCGAGGCCGCGGTCGAGCGTCTGCAGGGTGCTCATGATGTCGGGCAGTGTACGCAGCGGCTGCCGACGCGCGCCCTCAGAGCAGACCGGCCACCTGCGCCGCGGCGGGCCCCACCGCGTGACCGAGCCGGGTGGCCCCCTCGACGTCGTCCTGATGGCTGCCGCCCACGCAGACGGTCACCCCGTGATGGTCGGCCAGGGCCTTGGCGAGCGTGCTGGCCGTGCGAGCGTCCGGGCGCCGCGGCACGCCGATGACCACGCACCGCGCGGTGTGGGCCGTCACAGCCGCGGTCCAAGCGTCGGTCGGCAGGTCGGCTCCCAGATAGACGACGTCGACGCCCAGCCGACGCAGGGCCACGGCGAAGGCGAAGACGCCCAGCTCGTGGTACGCCCCGGCGGGCAGGCCGACAATCACCCGTGGCCCGCCGACCCTGCTGGCGGCGGCGTCGAAGGCGGCAGCGAGCCGCCGCAGTACCGCGTGCGCGACGAGGTGCTCCCCGGCGACCGTGACCCGGCTGTCGGCCCACGCCTCCCCGAGCTCGACGAGCGCGGGCATCAGCCAGTCGTCGACGACCGCCTCGAAGGAGCCGGTCGCGAAGCGCTCGTCGAGGACCGCGGCGACCCCGGCCGGGTCCATCGCGGCGGCCGCGTCGATGAGTCGTCGGGTCGCGTCGGCGCCGGACGAAGGCGGTGTGCTGAGGTGCGACGGAGGAGCCTCGAAGTGGGCCTCACCCGCCGGTGTGGTCGCGGCGGCCGGTGGGGGTGTCGGGTCAGGCCGACCTGGTGCTGACCCTATACCGCTGTGGCGTCGGCCCGCCTCTGCCGCAGCATGGCTCGCCGTCCAGCCGTCGGCGACGAGCTCGGCCATCGTGCGCAGCCGCGCCAGGGCCTCGTCGTCGTAGAGGCGGTAACCGGCGTCGGTGCGCTGCGGCTCGACCACGTCGTAGCGGCGCTCCCAGGCCCGCAGCGTGGCGGCGGAGACGCCGGTCAGCTCGGCGGCGCGTTTGATCGTGTACATCGACAGCGGTCCTCTGGCTCCTTCACAGCCGCGGCAGCACCCGGGCGAGGGCCTGCTCGGCGTCGTCACCCAAGCGGGTCAGCGGGCGCCGGAGCAGCGGCGTGGCCAGCCGGGCGAGTCCCTTGAAGCGGAAGTCGGCCTCGTAGACGAGCGCGCTACCCCTCCCGCCGACACCCGGCCGGATCGACATCCGGTCGTGCACGACGACGCTCGAGTTCTCCCCGCGCATGACGACGAGCCGGTCCGGCTGCAGGTCGACGGTGACGTAGGTCAGCTCTGTCTCGCGTCCGCGGAAGACCGACCGGTTGCGGTAGCGGCTGCCGACGCCTCCGTCGCCCTCCACGAGGGTCGTCTCGAGCGTGCCGGGATCCCACTCCTCGCTCGTGGTGAAGTCGCTGAGGTAGGCGAAGACGGCACTCGGGGGAGTGTCGGGGGCAGTGATCGTGCGGGTGATCTTCACGGCGAACCATCCTTGGACAAAGGTTTGACATGTGGGCTGCCGCCAGCCTACCTTTTGGACAAAGGTTGAACAATCCTTGTGGTCCCTCGGCGACGAACCCGAGAGGTCCCCCCCCTTCGTCCCCGGTTGGAGCGCACGACGTGACAGAGCCCCGAGACCGAGCCTCTCGACCCACCGCAGCCATCATCGGCGGCGGGGTCTCCGGCCTGACCGCCGCCCACGTCCTCTCCCGGTCCTACGACGTCACCCTCTTCGAGGCCGACGAGCGCCTCGGCGGACACGCCCACACGCACACCGTGGACACCGCCGCCGGCCAGGTCCGGGTCGACTCGGGCTTCATCGTCCACAACGAGCGCACCTACCCCCACCTCCTGCGGCTCTTCCGTGAGCTCGACATCGCGACGCGGCCGACCGAGATGAGCATGTCGATCACCTGCGACGGGTGCGGCCTGTCGTGGGCCGGGGGACGCGGCCCAGCAGCGGTGCTCGCCCAGCCACGACGGGCGGCCGACCCCCCGCTTCGTGCGGATGCTCTGGGAGATCCCGCGCTTCCACCGGGCCGCACGAGCCCTCCTGCACGGACCGGCGGAAGGGAGGTCCCCGCACGACCCGACGTGGGGCGAGTTCCTCGAGGAGGGCGGCTTCTCGTCGTACTTCGTGGCGCACTTCGCGCTCCCGCTCGTCTCCTGCGTCTGGTCGTCCGGGGACGATGACTCGCTCGGCTACCCCGCCCGGCACCTCTTCGCCTTCCTCGAGCACCACGGCATGCTCAGCGTCTCCGGCTCGCCCACGTGGCGCACCGTCGTCGGCGGATCCGCCACCTATGTCGACGCTCTCGCCGCGCGACTGGGCGAGGTGCGCACCAGTGCTCCGGTCACCTCCGTGACGCGACACGACGACGGCGTCGACGTGCGCACCGCCGCCGGGGTCACGTCCTTTGACCGGGCGGTCGTCGCGACCCACGCGGACCAGGCGCTCGCGCTGCTCGCCGATGCGACACCGCAGGAAGAGGAGGACCTCGCCGCCATCCGGTACTCCCGCAACGCGACCGTGCTGCACCGCGATGCCAGCCTGCTCCCGACGGCACCGAGGGCCCGGGCCTCGTGGAACTACCGCAGCGCCACGTGCGGCGGCGCCGACCGCCCCCGGGTCACCTACTGGATGAACCGGCTGCAGGGCTTCGACGAGACCGGTGACCAGCTGCTCGTGTCGCTCAACTCCGCTGACGACTTCGCCGAAGGGAGTGTCGTCGCTCGGATGGACTACGCGCACCCGGTCTTCACCCGCGAGGCGGTCGCTGCTGCCGCCCGCCTGCGCACCGCCGGCGGCGACCGGCTCGCCTTCGCCGGGGCGCACCTGGGGTGGGGCTTCCACGAGGACGGGTGCCGGTCGGGGGTCGAGGCCGCGCAGCGTCTGGGGGTGTCGTGGTGACGACCGCGCCCACGCTCATCTCGCTGCCGACCCTGCCGAGCCTCGTCGTCGGGACGGTGAGCCACCGACGACGGACCCCGATGGAGCACGCCTTCACCCACCGGCACTACCAGTGGCTCGTCGATGTCGACGACCTGCCGCGGCACCGGTGGCCGCTGTCGCTCCTCACCCGCATCACCGCCGATGGCCACCTCGACGACGGCCGGCTCGGCGGGGGGATCCGCGGCGACCTCGAGCGGTTCCTCGCCCGCCGCGGCACGACCCTCGCGGCGGACGACCGGATCGTCATGCTCACCCACGCCCGTGTCCTCGGGCACGTCTTCGACCCGCTCACCGTCTACTGGTTCCTCGCGCCCGACGGAGGGCTGCGCGCCACGGTCCTCGAGGTGCACAACACCTACGGCGAGCGGCACGCCTACCTGCTCGAGCTCGACGACCGAGGGCGTACGCGCACCGACAAGCAGTTCTACGTCTCGCCCTTCAACGACACCCGCGGCACCTACGATGTGCGCATGCACCTCGACGCCGACCGGGTCGCGGTCACCGTCGCGCTCGACCGCGACGGCGAGCGGGTGCTCACGGCGACGACCACCGGGGCGATCCGGCAGGCGTCTCGAGCTGCGGTGGTGCGCACCGCCCTTCGCCACCTGCCCATGACCTGGCGGGTCACCGCCCTGATCCGACTGCACGGCGTCTGGCTGTGGGCCAGGCGCCTGCCCATCCAGCCCCGCAGCCCCCACCACCAGGAGGACCTGAGATGACTGCCCCCGCCCTCGACCGACCGCTGTGCCTGCGGCGGCCCTCCCTCCGACCGTGGTGTGTGCGCGCGCACCTGGCCCGCCCGATCCTCACCACCGTGCTCGGCCGGGTCCCGGTGCGGGTCACCCTGCCGGACGGAAGCGCTCTCGGCGGTGCGGCGGACGACCCGACCGCGCCGACCCTGCGGATGCTGCGCGCCACCGCGCTCTACGAGCGGATGGCGCACCACCCCAAGATCGGTCTGGGCGAGGGCTACATGGCCGGCGACTGGGACGCCGCGCCGGGCACCGACCTCGCCGACGCGCTCGTGCCCTTCGCCGAGCGGCTGCCGACCCTGGTGCCGCCGGTGCTGGCTCGGATGCGCCGGGTCGTCGACCGGCGCATCCCGGCCGCCACCCGCAACACGCTGACGGGGTCGCGCGCCAACATCGAGGCGCACTACGACCTGAGCAACGAGCTCTTCGCCGCCTTCCTCGACGAGACGCTCAGCTACAGCTCGGCCATCTTCGACGAACGCCGACCGGTGGCCGAGCAGACCCTGGCCGACGCGCAGCGCGCCAAGATCGAGGCGGTGCTCGACGCCGCAGACGTGCGGGCCGGCGCCCGGGTCCTCGAGATCGGGACCGGGTGGGGGTCACTCGCGATCGCTGCCGCCCGGCGGGGGGCCCACGTCACGACGATCACGCTGTCGGGCGAGCAGGCCGAGCTTGCCCGACAGCGCATCGCGGCTGCCGGGCTCGCCGACTGGGTCGAGGTCCGGCTGCAGGACTACCGCGAGGTGACCGGGCAGTTCGACGCGATCGTCAGCGTCGAGATGATCGAGGCGGTCGGCGAGGAGTACTGGCCGACCTACTTCCGCGCGATCGACGACCTGCTCGCCCCCGGAGGGGTGGCCGCGATCCAGTCGATCCTCATGCCGCACGAGCGCTACCTCGCGACCCGGCGGTCCTTCGGCTGGATCCAGAAGCACATCTTCCCCGGCGGTCTGATCCCCTCGACCCGGGCGATCGAGGAGACGACCGAGCGGCACGCCTCGCTGCGGGTGACGAGCGCGCGCCACTTCGGTCAGGACTACGCGGTGACGCTGCGCCGGTGGCGCGAGCGCTTCCTGGAGCAGTGGCCGACGATCTCCGCGGCGGGCTTCGACGAGACCTTCCGGCGCACGTGGGAGTTCTACCTCGCCTACTGCGAGGCCGGCTTCGCCGCCGGCTACCTCGACGTGGCACAGATCCGCCTCGAGCGCGAGGTGCTGTTGTGAGCAGCCTGGTGGGGCAGCGGGTCTGGCTCGTCGGGGCGTCGAGCGGCATCGGCGCGGCTCTCGCCGAGGAGCTGCACGAGCGCGGCGCGATCGTCGCCGTGAGCGCGCGCCGGGCGGATCGGCTCGACGAGCTGTCCCGCGGGCGCTTCGCCACGGTGCCGGTGGACGTGACCGACCACGCCGCGGTGCTCGAGGGGGCACGGCAGGTGGGCGAGACCATCGGGCCCATCGACACCGTCGTGTGGTGTGCCGGCTACTGGCACACCTTCGACGCGACCGACTGGCAGGCCGAGGAGTTCGCCCGGCACGTCGAGGTCAACCTCCTCGGGCTCGGGCACGTCGTCGACGCGACCGTGCCAGAGATGGTCGCCCGCGGCCGTGGTCACCTCGTGGGCGTCGCCTCGGTCGCCGGATACCGCGGCCTCTCCGGGGCCGAGGCCTATGCCGCGACGAAGTCGGCCCAGATCACCCTCCTGGAGTCGATGCGAGCGTCCTTGTCCGCGAAGGGAGTTCGCGTCACGACCGTCTGCCCCGGCTTCGTCCGGACGGAGATGACGGAGAGCAACTCCTTCCCCATGCCCTTCATCATCGACGCCGACGAGGCGGCGCGCGAGATCGCCGACGGCCTCGAGTCGGGCCGACCCGAGATCGTCTTCCCGTGGCCCATGGCGGTGACGATGAAGCTCGCCCGCCTCCTGCCCGTCCGGGCTTGGACGGTGCTGTCGTCGCGCCTGGCGGGCCGAGCATGACGAGCGTGCTGTGGTTTCGCCGGGACCTGCGCCTCACCGACCACCCGGCGCTCCTCGCCGCCCACGACGAAGGGGAGGTCCTGCCCCTCGTCGTGCTCGAGCCGGGCCAGGTGGCCGACGAGCGCCCGCCGGCGCGGCGGCTGCGGCGCTCGCTCGCCGCACTGCACGGGGCGACCGGGGGTGCGCTCGTGGTCCGGGTCGGCGACCCCGTCCACCTCGTGCCACGAGTCGCCGAGGCGGTGGGTGCGGAGCGGGTCCACATCACCCGGGACACGACCCCGCAGGGGCGCGAACGTGACGCCGCAGCCGCCGACGAGCTCAGCGCTTCGGATCGCGAGCTGGTGACGACCGGCAGCCCCTACGCCATCGGGCCGGG
Source organism: Janibacter hoylei PVAS-1 (assembly GCF_000297495.1). Lineage (GTDB taxonomy): Bacteria > Actinomycetota > Actinomycetes > Actinomycetales > Dermatophilaceae > Janibacter > Janibacter hoylei. The sequence goes on along the minus strand of NZ_ALWX01000014.1, from coordinate 44,658 downwards.
CCTGGTCCGCACGAGTGAGGACACGCCCTACAAGGTCTTCACCCCCTTCGCCCGGGCCTGGCGGGACCACGGCTGGCCTGAGCCCGCGGGGCGGCCCGACGTCGAGTGGAGGCGCGAGGCCGACCTGCTCGAGGGTCTCGGCGACGACGCACTCCCGGCGGTGCTGGCCGCGGCCGACGAGGAGGCGGTCGACGGACGGGCCGGGGAGGAGGCCGCCCTGGAGCGGTGGCGTACCTTCCTCGACGACGACCTCGCCGACTACGGCACCGCACGGGACCGACCCGACCTCGACGCGACGAGCCGGATGTCGGTGCACCTCGCCCACGGCGAGATCCACCCGCGCACGATGCTCGCTGACCTCGCCGCCCACCCGGACGGCGGCTCCGAAGGCCTGCAGCGCTTCGTCACCGAGCTCGCCTGGCGCGAGTTCTACGCCGACGTCCTCTGGCACCGACCGGACTCGGCCTGGCGCGACCTGCGGGGTGCGCTCGCCGACCTGCCCTACGACGAGGGCCCGGAGACCGACCGGCTCGTCACGGCCTGGCGCGAAGGGCGCACCGGGTACCCCTTCGTCGACGCGGGGATGCGTCAGCTCGCCGCCGAGGGGTTCATGCACAACCGGGTGCGGATGGTCGCCGCGAGCTTCCTCACCAAGGACCTGCACGTGTGGTGGCCGGTCGGGGCACGCCACTTCCTCGACCACCTGCTCGACGGCGACCTCGCCTCCAACAGCCACGGCTGGCAGTGGGTCGCCGGCACCGGGACGGACGCGGCGCCGTACTTCCGCGTCTTCAACCCCGTGCGGCAGGGCGAGCGATTCGACCCCGACGGTGCCTACGTGCGCCGCTGGGTGCCGGAGCTCGCGCACCTGCCCGGCGCGACGGCGCACTCCCCGTGGGACCACGACGAGGGCCATGCGCACGGCTACCCGCAGCGGGTCGTCGACCACGCGGAGGAGCGACGTGAGGCGCTGGACCGGTACGAGCGGACTCGGGCATGATCCACCCCGTGGTGGAGCTGCGGGCATTCATCTCAGCAGCGGTTGTCGCGCCGGTGCCGCGTGATCACCGGGAGCCCGACGCGCTGGTGCGCCGACGCCGGGTGGTCAGCGCGCTGACCCTCATCGTCGGGGCGGTCGTCCTCGCGGTCACCCTGCGCATCCCGCCGGGTGACGAGTCCTTCTACGTCGGCGGGCTGGCGCTCGCCGCGGTGTGGGCGGTCGGGGGCCTGGCGGCCGGGAGGTTGCACCTCGGGTGGGCGCACACGCGCGATTCCGGACTGGCACGACCGGTGGTGCAGCCCGTGGCACTGGCGCTGCTCTCCGTCGGGGTCTTCGTCGCCGGCGCCGTCGTCGTCGGCGCGGTGCCGTGGCTGGCCGACCGGGTCGACGCGGTGCTCGACCACGCCCGCTACGGCTCGCTGCCGATTGTCTGGCTCATCACCGTCGTGACGGGGGTCGGCGAGGAGCTCTTCTTCCGCGGGGCCCTCTTCGCCGCGGTCGGTGGTCGGCACGCGCTCGCCGTGACGACCCTCGTCTACACACTCGTCACCGCCGCCACCGGTAACGTCATGCTCACCTTCGCCGCCCTGCTGCTGGGGTTGCTCACCGGGGCCCAGCGTCGGGTCACCGGGGGAGTGCTCGCCCCGATCATCACCCACGTCATCTGGTCCAGCTCGATGCTCGTGCTCCTTCCACCCGCCCTCGACCTCCTGAGGTAAGCCACCCATGACCGAAAACTCCACGCCCTCCGCCGCGGCGGAAGAGCCCGGCACCGCACTCGTCACCGGCGCAACCGGCTACATCGGAGGGCTGCTCGTGCCTCGGCTGCTCGACGACGGCTGGACGGTGCGGGTCCTCACGCGATCGAGCGAGCGGCTGCGCGGCCGCGACTGGATCGACCGCGTCGAGGTCGTCGAAGGCGACGCGACATCAGGCGATGACCTGCGCCGGGCCCTCGCGGGCACCGACGTCGCCTACTACCTGCTGCACTCGATGGACGGGCACGGTGACCTCGCCCGGCGGGACCGCCAGCTCGCGGAGGGCTTCGTCGCGGCGGCGAGCGAGGCCGGGGTGGGGCGCATCGTCTACCTCGGCGGGCTCCATCCCGAGGGCGCGGACCTGTCGGTGCACCTCGCCTCGCGCGTCGAGGTCGGTCAGGTGTTGCTCGACGGGCCCGTGCCTGCCGCGGTGCTCCAGGCGGCGGTCGTCCTCGGTGACGGCTCGGTGTCCTTCGACATGCTGCGGTACCTCACCGAGCGGCTGCCCGTCATGGTGGCACCGCGATGGTTGCGCAATCGCATCCAGCCGATCGCGGTCGACGACGCGCTGCACTACCTCGTGGGTGCGGCGAGTCTGCCGGCCGAGGTCAACCGGACCTTCGACATCGCCGGACCCGAGGTGCTCACGTACGAGCAGATGATCCAGCGCTTCGCCGCGGTCACCGGACTGCGTCGTCGACTGGTCCTCCGGGTGCCCGTCCTCACACCGTGGCTCGCCAGCCACTGGGTCAGCCTCATCACCCCGGTCGATGCCGGCGTGGCCAAGCCGCTCGTCGGCAGCCTCGTGCACGAGGTGGTCCGCCGCGAGGAGGACCTCGACGACCTCGTGGGGGTGCCCGAAGGGGGTCTGCTCGGCTTCGACGACGCCGTCCGCCGGGCGATGGGCTGAGCGTGACGCGACAGGGGGGCCGCGCGCGTCAGCTCGTCAGTCGGGTGCGGGTGCCGACGACCTCGAGGGTGTCGACGGGCTCGTCCTGGAGGTCGGCGGTGGTCGCGATGTCCTGCCAAGTGCCGCCGTTGACGCGGTACTGGCCGGTGAGGCGGGCGTCGACCTTGACGTCCATGTCACCGGTGTCCGTGTAGGTGTGGGTGACGTCGCCGTCCGGGTAGGTGCCGCCGGCGCTGCTCGTCCACCGGGATGTCGTGTCGTCGCCGAAGTCGTAGCGGTAGTCGCGCGCTGAGATCTTGAACTCGACGGTCCACGACAGCAGCGTGACCGGCTTGCTGACCTCGCCCGGCTCGAGTCCTGCGTCGTCGGGCCACGAGGCCTCGTAGTACGTCGGCAGGTTGATGAGGGTGCGCATGCCCTTGGGCTGGACCGAGACGCTGGGTTGGCTGAAGGGCAGCTCCTTGAAGGCGGTCTGGATCTGGGCGAAGGTTGGTACGGGCGGCGGCTCCACGGCGACGGTCACCGGCGGCTCGCTGGGGGCTCCCGGGATGGTCACGGAGTCGGGGACGCCGCACGAGACGCGCACCGCGTCCCAGGGTCCGTTGTTGACCCGGACGTAGGTGACGGTGGGTGGGTCGAAGTAGTTGGGGTCGCCGGACTGCGTGATGCACCCGGTCCGCGCGCCGTCGCAGTTGGCGGTGCCGGGCGTGCAGGGGCCGTACTTGACCTCGATCTTGTCCTTCTGCGCTGCTCCTCGGACGTGGGGCTTGGCGATGTTGGCTGACAGGGGTGTGCCTTGGGGGCGGATGGGAGTTCCGCCTGCGTCGGCGCCTTGGCCGTACCGGGGGATATCCCGTGAGTTTCAGCCGAGAGTTCAGCCGCCGAGTCCGTCAGCGTGCCTTCCGGGTCGCCCGTGAGCGCGGGTGGCATCGCCACCATCCCGGCGATGATCGCAGTCAAGGCGAAAGATCTATGAACTGACTCGGTCATGTGACGACCCAATCTTGGATGTGCCACCGACCGCTCTTCCACACGACGTGCTCGGTGAGCGTGTACTGCGTCGCCTCGACGGTGCCGTTGGACTTGCCCTTGGAGTCCACGCGATCGTGTTCGTCGACCTTCACCGACATGGAGACCTTGTAGCCCTCGTCTGGGCGCTTGGTGGCCTCGACCTTGCTGACGTGGTATGGGTTCTTGCTCCGGGTCCAGCCCTTGGCCGCATCGTTCTTGATCTTGTCGACGCCATTCGAGCAGATCGTGCAATCGGTTGCGCCGAGCGCTTTTAGCGTGGAGGTGTCGCCCGTGTGGGCGGCCTCCCCGTACGTCATGAAGTAGTACTCCCCGAAAGCTGCCGCGCCCTCCTTCGTCTCCTCCCGAGCTTCCTCGGGCAGGTCAGCAGGCAGGTCATCACTGCTCGTCCCACCGCTCGAGCTCGACCCGCTGCTCGAGGACCCGGACCCCGATGTGCTCGACCCCGACGCCCCGGAGCTCGAGCTCTGCGAGGTCGGCTCCTTCGTCTCGAAGGGCTCGGTCGGCTCCTCGTCACCGCACGCGGCGAGCGCGCTGACCATGACCAGAGCGGCTGCGCAGGCGGCGGTGCCTCGGTGAAAACGCACGGGGACTCCCCTTCGTCGACGGCGAGGCGCGCCGTCGCGGGCCCCCTGAAACTGTCATCAACGGTAGCCATTTGTCGGCCTTTCGCATCTCGAAGATCCACAGGCACACCCCATCGCGGTGCTTGCGTCAACCGGCCACATCCGGTCTGCTGGAGGTGGGCTGCGACAGGGGGTTGCGGCCGAAGGGGGAGCAGTCATGCGACGCAGCATCACCTGGTGGGCCGTCCCGGTGGCCGCCGTGGCCCTGACCGCCTGCGGGTCCGACACGCCGACCCGGACTACCGAGACGAGCACCGCGAGCTCACGGACGACGACGACCTCGTCGACGACCACGACAGCTGAGCCGAGCTCGTCCAGCAGCACCTCGGCGACCGCGACCACGTCGACGACGACATCGCCGACGTCGTCGTCGACGACGAGCCCGCCATCGACCTCCTCGAGCACCGGAGGCGCTGCCACGACGATCTCCACGGTCTGGGTCGACGACTCGTGGACCGTGGAGCAGCTCACGGACGACCTGTGCGCCCAGGGGGCGGCCTCACCGAATCGACCTTTTCGAAGCAGGACGAGATCTTCACCTGCGGCCCGACCGCGGCGAGCGCCAAGGCCTGCACCTTCGCCGACGGGGGCAAGACGACGTGCATCACCGACCCCTTGGGGCGCAAGGCGATCCGCTTCACCTCGCCGACCGTCGACAACTGGGACGGGCAGATGCACCCGCGCGGCCAGGAGGTCATCCCGATGTACGTCGTCCTCGACGACGACACGACGTGCGCGGTCGCAAGCCACGACCACGGTCAGCACTGGCAGGGGAGGTTCAGCTGGTACCCGTGCAGCGACGGCTCCGAGCTGCTGACGGACGAAAAGATCGAGGACACCTTCGACAGCGATGCCGCCGCGTGGACCGTCGATCGCTCCGTCGACCAGGGCAAGCCGACGTCGACGCGGGTCAAGACCGCGGTCTACGCGGGCACGCGCTGACGGGTCAGCTGACGGTCCAGGCCTTCATCTCCCAGCCGTCCGACCACTCGAGCTGAGCCGTCACGGTCTGGCTCTCCGCGTCGACGGACTCCACGGTCTTGCCGGAGGAGTCGACCCGCTCGTGCGCCTTGACCTTCACGTCGAGCGTGACCTCCACGCTCGCCCTCGGGTCGCCCGTGGCCTTGACCTCGGTGATGGTGTAGGGGTTGGTGCTGAGGGTCTGCCCCTTGCTGTGATCGGCATCGATCTGGGCCACGGCGTCGTCGCAGGCCGTGCAGTCGCTCGCGCCCAGGGACTCCAGCGTCGTCGTGTCTCCGGACTCGCCCGCCCGGCCGAGGACGTCGACGTAGTGATATGCGAAGGTCTCGGCGCCCGAGCGCGTCTTGTGCCCGGCGACCGGGGGCAGCATGTTGCCCGTGTCGACCACGATGGCGTCCGACGTGCTCGACCCGCTCGCGGAGGGCGAGCTCGATGTGCTGCCGGACTCGCTGGATACGGCCGTGGACGTCGGGTCCGAGCCGCCTGCGGTGCTCGTGTCCTCGGCGCACGCAGTGAGCGCGACGGCCACGGTCATGGCAGCCGCGCTGGCGGCAGCCCCCCGATGAAAACGCACGTGTCATCCCCTTCGTCGACGGGCAGGGCGTGTCCACCGCCCTGCACAACTGCCGTCCACGGTACTGATCGGTCTGGGTCCTGCCATGTCGGGGGAGGTGACGACCGATCGCCCCGCCGGTCGGCCGGCGGAGTGTGGCGCGCGGCGGGTCAGCGGGGCGGCTGCTCGACGTGGGTCGGGCCCGTCATCAGGGTCCGCTCCACCCAGGCCATCGCAAAGGGGAGCCCCGCGATGGACAGCAGTCCGGTCGCCGAGAGGGCGACCCAAGTGAGATCCATACCTCCACGGTGGCACCACCCGGCCCGCGGGGCGTGCCGAACCGCCAGCCCGCGCCAGTCGAGACCGGATCTTGACCCTCCTGCCCGGGGGCGTGCTCCTTGCGATGATGGCGCCATGTCTGTGCAGCCCGGCCACCATGAGGGCCGTCGAGTCCTGCCCGGAGGGGTGAGCCCGGCCTCCTTCGTCGTCATGACCGGGGTCGGGGTGTTCTTCGCGATCCTGCCCGCCGTCGTCAAGGCTCCGTGGTGGCAGGGGATCCTGGCCGTCCTGCTCGTCGTCGGCCTCTTCACCGTCGTCACGGCCCGGGAGACTCAGCGCACCGTGACGATCACACCCACTGAGGTGCGCGAGCGTGGTCTGGTGGGCACCCGGGTCATCCCGCGCTCGGCCATCGCCGAGGTCGTCGTCGTGCGCGAGCTGCAGCTGAGCGGCGTTGGTGGCCTCGTCGGGCTGCTGGGCGATGATGGCCGCTGCCTGCGCCGGTGGCAGACCAGCCTGTGGCCGCCGGAGACGATCGACGCCCTCGTCATGGCCGGCCGCAGCCACAACGTCGTCGCCGGGCAGAGCGTGGAGGACGTGCGCCGGCGGTGGCCTCGACTGCTGCGGTGGCAGTGGGTGCACCGACCGCTCGCCATCACGCTCGCCGTCGTGGTCGGCGTGGCCGTCATGGCAGCCGTCCTGGTGGTGATCACCCGGCTTACCACCTGAGCCGGACCCGACCGTGGGGCACCGTCAGGTGATCAGCAGGGCAGGGGCGACCGGCGAGCCGCCGGTACGTCGCGGGTCGAGCTGAGCCATCTCCTCCTGCGGGGTGCGTCGCGTCCACCTGCCCCGGGTGTCGCTCGACGCCCGAGGCCGCTAGGCGATGCGGTAGAGCGTCGCCGGGCGGCCTCGCTGGGCGGCCGACCGGACGACCTCGCCGCCTCGGGTCACGGGCGTGAGCTGGGGCTTCATCCGTCGGGCGAAGTTGTCCTTGTGCAGCTCTTCGCCGATGACGGCCTCGTGCACCTTGCGCAGCTGGTGGAGCGTGAAGGGCTGCGGGAGGAAGCCGTCGGGGTCCGGCGGGGGGCTGTCGTTGCGGTAGCGGAACTCGTAGCGCTCGCGCAGCGATTCGACTGCGGCAGAGACGATCTCGTCGTGGTCCCAGAGCATGTCCCGGCCGGTCGCGGCGGCCACCTCGTCGACGGGGAGGAGCTCTCCCTTCGCTCCCGTCAGCTCGAGCTCGGGCATGGAGACGGAGTAGGCGACCGAGATCGCCCACGTGCGGTCGTCGCGGTCGGGTGCGTCGAAGAGGCGCAGCAGGCGCGGGGGCGTGACCTCGGTCGGGCGCACGCCGACCTTGTGCTCGAAGACCTCGCGCACGGTCTCGTCGATGGTGTGCCGCTCGCGGAGGAATCGGCCGGGCAGCACCCGGCCGTCCGGGTCGGTGCGCTCCTGGACCAGGACCCGCAGGGCCGCGTCGTCGGTGCCCGGGTCGGTGACCGTGAGGACCGCGAGGTCCACGGTGACGCCGGGGCGGGGGTAGCTGTCGAGGGTGCGGCGAGCCATGTCGTGCACTTTAGCGCGGTTGAGGTGTTATAGTTAGCTCATTCAAGGGGTTAAATGAATGGGAGGGGATGTGATGACCATGACCGAGCAGGAGATGGCGGCGGGCGTCGAGGAGATCCACGCCGCGTGGAAGGCCTTCGAGCGCAAGCTGCTGACGCTCGTCGAGGCGATGGCGCACCCGCAGGACCGGCTGGTCCTCGAGGTGGGGGAGCAGGTGGAGGTCCCGATGGTGGCCTTCCGCATGCAGAGCGGCGCGCTCTGCGCGACCGTCGGTGACGACGAGTACACCGAAAACCACGCGATCGGGCGGGAGCCGCTCGTCCACCGGGCGATCATGGTGCTGCGCAACATCGTCGGCGTGCCGCACCCGCAGCTGCTGACGCACAGGGCGGATGGTCCGGTCGCGCAGATGTCGCCGGTCCTCGGTCTGGCCTGGACGGGGGGCCTGCGCACCGCTCCCGACGTGTACGCCGAGACCGACCGGGAGGCGCTGGTCGACATCGTCGAGGACGCTCTCAATGGCGTCTACGACGTCGGCCGCGACGAGGACGACGACCTCTATCTCGAGCACCTCGGCCAGCGGGTCTGGGTGCAGGTGCTGCCGGATGCGCCGGCCACCGTGATCAGCACCCGCGTGGCCCACGGGGCGCGCTCGCGCCGGCAGGCCGCGGTCGAGGTCGGGATCCTCAACCGCTCCAACCCGTGGATCTGGTGGCAGGTCATCGGTCGTGACATCGTCCAGACGGCGACGGTCGAGACCATGCCCTTCGCCCCGCACCACCTGATGACGACCATGGCGGTCTTCCTCGACGCCATGACGACCCGAGACGACCTGGCGCTGCGCGTCGGGGGAGAGGTGGCCTGATGCGACTCACCAGTGCACAGATGGACCGCGCCTGCGGTGCCCCTCTCTGCTCCGCGGTGGGCGATGCCCTTGGCGCCGGCTACGAGTTCGGTTGCGCCGCAGTCGGACCCGACGGTCCCGCCATGATCGGCGGCGGCCTCGGCAACTTCGCCCCGGGCGAGTGGACCGACGACACGGCCATGACCTGGCCGGTCCTCGCAGCCGCGGCGAAGGGGGTGGACCTCGCCTCCCCGGAAGCGCTGGACGAGGTCGCCCAGGGTTTCCTCGACTGGTACGCCTCCAGCCCGGCCGACATCGGCACCCAGACCCGCCAGGTCCTCTCCTCGCTCCGCCACACCTCGCCCCGTCACGCATCGCCCCGTCAGACCTCGCTCCCTGAGGAGCTTGCTCTGCAAGCGTCTCGAAGGGAGTCCCTTCGAGACGGCGCTGGCGCGCCTCCTCAGGGACCGGACGAGCCCCTCGCCACCCGCATGGCCCAGGCCGCCGCGGACCTGCACGCTCGGACTGGCCGCACCGGCGGCAACGGCTCGCTGATGCGCACTTCACCGGTCGCGCTGGCGCACCTCGACGACCCGCAGCGCCTCACGGCGGCCGCTGAGGCGGTCTCGGCGCTGACCCACACGGACGAGCGCGCGGGGCAGGCGTGCGCGCTGTGGTCGCACGCGATCCGGCACGCGGTGCTCGAGGGGGAGCTCGACGTACAGGTCGGGCTGCCGTACCTGTCCGACGAAGCGCAGGGCTTCTGGACCGCCCGCATCACCGAGGCCGAGGCACAGGAGCCGGCGACCTTCACGCCCAACGGTTATGTCGTCACCGCGTTCCAGGCTGCGTGGTCGGCGATCCGCCACACGCCGGTGCCCGACGAGATGCCCTGCCGGCACCTCCAGCACACGCTCGACACCGCGATCCGCATCGGCAACGACACCGACACGGTCGCGGCGATCGCCGGCGGCCTGCTCGCCGCTCGGTGGGGTGCGTCCGCGGTCCCGGCCGAGTGGCGTCGGATCGTGCACGGCTACCCGGGGCGCACTGCGGAGGACCTCGCCGAGGCGGCCACCCTGGCCGTGCGGGGTGGCCGCCCCAATGCCTACGGCTGGCCCGGGGTGGAGCGCATCGACTACCACCAGGCCCGCCGCTCGGTCCTCGTGCGGCACCCCTTCGACGACGGCGTCTGGCTCGGCAACGTGCTGGCCCTCGACGAGCTGCCCGAGGAGATCACCGCGGTGGTCAGTCTCTGCCTCACCGGCTCACGGCAGGTGCCGGCGGGCATGGTGCACGTGCCCTTCCGCCTCATCGACGAGCCAGGGGCCTGAGGCCAACCCCAACCTCGACGCCGTCCTCACCGACGCGGCCCGCACGGTGGCCTCCCTTCGGGCCGAAGGCCACCGGGTGCTCATCCACTGCGTCGCGGCCCAGTCCCGCACGCCCACCGTGGGCATCGCCCACGCGCTGGAACTCGGGGTCGACCTCGAGACGGCGACGCGGGAGGTCGTCGCCGCGCTGCCGGAGGCGTCGCCCAACCGGGGATTCCGGGCGGCGCTGGAGAGCTACGCGCAGGGGGTCAGTGGGCGACGGTGAACCGCTGCCGGCGGTGCTTGCCCTGCTCGATCTCGTCGACGAAGGCCAGGGCGAAGTCCGTGCCGGAGATCTCCGAGTTGCCCTCGGCGTCGGTGACGAGCTCGTCGCCGCCGAGCCGGTAGCTGCCAGTCGTCTCGCCGGGGGCGAAGGAGCCGAAGAGCGCGGCCGGGGAGACGTAGAACCAGTCGAGCTCCTGCGGGCCGGCGCGCAGGGCGTCGAGCACCTTGGCGTGGGAGAGGGCCTCGGGCTTCCAGTCGTCGTGGAAGTCCGGGGTGTCGACGAGGCGGGGACCGCCCTTCGTCACGTGGAGTGAGCCGGCACCGCCGACGAAGGAGAGGCGGGCACCGTGCTCGATGGCGGCAGCGGTGAGCCGGGCGACGTGGTCGACGAGCGGGGAGCCGCCGACGTCGGCGCCGTGCGTGGCGACGACGAGGTCGTCGGCGTCGGTGGCGGCCTGCGCGAGGACGACGTCGTCGGTCAGGGAGCCGGTGCGGTACTCGACGCCTTCGGCCTGCTCGGCCGGGGCGGTGCGGCTGTAGGAGATGACCTGGTGGCCGCGGGAGGCGGCTTCGCGGGCGATGTTGCCGCCGGCGTAGCCGGTGCCGCCGAAGATGACGATGGTGCTCATGGTGTTCCTATCGGTTGGGGTTGGTCAGGCGGGGAGGGGCTCGACGGGGCCGTCGCTGTTGCGGCGCCACCCGAGCTCGGGGGCGACGTGCTGGGCGAAGGAGTCGAGGATGTGCAGGTTGTAGTCGACGCCGAGCTGGCTCGGGATGGTGAGCATGACGGTGTCGGCGGCAGCGATGGCCGCGTCGGCCTTGAGCTGCTCGACGAGCTGGTCGGGCTCGGCGGCGTAGGTCTTGCCGAAGGTCGAGCGGAAGCCGTCGATCATGCCGACCTGGTCGCTGCTGCCCTGGCCCTGCAGGCCGAAGAAGTGCCGGTCGAGGTCGCTGACGATCGGGAAGATGCTGCGGGAGACCGACACCCGCGGCGCCCAGTCGTGGCCGGCCTCGCGCCATGCGGCCTGGTAGAGCGCGATCTGCTCGGCCTGCAGATCGGCGAAGGAGGCTCCGGTCGCCTCGGTGAGCAGCGTCGAGCTCATGAGGTTGACCCCCTGGCGGGCGGCCCACTCGGCGGTCTCGCGGCTGCCGGCCCCCCACCAGATGCGGCGGTCGAGGCCGGGGGAGTGCGGCTCGACCCGCAGCCGGCCGGCGGGGCCCTGCGTCGGGTCGGCGTCGACGACCTGGTCGCCGCGGATCGCGGACATGAAGGTCTCGAAGTGCTCGCGTGCGCGGTCGGCGCCGCGCGGATCGCGAGCACCGGTGTGGCCGAAGGCTTCCCACCCGCGCAGGGCGGGCTCCGGTGACCCCCGACTCACGCCGAGCGCGACCCGGCCTCCGGAGATCAGGTCGAGGGCGGCGGCCTCCTCGGCCAGCTGCAGCGGGGTCTCGTAGCGCATGTCGATGACGCCGGTGCCGACCTCGATGCGCCGGGTGCGAGCGGCGATGGCCGAGAGGACCGGCATGGGCGCCGCGCCCTGCCGCGCGAAGTGGTGGACACGGAAGTAGGCGCCGTTGACGCCGATCTCGTCGGCACCGACTCCGATCTCGACGGCGTCGCGCAGTGCCTGACCGGCGTCGGGGTCACCCGGCCCGCTGCCGTGCCCGTAGTGCCCGAAGCTCAAGAATCCGAAGGCATGCATGACCGGTGTAACTAGTTGTCTCGGCAACTAATTCCCGGGGTGGCCGGGGAGTATCCGCGGAGGCGAGTGGCGTGGACTCGGCACCCCGCAGGCACCCCGCGTGGCTCGGGTCCGGAGGCCGCCACCAGATCTCGACCTTCGTGGAGAGGTGCGACGGCGGCTTGCGAGGATGGCGCCATGACCCTCCACGACCGCCTCGACCTGGCCCACGGCCCCGCCTGGGCCAACCGGCTCGCCCTCGCCCCCTCTCACCAACACCCAGAGCCATGCGGACGGCACGCTGTCGCAGGACGAGTACCGCTGGCTCGTCGCCCGGGCCGAAGGAGGATTCGGCCTGACGATGACCTGCGCGACCTACGTGGCCCCCGCGGGGCAGGCCTGGGCGGGTCAGCTCGGGATCAGCGACGAGAGGCACCTGGAGGGCCTGACCCGCCTGGCCGACGGCATCCGGGCCGCCGGCAGCGTCTCCTCGGTGCAGCTGCACCACGGCGGTCGACGCTCCGACCCGGCCGTCACCGGTGTGCCGAACGTCGCTCCGTGGGACGACTTGGACAAGGACATCCGTGCCCTGTCGACCGGGGAGGTGCAGCAGGCGGTCGAGGACTTCGTCCTCGGGGCGCAGCGAGCCGAGCGCGCCGGCTTCGACGGCGTCGAGGTCCATGGTGCCCACGGCTACCTCATCTGCCAGTTCCTCGACGGACGCCACAACCATCGCACCGACGGCTACGGCGGGTCGCTCGAGGACCGCTCGCGGATGCTCTTCGAGGTCCTCCGCGGGATCCGCGAGCGCACGCGCCCCGACTTCCAGGTCGGGCTGCGGCTCACCCCACAGGGCAACGGCATCGTCCTCGACGAAGGTGTCGCCGTCGCCCAGCAGGTCCTCGACTCCGGGCTCGTCGACTACCTCGACATGTCGCTGTGGGACGCCTTCCTGACCGTCGACGACGAGGGTGACCTGCTCATCGACGCCTTCACCGGCCTCGAGCGCGGCGAGACCCGGCTCGGCGTGGCGGGCAAGATCCGCTCCGCGCAGCAGGCGCGCTGGTGCCTGTCGAAGGGGGCCGACTTCGTCGACATCGGCCGGGCGGCGATCGTGCACCACGACTTCCCGAAGCGCTCCGCCGACGACGACGCCTTCACCATGGCGGCGCTGCCGGTGACCCGCGAGCACCTGCACCGCGAGCGGGTCAGCGAGACCTTCGTGGAGTACCTCGATGCGGGGTGGCCGGACTTCGTGGCCGGCTGAGCGGCGACCGCCCCATGGTGGCGGCGTACGGGCGGCACCATGGTGCGCGAGAGGGCCGACGTCGACAGGTTGCACCACACCGCACCCGCGACGAGACTCGGGGTCGACACCCCCGCCAACCCGTAGGAGCTGGGTATGAGTGAGAACACCACGGTCATCAACGCCTCGATCGACGACGTCTGGTCGGTGCTGAGTGACGGCTGGCTCTACCCGCTGTGGGTCGTCGGCGCCTCGCGCATGCGCGACGTCGACCCGGACTGGCCCGCTGTCGGCAGCCGCATCCACCACTCGGTGGGCGCGTGGCCCGCATTGATCCACGACCACACACGCGTGCTGGCCCAGCAGCCGCACGAGTCCATCACCCTGCGTGCTCGCGCCTGGCCGATGGGTGAGGCCAAGGTGCACATCACAGTGACCCCGGTCGACGACCGGACCGAGGTGACGATGGTCGAGGACGTGGTCTCCGGGCCGGGTCTCCTCGTGCCCGGGATCGCGCGACAGCCCGGCCTGAAGTGGCGCAACTCCGAGACCCTTCGCCGGCTGCGCCTGCTCGTGGAGGGGCGCGCCGGCAGGACGCAGACGCGCTGACGAGGAGTTCTCGCGCGCGGTCTGCCCGTCGAGGGGAGCCGAGCGGCCTTCGTGTCGCGCCGGCCTCTGGGGCTCAGCCGGCGTCGACGGGCTCGACGGGCCCTCGCGGAGAGCGCCTGAGCGGCGGTGCGCCTACCGCGCCACGCTCTGCGGGTCGCCCCTGAGGAAGAGGTCGGGCGTCAGCGGAAGTTCACGCACCCGTATACCGGTGGCGTGATAGGTCGCGTTGGCCACCGCTGCCGAGGCACCCACGATGCCGATCTCGCCGACGCCGCGCGAGCCCATCGGGTTGATGTGCTCGTCGGTCTCGTCCAGCCACACCGCCTCGATGTCGGCGACGTCCGCGTGCGCGGCGACGTGATAGCCGGCGAGGTCGTGGTTGACGACGTGAGCCCAGCGTTCGTCGAGCACGCTGTGCTCGTGCAGGGCCATCGACAGGCCCATGACCATCGCGCCGGTCAGCTGGGAGCGCGCGGTGCGCGGGTTGATGACCCGCCCGACGGAAAAGACGCCGAGCATGCGCGGCACCCGCACCTCGCCGGTGTCGGCGTGCACCCGCACCTCGGCGAACTGCGCCCCGAAGGAGTGCGGCGCGAAGCGCTCGGTGAGATCGCTCTCCGGCTGCTCCGCCTGCGTCGTCGCCCCCCGCGGCGGGCGTGCGCCCGTGCTCCGCGCGGAAGGCACGCGCCGCGGTGACGACGGTCGTGCCCCAGGAGGAGATACCTGTCGAGCCACCCGCGAGGCTGCCCGTCGGCAGGTCGCTGTCGCCGATCCGCAGATCAACGTCTTCGACCGGGCACTCGAGCGCGTCGGCGGCGATCTGCGCGAGGGCGGTCCACGTCCCGGTGCCGATGTCCGTCGCCCCGATCTCCACGCGGTATCGATCGCCGTCGTACGTCACGCGGGCCACGTTGCCCGTCATCATCAGTGCCGGGTAGGTCGACGCGGCGACGCCGGTCCCGACGAACCAGTCGCCCTCCCGTCGTCCCGGTCGCGGGTCGCGGTCGGCCCAGCCGAACCGCCGCGCTCCCTCGCGCAGGCACCCGACGAGGTCGCGGTGGGTGAAGGGCAGGCCGGTGTCCGGGTCGATCGCGGTGTCGTTGCGCACGCGCAGCTCGATCGGGTCGAGCTCGCAGGCGATCGCCAGCTCATCCATCGCGACCTCCAGGGCGTGCATGCCCGGGCACTCACCGGGCGCGCGCATCCAGAAGGGGACCGGCACGTCGAGCGTCGCGAGCCGGTGGGTCGTGCGGCGGTGCGGCGCTGCATACATCGTGCGCGTAGGTGCGGCCGTCTGCTCCGCGAACTCGTACAGTCGCGCGCTCTGCTCGACGACGTCGTGGGAGATCGCCGACAGCCGACCCTGCCGGTCGCTGCCGAGGCGCACCCGGGAGATCGTCGGGGTCCGATAGCCCGTGAGGGTGAACATCTGCTGGCGGGTCACGCAGAAGGAGACCGACAGGCCGGGCAGCCGCATGGCGGCCATCGCGGCGAGCACCTCGTGGGAGTGCGGCTTGCCCTTGGAGCCGAAGCCACCACCGACGAAGGGGGCGAGCACCCGCAGCTGCTCCGGCTCGAGTCCGAGCAGGGGGGCGAGGGCGGATTGCGCGGTGTGGGCGCCCTGGATGGAGTCCCACAGCGTGAGGTGCTCCTCCTGCCACAGGGCCACCGTCGTGTGCGGCTCCATGGGGTTGTTGTGCTCCATCGGCGTCGTGTACGTCTGCTCGAGCCGTACCTCGGCCGCCTCGAACGTGGCGTCCACGTCACCGCTCGCGGTGTCCGTCTCGTGGCCGGCGTTGACCTCGTCGGGCGCGTAGAGGTCGTCGCGCTCGGCCGACAGGGTGGCGTCGACGGGTTGCTCCTCGTAGGTGACCTTCACGAGGGAGGCGGCCTCGCGGGCCGTCTCGCTGGTGCGCGCCACGACGGCACCGATGAGCTGACCGCGGAAGGCGACCTCGTCACTCTGCAGGATGAGCATCTCGGTGTCGTCGGAGCTCGCGAGCCGCGGGGCGTTGAGGTGCGTCAGGGTGAGGATCACCCCGTCCAACGCCTCGGCGGCGCTGGTGTCGATGTCGGCGATGCGGCCGCGGGCGATGGTGGCCTGCACCGGGTGCAGGTGCACCCGCTCAGACTGCTCGTGGTCGGCGGCGTAGGGCGCGGTGCCGGTGACCTTGGCGACGGCGTCGTGGCGGGCCCGGTCGGTGCCCATCGCGCGGGGCGTGATCATGTCGGTCATCGGACCTCCTCGGTGAGGTCGCGCAGGACCGAGACCATGGTCCGGCGCAGCATCGGGATCTTGAACCCGTTGTCGGGCAGCGGGCTCGCGTCGGTGAGCTCCGCCTCGGCTGCCTCGGCGAAGGCCGCCGCGTCCGGAGCGCGGCCGCGCAGCGCGTCCTCAGCGGCGCGGGCTCGCCAGGGCTTGTGGGCGATGCCGCCGCAGGCGATGCGCAGGTCGGCGATCCTCCCTTCGTCCACGTGGACGGCCGCGGCGACCGAGACGAGGGCGAAGGCGTAGGAGGCCCTGTCGCGCACCTTGCGGTACTCGGAGCGACGGGCGAAGGGGGTGGCCGGCACGTCGACGTCGGTGATGAGCTCACCGGCGGCGAGGACGGTGTCCCGCTCGGGGTGTTCGCCGGGCAGGCGGTGGAAGTCGTCGAGGGGGATCTCGCGAGGCCCGTCCGGTCCTTCGACGCGCACGATGGCGTCGAGCGCGAGCATTGCGACGGCCATGTCGGAGGGGTGGACGGCGACGCAGGCGTCGGAGGCGCCGACGACGGCGTGGTCACGGGTGTAGCCACCGATCGCGGAGCAGCCGGTGCCCGGCTCACGCTTGTTGCACGGCGTCGTCACGTCCTGGAAGTACGGGCAGCGGGTGCGCTGGAGCAGGTTGCCGCCCGTGGTGGCGAGGTTGCGCAGCTGTCCCGAGGCCCCGGCGAGCAGGGCACGAGAGAGGACGGGGTACCGCTCACGGACGCGGGGGTCGGCCGCGAGGTCGCTGTTGCGCACCGTGGCGCCGATGCGCAGGCCACCGTCGGGGAGGTCCTCGATGCCGTCGAGCGGCAGCCGGCTGACGTCGACGAGCAGCTGCGGTGACTCCAGGCCCAGACGCATGTGGTCGACCAGGTTGGTCCCGCCGGCGAGATAGCGCGCCTGCGGGCCGGACGTCGCGAGGGCGATCGCGCCCGCGACGTCCTCTGAGCGGCGGTAGTCGAAGGGCTTCACGACGAGACCTCCCGGATGGCGGAGCGGATGCCGCCATAGGCCCCGCAGCGGCAGAGGTTGCCGCTCATGCGCTCGCGGATCTCGTCGTCGTCCGCGGAGGCGGTGCTCGTGAGGTCCTCGGTGACATAGCTGGGGCTGCCCTGCTCGAGCTCCTCGAGCATCCCGACCGCGGAGCACACCTGGCCGGGTGTGCAGAAGCCGCACTGGAAGGCGTCGTTGTCGACGAAGGCCTGCTGCACCGGGTGGAGCCCGTCCCGGGCAAGACCGGCGGCAGTGACCACCTCTGCGCCGTCCTGGGCGACGGCGAAGGTCAGGCAGCTCGTCGCCCGGCGACCGTCGAGCAAGACGGTGCAGGCGCCGCACTGGCCGTGGTCGCAGCCCTTCTTGGGCGAGGTGACGCCGAGATGCTCACGCAGCGCGTCGAGCAGGCTCGTGCGGGTGTCGAGCGTGAGCGAGCGACGTTCGCCGTCGACCACGAGGGTGATGTCGGTCTCCATGGCAGTCCTTGGCGTCGGGGTTGGGGCGATACCTCATCGTACGGCTGGAGGGCACATCCTGCGTCCTGGAAAGGGCGGTAGCACCGCCGCCGTCGTCACCCTGCGGCGTAGCCGAAGAGCCCTACGGCGGCCGCGCGCATATCCTCTCGTCGTGTCCTCAGCTCCGTTGCCCAGGCCGTCGAGGTGGCGACGGCTGCTCGCCTGGTCCATCGACCAGCTCCTGCTCGTCGTCGGGTACGTCGGTCTCGTCGGGGCGGTCGCGGCCAGCGTCGAGGTGAGCGATGGGCAGGCCGTCTTCGTGCTGCTCGGGTCGGCCTTCGCCGTCCCGCTCCTCTACGGCGCGGTGTGCCGAAGGGGGCGCACCCTTGGCTGTCTCGTGGCGGGCACCGCCTTCGTGCACGTCGGTAGCCAGCGGCGGGCCACGTGGGGTGGGACGGTGCGCACGGTGCTCCTGCGGTGGTGGTTGCCGCTGCTCGGGATCTTCGTCGTGCTGTCGCTCTTGTCGCTGGACTCGGGGGGCGGCGACGTCTGGGAGTCGGCCCACGAGTCGCGCCGCGTGCGTTGACCCCACGTTCGCCTGAGGGGCGGCGTGGTCGTCAGGCGGACCTGTCGGTCGACGCCGTTGCTGCCTGCCCGCTCCGCACGACGTCCACCAGACGAGCGACCGCGGTCAGCAGGGCCAGGGCAGCGAGCACGACGAGCGGGGCGGACGGGCCGATGGGGTCCTCATAGGTGTTGAGCACGAAGGGCAGGGCGAAGCCGGAGTAGGAGACGACGTAGAAGAGCCCCGTCACCAGACCGCGGGCGTCGCGCGGCGCGAGCCGCTCGACGTCCTGCAGTCCCTGCCCGAGGCACAGCCCGTAGGCGCAGCCGAGGATGACTGCCGTGAGCGCGAAGGTCACCGGGCTCATCCGGCCGCCCGCGGCGGCGCCGATGGCGAACCCGAGCGCTGCGAGCCCTGCGCCGATGACGCCCAGCGCACGCCAGTGCCCCCAGCGACGCGTGCCGATCTGGGTCAGCAGTCCGGTGCCGAGCGCCAGGATGCACGCCACCGCGATGAGCAGCGGGCCGCTGAAGCGGTCACCGATCCGCCCGGTGAAGACCATGACGGCGGAGATGACGCATGCAAAGACCCACAGCCCCATCGGCAGCGCCGCGATGAGGGCTGGGCCGATGCGTCGTCCATCGACGAAGGGAGTGCCCCGCACCTCGTCGTCGTGCACCGCGACGTCCTCGGTCTCGGTGACCGTCCGCAGCACGATGAGCGCGAAGCAGCCGGCGGTGAGCAGGACGGGGATCGCGTAGGCCGCGACGAGCCCGGCGCGACCCGGTAGTGCGGTGGTCAGGAGTGCGGTGACCACGGGACCGATCGCGAATCCACCGGTGAGGACGACGCCGGCGCGGGCGGCCCCCTTCGCCGCGTCCTGGTCGGCAGCCCACGCGGTGCCGGCACTCGCGACCATGCCCACGCCGAGGCCGACGACGAGCCGGCCGATGACGACCCCGACGAGCGTCGGCCAGATGAGCATGACGAGGTTGCCGGCGCACGCGAGGGCCAGCCCGGCCAGCACGACCGGGCGGCGACCGACGCGGTCGGAGACGCCACCACCGAGCAGCAGGCTGGGCAGCAGACCGAGGGCGTAGAGGCCGAAGGCCGCGTCGAGACCGGGCCGGGAGATGTGCGCGAAGTCCTCGAGGACGGGCACCAGTGCAGCGAAGTGGTTGGTCGCCCACCCCGCCGACAGCAGGGCGGCGAGGGTGATGAGACCGGTGCGACGGTGCGCGGAGGTGGTGAGGTCTGCCGGCGGGTCCGCGGGGCGGGTGTCGGTCATCGGGTCCTCCTGGAGGGGCGCTTCGGCGACGCCCGCGGGGAGCCTAGCCCGCCCCTCCCGGCGAGGGTCCGCCGGCTACCGCGGCCGACAGCCGACGTCGAGCCGGGGCCCGCCGGCGAATGTGCGCGCCAGCTCGTTCGGCACGAGCAGCCGCGCGCCGTGAGTGCCAGATGAGCCGGCGGTCACGACCTCGGCGAAGGGCGTCCACTGCCCGTCCACGCCTCCGCGACAGGTCCACGCGGTGCGGGGAGCGTTGCGGATGAAGGGTACGAGCACCGTGGTCAGCACGTCCTGCAATGTCGCGTCGCCGGCGAGCTCGGCCTGCCGGTGCAGGTCGAGCAGATCGCCCGGGTGGGCGTCGACTCGCTGGGCGTCGACGAGCAGACCAGCGGGGTCGCGGGGCTCGAGCAGGGGGCCGACGATGGTCCAGCGGTCCGCGTCAGGCGCGCGGCGCGCGGCCTCCTGGCGAGAGATGACAGCTGGCCGGGTCGCCGGCTGCATGTCCCACCAGGCGTCGCACCGGCTGCAGTGACGGATCTGCACCCCGGCGGCGGTCGCGACCTGACGCACGCTCGTGTGCCGTGCGCCGCGGGTGCACGCGTCGACGCAGACTTCGCACGCGCCCTCGTACCAGGACATCCGTCCCCTCTTTCCTCGCACGTCGCTAGCCCGTCATCTCCCACACGGAGGACATCTGCCAAGCGGGGTCGGCCTCCTCGACCCCCGGCGGGTTGACGAAGCCCGCGGTGCTCTCGTCGAAGGTGACGTCGACGCTGCCCAGCGCGCCGTAGCGGTGCTTCGCGACGTGGACGGTCGCGTCGAGCGGGTCGAACTCCAGCTCGGGCCGCTCGATGAGCAGGACGTTGTCGACGACGTCGATGACCTCGTCGTAGTCCCGCAGGTCGCTCAGCTGCGGGGTCCTGCGCTGCTCCCCGGCGCGCGGGTTGTGCAGGCTCGAGACGAGGACGAGGGCGAAGTGCTCGCGACGTGCCCAGTCGGCCATGTAGGTCACGTCGTGGCGCACGGTGTCACCGAGCAGGGCGATGCCGTCGGCGACCACGAGCTCCACGTCGTCCTCGTGGCTGACCATGCCCACGGAGTCGGGGAGCGTGCCTGCCGGTGGGCAGTCGGCGTAGATCGACAGCGGCGCGTCGGCGAGACGCTGCTGGCACTCGCTCAGGCGCTCGCGGTGCCGGTCGGACAGGTCGCCGGAGCGTAGGTGGCGCAGTGGGATACGCGTCTCTGCGGCGATGATGCGCAGCGAGACCTCGATCTCGGGGGCGTCGGGGGCGAGGATCACGGTCTGCTTGCCGTGGTGCAGCGCCGCTGAGCGGGCCAGCCCGGTGGCGAAGCGAGAGGCCCCCTCACCTGAGCGTGACGCGACGATCGTCGTCTGCCCGGGGTGCAGGCCTCCGGCGAGGAGCTGGTCGAGCTTGACGAGGCTCGTGGGGACCTTACGGCTGCCGAGCGGCCAAGCCGACCCGATCAGGCGGGCGATCGTCAGGTCGAGGGTGTCATCGCCGAGGGCGTCCGCTCGTGTGTCCATCCCACAGAGGCTATGGCAGGTGGCTGACGGGCAGGTGGCAGCGGCCATGATGTACACCGTTTTTTGAGAATTTGCAGACGCTCAGAATGCCTTGACAGGCAGGGGTTTTCGAGTTGGTGAATACCTCCCATGGGCACTAAAATAGGAGACGAAGCAGCGGGGGAAATACGCAGCTTCATCCCATGTAACCGAAAGGCTCATCATGAGTTCTGTCTGGCTTGTCATGTCCGATTTCGGCCCGGCTGAGGGTGAAGGATTCCACGTCACCGAGGAGGCCGCTCGCGCTCGTGCCGAGGAGAAGTCGCGGGAGGACCGGGCCGCGTACGACGCGGTCAAGCAGTGGCTCGAGATCCCGGTCGACGAGTTCCGGGCGATCCGTGGGATGCCGAGTGCCTACGACGTCCTCGAGGTCCCGGACACGGTGTACGAGATCCACCGGGGCGGGAGCGTGCCCGACGTGGCGTGGGTGCTCATCGTGGACGGGGCAGTCGCCGTCGCCTGCGGCTACCGCGTGACCCGCAAGGGTGCCGAGGACCTGTTGCTGAACCGTGAGATCGCCGAGTGGGAGGCCTGGGTGAACGCGGCGGAGGAGGGAGAGACCGACGAGTCCTTCCCTCGCTGGTGGCGCGACGGGGCGGATGCCGAGCTCATCCGTCTCGAGCGGCACGCAGGCCTTGGAGCCGGCGAGCGGCCGACTGCCCGGGCGCTCGAGGTCAAGGAGAAGGTCTTCGAAGGGTCGGGCGCCCCCGAGCCGCAGATGAGCGTGCGGGAGGGGACGACCACCTTCACCTGGGAGACGCCGGACGACGGTCTCCTCGAGGTGCGGGTCGCCGACACCGGCAAGGCGGTGACGACGATCCACCGTGACATGGCGCGGCCCTGCGTCACGGTGATCCAGGAGGACGTCGTGATGCGTGCGCGGCAGGCTCTCGGGATCCACCCGATCTGGCCGAAGGTGATCCGGGAGGGCAGGCAGGCTGCCATCGCCGCCCACGACGTCGTCGGAGTCGGCGTCGGTGGCGGTGGCGACCTCGATGACCTGGACATCTGACGTGACCTGCACATGAGGCGCGATGGTGCGGGGCGAACATTCTTCGTCACGCACCATTCGCTGTATTCGGGATATTCCTGAAAGGCTCTCACCGGCATTGTGTGTGAGGATATTGTTCGGGGTGAACACGTCACATGGAGCGAAAATGAATGTGCAGGAATTGGTGGGCGTCGAAAAGGTTCTTCTGTCCTACGTCGTAGGGTCATTGCCCTCGGCCAGTCGCGCCTCCGTGGCCGTACCGACGGGGCTCACCACGGCGCGACGGGCAGTCGCCCACATGTGCAGCAGCGCCACACTTGCCGCGGGGCGACTCCGCCTGCTTTATCCCGAGCTCGTCGAGGACTCGTCGCAGCGGTGCCCATGTCTCGCCGCTTGGCGTGTCCACGGCGATCTGTCGGAGACGCTCGGCGAACTCTCTGTCCGAGGGCTCGAGGAGGCTCCCGAAGCGCTCGTCGAGCACCCAGGACGAGTCGCGCGAGGCGAAGACCCCGACGAGGTCGAGCAGGATCTCGAGCGTCCTCGGCCCACTGCCGATGCCCTGACGTGTCAGGTCGACCCAGTCGAGCTGGCCCTCCCACAGCCGAGTCTGTCCGGGACTCGTCGGACCCGCGTCCAGCACTGTCCCGTAGTCCCCGTCACGAGCCTGTCCGTGCTCATCTCGATAGGCATCCACCTCGTGGATGAGGCGCAAGACGTTGGGGTCGGTCATCGACGCACCGACCACCATCAGATGCTTCGTGAGCAGGAGTGACTGCAGTAGGGCAGCGCTCGGGCGGTTCGCCGCGTCGTACCGGACCATGTGACGTCGGGTGAGGACGATGGTGGCCGGGTGGTCCACGTCGCCGTGCATCTTGAGCACCCATCGCCGCTGACCGATGGCCGACGTGTGGGGCAGGACGACGTCGGCGGCGTGACCAGCGGCGCGCATGGCTGACTCGAAGAGGGCGTCGTAGTTGGTCGTCACGACATTGGCGACGTCGAGACCTGCGAGCAGCGTGTGGACGAGCGAAGGGCGCGTGACCTCACTCGTGATGTCGGCGACGCTCTGCTGGAAGCCATGCGGCTTCAACTGCTGGATGAGCTGGGCCCGGTCGGTGATGTCGAGACCGTCGAGGACTTCTCGGTCACCGGGGTCCAGGCTCTTGCCGAGCTGGACGATCAGCTCGTGCCAGGTCGGCAGCCCCGCGGGGATGCTCACCCCGGCGCCGAGGAATAGGGCCAGCTCTCCGGCCCGTGCCTTGCTCGCCAGGTCCTTCGCCTTGCCTGCGAGGGGGTGGTCTGACGCAGCGCGAACACGGGCATGCTGCGCGGCCGCGTACACGGCCGGGTCCGGCGTGACCAGAGCGATGTCGAAGGGAAGGTTCTTCAGTGTTTCTGTGAGGCCGCGGATGAGGTGCTCGATCACCTCGCCCTGCTGATCGCCGCGACCGCCCTGTCCGATGCCGAGGACGGGCATGGCGATGAGGGGGAGCGGACGACGCCCCTGGGGTGTGCCCTGTGCCTCCAACGAGCCGGGCGTGAGCACTCGCCAGGGGTGCGTCTGGGCGATGTCGTACAACGCGGCACGCACCCGGCGCAGGACTGCGTCGACGTCACCAGAGGCGACGTCGACGAACCAGCAGCTCGACTCGCCCCAGCGCGCCCACCCTTCGTTGAGACGAGCCGGCTTTGCATCCGCCTCGGGCGACGCCGCATCCCAGTGAGGCTCAACGGTGACGTCGACGTCGGTGGGGATGATCGCGACGTCGTGCGTGAGGTGCTCGATCCTGCCGTGCACGACGAAGAGGTGGCTCGGATGATGCCCGAGCTGCCGGCGTGCCCGCTCGTACTTCTCGAGGAGCTGCTTCGCCTTGGCCGGGTCCTTCTTCGCCAGCGCCGGGTTGGACTCCGTGTTGACCTCGATGTCTGCGAGTTTGATCTGGCGTCCGAGTTCGTCGACGGAGGCTCTCGTGATGAGGTCCTCGTAGAACTCACCCGGTCGTTTGGTCACGGAGTCGACGGCGCGGACGACCTCTGGAGGGAAGTTCCGATCGAGCAGTTCGGCCAGCGTGGTCTTGGTGTCCGTGACGATGATGTCGTGGAGCCACCCACCCATGATCGCGTGGTCGCCCTTGTCCTTGAGCTTGTCGACGACCGGGCGCAGGTGCCGCGTGACGTAGTCGCGGCCGAGCTTGTCCCTCTGCCCTGCGTGCATGTCCCGGGCGAGGCGCTCGGGCCTATCGGGTGTCATCACGGGTACTCCTCGGGGTCGAGCGCAACAGGGGCTTATTTAGAGTGACACTCCCACCTCGCGATGCTGTGAGGACGTCCGAGCCGAGTTCCGGTTCTGACGCCGTGATTCCGGCAGGATGCGAAGCGTGGAGACTTACAAGCGCACGCCACTCGACCTGTTCGACATGCCACAGCACTTCGTCATCCCGCTCTTCCAGCGCCCATACGTCTGGCGGGAGGAAGAACAGTGGGTGCCACTGTGGCAGGACATCCAGAGAGTGGCCGACGTTCGTCTGGCACAGCCACACCTGCGTCCCCAGCATTTCCTCGGTGCCGTGGTCATGCAGAGCCAGCAGCTGCAGGGCAACCGACTGCCGTCGTGGAATGTCGTCGATGGTCAGCAGCGCATCACGACTCTGCAGTTGCTCATGGATGCCACACAGGCAGTTCTGGCCGGCAGTGACCACGCCGATCGGCTAGAGTCGTTGACCCACAACCCGCAGCGGTTCGCTGGCGACAGCCCACTCAAGTTGCGCCACCTCAACATCGACCGGCAGGCCTTCGACGAGGTCATGACCGCCGAGACACCCATCGACCACGCGTCACTCGACAACTCGGAGAGTCTCGTCGTCCAAGCCCACCACTACTTCGTCGGTGCGGTCGAGCAGTGGCTGGGGGACCCGGACTCGGACGCGTTCGGCCCGCGGGCCAAGGAAATCACCGACGTCCTCGTGGAAGGACTCACTCTCGTGTCGATCGAGCTCGAGTCCTCCGAGAAATCTCAGGAAATCTTCGAGATCCTCAACGCGCGTGGCACCCCACTGACCGCAGCAGACCTCGTGCGCAACTTCGTCTTCCAACGCGTTGAGGCCGAAGGGGGAGATGCCGAGCGGATCTACCGCCAGGAGTGGCCCTTCGAGAAGAAGTTCTGGACGAAGGAGGTCAGTGTCGGGCGGTACTTGGTCAGCCGCAGCTCGCTCTTCCTCAACCAGTGGCTCATGTCCCGGACGGGTGAGGAGGTGAGCCCGCAGTCGACGTTCACCCGGTTCAAGGCCTACGTCGAGCATCACCCCGAGCGGACCATGGCGGAACTGTTGCCGGTCATCAAGCAGCAGGCCGACCAGTACCAGCGTGGACCGAGGCCGCGGCCCGCCCGGGGGGGCGAGCTGGACGTCGTCGAGATGGCCATGTACCGCATGCAGGCGAGTGGGTTAGAGCTGCTCAAGCCTCTCTTGCTCTGGCTGCACGCGCCCGGACGTGACGTCCCGGGAGATGTCATCAACCGTGTTGTGACTGCGGCAGAGAGCTGGGTCGTGCGGCGGCAGTTCCTGCGAATGACCACCTCTGCCCTGGGTCGCGTGGTCGCGGACATCATCGCGGCTCACGATTCGGCGCCAGCAGACGAGTTGGCGGACCGGGTCGTGGGCCACCTTTCGCGCCTGGATGTGACGAGCACCTACTGGCCGGGTGACGATGAGGTCCGTCAGGCGCTCTCCCGAGAGGCGGTGTACCGGCGGTACCCACGAGCCCGCATGAGGATGTACCTCGAGGCCATCGAAGACGCCTACCGCGCCGAGACACGTCAGCCGCAGGTGGAGCGGATCGGTCTGCCGATCGAGCACATCTTGCCGCAGAAGTGGCAGGACTGGTGGCCCGTCGAGACAGCGGAGGAAGAACTCGAGCGGCAGGAGAGGGTTCACCGTCTCGGCAATCTCACCCTGTTGACGTCTTCCCTGAACTCGAAGGTGTCCAACGGCCCGTGGGCGGACAAGCAGACGGCGTTGTTGCGGCACAACACGATCACGATGACCGGGCGACTCGTCGACAGCGCTCAGCAGGTCTCGTGGGACGAGGGACGGATCGATGATCGGACCGGCGAGCTGATCGACGTCCTGCTCCGCGTCTGGCCGGTCCCGGAGGGCCACGAGGGCCGGGTGGCCGACCCGCAGACAAAGGCGGGAGACTGGGTCGAGCTCAAGCATCTCGTCGAAGGTGGCCTGATCCAGGTGGGCGACACCCTGACCTCGACGCACCGGGACTTCGCCGGCCGCGAGGCGACCATTGGTGATGACATGCTTCTCCACCTTGACGGCAAGGCCTTTGAATCCCCGTCGGGTGCGGCTCGGCATCTGCGTCAGAGCGCCACGAACGGGTGGTACTTCTGGTCGATCGCCGATGGTCGACGGTTGCGGGACGTGCGGCAGGAGTTTCTCGGTGAGCCACAGACATCGGGCAGACCTGCCGTCTACCGGGAGTTCTGGTCGTTGGCACTGGAGCGCATGCGCGATGATCATCCGACCTGGACGCGCGGCACCACGTCGACCGGACCATGGATCGATGCCTCGGTCGGCAGCTCGGGAGTCACCGTATCCACCGTGTGGAGGAGGACCGGCCTGGAGGTCCAGCTCTACTTCAATTCCGCGGACGCCGCGCTGAATCATCAGAGGTTCGAGGCGCTCTTCGATAAGCGCGCGGAGGTTGAGTCCCACTTGGACCAGTCACCGGAGTGGGACCCCATGGACGGCAGGAAGGCAGCTCGCGTCACCTTGGTCTCCACCTTCACATCCATCGACGACCGCGCGTCGTGGGACGACGCTATCGAGTGGCTGATCAGCGCTCAGTCCCAGTTCCGCGATGCGTGGACAGTCGTCGGGCCGTGACTTTTTCTCACGCTGGGTGGAACGCTCGCTCTCGGACTGAATGCGTCAGGTTCTGCCGCCAGTACCCGAGGTTGCGTCCCTCAGCTGAGGGCGGCCAACACGCTGCACTAGGTCCGACGCACCACTTCGTATATGTACTGCTCCAGATTCTGCATCTGACTCTCGATGGATGCCGTCAGAGCGGGATCGTCGATGCGCAGGCCCAGTTCGACGTTGTGAAACTCGGCGCTCTTCGAGAAGTTCGCGCTGGTGATGACGAGGGTGCGGTGGTCGATCGCGAAGAACTTCGCGTGAGTTCGCACCTGCTTGCCCTTCAGAGGTCGCGACCTCAGCACGGTGGCGCCCACGAGTTCGCCGCGATCTGCTGAGTGGTGGGTTTCCAGGATTCGGGTTTGTGGTCCGCGGCATCGCGATCGACGTATACGCGCACTGACAGGTCGGGCCGAGCCGCCGCGTCACGCAAGGCGTCCCACTGAGCAGACGAGCGTTGGAAGTTGAATGTGGCACACACAATAGATTCGCGCGCGTTCGCTACCAGCTGGTGGAGGGACGAGGTCAGCGAGCCCGTCTGCGCCAATCCCTTCGGAGTGGTCCAGATGGTGCTGATCGGGCTGTACTGGCTCCGGGCTTCGTGCACGACTCGGAGGACTTGGACGAGTCCCTCGCGGTCCTCCTTGAGGCCTGCCTGCGTGAGGAGCTTGCCCACCTCGAGGTGCCGAGAGGGAGAGATCATCTGCAGGGCCTGCGAGGCCGAAGCGCCTGACCCGAGTCGCTCGGCGAGCTTCGCTGCCTCGTCCGCGGTCAGCTGGCGAGCCAGGGACAAGCGTGCGGCGTCACCAGACATCAGGTCGACCGAAGAAGCCGAGGTCGGAATCAGGCAAGGACAGGAGGAATCTCCGGTCGAGGAAGCGGTTGCCCTTTTCGCAGGAGGTCTCCGAGACGAAGGTGCAGCAGTGGCAGGCTGCCCCGTGCAGGAAGTCCTCGGGGTCCTGGGGTGTACGGGATGAGCAGATCGGGTCGGAGGAGCAGCGAGACGTCACCCGAAGGGAGTCGTGCACCAGGGCCGCGAGCCGCGCTTCCTCGCTGAGGCGAACCAAGCCTCCCAGAGTTCCGTCGCTGTCCGAGGCGGTCGTGCAGATGATCATCCCCGCGGCTGGCTCACGCTCGGCGGTTCCCTTCCACGCATAGAGACGCTCACTGATGCTGGCCCCGCCGTAGCCACTCGACATCGCCATCTGCCGGATGAGGGTGTGGCTCAGGCTGTGGACCAGCCAGTACCGCGGTGGCTGCAGTCGGTCGTGATGATCGGCGATGTCGGAGGTCTCCGAGTACCGGTTGCGGAAGTTCCTCTCGTGGGCGGCGACATGGTGGGCCCAGAGCTCGCTCGCTTCGACCCGGGCCTCCCACTCGGAGACCATCTTCTCGTCGAGCTGGATGAAGATCCCCTCGCCGCGATCCTCGGTCGCCACGGTCCAGCGTGGGCGACCGTTGCGGTTGAGCCTGACCAGACGTGACGTCGAATCGTTGATGCGGTCGAGCTCGTCGATCCGCGTGAACCCGAGTACCGCGTTGACCTTGCGGAGGCGATCGACCGCCAGGACCCGCGCGATGCCCGGAGCCATGTCGGCGGCGACCTTCCTCGGAGAGAGCGTCAGACCGCTTGCCTTGTTCTCGTGACGTTCGCCCGGCGGGTCATCCTGAAGATAGCGCCACTCCGGCTCGAGAAGTTCGACGGGATCCCAGCGTTCCTTCCGTGCGAGCCGGTCATCCTCGCTCTCGGCCGGGGAGAGGGCGAGCTGCACGAGCTCGGCCACCTCGTCGTCGGAGAGGGACGACACGTCGATGCTCTCCCGGAGGATGCGTCGCATCATCTTGACGTTGTCGCCGAACTCCTCGAGGTCTTCCGCATGACGGGCAGCCACTGTGAGCGCCAGCTCCTGCAGAGTTTCCTCTGTGGTGGAGTCCGGCATGACGATGATCGAGGTCACGGCGGGGAACCACAGGTTGGAAGCCCCGACAAGCATCACACGTGCTTCCTTGGAGCACCCCTTCGGTTCGAACCCGTCGAGGTGAGGATGGCGACCACGACAGCGAGGCAGCCGCTCACGACCGGCCTCGCCCAGCGCCAAGGTCATGGATCTGCTAGCTCCGCACGAGCGGCATTCGATGATCGCGTTGGCGCCACGCCCCGACGTGAGCTCGCGCATGGCCAGGATGGGCACCTCCACGTCGGGCTTGCCGCATGACCCGCCCTCGTGAACCCACCACTCGTAAGGGAACTCGTCGAGGTGCCCGTTCTCGCACGCCAAGAGGTACCGCGCGGTGACCACCGGCTGGTTCTTCAGCTTGCGCCCCTTCGCCGCCAAGGTGCTCTGGCGCTGTCCCCGTCGGGTTCGGCCGGGACACCCAGCGTGCGTGAACTGTGCCAGATCAGGTCGTCGGGCTCGCTCGTTGGCATACTCCCAGACAGACAGCGGCGCTAATCGGTCGCACCCCGTACAGCGCATCCACTGAGGGAAGACAATGCTCTGCACACCGAGGTCAACGCCCTCCTTCGAGGAGGCGATCTCCTTCGGCGACCAGGGAAAGCCCCGCAGCTCACCGATCTGGTTGCCGAGCATCGTGCGGACCGTCTGGAGGAGTCGCGGGGCGTGGATCGGCCGCGAGCCGTCGCGGCGCGCGTACACCGGCTCCCACTCGTCATAACCACAGGGCATCACAGTGAAGTGGGGGAGGTCGATGATCGATCCGGGACCGTAGGTGTAGAGCAGCGCCGAAGGGCGCTGACTGCCGACCCGGGCGTAGTTCTTCTTGGTCCCGTCCTCCTGCTGTGCCGCGGCATCGCCCAAGGCATCGGGGGCCCGTCCGGCATCGTGGATGAAGTCGGTCATGGGTTCCGGTCCTTCCCTTGGGCTGCCCAGACCGGTGCGCCGGGCGGGGCCACGTAGTAGAGCCGTTCCTTGATCGGGCTGACGAGGAGATTGATCTCGGGCTGGACCTCACGCATCGAGTTGGCGACGACGAAGGGTGCCTCACCGGCCAACGCGTCCCGCGATGTCACGTTCTCCGCACTCCGCAGCAAGGGCGCGTGGGTCGAGGTGTCTCTGACTTTTTCGTAGGTGAGGGAGAGCGACCGATCACGCAGCGTGGTGCGCCGCTGCTCCCAAGTGTCCAGTCGGTTGACCAGACGGCTGCGGGCCCATTGGGCCGAGGTCTCGTCCGATGCTGCGGTGACTCGCTCCGTCATCGAGTCGATGAGGGCCTCCAGAGCTGGACGACGGTCGGCGACTCGGGCCGCACCCGCTTCCGGGGACAGCGACGTCGCATGGGCGCTCCGGCCCGCGTCGAGGACACGGGCGGCGCTGACGAGGACTCCGTCGAGCCCGCGCTCCATCGCCGTGACGGAGAAGGGAGTGACGGAGAGCGCCTCGACCTGGGCGTAGAAGGTCTCGTGGTAGTGCCGGAACTGCTCGAAGTGCGCGAGGTCGCGGGGGCGGGACCAGTTCCCAAGAGTGACGACGAGACCCGGCCGGTCGGCGGCACGTCCCACACGTGAAGAGGCCTGGATGTACTCGGCGGTGTTCTTGGGCTGACCGACGACGAGCATCAGGCCAAGGCGCTGCACGTCGACCCCGACCTGCAACATCGAAGTGGCCAGCACTACGTCGTAGGGATGGATCCGCCGACGCGCCACCTCCTTGCCGGCACGCGAGTCCTCGATCCGAGTGGCGAGTGCCTGGCTGGTGTCGTAGGCAGGGTCGAACTGCAGACCCATCTGGTCGAGGGTGCCGGTGATGTCGGCCCCCGAGACGCGAGCCGTCAGTTCCGCCGTGTGCAGACCGAAGGCGGAGCCGAACCTCCGCGGGAGATCCACTCCCGGGCGGCCCTTGGCCAGCGCGGTCTGCACGTCGTCCTGGATGTACCTCGCAAGTCCCGCCAGCTCGCGTGTGGCGCTGAAGTAACCGACCAGCGTCATGTAAGGATCGGCGGTCTCGGGTTCCGCGTCGAAGAGGAGCTGGCCGGTCGCCAGCAGGGTCTCGACAAGGCGGATCTCGGCGACGGTGAACCGCACGCCGGTCGTCGAGACGCCGAGATACCTGCGACCAGGGGAGTCTTGCGTGGGCTTGATCTCGGTGGAGAAGAAGGTCTCTGACGCGTCGATGACCTGTGGTGGGAAGAAGGTCACGGCTCGCCCGTAAAGGCTACGGACCTGCTCCGGAGCGTTGCGCACTGTCGCCGACGACGCAACGATCAGCGGCTTGATCGCATGGCCGGCGGCGTTGCGCCACGTCGAGAGGGTGTCGATGACAACCTCGAAGAGGCCGACGGTTGTGCCGAGGGCGCCGGTGATGAGGTGCAGCTCGTCCTGGATGATCAGGTCTGGTGGGCGGAGCCGGCCGTGTGGCAGCCGCCGGCCACCGCCCTTGGCTTGCTGGTGCTTGTTGTTGAGCTTGATCGTGCACGACTGCGAGTCGGGGTGGACGAAACCGTGCAGCTCGCACCGCTGGCTGACGTAGCCGAAGAGGGCCGCGGCCTCCCCCTCTCGGGCTAGTCGCGCGAACTTGTCGACCGTGGCGATGACGAAGGCAGGCGCCAGTCGGTAGATCTCCTCGTCGACGGTCAGGACAGGCAGTCCCTCGTCGACGGATCCGCCCTCGGAGAAGGGGCAGCGGCCGAACTTGTCACCGCAGCGGACGAAGACCCGCCCGGCGTCCTCATCCACCTTGACGTTGGCGGGGGCGATCGAGTGACCGCACCACGGGCACCGCTTGAACTGCAGGACGGGCAGGCGCTTCGTCCTGCCGGACTGGGCGTCGGAGACCGTCGCCGCGGCCTCGCTGATGCGCTTGGGCGTGACATCAGTTCCGACCCAGAGGCCGATCCGGAAGGGGGTCTGGCCCCACGTCGCGGTGTCGGCACGGCGTGCGACTTCGGCTGCGCAGACGAGGGTGGTCGCCCGCTGGAACTGCTGCGCGGTGAGCAGCCGGAGGGTGTACCTCATGAGGACCGCGACGCCCTCGGTGCCGTCGAGTGGTCCGTCAGTGGACTCGACGACTCCCTGCCGGCGCCGCACCGCGAAGGTGTAGGCGGCGAGGCCGAGGTAAGCCTCGGTCTTGCCGCCACCGGTGGGGAAGAAGAGGAGCTCCACGCTCGGGATGGGACCGGAGCGTCTCGGTGAGGTGGGCTCGCTGAGGGACCGGAGTTGCATGAGGACGAAGGCGAGCTGGAAGGCGCGCCATGAGTGGGCGCTCTCCTCCCTGGCGTCCACGGCCCGGGTGATGGTGTCCAGGTCGGCGGGCGCGTCGCCGGTCCGTCCCTGCGCGATCTGGCTGCGGACTCGTTGCTCGGCCATGACGGAGTTCATGAAGGAGAAGCAGCGTCGTGCCTCATCGTCCTCGACGAGGAAGTCGATGCCGTCGACGAGTTGGGTGTGCACTGCCCAGGCCTCCTCGATGGCCTCGTCCGCCGTCGACCGCAAATGGTCCGGAAGGGTGCCGGCGAGATCCTGCTGCTCGCCCAGCCACGCGGCATAACCATCAGCAATGGGACGCAGCCCGGCCTCCAGGGCCCCGGGGGTTGCCTCCGCGAGCTGTCGCATGTCGAGGAGTGCGTCGTCGATGCTCTGCGCCGTGACCTGTGGAGTCTCGGCCTGGGGAAGCCATGTCGTCTCCACTCGGACCGCTGCGCGTTGGTCGTCATCGCCCTCGGGAGTCGTCCAGGTCGCCGAGCAGGTCCGGCCGATGGCGAACTCGAGCCGGTCCCGGTACTGCAGCCGAAGTCGTTGCACCTCGGGATCAGGGTCGGGTCGAGTGTCGGTGAGGACATCACGGACTGGGAGGAAAGTCGCGTCACCGTCGGCCTCGACAGCAAGGTGGGTCTGGTAGAGCCAGGCATGGACGGGGATCGTCGGCGGCGTCTCGAGGTCGTTGCAGAGGGCCACCTCGACGATGCGTCGGCCCAGCTCGGTGTCATCGGTGATGTCGACCCGGAGGGTCACTGACTCCTCGATGGTCAGTGTGTGCGTCTGCCCCGAGGTCATGTCCGCCAGGCGAAGGGGGACCGCGTGCTGGTGATGCGTGCGCCGGTAGTGACGGCGTTCCTGCGTCGGCTCGGGAGGCGCGCCGTTCTTGGGGTTCGTCTCGACGGCGACCTTTTCGGCTGAGTAGGTACCCCACGTGGCCGTCACGGTGACGGCCGGGCAGGCAGCGGCGACCTGGAACCGGAGTCCCATGGAGGCGGGGATCGTCAACCCTCGACGGATCGGGGTGTCCTCGGCGCCGGTGTCCTCGTCGGAGTCGATGGCCGAGTCGTCGACATTGGTGACCGGGAGCCCGCGGACGTCACGCGCGTCATGCTCGTCGCCCAGTTCGATGGTGTCGTCATCTTGGGAGTTCTGGTCCGTGGCGCCGTCCGTGCTCGGAGCCGCACCCTGTCCGGCCGTGAGCCGTACGGGGGCGATGCGCCCGACGAGGTAGCGTCCGTCCGGCTTGATCGGGAGGAGCTCGTCAGGACCGCCGGCCGGTCCTACGAGCTCGCGATGGAGGACTCGGGTCAGGGACTCCCGTGCGGTCCACGAGGAGCCGTCCGGGTCCATGGGTGGCGTCGGCGAATCGAGGCGATTGGCAGGGCCGGGCGTCGTGCTCATCGAGTGCCTTCCTCCGCTGCGCGGCGATGGTTTTCTTCGAGCAGGCGGTCGAGGATCGCAACTCGTGCGGCGGGAGAGACCGTCCACCGCGTCATCTGGCGGTACGTGTGGAACCCGTGGTCGAGCGGCACGTCGTCCCAGCCGTACGCCGCCATCACCGCGTGGTCGAGGTCGACGTGGATCTCCCGCACCCGGGCGACATCAGCATCGCTGTCGGAGGCAAGGTCGGGGTCGTTGACGAGGTTGTAGAGCGCGGTGAGCCCGAGCTCTCGACGCAGCATGATCTCGCGTCGGTCCTCGTCAAGGCGACGTCCGACGACTCCCAGCCTGGCGTAGTTAGATGGGCGCGGGAAGGTCTCGAACACGTCGGACGGGGTGTACCTGACCCCAGTTCCGAGTGTCGAGGCATGAGTGACGGCCCAGAGCTGGTTAACGGAGGACGAGAGTACCGCCTGGTCAACGAAACTGTCCGTGGCGAAAACCACCAGTTGTTCGCTGGGCACCCCTGAGATTGGCACCCTGACAGGCATTACGGTCTTGCTGACTCGCGCGATGGCGAGGCATTCGTGCACGTCTGCGAGGGCCTTCCGCATGGCGGGCCTCGGATTCCAGAATTTCCACCACTCGTGGACCATGCGGGGGTACTTGTTGCCGTCTTTGGCAATCCGTTCGGGCTTCACGGCGGCGTCTAGGTGCTGCCAAGGGATGGCATAGCGTTCAGCTTCCTCTTGGCTTCGTTCTCCCATGTCGATGACCCACCTGGAAGGTGAGCCGTCGGGGCGGGAGTTCAGGTCTTCGCCGTTGAGGTATGGGAAGAGCACATCGGCATTAGCCGGGTCTGCGTCGATCCAAGCAAGCGCAACCTCGGGCTGGAGGACGAATCCCTTTCCCAAGGCGTAGCAGCCGATAAACGCAGTGTCCTCGTTCTCCTTCAACCGCGAGGGATGACCGGAGACTCGCCCCTCGGGCTCAAGCAGGGTGGAGACCGCTCGCACAGGCTCGTCATCGCAGACGCGCGTGATGGCGTTAGCGACCGTGGCCGTGGTACCCCAAACAGCGGCATATTCGAGATTGGCGCTCTTTGCCGGCCAAGACCGCGACCGGACTGCGCGGATGATGGTGAAGCCATCGGAGACCAAGCGGTCGAGACCAACTTCCCGGGTGTCACCTTGAGCAAGCGTGTTGGTCGCGATGAGTCCGATAACCCCGTTGGGGCTGAGTAGCGTAACAGCCCGCAGGAAGAAGTACGCGACGAGGTCTGCGTTGCCCTTCTGCCCCTGTGCCAAGATATTCACCAGCCACTCGCGAAGGTTGGAACCCAACGCGGGGGAGAGTTTTTTCCCTCCGAGGAAGGGCGGGTTGCCGATGATGGCGTCGAAGCCGCCGCGCTCCATGACGTCGGGGACTTCGAGCGGCCAGTGGAGCGGCTGCCACCGCTCGTAGTCGGTCTGCACGGCTGGCGTGAGACCGGCTTCCACCCGACGCGCGAGGAGGCTGTTGTCGCTGCCGTCGTCGGAGCGGACGACGGCCCGGAGGTCGGCGTACGCCTCGTCCAGCGCCCGGCCGCGCTTGCCGCCGAGGCGCAGGCCCGTGGCGATCACAGCGTCGGCGACGCGCTTGAGAGGCGCCACCTCGCCGCGGAAACGGGCGAGCTGGCGGCGCTTCGCCCGACCATCGCGCTGGGCGTCGCCCTCCGCGATGACCCCGCGCAAGGCAGAGCGGAGGCGGAGTGCCTGAGAGAGGTGCTCGTCGATGTCGAGGCTGAGGTCGAGCTCGTTGTCGTCGGTCAGGCTCCACCGCCCGGCATCCTGCCGTGAGTGCGGCTCGATGTGCAGCTCCTCCAGCTGGCGCAGGTTCGTCAGGCCGAGCAGGGAGTTTCCGACGATGATCTTGTCGTCGACGAAGGAGAAGGGCTCGTGGCGGTCCAGAGAGACGAGCCACAGGGAGAGCTTGCACATCTCGACGGCCATCGCATTGATGTCGGCTCCGTAGAGGCAGTTCGCCACGACGAGGCGGACCGCCTGGATGCGCACGTCTTCAGCCGATCCGTGGACGGACTGCTCGTGGCGTTGCCACGACTCGACGAGTCGTGCACCGAGGTACCGGGCAGCTGCCACGAGGAAGGCTCCAGAGCCGCAGGCGATGTCGGCGATGCGCAGGTCGAGCAGGTCCTCGGGTGGGAGGATCTGCCACTGGTCCCGGTCATTGGTCTGGTGTGGCCCGGGGCGGTAGCACAGCGGATCGAGAGCGTGCTGGACCACCGATTCGGCGAGATCGCGAGGCGTGTAGTGAGCGCCGGCATTGCTGCGCGAGGGGGTCTCGACGACGAGGAGGTCGCCGGGATGCGCCACGACGGGGCGACCCCGCAGATCACGTCGGATCGCGCCGATCCACGGGCGCAATGCCTCGCGGACCTGCTCGTCATGAGGAGCCACCGCGCGCAGTGCCTGCTCGACTCCTTCCATGGAGTCAGACGACGCGAGCGCCTTCTTCAGGGCTGCCTTCGACTGCAGGGTGCTGGCAGGCTGATGTGTCTTGGCCCAGGCGATGATCGCCGCGGCGAGCTCTCCGTCGGGGTCGCTGGATGCGCCGTGCCGCTCAGCGAGATCGTCCAGGACGGAGACTGGCACCTCGGGCTCGGAACCTTCCTTGCCGATCAGGCCGACGGTCAGAGAGGTGGCGCGCGTGCAGGTGTAGCCGAGCAGGCCTTCGTAGATGTAGCCGATCTGCTCGACATCGATGTCGCGGAAGGAGATCCGGCGTGCGTCCTGACCGGACAAGCGAGCGACCTGGACGGCGTCGAGGACAGCTCGCATGACGCGATCACTGACCATCACCGAGAGGCCGCCACTCGAGGTGGTCGTCGTCAGGAAGGTGAAACGTTCCGGGTCAAACAGCGAACCTCCGTACGCGGGCAGGCGCATGTCCTCGAAGGTCGAGCCCCTGTGCAACGCAGTCGAGGTCGCGAGCAAACGGTGCCACGTCTGGTGGGTCCCGTCGAGGGCCTCCTCACCTTCGTGGCGCGCTCGGTCATCGAGATGATCCAACTGCGTGGCCAGCCCGTAGCCGGCGGAGTAGAGGGATCCCTCTGGCAGGAGCCCACGCTCCTCGGCGAAGAGCAGGAAGACGACTCGCATCATGACCGTGACGGCGGCCTCGTAGATCTCGGCCCCGTCGTCGGGCAGGGGATCTGGGTCGCCGAGGGCGCGGGCGGTCGCCCCAGCCCTCGAGAAGTCCGAGATCACGAGCTCGACGGCACGCCTGACCTGCACACCGAGTGAGGTGGTGATCTCCTCTGCTGCGGCGACGGACTCGACGAAGAGTGCTGGCAGACGGTCAGCCTCGGCGCCGCCGATCAGACGGAGCGGGTCGACGAGGTGGAGGAAGGCATCACGGACGGTGGTTTCCTCGATCCACGTTAAGGCATCGACGATGCCTGAGGCGGCAAGACCCCCTTCGGCAGCGCTGACGAGCGCCCACCACCGGCCATCGGAGACGATCCCGATCGGCACTCGGCTCGCGCGGAGCATGATCTCCATGCGGTCGATCGGTGAGGTGGCCCACCCGTCGTCCAGGTGATCGCGGAGCGAGAGCACCGGGTCGACGACCCACACGAGTGCCTCCGCATCTCCCAACGTCGTCGTGGGGGAGACGGTCACCGACTGGTCGGGGGACGACACGGTCGCCGCGGCCGGTGTCGATCCTGAGTCCACCTGATCCCAGCCGACGACCTCATTGAGCACGGTGTGGACCCAGCGGTCCCGGACCTCGCGGTAGCGCCCGAGATCGCCGTCTGGGTCGATGCGCCAGGCATCCCACGCTGCGTCCAGCGCCGGCTTGGTGTCGGTGAGGGTGGCCCGCTGGTGCTCCGTCAGCGTCGGCATCCCCTGGGGCCACAGGCGGGTGAGAGCAGGGACCGAAAGGAAGGGACCTTCGGCGTCGACGAGACTCAGCCACGCGCGATGCTGTTCCGAGGCCTTGGGCGCACGCCGTCTGGATGAGACGCGACCAGCCATCACGCTGCACCTCCTCGGGCAACCGCGTCCTCCGGGGTGAGGGCGAAGACGACTCCGGCGGTGCTGACGAACTGCCGGACGTCCTCGTACCTCTCGCGGATCGCAGCGAGCTCGCGCCGCTCTTCGTCGTCAAGTTCCGCAGCCCTGGCCTGCATCTTGACGAGGTCCCTTTGGCGCTGGCGCTGCTGGTCATCGGCGAAGAGCATCGTCGACTGCGCCTCGATCTGCTCGGAGAGCTCAGCCACAGACTCCTCGAGCACGCCTCGGAAAGCTGCATAGATGCCCCGCGCACGCTCCTCGTCTGCTTCGGCGCGTGCGGCGAGATCGCCCGTGACGGCTGATTGCTTCTGCGTGGCCCGCTGACGCACGGCTTCCTCCAGTCGTGTGCGCATCCTCGACGTGGTGCTGGTGCTGCCATTCCACTCGTCGGCCAGTCCGGCCCGGACGTCGTGGCTGGCGAGCTGGAGGCCGGGGCTGTCGAGGGCGGTGTCGAGCAGCTCCTCGACCTTGGCCTCCGCCATCGTATGGCCACGAAGCCGGATGCCGGTCAGGAACACCTCTTCGTGGAGCCTCAAGCCTCCACGTCCCACGAGGACGAGCCGGGAGACCGTGGCGACGCACGACGTGGGCAGCCCGTCAACGACGACGGCGGTGACCCGGTGCAGGTCGCTCGAGCCGCCGGTGAGGGCGCTGCGCAGGATGCGTGAGGCCTTTTGCATGAGGGCATGACCGAGATGGACGTGGACGAGGTCGTCGCGGCGTCGCCCACCTCCGTCCAGGTCATCGGGGGCGGTCATGGCTGAGTCGTCGAAGGTGATCGGGCGAAGGACTCCGGGTTCGCGTCGGGTGTCGAGTCCTTCCAGGGCCTGCTGCCAGTTGGACCCCAGAGTCGGCACCGCGAACACCTGGGCGTCGGTGAGGTCGTCATCGATGACCTTGAGCGGAGGTTGATTCGCCACAGTCAGGGCGGTGTCGACCACTCGTCGGGAGGCAAAAGGGGTGAGGTGCATGCGTACCTTGTTTGCCTCGTAGTTCCGCGACAGTGCGGTCAGTTCCTTGTTCAGGTTGAGGTTGCTCGAGAGGGCGCGGTTCACGCCGTCGCTGCTGTCATCGCTCGTCGACGGAGCCGTCCTGGAGCGGTTGGGGTGGAAACGCTCCTGAATCTGCGAGTCGATCACCTGGTTGACACGGCCCAGGTCGGACGCGATGGTGTCGACCTTGCTCGCGATGCGCTGGAGGAAGTCGAGGTCCGCTCCGTAGGTGCTCGCTGTGGCCACGGGGGCGAAGGTGAAGACCTCAGGACTCTGGGTCTGGCCGTAGCGGTCGATCCTGCCGATGCGTTGCTCCAGTCGCGAGGGGTTGAAGGGGACGTCGAGGTTGACCATCCGGTGGCAAAAGTCCTGCAGGTCGATCCCCTCGCCGGCGGCGTCCGTGGCCACGAGGACGCGAATGTCCTCCTTGGTCGGCTCGGTGGTGAACCGCTCGCGGATGATCTCGCGCGTATCCGTGTCCGTCGACCCCTCGATGGCGGCCACGCGGTCGCCGTATCCGCGCTGCTCGAGCACTCCCATGACCCACCTGAGCGTGGCGGAGTACTCGGTGAAGATGACGACGCGCTCGTTTGACCAGTGCTTGCCATCCGGTCTGCAGATGCTGTCGAGCCATTCGACGAGCGCGCTGAGCTTGGCGTCCGGCTGGTGCTGGTAGCTCTCGCCCCAGGCCAAGAGCTCGTCGATTTCGTCGTCCGTGGCTGACACCAGCGGGTCGGTGCCCTTGCTCTGGCGCAGAGCGGTCAGCTCAGGCTGCTCGACGTGACCCTCCTCCTCGTCGCTCTGGCCGGTGCCGAGCACCTCGTCGTAGTACGCCTCATCGATGTCGTCGGGCCAGCCCGCCCCGGCGTCCGCGGCGAGGTAGTGCTGCAGGGTGAGGGCGAACGCCCACGGGCTGGAGAGAAAGCGCTTCTTCAGGAGGAGGGCGACGATGTCGCCGGCCCGGCGGCGACCGTTTGCCTGTGCGCTGGACTCCAGCACCCGGGTGAGCAGAGCGAAGGCGTCCTCTTCCCCCTTCGCCGGGGTGAAGGGGATTTGCTTGACCTGACGCTTCTTGAAGCCCATCTCTGGTAGGTCGGACTTCAACCGTCGGACCTTGATCTCCTCAAGGGCACGCTGGTCGACCTTCGCGCCGCGGGCAAAGCGCCGGTTATCGATCATCTCGAGGAGGGCGGTGAAGGACTCGGTGTGGCCGTTGTGCGGAGTCGCGCTGAGGAAGAGGCGGTGCTCGCAGACGCCAGCGAGCTCGCGCACGGCTATGGTCCGCTTGCTGTCGACGGCGTAACCGCGACCTCCGCCGACACCACTCGGGCTGGCCGGAGCGACGTGGTGGGCTTCGTCGACGACGAGCATGTCGAAGGCATAGCGCTTGGCGGTGCTGGCGCCGGTCACGCCCGCGTAGACGTCCCTGAGCATGCGCTGCGCTCGGGGTGTGGGCAGCCACGCCATGCTGACGATGATGCGGGGGTACAGGCGGAAGGGGTTGGCCGCCAAGCCATGTGTCCGGCGGGTCTGGGCCAAGGTGGCCGAGTTGACGATCGTGAAGTCCAGCCCGAACTTCTCCTGCATCTCGTCCTGCCACTTCACGGCAAGGCTCGGTGGGCACACGATGATGACCGAACGCGCTCGGTGGCGTAGGAGCAACTCCTGGATGACGAGTCCGGCTTCGATGGTCTTGCCGAGCCCGACGTCGTCGGCGAGGAGCAGGTTGGTCCGGGGCGCAGCCAAGGCTCGCCGCAGCGGCTCGAGCTGATACGGCTCGACGTTGGCGCCTGAGCGGTACGGCGCTTGGTAGGCGTGCTCGTCCGCCGAAGTCACCGCGCCCCAGCGCACGGCGTCGACGAAGGCTCCGAGCGTGTTGGGGTCGTCGAAGGTCTCGGCGCTCAGAGTCTCGGGAAGTCCCCGGTCGGGGATGATCGACTGTCCGACCTCAAGCTCCCACACGACGGTTGCCTCTTCGCCCAGCCGGTCCTCGTCCAGGGACTGGAGCGAGACAAGGTGCTGCAACTCGGATGCCGTCTCGTCGGCCGGGCTGCGCAGGAGGCCCTGCGTGGTCACCTCGGTCACCGCCCACGTGGACCCGCGGACGGAGACCACATGGCCAGCCTGTGGAAGCTCAGGCCGCGGCTGTCGGCTCGCGGTGGCACTGTTGGTGCTGGTGGCAGCTGAGACAGTCACCGGTGACCTCGAATTCACGGGAAGGAGGACGCTGGCCGAGCCAACGCCACTTGGGCTTTCTGGTGTGGACTCTGACACACAGTTGCGAAAATCGCAACACACCCCTAGTGTGGGTCGCATGGAAACCCCCGTGGAACGCGTGCGCCTTGTCATGGAACGCACCGGATTGAGCCAGGGGGAGTTCGCCCAGCAGGTGGGATTGGACGCCTCGAAGATGTCGAAGTCCCTTGCGGGAGCTCGTCGGTTCAGCTCTCTGGACTTGGCCAGGATCGCCGAGTTTGGCCATGTCTCCGTCGACTGGCTCCTCACGGGGGAGGAGGACGCGGTCGCGATGGCGGCGCGCGCCGAGGGTGGTACCAACATCGGAGGTGCCGCAGCTATGGCTGCTCGCATCACGGAGCTCCGTAGCAGTGCTGTTGCACTGGGGCGCGGGCGAGTGACCACGAAGGTCGAGATGCCTCGCTCAGGTCAGTGGGCGGCGGACGGAGAGGCTCTGGCGCTCTCGGCGCGCGAAGCCATCGGCGGCGAGGTGCATCTGGCCGACGACCTGGCCTCCGAGATCGACCGTCTCTTCGGGGTGGATGTCGGGATCATGGACCTTGGTGATGCCGTGGACGGCCTCTGTGCTCGGACAGACGAGGCCGTGGCGATCTTGGCAGCGCCGACCCCCATCTTCGCAAGGCAACGTTTCACCCTGGCCCACGAGCTGGGTCACGTACTGGCGGAGGACGACCAGGGATCCACGTCGACGAAGACGTCTTCGCCGCCGGTCATCGGGAGAGCGAGCAGCGCGCCAACGCCTTTGCGGCAGCGCTCCTTATGCCGGAGGCCTATCTCCGCGAGGTCGTGGTCGACTCGTTGGATGACGTCGCCTTCGCCAATCTGGTGCTGGATCTCAAGGTGTCGCCGAGTGCGCTGGCGATCCGGCTCAAGAGACTGAGGCTGGTGGACGGCATGACGCAGACGGCGCTGCAGTCCATGACCATGCGTGAGGCTCAGGCGTTGGCTGACCGCGGGGCCGAGGCCTCCGCGGCGAGCCAACTCGCGATGCAGGATCGACCGCCACCGACGCTCGGTCGCGACCTGTATGAGGCATATCTGGACGGTGACACCACTCTGCGCCCCTACGCCTCGTTGCTGGGCACAGACACTGAGTCGCTGCGCGCGTCGCTCGAGAGCGCAGGCTCCTGAGAGATGGCGGCTGCGGTCTTCCCGGACAACACGGTGCTGTGCAACTTCGCGTGCGTGGGGCGAGTCGACCTCCTAGGTGATCACCTGCGGGGACGTGGCCGCTGGGTAGAAGCGGTTGCCGCAGAAGCGGAGGCCTCCGCTGGCCATCTGCCCGACCTTCGGAGGCTCATCGAGCGAGGGTGGCTCGGGGAGCCGATCGAGATCGTCGAGCCTGCCGATGTGCGTGCAGTCGAGCATTTGCGCGTCACCGTCTTTGGCGGCACGCGCGTCCGACCACTGCAGCACCTCGGCGAGGCGCAGTCATGCTTCTTGCTGACCAGCGATGACCAGTGGAGTGATTCGGTGTGGGTAACCGATGACCGGGATGCCTTCGAGTTCGCCCAGAGCCGGGGGATCCTCACCAGAGGCACCGTCGAACTGTTTCGCGCACTAGTGGCGGATGGCGACCTGACCCCGGACGGCGCGTTTGCGGTGCTTCAGGACATCTACGCCGAACGCGGGCTGCGGATACCGAGTTCTCCTCGAGAGCTGCTTTAAGAGTGTCGACGAAGTGGTGAGTCAGCCGCGGCGGCCGTGCCTGCGGAGTTCGTCGGGGAGTGGCCTGGAGTGCACGACCGACAGCTCTCGGTTGGCGCGGGTGAGGCTGGTGTACAACTGCCCGACACGACCGACGTTGCGCGGGAAGTCTCCCGGTTCGACGACCACGACGGCGTCGAACTCCAGGCCTCGAGCAGTCGTTGGGGTCATCACCTTGATGGACTTGCTTGCCTTGACCCACGTGTGGTGAGGCTTGCGCTTCCAGCCGGCTTTCAGCAGGTGAGTGTGGAACTCGTCCAACTCGTTGCGAAGAACGATGACCGCGACCTGACCTGTCGAGTGAGCGGACCGAAGACGCAGCGCCTCCTCCTCGACCAGGCCATTTCTGGCTCTGTGAGTGGGCGCTCGCCGTACCGCCGGTGCCGTGCCGCCGCTCTGCAGAGACTTGGTGCCGCGTTGAGAAGCAGGGAGCAATGGTCTAGCGAAGTCCAGGATGGCCTGAGTCGACCGGTAGCCGCGGGTGAGGGTGACTGGTTCACAGTCCCCACCCGCAGGACCCGTCAGCCCTAGTGTGTCGATGACCCGCTGCCACGACCCGTACCCGACGTCGTTCCTACGCTGGTTCATGTCTCCGACGATCGTGAAGTTACCCGTGGTGCGGGCACGAAGGATCTCCCAGGTCAGCGGCGAGATGTCCTGCGCTTCGTCCACGAGCACGTGATCGAAAGTGCGCGAAGGGCCCTGAACCGCGACGGAGATCGCTGCCAGAAGAGGTTGGAGAGAGCGCCTGCCGCGTGCTGCTCCGAAGGATGGCAGATCTCTGGTGAAACCTCGGAGCGCCTCCGGCACCCCGATCGGCACGTTGGAAATCGTCGTCCCGTAGCGAATCGCCGTATACACGGACGCCAGATTCGCCTCATGGGATCCCTTGCCCCGGGCCCATCCTTCACTACTGCCGATGATCTTCGTGGCCGACTGCGCCAACGACATCAATGACGCGTCGACCTCATCCACCCCGTAGTCGATGGATCCCTCGAGCTTGTGGGAGGCTCCGATCGTGTTCTCGAAGAACATGGCCAGGCTCTGGATGCTGACGTCGCGTTCGGCCAGCCCACGCAGCGCAGAATGGGACTGCTGCACGGATAGGTGACAGTGGTAGTCACGCAGCCTGGTCGGCTGGTGTGGTCATGGTTGTCTCGTATTCGGTGGGCGTCAATCGGCCGAGGCGGTCTTGTCGTCGTCGGCGGTGGTAGGTGCGTTCGATCCAGGTGACGATCGCGATCCGCAACTCGTCGCGGGTGTCCCAGCGGCGTTGGTTGAGGACGTTCTTTTGCAGGAGGGCGAAGAAGGATTCCATCGCGGCATTGTCACCGCAGGCACCGACTCGGCCCATGGACCCGACGAGCTGGTGGCGGCCCAGGCGGTGGACGTATCGGCGGCTTCGAAATTGACCAGATTCAATCGATCGTCGCACCACCGGCTGTTTGCATCGACTGTAGATGCTCCTCGAAGGCCTCGGCGGGAGTCTTCCAGCCAAGGCTCTTGCGGGGTCGTCCGTTGAGCGCCATGGCGACGGCCTGAATCTCGTCGTTGCTCCACCGCGACAGGTCGGTGCCCTTCGGGAAGTACTGGCGAAGGAGCCCGTTGGTGTTCTCGTTGGTTCCGCGCTGCCACGGGCTGTGCGGGTCAGCGAAGAACACCGGGATGCCTGTCTCGACCTTGAATGCGGCGTGCGCCGACAGTTCCTTGCCGCGGTCCCAGGTCAGTGATCGCCGCATCTGCTCAGGCAACGTCGTCATGGTCGCGGCGAGTGCGTTCTTCATCGTGATCGCGCCGTAGCCGGCCAACGCCGGCCCGTTCTTCACGGTCTGCTTGTGGCGGTACTCCTCCTCCCGCGGCAGGTGGACGAGCATCGTGAAGCGCGTGGTCCGGTCGACCAGCGTGCCGATCGCTG
Source organism: Janibacter hoylei PVAS-1 (assembly GCF_000297495.1). GTDB lineage: Bacteria > Actinomycetota > Actinomycetes > Actinomycetales > Dermatophilaceae > Janibacter > Janibacter hoylei. Next base: position 384 of record NZ_ALWX01000014.1, on the reverse strand, counting down.
AACGCTCCAGGCCGATGATCAAGTCGCCCTCCCAGTGGCCTGGAACCGCGCGGTCCTCCGCTTCTGCGGGGCGCTGGCTGATCAGCACTTCCTCGGTCACGTGCCCCCAAGCCTTCTGACGGTTTCGGGCTCGAGGAACGCGCAGCGCACGTCCACTGCGCAGGCAACTGACCAGCTCCCGCTTCAACGCACCGCGGCCCTCGACGTAGAGCGCTTGGTAGATCGCCTCGTGGCTGATGCGCATGGATTCATCATCCGGGAAGTCGATCGGCAACCGACGCGCGATCTGCTCCGGGCTCCACGCCTGCGTCCAACGACGATCCTTGCGATGGGGCTTGTTACGGCCCTTCCACTCCGGCCCGTCCGGCCCCACTACCTCGCCGT
>NZ_ALWX01000013.1 GCF_000297495.1 Janibacter hoylei PVAS-1 | reverse complement strand
TCCCGCGCCCCGGTGAGCGTCCCGGCGGCCGTGGTGGCCCCGGTGCCGGTCGCGGTCGTCCCGGTGGCGGCCCCGGTGCACGTCCCGGCGGCGGTCCCGGTGGCGGTGGCTACCGCGGTGGCCCCGGCGGTCGTGGTGGCACCCAGGGTGCCTTCGGTCGCGGTGGCGGCAAGCGCAAGCAGCGCAAGAGCAAGCGGGCGAAGCGCGCCGAGTTCGAGCAGATGTCCGCGCCGTCCATCGGCGGCGTCATCGTCCCCCGGGGCGACGGCAACACCGTGGTGCGCGTGCGCCAGGGTGCGTCGATGAGCGACTTCGCCGACAAGATCAACGCCAACCCGGCGTCGCTCGTCACCGTGCTCTTCAACCTCGGTGAGATGGCGACGGCGACCCAGTCGCTCGACGAGGAGACCTTCCAGCTCCTCGGTGCCGAGCTGGGCTACGACATCCAGATCGTCTCCCCGGAGGAGGAGGAGCGCGAGCTCTTCGACTCCTTCGACATCAACCTCGAGATCGGTGTCGATGCCGAGGACGAGGAGAACCTGGAGGCGCGTCCGCCGGTCGTCACCGTCATGGGTCACGTCGACCACGGCAAGACGCGACTGCTCGACGCGATCCGCAACGCGGACGTCGGCTCCGGCGAGACCGGTGGCATCACCCAGCACATCGGTGCCTACCAGATCCACACCGAGCACGAGGGTGACGAGCGGGCGCTGACCTTCATCGACACCCCGGGTCACGAGGCCTTCACGGCCATGCGTGCCCGTGGTGCCAAGGTCACCGACATCGCGATCCTCGTCGTCGCTGCCGACGACGGCGTCATGCCGCAGACCATCGAGGCGCTCAACCACGCCCAGGCGGCGGACGTCCCGATCGTCGTCGCGGTCAACAAGATCGACGTCGAGGGCGCCGACCCGGCGAAGATCCGCGGTCAGCTCACCGAGTACAACCTCGTGGCCGAGGAGTACGGCGGCGACACGATGTTCGTCGACGTCTCCGCCAAGCAGGGGCAGAACATCGACAGCCTCCTCGAGGCCGTCCTGCTGACGGCCGACGCGGCGCTCGACCTGCGGGCCAACCCCGAGCGCGACGCCCGTGGTGTCGCGATCGAGGCCAACCTCGACAAGGGCCGCGGTGCCACGGCGACCGTCCTCGTCCAGTCCGGAACGCTGCACGTCGGTGACGCGATCGTCACCGGCTCGGCCTTCGGTCGTGTGCGGGCCATGCTCGACGAGCACGGCAACACGGTCGACGAGGCGGGCCCCTCCCGCCCGGTCCAGGTGCTCGGTCTCTCGTCCGTCCCGCGTGCCGGCGACACCTTCGTCGTCGCGCCGGACGACCGGACCGCTCGCCAGATCGCCGAGAAGCGTGAGGCCGCCGACCGTCAGGCCAGCCTGGCCAAGGCGCGCAAGCGGATCAGCCTCGAGGACCTCGACCAGGTCATCGCCGCCGGCAAGATCGACACCCTCAACCTCATCCTCAAGGGTGACGTGTCGGGCTCGGTCGAGGCGCTCGAGGACGCGCTGCTGCAGATCGACGTCGGCGACGACGTGGACCTGCGGATCATCGACCGTGGTGTCGGCGCGATCACGCTCAACAACATCAACCTCGCCATGGCCTCGGACGCGATCATCATCGGCTTCAACGTCCGCGCCGAGGGGCAGAACGCCGAGGTCGCCGAGCGCGAGGGCGTGGAGATCCGCTACTACGGCGTGATCTACCAGGCCATCGAGGAGATCGAGCAGGCGCTCAAGGGCATGCTCAAGCCGGAGTACGAAGAGGTCGAGCTCGGCTCGGCGGAGATCCGTGAGGTCTTCCGCTCGAGCAAGTTCGGCAACATCGCCGGCTCGATCGTCCGCAGCGGCGAGATCAAGCGCGGCTCCAAGGCGCGCATCACCCGCAACGGCGTCGTCATCACCGAGGGCCTCGAGCTCACCGGTCTGCGACGCTTCAAGGACGACGTCACCGAGGTCCGCGAGGGCTTCGAGTGCGGTATCAACCTCGGCAGCTTCAACGACGTGCAGGAGGGCGACCTCATCACGACGTACGAGATGCGCGAGAAGCCGCGCGCCTGACGTCTGGACGCACTGCGCAGGGCGCCGCTCCCAGGACCACCGGGGGCGGCGCCCTTCGTCGTCCTCCCGTCCGCACACCCGGGGCGCACCCACCGGGGAGAACTCCTCACCCTCAATGCGGCGGTAACCGCCGCGCGCCGACTAGGGTGTGTCCGACCGCACCAACGACTTCTAGGGGAAGCGACACATGACGACGCCACCTCCTCCGCCCGGCGGCGGAAGCAACCAGCCCTACGACCCCTCCGGCAGCGGCTCGGCCCCCGCCGGCGGCCCGTCCGGGGCTCCGACCTACGGCTCCGCCCCCCGGTGGCGGCATGCCGCCCCAGGCGCCCCCGCCGGCTCCCGGTGGCGCGCCGCAGGGCGGCAGCGACCAGACGAAGATCCTCTCCTTCGTCTCCATGGGCACCGGTATCGTCGGCGTCCTGCTGTGCTGCTGCTGGGGCCTGCCGATCTTTTCGGTCGTCGCCCTCATCACCGGTCTCATCGCCAAGAACCAGACGAAGACCAACCCGCGCCCCGACCTGAAGACCTACATCCTCATCGGCATCATCACCGGTGCGATCGGTCTGGCCATCGCGGTCATCTACTGGATCCTCGTGGCTGCCGGCGTCATCGACATCAACGCCTACAGCGACATGAGCTGACGCTGACCTCGTCAGACGCCCCCGGTGCCTCGGTGCCGGGGGCGTCGCACGTCTCCTCCCGACGACTCACAGGACATCCTCATGACGACACCGCCCCCCGGACCCGGGTACGGTAGCCAGCCCGAGCCCTACGGCCAGCAGCCCCAGGGCCAGCCCTACGGCCAGCCGCAGGGCCAGCAGCCCTACCCGTCGACGCCGCAGTACGGCCAGCCGCCGTACGGCGCCGCCGCCCCGCCGCCGTACGGCGCACCGGAGGCGAACCCCTATGCCATGCCTCATGCCGCCCCGGACGGGAGCGCCAAGACCCTCGGCATCGTCTCGATCGTCGTCGGCCTGATCGCCATACCCCTCGGCTGCTGCTGCTGGCCGGTGGGCGCCCTGGCGGCACTCGTCGCGGTCATCTGCGGCGGCATGGGTCTGTCCAAGGCGAATGCGCTGCAGGGTGACGGCAACGAGCGCACCCTCGCGATCATCGGCATCGTCCTCGGCGTCGTCGCCTTCGGCGTCACGATCATCAGCCTGCTCGCCGGCATCGCCAACGTCGCCACCAACTCGTAGTGACGGTCCGCGGCGCGGCGTCGTCGCACGCGGCGGCGTCGCATACCGTGGACCTCGTCCTCACCCAGCCCCTCACGGAGGTGTGCCATGGCCGACCCGGCCCGCGCCCGCAAGATCGCCGATCGCATCCAGGAGCTCATCGCGGCCAACCTGCAGCAGGTCGTCAAGGACCCGGACCTCGGGTTCGTGACGATCACCGACGTGCGGGTGACCGGTGACCTCCAGCACGCGTCGGTCTTCTACACCGTCTTCGGTGACGACGACCAGAGGGCCCGCAGCGCGGAGGTCCTCGAGGCCAACCGCGGCAAGCTGCGCTCCTTCGTCGGCAAGCAGCTGGGCATCCGGCTGACGCCGACGCTGGAGATCCTCCCCGACGGCGTGCCCGAAAACGCGTCGCACATCGACGACCTGCTCCGCTCCGCGCGCGAGCGTGACGAGGACCTCGCACGATCCCGGGCGAGTGCCTCGCCGGCCGGTGACGCCGACCCCTACCGCACCAAGGACGACGAGGGGGAGGGCACCCCTCCGGGGAGCGACGCGTGAGCGAGGGCCTCGTCGTCGTCGACAAGCCCGCCGGCTGGTCGAGCCACGACGTCGTCGCCCGCTGCCGGCGTCTCTACCGGACCAGGAAGGTCGGCCACGCCGGCACCCTCGACCCGATGGCCACGGGCGTCCTCGTCCTCGGCGTCGGTCGGGGCACCAAGCTGCTCACCTTCCTCGTCGGCGCGGACAAGGAGTACACCGCGACGATCCGTCTGGGTCAGGCGACGATCACCGACGACGCCGAAGGGGAGGTCACGGCCGTCGGCGACGTGGCCGGGACGGACCGGCCGGCGCTCGACGCGGCCGTCGCCCGGCTCACGGGCGACATCGAGCAGGTGCCGAGCTCGGTGAGCGCCATCAAGGTCAAGGGGGAGCGCTCGTACGCCCGCGTGCGGGCGGGGGAGCAGGTCGAGCTCGCCGCCCGCCCCGTCAGGGTCTCGCGCTTCGACATGCTCGACGTGCGGTCGACCGAGGCGGAGGGGCACCCCGTGCTCGACATCGACGTCGTCGTCGAGGTCTCGTCGGGCACCTACGTGCGCGCCCTGGCGCGCGACCTCGGGGCCGACCTGGGCTGCCACGGTCACCTCACGGCGCTGCGGCGCACCCGCGTGGGTGGGCTGACCCTCGCGCACGCCCACACCCTCGACGAGCTCTCGGCCCTGCGCGAGAGCGGGGGAGAGGACGCTCTGCTGCCGCTCACCCCGCTCGAGCAGGCCGCTGCCGCAGCGCTCGTCACGCGCGAGCTCACCGAGCCCGAGGCTCGGGCGCTCGGCTACGGACAGCGCATCGACAGCGCCAGCCCCGGCCGCACGGAGCCGGTGGCGGCTCTCGGCCCCGACGGGTCTCTCGTCGCCGTCCTCGACGAGAGCCGCGGCACCGCGCGAGCCCACGTCGTCTTCGCGCCCGCCAGTTCGTAGAGTGTCGTCCCGTGCAGCAATGGTCATCTCCGAGTGCCACCCCGCCGCAGCTGCGGCCGTGCGTGGCGACCTTCGGCAACTTCGACGGTGTCCACCGCGGGCACCGTGCCATCCTCGACGAGCTGGTCCGGCAGGGGCGTGAGCGCGACCTGCCGGCTGTGGCAGTGACCTTCGACCCGCACCCCGTCGAGGTCATGCACCCCGAGCGGGCGCCGGAGATCATCTCGCCGGGGCCGCTGCGCGACGAGCTGCTCGCCGAGGCGGGCGTCGACGGACTGTGCGTGCTGCCCTTCACCATGGACTTCGCGCAGACGAGCGCCGTCGACTACGTCGTCGACACCTTCGTCACCGGCCTGCAGGCGGCGGTCCTCGTCGTCGGGGCCGACACCCGCGGCTTCGGAGCCGGCTACACGGGCGACGTCGACCTGCTCCGGCAGCTGGGAGCCGAGCACGGCTTCGAGGTCGTCGTCATCGAGGACCAGGGCGAGACCGAGCGGTGGTCCTCGTCCGCGGTGCGCGCCCACCTGTCCGCCGGCGAGGTGGCAGCGGCGGCCGCGATCCTCGGGCGCACCCACCGCGTCGTGGGCACGGTCGTCCACGGCTTCCACCGGGGTCGTGAGCTCGGGTACCCGACGGCCAACCTCGGCGACGACAGCCTCGGTCTCGTGCCCTCCGACGGGGTGTACGCCGGGTGGCTCACCCGCCTCGACCTGCCGATCGACGCGGCCGACCGCCGTCTCCCGGTGGCGATCTCCGTGGGGACCAACCCCACCTTCGACCAGCAGACCCGCGTCGTCGAGGCCTACGTCCTCGACCGCACCGACCTCGACCTCTACGACGAACGGGTGGCCGTCGACTTCGTCGACCACGTCCGCCCGACCCTGCGCTTCGACTCCATCGACGCGCTGCTCGAGGCGATGGCCGCCGACGTCGAGCAGACCCGCCGCGTCCTCGGGCTCCCGCCGGCCGCGCCCGCCTGAGGTCGTGCGGACCGAAGGGGGCTTCGCCGCCCGCCTGCTGCGCTCCGACCTCGTGCTGCTTGCAGCCGCGCTCATCGCCGCGGGGCTCGGCGCGGTGCTCGTGCACTCCGCGACGCGGCACGAGGCCGGGTCGGCCTACCTGGTGCGCCATCTCGTCAACCTCGGGATCGGTCTGGTCATCGCCCTGTTCGTCGCCCGGCTGGACCGGGCCGTGCTGCGGGCGCTGGCCCCCTTCGCCTACCTCGTGGGGCTCGTCGGGCTCGTGCTCGTGCTCAGCCCGCTCGGCTCCGAGGTCAACGGCTCCCGGTCGTGGATCCAGCTGCCCGGCGGCTTCTCCCTCCAGCCGAGCGAGCTGGCGAAGGTCGGGCTGTGCGTCGCCCTGCCGATGCTGCTCGCGCCCGCGGCGGAGCGTCGGCAGCGACCCCGACCGCGCGAGATCCTGCTCGCCGGTGCCGCGACCGCCGTGCCGGTGCTGCTCGTCATGGCCCAGCCCGACCTGGGGTCGGCGCTCGTGCTCGTCGCGCTGGCGCTCGGGGTGCTCGTCGTCTCCGGAGCCTCGTGGCCGTGGCTCGCCGGTGTGCTCCTCGCGGGTGTCGCAGCGGTGACGGCGGCCTTCACGACCCCGCTGCTCAGCGGCTACCAGCGCGATCGCCTCACCGCCTTCCTCGACCCCAGCGCGGACCCGATGGGCATCGGCTACCAGACCCAGCAGGTGCGGCGGGCGATCGCCAACGGGGGCTGGGGCGGGCAGGGGCTGCACGCGGGAGAGCTGACGACCTCGGGCGCGATCCCCTTCCAGGAGACCGACTTCGTCTTCTCCGTGGCGGGGGAGGAGCTCGGCTTCGTCGGCGCCGCCTTCGTCGTCGTGCTCCTCGGGCTCGTCGTCGCCCGCATCGCCCTGGCCGGCACCCGCAGCGACGACCCCTTCGTCCGGCTCGTGTGCTGGGCCGTCGCCGCGTGGTTCGCCGTGCAGTCGGTCGAAAACATCGGCATGAACCTCGGTCTGCTGCCCGTCACGGGTCTGCCGCTGCCCTTCCTCTCCTACGGCGGCTCGTCGATGTTCGCCTGCTGGGCGGCGATCGGCGTGGTCGTCGCGGTGGCCCGGGAGGAGAGGTCCGCCACAGGTCGTGAACCCGTGCCCACCCATCGGTGACGATGGCCCCCGTGCAGAGCCCCTCCTTCCAGACCCTGTCCAAGGACCTCGGCGCCACCGCGCTGCGCCGTGGGCTCAACCTCTGGCCGCCCTTCCTCGCCGCGAGCGTCCACGTCGACCGGATCTCCGCAGACTTCCGCGAGTTCGACGTCTCGCTGCGGATGCGCCCGTGGAGCCGCAACTACGTCGGGACGCAGTTCGGCGGCTCCCTCTTCGCCATGTGCGACCCGTGGTGGATGCTCGGGGCCCTGCGGTGCCTCGGGGACGAGTACATCGTCTGGGACAAGGCGGGGGAGATCGACTTCGTCAGTCCTGGCCGCACCGACGTGCGCACGAGCATCCGGATCACCGACGAGCTGCTCGACGAGATCCGCGCCGCGACGGCTGACGGCAGCAAGTACCTGGTGTGGTGCGACAACGACGTCGTCGCCGAGGACGGGACCCTCGTCGCCCGCTACCGCAAGCAGCTGTACGTGCGCCGCAAGCCGGCCTGAGGGGCCGGCGGCGGAGCCACCGTCAGCATTTGGTCACCAAATGGTCACGCTGTGGGCGGACCAGTGACACCCGGCCCGACGCTGGGGGAGGATGCGCGCATCACCCGAAGCCCACGAAGGAGTGGACTCCTGTGCCTGACCCCCGCCCCACCCGCGCCGTCGACGAGGCCTACGACGCCAGCATGTTCGAGGACCGTGCGCCCTCCGTCGGTCACCTGCTGCGGCAGCGCATTGCCGACACCCCTGACAACACCGCCTACTCCTACCCCTCCGGCATCGCCTGGGACGAGCTGACCTGGGCCCAGCTCGGTGATCGCGTCTGGCAGCTGGCGGCCGGTCTCGTCGATCTCGGGATCCGTCCCGAGGACCGTGTCTCCCTCGCCTCGAGCACCCGCATCGAGTGGGTCCTCGCCGACTACGCCATCATGGCCGCCGGCGCCGCGACGACGACGATCTACCCGACGTCGATCAGCGACGACGTCGCCTTCATCGTCGACAACTCGGGCTCCCGGGTCGTCATCGCCGAGGACGCGGAGCAGGTCGGCAAGCTGCGCCAGGTCCGCGACGCGATCCCCGAGGTCATGACGGTCGTCGTCGTCGACACCGACGGCGTCGACCTCGACGACTGGGTCATCTCCTTCGAGGACCTCGAGGGACGCGGCGCGGCCCTGCTCGCGGCCGAACCGGGCGTGGTCGACGCCCGCATCGACGCCACCGGGCCGCAGTCGCTCGCGACGATCATCTACACCTCGGGCACGACCGGCCGCCCCAAGGGCGTGCGTCTGCGTCACGCGACGTGGACCTACCAGGGCGCCGCGATCCGCTCGACCGGGATGCTCACCCCGGACGACGTGCACTACCTGTGGCTGCCGCTGTCGCACGTCTTCGCCAAGGTCCTGCTGCTCATCAGCACCGACGTGGGCATGCAGACGGCCGTCGACGGGCGGATCGACAAGATCGTCGACAACCTCGGTGAGGTCCGCCCGACCTTCATGGCGGCGGCCCCGCGCATCTTCGAGAAGGTCTACGGCAAGCTCTCGCTCGGCATGCAGGAGGAAGGGGGCGCCAAGGCGAAGATCTTCGACTTCGCCTCCGCGACGGCCCGGCAGTACTCCCAGGCCCAGTCCGACGGGCGTCGGCCGGGCCTGCTCCTCGGGCTGAAGCACAAGGTCGCCGACAAGCTCGTCTTCGCCAAGGTGCGCGACCGCTTCGGCGGCCGGGTGCGCTTCTTCATCTCCGGCTCCGCGGCGCTCAACACCGACATCGCCCACTGGTTCAACGGTGCCGGCCTGCCGATCCTCGAGGGCTACGGCCTCACCGAGACCTCCGCGGCGGCCACGGTCAACCGGCCCTACGCCCTGCGCGTCGGCACCGTCGGCTGGCCCAACGTCCAGACCGAGATCAAGGTCGCCGAGGACGGCGAGATCCTCGTCCGCGGCGAGCACGTCATGGAGGGATACCACAACAACCCCGAGGCGACTGCCGAGGTGCTCACCGAGGACGGGTGGTTCCACACCGGTGACATCGGGGAGGTCGACGCCGACGGCTTCGTCAAGATCACCGACCGCAAGAAGGACCTCTTCAAGACGAGCAACGGCAAGTACGTGGCGCCGTCGCAGATCGAGTCGACCTTCAAGGGGCTGTGCCCCTACGTCGGCCAGCTGCTCGTCCACGGGGAAAACCGGCAGTTCGTCACGGCGCTCGTCACCCTCGACGAGGAGGCCATCCAGCCGTGGGCCGAGGCCAACGGCCTGGCCGATGCCGGGTACACCGAGATCGTCTCGTCGATGCAGGCCCGCGAGATGGTCCAGTCCTACATCGACGAGCTCAACGCCGGGCTCAACCGGCACGAGCAGATCAAGCGCTTCCACATCCTCGGGCGTGACCTGACGGTCGAGGACGGGGAGCTCACGCCCAGCCTCAAGCTGCGCCGCAAGGTCGTCGCCGACAAGTTCAAGGGCGACATCGAGGAGATGTACCCGAGCTGATCCGCGGGAGGGGTCCGGTGCGCGGTGTTTGGGACTGCCGCGCACCGGACCTACCCTTGGGGTATGTCCGGTGAGTCGATCTTCCCTGCCCTCGAGCCCCTGCTCGAGCGGGTCAGCAAGCCCATCCAGTACGTCGGGGGCGAGCTGAACTCGACGGTCAAGGACTGGCACGTCGGTGGCCACGGTCCCGACGGTGACGAGCTCACGGTCCGCTGGGCCCTCATGTACCCCGACGCCTACGAGGTCGGCGTGCCCAACCAGGGCGTCATGATCCTCTACGAGGTGCTCAACGAGCGGGCCGACGCCCTCGCGGAGCGCAGCTACGCGGTGTGGCCCGACATGGAGGCCCTGCTGCGCGAGCACGGCCTGCCGCAGTTCACCGTCGACGGGCACCGCCCCGTCGGCGACTTCGACGTCTTCGGCCTGAGCTTCTCGACCGAGCTCGGCTACACCAACATGCTCACGGCCCTCGACCTCGCCGGCATCCCGCTGCACGCGGCCGACCGGGGCGACGAGCACCCGCTCGTCGTCATGGGCGGGCACGCCTCCTTCAACCCGGAGCCGGTCGCCGACTTCATCGACGCGGCGATCGTCGGTGACGGCGAGGAGGCCGTGCTCGCGGCCACCGACATCATCGCCGGGTGGAAGGCCGAGGGCCGACCCGGCGGCCGTGTCGAGGTGCTGCGACGCCTCGCGGCGACCGGCGGCGTCTACGTCCCGGCCTTCTACGAGGTCGACTACCTGCCCGACGGGCGCATCCAGCGCGTCGCCCCGGTGGAGACCGGCGTGCCGTGGCGCGTCGACAAGCACACGGTCATGGACCTCGACGCGTGGCCCTACCCCAAGAAGCCGCTCGTCCCCCTCGCGGAGTCGGTCCACGAGCGGATGAGCGTCGAGATCTTCCGCGGCTGCACCCGCGGCTGCCGCTTCTGCCAGGCCGGCATGATCACCCGACCGGTCCGGGAGCGCTCCATCACCGGCATCGGCGAGATGGTCGAGGCCGGCCTGGCCGCCACCGGCTTCGAGGAGGTCGGGCTGCTCTCCCTCTCCAGCGCCGACCACACCGAGATCGGCGACATCGCCAAGGGGCTCGCGGACCGCTACGAGGGGACCAACACGGGCCTGTCCCTGCCGAGCACCCGCGTCGACGCCTTCAACATCGACCTGGCCAACGAGCTGACCCGCAACGGGCGCCGATCCGGCCTGACCTTCGCCCCCGAGGGCGGGTCGGAGCGGATCCGCAAGGTCATCAACAAGATGGTGACCGAGGAGGACCTCATCCGGACGGTGTCGGCGGCCTACGGCGCCGGCTGGCGTCAGGTCAAGCTGTACTTCATGTGCGGTCTGCCCACCGAGACCGACGAGGACGTGCTGCAGATCGCCGAGGTCGCCAAGCGGGTCATCGAGACCGGCCGCGAGGTCGCCGGGCACAACGACATCCGGTGCACCGTCTCCATCGGCGGCTTCGTGCCGAAGCCGCACACCCCCTTCCAGTGGGCCGCCCAGCTCGGCGCCGAGGAGACCGACGAGCGGCTGCACAAGCTGCGCGACGCGATCCGTGCCGACAAGCGCTACGGCCGGTCCATCGGCTTCCGCTACCACGACGGCAAGCCGGGCATCGTCGAGGGCCTGCTCTCGCGCGGTGACCGCCGCGTCGGGCGGGTCATCGAGCAGGTCTGGCGCGAGGGTGGCCGCTTCGACGGCTGGAGCGAGCACTTCTCCTACGACCGATGGATGTCCGCGGCCGAGACCGCCCTCGAGGGCACCGGCGTCGACGTCGCCTGGTACACCACCCGCGAGCGGGAGGAGTCGGAGGTCCTGCCCTGGGACCACATCGACTCCGGTCTCGACAAGGAGTGGCTGTGGCAGGACTGGCTCGACGCGCTCGACGAGACCGAGGTCGACGACTGCCGGTGGACCCCGTGCTTCGACTGCGGCGTCTGCCCGCAGATGGGGACCGACATCGAGATCGGTCCGACGGGCAAGAACCTGCTCCCGCTCACCGTCCTCGGGGCCGGCAAGCAGGACATGGTCGCCCCGTCCGGGCAGACGGGCTGACCCGGGGCCGACGGGAGACTCCCTTCGTCCGGTTGTCGTGGCAGGCTGGACCGGACACCGTCGAGCAGGGGGAGCAGACATGTCCGTCACGACCGGGATCGTGATCGTCGCCGTCATGGCGATCGCCTACGGCATGGGCTTCGCCGTGCTGCCGATGCAGGACTGGCCGCGGCAGCGACGCTCGAGCTACACCCTCGGCGGCGCCGGACTGATCGCACTGCTGGCGATCGTCCTCGTGCTCGTCCCGTGGTTCATCCCCGGCGACTGACCCGGCCTGCGAGACCGGTCCGCGCCGCCTCCGGCCGAAGGGGGACAATGCCCGGCATGACGACGCCGACCCTGCTGACCGAGGCCCTGCGTCGTGAGGGCGTGGCCGACGCACGGACCGATGCCCTGACGATCGGCATGTACGCCACGGACGCCGGCATCTACCGCGTGCCGCCGCGGGCGGTGGTCTTCCCGCGGCACACCGACGAGATCGAGGGCACCCTCGCCGTGGCCCGAGAGCTCGGCATCCCCGTCACCGCCCGTGGTGCCGGCACCTCGTGCGCCGGCAACGCGGTCGGCCCCGGCATCGTCATCGACACCGCCCGTCACCTCGGCCGGGTCCTGGAGGTCGACGGCGACAGCGCGACCGCCCTCGTCGAGGCCGGTACCGTGCACGCCACCCTCCAGGCCGAGGCCCGCCGGGTCGGGCTGCGTTTCGGCCCCGACCCGAGCAGCCACAGCCGCTGCACCGTCGGCGGCATGATCGGCAACAACGCCTGCGGCAACCGCGCGCTCGGCTACGGGCGGACGAGCGACAACGTCGTCGGCCTGGAGATGCTCACCGCGGCCGGCACCCGGCTCTCGGCGACGACGGGAGCGGCGGGGGGGACCCCCTTCGCTCACCGGTGACGACGCCCTCGTGGCCCGGCTGACGCAGCTCGCCGACGACCACCTCGGCACGATCCGCACGCAGTTCGGGCGCTTCGGCCGGCAGGTCTCCGGCTACGCGCTGGAGCACCTCGCCCCCGAGCGCGGCCGCGACATCGGCCGCATGCTCGTCGGCTCCGAGGGGACGCTCGCCCTCGTGACGCAGGCCCGGGTGCGTCTCGTCACCGACCCGCCGGCCACGTGCCTGACGGTCCTCGGCTTCGAGGACATCTACGCCGCCGGCGACGTCGCCCACCTGCTCAAGGGGCTGGGCGCCGTTGCGGCAGAGGGCATCGACTCGCGCATCGTCGACATCGTCCGGCGCCGTCGCGGCCCGCACGCCGTGCCCGACCTGCCGCGCGGTGCCGCGTGGCTGCTCGTCGAGGTCCCGGGGGAGACCCCGGCCGCCGCGCGCGCCGGTGCCGAGCAGGTCTGCCGCGAGATCGCGCACGTCGACGCCCTCGTCGTCGACGACCCGGGCCAGGCCCGCGCGCTGTGGAAGATCCGTGAGGACGGCGCCGGCCTCTCCTCGCGATCGCCGCGCGATCGGCCCGCCCACGCCGGGTGGGAGGACGCCGCCGTGCCGCCAGAGCACCTCGGCGACTACCTGCGGGCCTTCGACGCGCTGCTCGAGGAGCACGACGTGCAGGGCCTGCCCTACGGGCACTTCGGCGACGGCTGCCTGCACATCCGTCTCGACGTCAACCTCGACGCCCCCGACGGCCGCGATCGCTACCGGCGACTCGTCGAGGACGCGGCCGACCTCGTCGCCGCCCACGGAGGCTCGCTCTCCGGGGAGCACGGTGACGGCCGGGCCCGCTCGGCCCTGCTGCCGCGCATGTACGACGCCGAGACGATGGCCCTCTTCGGTGCCGTCAAGCACGCCTTCGACCCGAGCAACCTGCTCAACCCGGGTGTCCTCGTCGACGCTGCGCCCGTCGACGCCGACATCCGCATCCCCGCAGCCCGCAAGGTGAGCCTGCCGCTTGCCTTCGCCTACCCCGAGGACGACGGCGACTTCAGCCAGGCCGTCCACCGCTGCACCGGCGTCGGCAAGTGCCGGGCCGCTGGCACGTCGAGCACCGTCATGTGCCCGAGCTATCTCGCGACGGGGGAGGAAAAGGACTCCACCCGGGGCCGCGCCCGCGCGCTGCAGGAGATGCTCAACGGGTCGACGATCACCGATGGCTGGCGCTCGCCCGAGGTGCACGACGCCCTCGACCTGTGCCTGTCGTGCAAGGGCTGCGCCAGCGACTGCCCCACGGGCATCGACATGGCGACGTACAAGTCGGAGACCCTCCACCAGACGTACAAGGGCCGGGTGCGACCGCGCAGCCACTACTCGCTCGGCCGGCTGCCGCAGCTCGCCCGGGTCGCCGCCAGGCTGCCGCGGGTTGCCAATGCGATGACCTCCCTGCCCGGCATCAAGCGGCTCACCCTGCCCGCGGCGGGCGTCGACCCGCGCCGGAGCATCCCGACCTTCGCCCGGCAGACCTTCCGCACCTGGGCGCAGGGCGAGGGGCTCGTCGCCTCCGCGGCCCAGGCCGCCGGCACCGCCCACCCAGTCGCGATCTTCGTCGACTCCTTCACCGACCACTTCTCGCCCCAGGTCGGCCGGTCGACCGTGGCGCTGCTGCAGCAGGCGGGGTTCACCCCCTTCGTCCCGGCGGAGGCGCTGTGCTGTGGGCTGACCTTCATCTCCACCGGTCAGCTCGACGCCGCGAAGAAGACCCTGACCGATGCCGCGCGCGTCCTCGCGCCGGTCGTCGCGGCGGGCATCCCCGTCGTCGGCATGGAGCCGAGCTGCACCGCCGCGCTGCGCCACGACCTGCCGCGGCTCGTCGACTCGCCGGCCGCTCGTGAGGTCGCCGGGGGAGTGCGCACGGTCGCCGAGGTGCTCACCACCGCCATCGACGCAGGGCGCTGGGCCGCCCCCGACCTCTCCGGCACCGAGGTCGTGGCCCAGCCGCACTGCCACCACCACGCGGTGATGAGCTGGGCGGCCGACGAGGCGCTGCTCGCCCGCACGGGCGCGACGGTGACGCGGCTGGGCGGCTGCTGCGGGCTGGCGGGCAACTTCGGCGTCGAGCTCGGCCACTACGAGGTGTCGGTCAAGGTCGCCGAGCAGCAGCTGCTGCCGGCGATCGAGGGGGCCGGCTGCGACACGGTCGTCCTCGCCGACGGCTTCAGCTGCCAGACCCAGATCGCCGACCTCACCGAGCGGACCGGCGTGCACCTGGTCGAGCTGCTCGCGCGCGGCGCCTACGCTTGACCCCCATGTCCCCGCAACGCACCCCCGACGGCCCGCCCCCACCCCCGGCGGTCCAGAAGTTGCGCATCCAGTACGCCCGCCGCGGGCGGCTGCGCTACTCCTCGACCCGTGACTTCGGCCGTGCGCTCGAGCGCGCGCTGCGACGCTCGGGGGTGCCGATGGCCTACTCGGCCGGCTTCCACCCGCACCCGAAGATCTCCTACGCCAACGGCGCTGCGACTGGGGCGGCGAGCGAGGCGGAGTACTTCGAGATCTCGGTGACCGAGCGGGTCGACCCCGATGCGCTGGCCACGGCCCTCGACGCGGCCCTGCCTGACGGGCTCGACATCGTCTCGGTGGTCGAGGCCCAGCCGGGTGCGCTGGCCGACCGCCTGCAGGCGAGCCGGTGGTTGCTGGAGTTCCCCGGTGTCGAGCTGGCCGACCTCGAGCGGGCCGTCGCCGGGTTCCTCGCGCAGGAGCGGGTGGAGGTCAGCCGGATGTTCAAGAAGGGCGTGAAGTCCTACGACGCGCGCGAGCCCGTCATCCGGGCGGAGACCGGTCTGTCGGACGAGGGCTGTGCGATACTGACGATGGTCGTGCGGCACACCACACCTGCCGTTCGCCCCGACGACGTCCTCAGCGCGATCACCGCTGCCACCTCGTTCGCGCCGCCGCGATCGCCCAAGGCGACCCGACTGGCGCAGGGGATCTGGAGCAGCGAGACCGAGAGCGTGGCCGATCCACTGGCCGCCGACTGAGACGCCGCCGGCCCCGACGGGGTGCCGCGCTGAGCGCGAGCCCGGCCGAGGCAACACGGACTCTTTCGCGGGCCAGGCGCCCGCCACGCCGCACGGCGGCCGGGTCGCACCCCTCTCAGGGGTGCCGGTGTCGGGACACGGCCGTGGTGCAGGAGGTGCCACATGGCCACCGACAACGACACGCCCGTCGACGAGTCGACGCAGGCAGCCCAGCCCGAGACGGACACGCCCGAGACGCAGGAGCCGCAGTCGGCGCCCGCAGCCGTCGTGCCGTCCTTCGGCCTCCTCTTCCAGCAGCCGACCCCGGTCGTCGCCCCGCCGCGCCGGCGCGAGCCGGAGCCGGAGGACGTCGCGGACGAGGACGACAAGAGCAGCGACCAGGACGAGTCGCGCGACGACTCCGGTGACGACACCCCGGGCGAAGGGGGCGGCCGCCGCCGTCGTCGTCGCGGCGGGCGCGGTCGCAACAGCCGCTCCGGCGACGAGGGCGCCGACGAGTCGGGCGAGGCTCCCGCCGACTCCTCCGATGACGACACCTCGGACGACGACTCCGCGGACGACTCCTCCGGTGGTGGCCGCGGCCGCGGGCGCTCGCGCGGCCGGGGTGGCCGGCAGGCGCAGGGCGATGACGCATCCGACGACACCGACTCCTCGGACGACGGGTCCGACGACGACTCCGACGACTCGGGCTCGTCCGACGACTCCGGTGACGAGGGCTCCGGCAGCTCGCGTCGACGTCGCCGGCGCCGCCGTGGTGGCGGCGGTGGTGGTGGTGGCAACGGTGGCCAGGAGGACCCGCCCGGCACCGTGACCAAGGTCCGCGAGTCGCGGCGCAACGAGCCGCAGGCGATCAAGGGCAGCACCCGTCTCGAGGCGAAGAAGCAGCGTCGCCGCGAGGGCCGTGAGGCCGGTCGTCGCCGCACGATCATCACCGAGGCGGAGTTCCTCGCCCGGCGCGAGAGCGTCGAGCGGGTCATGGTCGTGCGCCAGCACGGCGACCGCACCCAGATCGGCGTCCTCGAGGATGGCGTGCTCGCCGAGCACTACGTCTCCCGCGAGACGACGTCGACGCTCGTCGGCAACGTCTACCTCGGACGCGTGCAAAATGTGCTGCCGAGCATGGAGGCCGCCTTCATCGACATCGGCAAGGGCCGCAATGCGGTGCTCTACGCCGGTGAGGTCAACTGGGAGGCGCAGGGCGTCGGCAACGGCCAGGCGCGCCGGATCGAAAATGCGCTCTCCTCGGGTGACTCGGTCCTCGTCCAGGTGACCAAGGACCCGGTGGGCCACAAGGGTGCGCGCCTCACCTCGCAGATCTCGCTGCCCGGCCGCTACGTCGTCTACGTGCCCGAGGGCAGCATGACGGGCATCTCGCGCAAGCTGCCCGACACCGAGCGCTCCCGCCTCAAGGGGATCCTCAAGCAGGTCGTCCCGGACAGCGCGGGCGTCATCGTCCGGACCGCTGCCGAGGGTGCCTCGGAGGCCGAGCTGACCGCCGATGTCGAGCGGCTCACCAAGGCCTGGGACAAGATCAGCTCCAAGGCCGAGGCCAAGAAGGGCAAGAAGGGATCCGCCGGCGGCGCCCCGGTCCTCCTGCACGCCGAGCCGGACATGACCGTGCGGGTCATCCGCGACATCTTCAACGAGGACTTCGCCAAGATGGTCGTCTCGGGCGACGACGCCTGGCGCGAGATCAAGGGCTACGTCGACGACGTCGCACCGGACCTCTCCGACCGCCTGGAGAAGTACACGGGCGAGGGCGACGTCTTCGCCGCGCACCGGATCGACGAGGCGATCGCCAAGGCGATGGACCGCAAGGTCTGGCTGCCCTCCGGCGGCTCGCTCGTCATCGACCGCACCGAGGCGATGACGGTCGTCGACGTCAACACCGGCAAGTTCACCGGCTCCGGGGGCAACCTCGAGGAGACGGTGACGAAGAACAACCTCGAGGCGGCCGAGGAGATCGTGCGTCAGCTGCGGCTGCGCGACATCGGCGGCATCATCGTCGTCGACTTCATCGACATGGTCCTCGAGTCCAACCGGGACCTCGTCGTCCGCCGTCTGCTCGAGTGCCTGGGCCGTGACCGCACCAAGCACCAGGTCGCCGAGGTCACCTCGCTCGGCCTGGTGCAGATGACCCGCAAGCGGGTCGGTGCCGGTCTCATCGAGGTCTTCTCGCAAGAGTGCGAGCACTGCCAGGGTCGGGGCATCATCGTCCACAGCGAGCCCGTCGCCCACGACCCCGGTGGTCACGCCGGCGGCAACCACGGCGGCAACGGTGGCGGTGGCGGCGGCAAGTCCCGTCGTGGCCGGTCGAAGGGGGACAAGGACTCCTCGGCGCAGCGCCAGGAGCCGGTCGAGGAGCAGACCGACGCCAACGGCCGGACCGCGGCCCAGATCGCGGCGGCGGCCCACGCCGCGGCGATCAAGAACATCGCCGGCGAGGCGAGCGAGGACGACGTCGCCGACCTCGCGACCACCGACTCCGCCGCCGACGCGCCCGAGGTGACGTCGGGGCCGGCGCCGGTCGAGGAGCCGGCGCAGGAGGCGCCGAAGCGTCGTCGCGGCGGTCGCCGGGGCGGCCTCCACCGCCGGCGCCCCGGTGGCGCTCGAGGCGGTCGACCTGACCGGCGCGGGCGAGGAGTCGACCCCGCCAGCCCCGGCCGAGCCGGAGCAGCTGGCGCTGCAGCCCGCGGCCGATGTCGTGCCCGAGCCCGTCGAGAGCGCTGTCGAGCCCGAGCCGCAGGAGGCGCCGAGGCGTCGCCGCGGTGGCCGCCGTGCCGCGTCGAGCTCGGGTGCCCCGGTGGCGCTCGAGGCCGTCGACCTCACCGCGCCGGCCGAGCCCGCAGCGGCACCCCTGACCAAGGTCGCCGGTGAGTCCGGCGAGGCGCCGACGACACCTGTCGCCGACCCGGAGCCGGCCGCGCCGGCGCGACGCAAGCGCAAGCGCGTCACCTCGGAGGCCGGCCCGCCGAAGGCCTGACGCACCGAGCCGCACCGACCGACGGCCCATGGGGGAGCGCTCCCCATGGGCCGTCGGCGTGCACGTGGCTAGCCTTCACCTGACCAGCAGGGGGAAGGGACACCGTGGACCAGCTGACGCACGGCGCCGACAGCGACCGACTGCGCGCCATCGGCGACGCACTCGTGACGCTGGCGGGGCGCACCCGGACCGTCGAGGGCGACGGCACCGCGCAGGCGATGCTCCTGGCGATGCATTGGACCGGCGACGACGCCGACCGATTCGGCCAGTCGTGGGCCACCGCCCGCACCCGGCTGGCCGAGGCGGCCGATCTGCTCGACACCTACGGCGGCCGCGCCCGGACCCAGGCGGCCGAGCAGGAGGCCGGTAGCGCGGGTGCCACGGGCGGGGGCCCCCCTTCGTCAGCCGGACCGAGGCTCCCCATGACGCCGCCGTTGGCGGCGGCCGACCTCTACGACGAGCTCGAGGACATGACGCCCCAGGAGCGGGCCGACTACCTCGAGAGCGACGAGTTCCGCGACCTCGCGGTCGCGGACCCGGAGGGGACCAAGGAGGCGCTCGACCGGGCCTTCGACGACGGGCTTTTTGCCGACGACCCGGTCGCCTACGCGGACTACCTCGAGCAGTACTGGATCGACCGGGCCCTGCAGCAGGCGGGCATCGACCCGGCGGAGTGGGACCCGAGCCAGGGCTTCGACGGCAACCGCGACATCGTCTCGGCGGTGTACGAGTACTACGGCGAGCTCTACCTCGCCAACCCCGATCTCGAGTGGGCCGCGATGGCCAACATGATCGGCCCGAGCTTCGCCGGCGGCTTCGCCGACCTCGACCTCGCCCGCGACGTCGCCCAGGGTGTCCTCGCCGGCGCACCCCTGCTGCCACCGCCGCACGCGGGCAACCTCGCGGTGCTTGCCTCGCTGAGCGACGCCGACCTCGCCTTCTACGAGTCGACCCTGCTGTCGATGCAGCAGGAGATCTTCTTCGACCAGGGGTCGATGCACCAGGCCTACGTCGACGGGGGCATCGCCGAGATCGAGCGGATGCACGCGGCCGGCGTCATCGACGACAACGCGATGCAGGCCTGGTACGGGATCGACTCCGGCGACCCCGCCCGGGTCGACGACGGCAACCACCGGCTGCTGTGGCGGGAGCAGAACCAGATCATCGTCGACGACTACCAGACGATATACAGCCACTTCCCGACGGGCCCCGCGGTCACCTACGGCATCACCCTCATCGGTGAGCCGACGATCCCCGGTGCGCAGACCTTCGGCGAGGTCTTCCCGGTGACCTTCGACGTGGAGACCCCGGGGCCGCACACCATCCCCTTCACCGGCATCGACAACCCGCTGCAGGGGACCGTCACCGTGACGACCCCGCTGCCGGAGGGCAATGTCGCCGACCAGTCCTCCCGCTGGGCACTCATCGAGCAGGACACGTGGCCGGCCTTCGCCGACCTGACCGACGAGGAGATCCGCGCGATCGTCGAGTCGGACTTCGACACCCGCCTCGACGAGGCCCGACCCGTCAACAACGTCGACCGCATCGTCGCGCGGATCCTGTCCGGGTTCGACGCCGACGTCCGACAGTAGGGTGCTGGACATGACCGACCGCTCGACCTTCTCGGCAGCCGGGGTGGACCGCATCCACGCGACCGGACGTGCCGTGATCGACCTCGCTGCCGGCTGGCCGACCCGCGACACGGTGCTCGGCGGCGAGGCCGGGCCGGTCTGGGACGTCGACGCGCCGCTCGACCGACCGATCACCGTCGACGTCGTGGGCCCGCTCGGCGCGCTGCGCGTCGAAGCGACGACGATCCGACTGCTGGTCGGCGGTGACGAGCTCGTCTCCGTCGTCGGGCTGACCCGCTCCTTCGACGACGGGCAGCGAGCCGCCGACGAGCTGCGCCGGACGGCCGAGGTCCTCGGCCTCGCTCCCGAGCCGACCACCGCGCTCGTCGATCGGGTCGTCGACGGTCCGGTCGAGCGCCGTCGCCGGCACGGGCTGCACGGGGGGCAGGCCCTGGGCATCCGCGGCGGCGTCACCCTCCACCGCCTGCCCGCCCGCGGGCCAGGCCCCCGCCCTCGAGGTCCTCGAGTGGTCCTTCACGCCTCTGGCTGACCAGGCCCCACCGGCCGAGGGGCCGGCGTCGGCGGACCCGTCCGCGCAGGACACGTGGCTGCGGCTGTGAGGCGTGGCGCCGTCGCCGGGCTGCTCGCGCTCGCCCTCGCGGGGTGCACGATCACCCGAGGGTCGGCGGAGGGGCCGACGACCGGCTCGGGGGACAACTCGTCCTTCAGCGAGGCCGGGGTCGAGCACATCGAGACCGAGCGCCGCGCGCTCATCGACCTGTCCACGGCGCTCACCGCGGACGACCTGGGGGCCGACGGCGGCATCCTGCGCGACGTCGACGTGCGCGGTGAGGACCCGATCGAGGTCGTCGTGCGCGGCACGGGTGGCGAGGTCGTCGTCCAGGCCGACGTCATCCGGGTGCTCGTCGCCCCGGGCGACCGGCAGGTGCAGAGCATCGCCCTCTTCGAGTCGCCGGCCGATGCCGATGCCCTGGCGACCCGCCTCGAGGAGGTCGGGGGACAGGTGGGCATGGACCGGGCGGGGGTCGACTCCGCCGCCTCCTCCGCGCGGGGTGGCAGCGTCGACACCTGGCTCAATGGCGGTGACCTCCTCGGCTTCACCGTCGGGCTGCACCCGGTGCTCGGACCGGGGGAGGCGCCCGTCCTCGAGCACCAGCTGACGCCGCCGGGCTGACCTCCCGTCGTCGGTTTGTCCGCCAGCGGGTCTCGCCGGTACTCTTGGTCTTTGGTGCGCCCACCGAGCGGACGCTTCATGCCCCGGCATGAGGACTGTTGGCCGGTCAGACAGAGCGAGTGCACCTGAAGCGAAAGTGAGTTCCACTGATGTACGCGATCGTTCGCGCGGGTGGCCGCCAGGAGAAGGTCTCCGTCGGCGACACCATCCTCATCAACTCGATCAAGGGCGAGGCCGGCGACAGCGTCGACCTGCAGCCGATCCTCCTCGTCGACGGGTCCACCGTGACCAGCGACGCCGACAAGCTGGCCAAGGCCAGCGTCACGGCCGAGGTCGTCGGTGCCGCCAAGGGCCCCAAGATCACGATCATGAAGTACAAGAACAAGACCGGCTACCGCAAGCGCCAGGGTCACCGCCAGCCGCTCACGCAGCTGAAGATCACCGACATCAAGGCCTGAGCCTCCTTCAACAGTTAGGAACCTACTGACATGTCTTCCAAGAAGGGTGTGTCCTCGTCCAAGAACGGACGCGACTCCAATGCCCAGCGCCTGGGTGTCAAGCGGTACGGCGGCGAGCTCGTCGGCACCGGTCAGATCATCGTCCGCCAGCGCGGCACCCACTTCCACCCGGGCGACAACGTCGGCCGCGGTGGCGACGACACGCTGTTCGCCCTCGCTGACGGCGCCGTCACCTTCGGCTCCAAGCGCGGCCGCAAGACCGTGAGCGTCCTGCCGGTGGACTCCGCCAGCTGACGCGACACCATGCGTGTGCGAAGGGGGCGGGTCCGCTGACCTGCCCCCTTCGCCGTACCCGCTCCACCCCACACACCAAGGAGAGGTGAGGTCGTGACGACCTTCGTCGATCGCGTCACCCTGCACGTCGAGGCCGGCAAGGGTGGTCACGGCGTCGCCTCCGTGCACCGCGAGAAGTTCAAGCCGCTCGGCGGCCCGGACGGCGGCAACGGCGGCCACGGCGGTGACGTCGTCCTCGTCGTCGACCCGCAGGTCACGACCCTCCTCGACTACCACCGCAGCCCGCACCGCCGGGCGACCAACGGTGCCCCCCGGCGCCGGCGACGAGAAGAACGGCGCCAACGGCGACGACCTCGTCCTGCCCGTGCCCGCCGGCACGGTGATCACCGATGCGTCGGGCGACGTGCTCGCCGACCTCGTCGCACCCGGCGCGACCTTCGTCGCGGCCCAGGGCGGGCGCGGTGGCCTGGGCAACAAGGCCCTGTCGAGCCAGCGTCGCAAGGCGCCCGGCTTCGCGCTGCTCGGCGAGCCGGGGGAGAGCCGGGACATCGTCCTGGAGCTGAAGTCGCTTGCCGACGTCGCCCTCATCGGCTTCCCGAGTGCTGGCAAGTCCTCGCTCGTCTCCGTCCTCTCCGCGGCCCGGCCCAAGATCGCCGACTACCCCTTCACGACGCTCGTGCCCAACCTCGGCGTCGTCACGGCCGGCGACATGCGCTACACCGTCGCCGACGTGCCCGGCCTCATCCCCGGTGCCAGCGAAGGGCGTGGGCTCGGCCTGGAGTTCCTCCGGCACGTCGAGCGCTGCTCCGTGCTCGTCCACGTCATCGACTGCGCCACGCTCGAGCCGGGCCGGGACCCGATGACCGACCTCGACGTCATCGAGGCCGAGCTGGCCGCCTACGTCGCCGACGACACCCTCGGCGGCACGCCGCTGTCGGAGCGCACCCGCATCGTCGTGCTCAACAAGGCCGACGTGCCCGACGCCCTCGACCTCGCCGAGATGGTCAAGGCCGACCTCGAGGGGCGCGGCCTGGAGGTCTTCGTCGTCTCCGCCGTCGCGCACACCGGGCTCAAGGAGCTGACCTTTGCGATGGCCCGCCACGTTCAGGCTGCGCGTGCCGAGACGGAGGTCGAGATCGCGCCGCAGCGGGTCGTCCTGCGCCCCAAGGCGGTCGACGACGCCGGCTTCGTCGTGCGTCGCGAGGTGACGTCCGACGGCGAGGTCTTCCACGTCCTCGGCGACAAGATCACCCGGTGGGTCTTCCAGACCGACTTCGCCAACGACGAGGCCGTCGGCTACCTCGCCGACCGGCTCAATCGGGCGGGTGTCGAGGAGGAGCTGACCAAGGCCGGCGCGGTCGCGGGCTCCACGGTGCTCATCGGCCCGGAGGACAACGCGGTCGTCTTCGACTGGGAGCCGACCCTCGTCGGCGGCGCCGAGCTCCTCGGCCACCGCGGTCAGGACCTGCGCTTCGAGGACAACACGCGGCGCACGACCAAGGAGCG
This sequence comes from Janibacter hoylei PVAS-1, assembly GCF_000297495.1. Lineage (GTDB taxonomy): Bacteria > Actinomycetota > Actinomycetes > Actinomycetales > Dermatophilaceae > Janibacter > Janibacter hoylei. The sequence goes on along the minus strand of NZ_ALWX01000013.1, from coordinate 4,064 downwards.
CCGCGAGGAGTTCCACGCCCGCAAGGACGCCCAGACCGCGGCCCGCGAGGGGCTGTGGACCGAGCGCCAGGCCGGACACTGGACCGAGGACGACTGATGGCCGATGCACGGCGGGCCATCTCGCGTGCCCGGCGCATCGTCGTCAAGGTCGGCTCGTCGTCGCTGACCAGCGCGGCCGGGGGAGAGCTCGACATCGCCCGCCTCACCGCGCTCGTCAACGCGCTGTCCGGTCGGCGCAGCGAGGGCGCCGAGATCGTCCTCGTCTCCTCGGGCGCCATCGCGGCCGGCATCGGCCCGCTCGGCATGAGCACGCGACCGAGCGACCTCGCGCGCCAGCAGGCCGCGGCGAGCGTCGGCCAGGGCGTGCTGCTGTCGGCCTACGACCGGGCCTTCGGTCGGCACGGCCACACCATCGGGCTCGTCCTGCTCACCGTCGACGACGTCACCCGACGCACCAGCTACACCAATGCCAAGCGCACCTTCGACTCCCTCCTCGACCTCGGGGTCGTGCCGATCGTCAACGAAAACGACACCGTGGCCACCCACGAGGTCCGCTTCGGCGACAACGACCGGCTCGCCGCGCTCGTGGCCCAGCTCGTCGGCGCCGACGGGCTCGTCCTGCTCACCGACGTCGATGCCCTCTACACCGCCAAGCCCGGTACCCCCGGCGCCGAGCGGGTGGCGGTCGTCACCGAGCCCGCCGAGCTCGAGGCGATCTCCATCGGCGGGACCGGGTCGGCGGTCGGCTCCGGCGGCATGACGACGAAGGTCGAGGCGGCGACCATCGCAGGCGCCGCCGGGATCCCCACCGTGCTCACCTCCGCCGACCAGATCGCCGGAGCCCTCGCCGGCGAGGACGTCGGCACCGTCTTCCACCCCCAGCGGCGCAGCCGCGGGTCGCGCGCGCTCTGGCTGGCCCACGCGACGACCCCGCGCGGGTCGGTGCAGATCGACGAAGGTGCGGTCACCGCCCTTCGCGATCGTGGCCGCTCGCTCCTGCCGGCCGGCATCACCGGGGTGACCGGCTCCTTCGTCGACGGCGATCCCGTCGACGTCGTCGGGCCCGACGGCGCGGTCATCGCCCGCGGGCTCGTCAACTACACCTCCGGCGAGCTGCCGCACCTCATGGGGCGCAGCACCAAGGAGCTCGCGGCCGAGATCGGGCCGCAGTACGAGCGTGAGGTCATCCACCGAGACCACCTCGCGCTCCTGTGAGCGTCAGCGCACCCGCGTGACCTCGAACTGCATCCGCGGGTGGGCGTAGGCCTCCTGCGCCTGGACCAGCTGCAGCTCACGCCGACCCGAGTCGAGCGTGAGCTGCAGCAGGTCGAAGACGGACGAGACGGTGCGCCCCAGCGACTCCTGCAGCGACTGCGTGCGCAGCCAGTGGCTCGTGAAGAGCGCGGCGGTGACGTCGCCCGAGCCGTTGGCCTTGAGCGGCAGGTGCGGGGTGCGCACGATCCACGCCTCGTCGTCGTGGCAGGCGAGCATCTCGATCGTCCCCTCGGGACGGTCGGGGCGCAGGACCGAGGTGACGAGCACGGTGCTCGGCCCGATCTCGCGGGCGGCGTCGACCGAGGCGAGCGTTTCCTCCAGCGTCTGCGGCTCGGTGTCGGTGAGGAAGCCGAGCTCGAACTGGTTGGGCGTGATGAGGTCGGCCTGCGGGACGACCTTTTCCCGCAGCAGCACGGGGATCGACTCGTGGACGAAGCAGCCGGACTTGGCATTGCCCATCACCGGGTCGCAGGCGTAGATCGCGGCCGGGTTGACCGCCTTGACCGCGGCGACGGCGTCGAGGATCGTCGCGCCGATGCCCTCACCACCCTGGTAGCCCGAGAGGACCGCGTCGATCTCGGCGAAGGCCTCGCGCTCGCCGATGCCCGTGACGACGTCGGCGACGTCGGCCGGGTCCATGAGCGGGCCGCGCCACGCGCCGTAGCCGGTGTGGTTGGAGAAGTTGACCGTGTGCACCGGCCACACCTCCACACCGAGGCGCTGCATGGGGAAGACGGACGCGGAGTTGCCGACGTGTCCGTAGGCGACGTGGGACTGGATGGACAGGATCGTGGTCACCTCAGCATCATCGCACTGCCCGCCCGTACCCTGTGCGCATGACCGACACCCTGACCCTCGAGCCCACCGCCGTGGTGCGTGACCTGGCCGAGCGTGCGCGGGTCGCCTCGCGGCGCCTGGCCCTGCTGACGCGGGCGGAGAAGGACGCGGCGCTGCTCGCCCTGGCCGATGCGGTCGCCGCCGCGACCGACGAGGTCGTCGCCGCCAATGCGGAGGACCTGCGGCGCGGGCGCGAAGGGGGCATGGCCGCCGGTCTGCTCGACCGGCTGGCGCTCGACGCGGACCGGGTCGCCGCGGTGGCGCAGGCGCTGCGCGACCTCGCCGCGCTGCCCGACCCGGTCGGGGAGGTCGTGCGCGGCTCGACCCTGGCCAACGGCCTGCAGATCCGGCAGGTGCGGGTGCCGATGGGCGTCGTCGGGATGATCTACGAGGCCCGCCCCAATGTCACCGTCGACGCGGCGGGGCTCGGGCTGAAGTCCGGCAACGCGATGATCCTGCGCGGCGGCTCGGCCGCCGCGAGCACCAACCGGGCGCTCGTGGGGGCGCTGCGGTCCGCCCTTCGCCAGCACGGGCTGCCGGAGGACGCCGTGCAGCTACTCGAGGGCGGCCACGACGCGGTCCAGGCCCTCATGACCGCCCGCGGTCTCGTCGACCTGCTCATCCCGCGGGGAGGAGCCTCCCTCATCCAGGCCGTGGTGCTCGAGTCGACGGTGCCCGTCATCGAGACCGGCGTGGGCAACTGCCACGTCTACGTCGACGTGGCCGCCGACCGGGGCAAGGCCCTGGCCATCGCGCTCAACGCCAAGACCCACCGGCCGAGCGTGTGCAATGCCGCGGAGTCGCTCCTCGTCCACCGCGATCTCGCCGCGGACTTCCTGCCCGAGGTGCTGCGGGTGCTCGCCGAGGCGGGCGTCGTCCTGCACGGTGACGAGGCGACCCGCGCGGCCGCCCCCGAGGGCGTGCGGGTGGAGCCGGCCACGGACGAGGACTTCGACTGCGAGTACCTCGCTCTGGAGATGTCGGTCGCGGTCGTCGACGACGTCGACGCCGCGATGGAGCACGTGCGGCGGCACGGGAGCGGCCACACCGAGGCGATCGTCACCGAGGACCGCGCCGCGGCCCGCAGGTGGACCACCGAGGTCGACGCGGCCGCCGTGCTCGTCAACGCGTCGACGCGGTTCACCGACGGCGGGGAGTTCGGCTTCGGCGCGGAGATCGGCATCTCGACGCAAAAGCTGCACGCCCGCGGGCCGATGGCCCTGCCCGAGCTGACGACGACCAAGTGGGTCGTCGAGGGGGACGGTCAGATCCGGCGCTGAGCCGACGCGCGGCACCGCCCGAGCAGGGCATCGCCACGAGACAGGTCGAGGGCCCTCTCCGTCGGGAGGGGGCCCTCGACCGCTGTCCGTGACACGGCCCGCAGGCCCTGTGGCGACGGCAGCGCGGCGACGGGCACGCAGGCGCGTCGTCGCGGGGTCACGTGGACCAGGAGGCGCCGACGCCGCCGAGTCGCCGGTGACACCACGGTGGCGCCGTGGGTCGTGCGTGCGTCGTTATCCCTGTGGTCCGGACGGCCGTCATGCGGCCGCGGTGTGAGGACTGTTCTACGCGTACTCCGGTGCTCGCTGCAACGGGTGAGCGGTCGCATCGCCGAGCGGACATCACCCACAGCGGTGTCCACAGGCAGCGGGCGTCATCCTCGGCCCTGCACACAGGCCTGTGGATGAAGACGGTGGACAACGGGCGGGTAGCATGGGGCGCATGCTGAGCACTCTTGCCTCCCTCGCCGCCGAGGCCGAGCACCACACCGAGCTCCCGGTCCCGCCCGTCGTCTACGGTCTCTTCGCGCTCCTGATCTTCGCGATGATGCTGGGCGTCCTCTTCGCCTTCCGCCAGGCGGCGACCAAGATCCCGTCCGCGCACAACACCGTGGCCCACGACGACCACGAGACGGCCGCCGGGGAGCACCACTGAAGCGGCTCGGCGATGAG